>NZ_JAVIIY010000006.1:0-352659 GCF_033977345.1 Mesorhizobium dulcispinae
CCGCCGGGACTGCTGGCTGTGATGGGCCTGCAGTCCCGGCCGCCAAACTACCCGATCCTTCTCAAACAATCCTGGGGCGGAGCAAGGAGCGAAGCGACGCGCGCAGACCCCAGGATCCATGCCGCGACTTCGAAGCTTCGCAGCGGTGCAGAATTCTGACCCCGTTGCATCCTCGGCTAAGGTCACGGCATGGATCCTTGGGTCTTCGCTCCGCTTCGCGTCGCTGCGCCCAAGGATGACGAAGCTCGGGAGCTACAGCCAATCTCGAACGTTGGCGATGTCCGTTCGGGCGAATGGTCAATCCGCCGGCAGGAGCTGGCATTTCCAGAGAATCACGCGTGCATACGGGCGCCCTTGGTGATCTTGTCGACCAGCTTCTTTTCGGCGCGCAGCGCGACGCCGACCACCTTGGCATCGTCCGGCGCGAATTCGGCGAAGACGGCGCGGTTTGCCACGTCATGGCCGGTCGCGAACATTTCCTCGACATAGGCGGATGTCGTGACGCCGCGCTCCAGGGCCCGGCGATGGATCGCGGCAAGCGTCGGGCCGTCCGCCGACAGCACGATGACGGGCTGGATCGACAGCGGATTGAAGAGATTGCCGGCGCGATCGCGATAAGGCTCGCCGATGATCTGAGGGAATTGCGCGACGATGCCGCTGGTCAGGAATGCGGTGACGTTGAGCTTCTGCCAGACCGCGAGCTCTTCCTTCAGCACGATTGCAAATTTCGTGTCGAACACCAAAATGTTTCTCCGAGAGGTGGCCCCGCAACGGGCGTGGATGAGGCGATGGCGCACGGTCTAGGCAATGAGGCGCTGGAAGGTCTTGAACGTTCGTGCGCGCAGGACGACCGCATCGTTTCGGCTCCTGGCGGCGCCGGCCTCGAGCGCATCGAGGCGCGCTTCCACGGCAATGCCTTCGACCTGCACCGCCACGACACCTATGCCATCGGGGTGACGCTCGACGGCGTGCAGCGCTTCCACTATCGGGGTGCCGTGCAGCACAGCCTGCCGGGCCAGGTCATCGTGCTGCACCCCGACGAGCTGCATGACGGCGGCGCCGGCACCGCGGACGGCTTGCGCTACCGGATCCTTTATCTGGAGCCGTCGCTGTTGCTCGACTGCCTGAACGGTGCGCCGCTTCCCTTCGTGCGGGATGCCGTGGTGAGCGATCCGGCCTTGCGCGGCACGCTGCTCTCAGCCCTGGCGCCCTTAGACGAGGAGCTCGACGATTTGTTCGTCGCCGATTTCATTGCGCAGCTGGCGCGGCAATTGAAACGCCATGCCGGACAGCCGGCAAAGCCGACGGGAAAGGTCGCGTGGCGGGCTGCAGCGCTCGCCCGTGACTATCTCGAAGAAAACGCCGAACGGCCCGTGCGCTCCGACGAGCTGGAGGCGATCACCGGGCTCGACCGCTACGCGCTGTCACGCCATTTCCGCGCGACCTATTCGACCAGCCCGCATCGCTTCCTTGTGATGCGCCGGCTGCAGCGGGCCCGGCGCATGATCGAAGCCGGAGAGCCTTTAGCCGAAACAGCCGTTGCTGCCGGCTTCAGCGACCAGAGCCATTTCAACCGGCATTTCAAGAAGGCGTTCGGCCTGACGCCCGGACGCTGGGCGACGCTGGTGCGCGGCGTAAGCGCGACGCACAGCGTCGTCACTCAACCGCGAGACGTCCGGTGATAGCGTTGAGGCGCGACGCGCAGCGTCGTCGCCCTTTCCGTTAAGCCGCCGATGCTTGGGTGGTGCGTGAAGCGACGATGCTGCGCATCGCGCTTACGGAACAATGCTGATGCGGTACGTGGAGCGACGACACTGCGCGTCGCGCTTGTGTCGCCAACGTCTCGCGGTTGAGCGACGACGCTGCGCGTCGCGCTTACGCGTCGCGCACGGGACGACGCTGCGCGTCGCCCTTTAATCATCCAGCTCGGCGTCGTCGTCTATGAGGACCAGCTCCTCGTTCGACAGGTTGGCCTCTACGCGGGCCAGCAGCTTGAAGAGGGCCTTCTGGTCCTTCTTATCGAGGCCTTTCAGCGCCTGCTTCTCGGTCTTCTTGACCGACTTCTCGATGGCGCGGATGGTCTCGCGGCCGGTGTCGGTGAGGAAGATGTGGGCCTGGCGGGCATCGGCGTTGGAGGCGCGCTTTTCGAGGAAACCCTGCGCCTGAAGCCTGTTGATGGTCTTGGTGATGGTCGGCGGGCGCACACCGAGCTTGCCGGCGAGATTGCCCGGGGTCTGGCCATCCTCACGGTCGAGCGCCAGCATGATCTGGTCCTGGCCGGCATAGAAGCCGTGCGCCAGAAGCCGCGCCGCGAGCGCTGTTCGCGCCAGCCGCGCGGCCGAATGCAGCCGGCTCATTGTCGCTGTCTTGTCCGCCTTGGCCATGGTCATTCCCTCTTCGGCCGAACCGGCGCGGGCAGCATAGAGGCTGTCCGACGGCTGGCAAATGACGATTTCAAGAGACCGGCTTGCAAAACGCTTTGCCGGCAAGCATTGCGGTGCCCGCGCAGGTGATGCCAGATGTTTATTTCAGTTAGATGACAAACGACTTTTGGCCCGGCGAGATTCACAGCGGAATGGCCGCAAGGCTGAGGCGACGCCCATGCGGCTGCCCCATTTGGCCAAGTTGATCACCGCCATTCCATCCACGGCGCCGGATCCGATCGGGTGACCGGCTGGCCCATTGGTTTGGCGCGTGCAAAAGCGCGACTCACCCCCTATATGAGGCCGACAAAATCCTTTAGGGCACAGATTTTCGAGGCAAGCCATGAGCGATGCACAGACGCAGATCCCCGTAACCGTCCTTACCGGCTATCTCGGCGCGGGCAAGACGACGCTGCTCAACCGCATCCTGTCGGAGAACCACGGCCGGCGTTACGCCGTTATCGTCAACGAGTTCGGCGAGATCGGCATCGATAACGACCTGATCGTGGAATCCGACGAGGAAATCTACGAGATGAACAATGGCTGCGTGTGTTGCACGGTGCGCGGCGATCTTATCCGCGTCGTCGAGGGCCTGATGCGGCGGCCCGGCCGCTTCGACGCCATCGTGGTGGAAACCACAGGCCTCGCCGACCCGGTGCCGGTGGCGCAGACCTTCTTCATGGACGACGACGTGCGCGCCAAGACCAAGCTGGACGCTGTGGTGGCGCTGGTCGACGCCAAGCACCTGCCGCTCCGCCTGAAGGATTCCAAGGAGGCCGAGGACCAGATCGCATTCGCCGACGTGGTGGTGCTGAACAAGACCGATCTCGTCACGTCCGAAGAGCTCGAAAAAGTCGAGGCGACGATCCGCGCCATCAACCCGGCGGCCAGGATCCATCGCACGGAGCGCGCCGGCGTGGCGCTGGGCGAGGTGCTCGACCGCGGCGCCTTCGACCTCTCCCGCGCGCTGGAGAACGACCCCCATTTCCTCGAGGCGCACGACCACGATCACGATCATGATCATGACCACCATGATCATGACCATGACGGGCACGATCACCATCATCACGACCATGCTTCCGATATCCACGACGTGACGGTGAAGTCGGTATCGCTGCGTGGCGGCGAGATGGACCCGAAGAAGTTCTTCCCGTGGATCGAGAAAGTGACCCAGATGGAAGGACCGAACATCCTGCGGCTGAAAGGCATCATCGCGCTGAAGGGCGACGACGACCGCTATGTGCTGCAGGGCGTGCACATGATCCTCGAAGGCGACCACCAGCGCGCCTGGAAGGACGGCGAGAAGCGCGAGAGCCGGCTGGTCTTCATCGGCCGCGAGCTTGACGAAGAGCGGCTCAGGAAGAGCTTCGAAGCCTGCCAGGCGGCTTGATTTCCGGACTTTCAGGCGCTAGCGCTGCCCCTTCTTTCCTTCTCCCCTTGTGGGAGAAGGTGGCCGAGCGAAGCTCGGTCGGATGAGGGGTGTTCCAGCTTGGCGATGACGGCACTCCGGCCAACACCCCTCATCCGTCTTGGCGCTGCGCGCCAATCCACCTTCTCCCCCAAGGGGAGAAGGGGGAGCCACACCTAGCCGCGCCGGCTTAGTGATATCGAATGGATAACCTGTATGCCCACAGTCGCCCCGCTTGATCTCGAAGGCCATTGCGTCGCCGCCGTCTTCCTCAACGACGTGCCGCATTTCGCTTTGGCCGATGGCGCGATCCATCGGCTGGATAATGGGCAGAAGACGGTGCAGGCCAATGACGGCCTGCTCGCCGCGTTCCACGACGCGGCCAACGACCGGCTGATCACCGGCGGCGAGGACGGCAAGGTGTTTGCGGTCAAGCCAGGCGGCGAACTGACGGAACTGGCCAGCGCCGGCAAAAAATGGATCACCAGCGTCGCCGCTGGGCCGCAGGGCGCGATCGCCTATGCCTCCGGCAAGATCGCCTTCGTTCGCTTTGCCGACGGCAGGACCAAGGAATTCGCCCATCCGCGCTCAGTCGAAGGGCTCGCCTTCTCGCCGAAGGGCATGCGCTTCGGCGTCGCCCGCTACAACGGCGCGACGCTGCATTTCCCCACCGCGGAAGGCAAACCTGTAGAGCTCGAATGGGCCGGCGCGCATACCGGCATAACCTTCTCGCCGGACGGCGCCTTCGTCATCACCACCATGCAGGAGAACGCGCTGCATGGCTGGAAGCTTGCCGACGGCAAGCACATGCGCATGAGCGGCTATCCCGGCAAGGTCAAAAGCCTGTCCTGGAGCGTCAAAGGGAAATGGCTGGCGAGTTCCGGCGCGCCGGCGGCGATCGTGTGGCCGTTCGCCAGCAAGGACGGCCCGATGGGCAAGGCGCCGCTGGAGCTCGGCACGCGCGGCAACACGATGGTGACTTGCGTTGCCTGCCATCCGAGCCAGGAGGTCACGGCGATCGGCTACGAGGACGGCATGGTGATCGCGGCGCGTTTCGCCGACGCCAAGGAAGTGCTGCTGCGCCGCCCCGGCAAGGGCGCGATCACCTCGATGATGTGGGACAAGGAAGAGCGCCGCATCGTCTTCGGAAGTGCTGCCGGCGATTGCGGCGTGATCGATATCACTGCGTAAGGCAGTAGGCAGTAGGCGTTAGGCAGTGGGGAAAAGCCCTACTGCCTACTGCCTGACCCAACACCCGCCCCCGCCCCGGCCAATTGCGGTTTTGCAAACTGGTTGGCAGAGTGCCGCGCCAACAGAGGGGTTTTCATGCAGGCATCGGATAGTACAACCAGGTCCATCGGCGGCATCGATGTCGCCCGCATCGCTGAATTGCGTGAGACCGAAGCGAGGACCTTCCGCAAGGCGCGGCCGAAATCCGAGGCGAAGGTCGGCAACGGCATGGCGGGCTTCCTCGGCGGCGTGCCCATGCACTGGATGACCGACTGGCCGACCCCGTTCCCGATCCTGGTCGACGGCGCCAAGGGCGCAACCATCACCGATATCGACGGCAACAGGCTCGACGATTTCTGCCTCGGCGACACCGGCTCGATGCTCGGCCATTCGCCGGCTCCGGTCGCCCGCGCCATCCGCCGGCAAGCGGCACGCGGCCTGACCTACATGCTGCCCAGCGAGGACGCCCTTGCCATCGGCCCGCTCCTCCAGCAGCGCTTCGGCCTGCCCTACTGGCAGATCGCCACCACCGCCACCGACGCCAACCGCTTCGCGCTGCGGGTCGCCCGCGCGGTGACGGGGCGCGAAAAAATCCTGGTCTTCAACGGCTGCTATCACGGCTCGGTCGACGAGACGATGGTGCGGCTGATCGACGGCAAGCCGGTCAACCGGCCGGGGCTGGCCGGCGAGTTCCGCGACCTGACACGGGCAACCAGGATCGTCGAATTCAACGATATCGCGGCATTGGAAGCAGCACTCGGAGAGCGCGACGTCGCCTGCGTCATCACCGAACCGGTGCTGACCAATTCCTGCATGGTGCTGCCGGAGCCCGGCTTCCACGACGCGCTGCGGCGCCTCACCCGCGCTGCCGGCACGCTGCTTTTGATCGACGAGACGCACACCATCTCTACCGGCCCCGGCGGTTATACGCGCAAGTATGGGCTGGAACCCGATCTCTTCGTGCTCGGCAAGCCGGTGGCCGGCGGCGTGCCGGCGAGCATCTGGGGCATGAGCGAGGAGGTCGCCGCCCGCTACGGCGCCTATAACCGGACGAAGGAGCCCGGCTATTCCGGCATGGGCACGACGCTGTCGGCCAATCCGCTGCAATTCGCGGCGATGCGCGCGACGCTGGAAGAAGTGATGACCGAGGAGGCCTATGCCCATATGGACCGGCTGGCGCGCCGCCTCGACGCGGGGCTCTCCGCCGTCATCGACCGATACAAGCTGCCGTGGCATGTCGCGCGGGTCGGCGCCCGCGTCGAGTTTATCTGTGCGCCCGAACCGCTCAGGAATGGCGGCGAGGCGGAAAAAGCGCATGCGCCGGAGCTGGAAGCCGCCATCCATGTCGCGCTGGTCAATCGCGGCGTGCTGATCGCGCCGTTCCACAATATGATGCTGATCTCGCCGGCGACGACCGCGGCCCAGGTGAGCCGGCTGATCACCGCTTTCAGCGCGGTTGGGGCCAGGCTAACGGCGTGAGACAAGCAGTAGGAAGATTGGCGGCCATGGACAATCCGAGCACAGTTGCGACCTCCCCTTCAGGCTCGACGCCCGCCGAGGCGAAAGCCTTTCTCGATGCGCATCCCGAGATCGAGGCGTTCGACATCGTGCTCACCGACGCCAACGGCATCGGCCGCGGCAAGATCGTGCGCCGGCACGAGCTGATGAGCATCTTCGAGGGCGGAAGGCATATGCCGATCTCGATCCTCGGCCTCGACATCACCGGCGAGGATGTCCACGACACCGGGCTGATCTGGGACACAGGCGACGGCGACCTCAGGGCATGGCCGGTCCCTGGCACGCTGGTGCCGCTATACGGCACCAAGCCGCCGCGCGGCCAGGTGCTGATGGCGATGTATCACCTCGACGGCCAGCCGATGTCGTCCGATCCTCGGCTGGTGCTGGCGAGGCAGGTGGAGCTGCTGGCGGCCAGAGGCTTGCATCCGGCGGGCGCCTTCGAGCTGGAATTTTTTCTGCTGTCCAATGAGCGCGACGCCGACGGCAAGGTGCAGGCGGCCCGCGCGGTGCTCGACGGCCGCCGTTCGGCCAAGACCGAGGTTTACTCGGTCGACCATCTGCACGGCATGGAGCCGCTGTTTTCCGACATCTACGCCGCCGCCAAGGCGCAAGGCATTCCGGCCGAGACGGTCATTTCCGAATATGCGCCCGGCCAGTACGAGCTGACGCTCAAATACCGCAAGGATGTGATGCGGGCGGCGGACGACCTGGTCATGCTGAAGCGGCTGGTCAGGGCACAGGCGCGCCGGCATGGCGTCACCGCTTGCTTCATGGCCAAGCCGATCGAAACCTATGCCGGCTCCGGCATGCATTTCCACGTTTCGCTGCAGGACGATGCCGGCCGGAACGTATTCACCGAGGCGGCCGGCGAAAAATGGTCGCCAAAGCTGCTCAACGCGCTCGGCGGCCTGATCCACACCATGGCGGAATCGATGCTGGTGTTCGCGCCGCACGCCAATTCATGGCGACGCTTCGTCTCGCAATCTTACGCCCCGGTGGCGCCGACCTGGGGCGTCAACAACCGTTCGGTGGCGTTGCGCGTGCCGGCGGGCGATGCCAGGAACCGCCGCATCGAGCATCGCCCGTCGGGCGTCGACGCCAACCCTTATCTGGTGGCGGCGACGGTGCTCGCCGGCATCGTCAAGGGCCTCGATGAGGGGCTGGACCCCGGCCCGGAAACGACCGGCAACGGCTATGAGCAGGCTACGGCAGCCTCGACCATGCCGGCCGACTGGCGCGCCGCGATCGAGGCGGCAAAAGCCTCCGCTTTCCTCAAATCGGCGCTCGGCCCCGACCTGCATCGGACTTTCGTGGCGATCAAGCAGGCGGAATATCTGCGCGTCGCGCGCACCGTCAGCGAGCTGGACTACCACCTCTACCTGCACGAGGTGTGAGGATCGGGAACCATCACCAGGCTCGCCCATTTCAAGTTTGAAAGCGGACGAGACAGAACGATGGCAACAACACCGTCAACAACGGCCTTGCGGCGTGAAGCGAGGCGTCCAGTCAGGCGCATCCCTGCACCTGAAGCAGAGCCGGCCGCAGGAGAAGATGCCACCTCCATCGGCGAGGCGCGCGAAGCGGCAAAAGGTTGCCGTCGCTGCCCGCTCTGGCATGACGCAACGCAGACAGTGTTCGGCGAAGGACCGGAAACCGCGGACGTGATCTTCGTCGGCGAACAGCCCGGCGACCAGGAGGATCTGGCCGGCAAGCCCTTTGTCGGGCCGGCGGGCAGAATATTCGACAGCATCCTCGACGATGCCGAGGTCGACCGCCGCAAGGTCTATGTGACCAATGCGGTAAAACACTTCAAATTCGAGCCGCGCGGCAAGCGGCGCATCCATTCCAAGCCGAATGCCGGCGAGATCCAGGCCTGCCGCTGGTGGCTGGACAAGGAACTCGACCTCATCAAGCCGAACCTCGTGGTGGCGCTGGGCGCGACGGCGGCGCAAGCGCTGCTCGGCAGGGCGGTGCCGGTGTTGAAGATGCGTGGCGCGGTGATCGAGCGCGATGGGCTGCGCGTATTCATCACCATCCACCCTTCGCTTATCCTGCGCATCCGGGAGCCGGCGGACAAGGAGGCGGAGAGGGAGCGGTTTTTAAAGGATATGCGGAAGGTGAAGGAGTTGATGGGGTTTGATCCGGACGGAACGCAAAGTAAGATCCGTAGCGTTCCTTCACGCCCCCCTCTGTCCTGCCGGACATCTCCCCCACTTGGGGGGAGATCGGCCGTCGCCACTGCTTTCGCCAATCTCCCATGTCGCACCAATCTCCTGCGCTGCAGGAGTAAGCGAGAGCGCGAAGCTGCCAATCTCCCCCCTTGTGGGGGAGATGTCCGGCAGGACAGAGGGGGGCGCTGTCCCGCCGGCGTCTCAAAGCTTCTCTACCGCAGCAGCGCGAAGGAACCCAAGATCTTCACGACGGAGCTTCGCTCCTGCTTCGCCCTAGGATAACGACCTGCGGGACCGCGCTACCGAACGAGGATCGCCCTCAAATCATTCACATTCGTCCCGGTGGGCCCCGGCACAAACAAATCTCCGACCGAATTGAAGGCCGTCCAGGCATTGTTGCCGGCAAGCATCGCCTTGGCGTCGACGCCCGCCGCGCGCATGCGCGCCACCGTAGAGCCGTCGGCGAATGCGCCGGCATTGTTCTCGGAGCCATCGATGCCGTCGGTATCGGCTGCTAAAGCGTGGATGCCGTTGATGCCATCGATGCCGATGGCAAAGGCGAGCAAAAATTCCGAATTGCGACCGCCTTTCCCCTTGGCCCGCAAAGTCACCGTGGTTTCGCCGCCGGACAGAATCAGCACCGGCTTGGCGAACGGCCGGTCACGGGTTGCCACCTCGCGCGCGAGCGCGGCATGGACGCCGCCGACCTCGCGCGCCTCGCCTTCGATCGAATCCGACAGGATGACGGCCTCGACGCCTTGCCGCTTCGCTTCGGCCGCGGCAGCCTCCAGCGAGACGCCGGCCGAGGCGATCAGATGCACTTCATTGCCGGCAAAGCGCGGATCGTCGGGACGCGGCGCGTCCGCGGCGGACGACTGGATATGTGCCATCACCGAAGCCGGCAGCTTCATGTTGTAGGCGGCAATCGACGCCAGCCCGTCTTCGCGGCTGCCCGTATCCGGAACGGTCGGCCCTGAAGCGACCAGCGCCGGATTGTCGCCGGGGATATCGGACACGACCAGCGACACTACCCGGGCCGGATGAGCGGCGGCGGCCAGCCGCCCGCCCTTGATTGTCGAGACATGCTTGCGGATGGTGTTCATCGCCGCGATCGGCGCGCCGGAGGCGAGCAGCGCCTCGTTGACGGCGATCTCGTCGGCCAAAGTCAGGCCGGCGGCCGGCGACGGCAGCAGCGCCGAGCCGCCGCCCGAAATCAGCGCAACCACCAGGTCGTCCGAGGTCAGGCCCCGCACCTTCTCCAGCAGCCGGCGCGAGGCCTCGAGGCCGGCGGCGTCCGGCACCGGATGCGCCGCCTCGATGATCTCGATGCGCTCGCATCTGGCGCCATAGCCGTAGCGGGTGACGACCAGCCCGTCGATCGGCCCATCCCAGACCTTCTCGAAGGCCGCGGCCATCTGCGCCGAGCCCTTGCCGGCGCCGATGACGACGGTGCGGCCCTTCGGCTTTGCCGGCAAATGATTGCGGATCGTCTTTTGCGGATCGGCGGCGGCGACGGCAGCGTTGAAGATCGCGGTGAGGAAGGTTTTTGGATCGGTCATTTCTCTTCCGGCGGCAACCTGAGCTTGCTTGCATCGATGCCGAGATGCGCACAGAGCGCATCGACCACGACGCCATGGTCCTCGCGCTCCGGCAGACCGGAGACGGCAATGACACCGATCACGCCGGCGCCTTGCACGGTGACGGGGAAGCCGCCGCCGGCGAGCACATAGTCGGCAATGTCCAGCGCCTCGCCAACCTTGAAGGCGCGATCCGGCCGCTGCTGCTCCAACACCATGCGGTAGGTGCTTTTGAGAAAGCGCTTCACGACATTGATCTTGCGCCGCGCCCAGTCGGGATTGGAGGCGTTCGAGCCCGGCATCGCGGCATAAAACAGCGGCCGGTCGAAGGTCCTGATGTCGACGATGATCGGCAGGTTTTCCTTCAGCGCGCGGTCCCTGATCGCCGAGCCGATCTCGAAGGCCACGGCCTCGTCGAAGGCCGGAAAGACCAGCGCGGCTTCCTGTTTCTTGATCAGAGCGATGTCGTCGGCGGCAGCCATATCTCTTTCTCCGAAAATCGCCACCGTCGTTTGTACGACTAAGCCTGCCCGGTCAAGCACTCGTCGCGCTCGCCCCCTCATCCGGCCGCTTCGCGGCCACCTTCTCCCCAAGGGGAGAAGAGACAGGTGCCAGCGTTGGCGCCCTCCCCTCCCTTGGGGGAGAGGTCGGATTGCCCCGAATTGCCCTTCGCAATTCGGCTGGCAATCAGGGTGAGGGGGTTCACGCCGCTATTATCGCGCTCTTCGCCGGCCGGCCCGCCACGTAGACCTCGCGCACGGCGCGATCGTCGCCCAGCGTCTGCAGCAGGAAGAGCTCTTCCGCCAACGTCTCCACCGTTTCCATCCTCAGCCGCATCGCCGGCGTGGCATGGGCGTCGAGCACGACAATGTCGGCATCGGTGCCTTCATCAAGCGTTCCGACCTTGTCGGCGACAGACAGCGCCTCGGCGTTGCCGCGCGTCAATTGCCAGAAGGACTGGAGGGGGTTCAGCTTCTCGCCGTTCAGCGCGATGACCTTGTAGCCTTCGTCCATGGTGCGCAGCATCGAATAATTGGTGCCACCGCCGACATCGGTGGCTGCCGCGATCCTGAGCGGCTTCTCGCGCCGGCGGTAGCGCTGGTAGTCGAACAGGCCGGAGCCGAGGAACAGATTGGAGGTCGGGCAGAACACCGCCACCGAGTTCGACTGCGACAGCGCATCCGCCTCGCGCTCCGACAAATGGATGCAATGGCCGAACAGGCTCTTTTTGCCGAGCAGGCCATAATGCTCATAGACATCGGTGTAGTCGCGCGACCAGGGATAGAGCTCCTGGGTGAAGGCGATCTCGGCGTGGTTTTCCGACAGATGCGTCTGCATGTGGAGGTCTGGATGCTCGCGGCAGAGCGCGCCGGCCATCTCCATCTGCTCGGGCGAGGAGGTGATCGCGAAGCGCGGCGTGATGGCATAGAGCTGGCGGCCCTTGCCGTGCCATTCGGCAATCAGCGCCTTGGTGTCGTCATAGCCGGTCTGCGGCGTGTCGAGCACGCCGTCGGGCGCATTGCGGTCCATCATCACCTTGCCGGCGATGTTGAGCATGTTGCGGTCGTGCGACTCGGCGAAGAAGGCTTCGGCGGAAGATTTGTGCACTGAGCAATAGGCGACGACGGTCGTCGTGCCTTGGCGCACCACCTCGTCCAGGAAGAGCCTGGCGATGCGGCGGCCATGCTGCGCGTCCTGGAACTTCGACTCCTCCGGGAAAGTGTATTTGTTCAGCCAGTCGAGCAGCTCGGCGCCGTAGGAGGCGATGATCTGCATCTGCGGCACATGCACATGGGCGTCGATGAAACCCGGCAGGATGAGATGCGGGCGATGATCGATCGTCTCGACGCCGGCGGCCGCGCGCTTCCGGACCTCGGCATAAGGACCGGCGGCAATGATCTTGCCATTGTCGATCAGCAGCCCGCCATCCTCCTCGTAACGCCAGGCGGAATGGTCGTCGATCGCTTCGGGCCAGCGCAGGAAAGAGAGCGTGCGGCCACGCAGGAGTTTTGATGTCATGCTTACTTTCCGGCGCCTTCGAACCAGGCCACCAAGAGGGCCCGTTCATGGTCGGTGATCTGGGTGACGTTGGCGGGCGGCATGGCATGCGCCCGGCCGGCCTGCAGATAGATCTCGCGGGCATGCTCGGCAATACGCGCGTCGGTGTCGAGCATCACGCCCTTCGGCGCGTGATAGATGCCTTCATAGACCGGCTCCTCGGCATGGCACATCGAGCAGCGGCCGAGCACGGTGTCGCGCACGGCCGGAAAATGCGCCGAGGCCATATAGACCTGGGCGGCAGAGGATGCGGCGGACGTCTTCGGCTCGCCGGTCAGCACCTTCGGCACGGTCGACAGCCAGATGATGATCATGAACAGCACGGCGGCGCCGAGCCAGGTCCAGGTCGGATTGCCCTTGCGCGCATGCACCGTGTTGAAATAGTGCCGGATCAACACGCCGATGATGAAGACCAGCGAGGCGATGACCCAGTTGAACTGCGTGCCGAAGGCCAGCGGATAGTGGTTCGACAGCATCAGGAACAGGACCGGCAAGGTCAGGTAGTTGTTGTGCAGAGAGCGCTGCTTGGCGATCTTGCCGTATTTCGGGTCCGGCTTGCGGCCGGCGATGAGGTCGGCGACGACGATCTTCTGGTTGGGGATGATGACCATGAAGACATTGGCCGACATGATCGTGGCGGTGATGGCGCCAAGATGCAGGAAGGCGGCGCGGCCGGTGAAGAGATGCGTCAATCCCCAGGCGATAAAGACCAGCACGCAGTAGAGCACCAGCATCAGGCCGGTGTCGCTTTTGCCCAGCGGCGAGCGGCAGAGCAGGTCATAGACGATCCAGCCGACGCCGATGGTCGCCAGCGACAGCAGGATGCCGACCGGCACCGAGATGTCGAGCACGTTGGGATCGATCAGGAAGAGGTCGGCGCCGGCATAATAGACCACGCAGAGCATGGCGAAACCCGACAGCCAGGTGGCGTAGGATTCCCATTTGAACCAGGTGAGGTGCTCAGGCATTTCGGCCGGCGCCACCAGATATTTCTGGATGTGGTAGAAGCCGCCGCCATGCACCTGCCACTCCTCGCCGAAGGCGCCGGCAGGCAGGCCCGGACGCTGCCGCAGCCCGAGATCGAGGGCGACGAAATAGAAGGACGAGCCGATCCAGGCGATGCCGGTGATGACATGCAGCCAGCGGACGGCGAAGCTCAGCCAGTCCCAGAAAATCGCGAAATCCATCATTGACGTCGTCCCTGCCGATTGCACGACTTTACGGCCTCGCGCCGAAACGAAAAGAGGCGAGGTGCGCGATGACTTTCAAAAAAAAATGGAAAATACTAGGCTCACTGCACACCGTCGCGTGAGAGCCCCGAAAGCCATATGGCCTATCTCGACAACATCGCCGTCTTCGTCCGCGTCGTGGAGCTCGGCAATCTGTCGGCGGCAGGCCGCGACATGCGCATCTCGCCGGCGGTGGCTTCCAATCGCATCAAGGAGTTGGAGAAGCATCTCGGCGTGCGGCTGTTCAACCGCACCACCAGACAGTTGATGCCGACCGAGCACGGCACGGTGTTCTACACCGGCGCCAAGCAGGTGCTGGACGCGATCACCGAGGCGGAAGCGGCGGTTGCCGCGCTCTCCGGCCAGCCGCGCGGCACGATCAAGGTGACGGCGCCGCTTGGGCTCGGCCGGCGGCTGATCGCCTCGGGCATTCCGGATTTTCACGACAAATACCCTGATATCGAGGTGCGGCTGAGACTCTCCGACCACAATGTCGACATCATGAAGGAAGGCATCGACGTCGCATTCCGGCTCGGCATCATCGAGGATTCGAGCCTTCGGATGCGCGGCATCATGGAATGCGAGCGCGTGCTGGTGGCGGCGCCGAAATATCTGGAAGCGCGCGGTGAGCCGGTCGAGCCGCAGGAGCTGATCGGCAAAAAGCATGACTGCCTGATGCTGCGCTATTCCGGCACGCGAGAATATGTCTGGACGCTGCAAATGCCGGGCGGGCCGCAGAAATTCGAAGTGCACGGACCTTATGACACCGACGACGGCGACGTGCTGACCGGATGGGCGCTTTCGGGACGCGGCATCATCAACAAGCCGCGCTTCGAGGTGGAACCCTTCATCCGCGACCAGCGGCTGAAGGTGATCCTGGCGAAGACGCCGCCGACACCGGTGCAGCTTGCCGCCGTCTATCCGCACAAGAAGCTGCAGGACCCGAAGGTGCGGCTGCTGCTCGACTTCATGGCCGACCGCTGCCAGCGGCTGATCAAGGACATTCTTGCCGGCAAGTAGGGGCCGGCAAGTAGGGGCCGGTAAGTAGCGGCTGGCCGGCAAGTGGCAGCCTGGTGGCCCACTCGATCCCGTTGCCTTGCGCGATGGCGAGCCTAGGTTGGTAGCGACGTCGCTGGCAGCCAATGGGCAGCACAATGCATCTTGCCGTTTCGCTTAACATTGCTTCCGCCCCCGGGCAGGCCAGCCTGGCATTTGCTGAGATCGCCAGCTTGGTGCGGAAAGCCGAGGCGGCCGGTGTCGATATGGTCGTCATCTCCGATGCAGGGGACGAGCGATCAAGCAGCCCTTTCGAGGCGACCACGCTTCTGGCGGCGTTGGCGACGGTGACCGAAAGGATCGGGCTGGTCGCCGGCGCCTCGACGCTGGCGCACCAGCCCTACAATCTGGCGCGCCGTTTCGCCTCGCTCGACATCATCAGCCACGGACGAACCGGCTGGAACGCGACGCTGGCGCAGAACCCGCGCGAGGCGGCGAATTTCAGCCGCCCCGAAGGTCTTTCGGACGATGACTTTCGCCGACGCGCACAGGAATTCATCGGCATCGTGCAGGGCCTATGGCGCGGCTGGGATGCGGACGCTCTGCTGTTCGACAAGGCCGCCGGCCGGTTCCACGATCCGGAAAAGATGCATCTGCTCGACCACAAGGGACAGTTCTTCTCCGTGCGCGGGCCGCTCAACGTCGCCCGCTCGCCGCAGGACACGCCGGTATTGGTCATGTCCGGTCTGGCCGAGGCCGACCTCGATTTCGGCGCCAAAGTCGCCGACGCCGTGCTGATCGAGGCGGAAGGCGCCAAGACCGCCTATGATGATCTCAAGCGCCGCGCGGTTGCCGCCGGACGCGAGCCGGAAACCATGAAAGTGCTGATGACGGTTGGCGTGAACGAGTTTACGGCCGCCGAGTTGGAGGGCTGGTTCGACAGCAAAAGCTGCAACGGTTTCAACTTCGCTTTGCCGGCTGATCTTTCCGTGTTCGATCACGTCGCCAATCGCGTCCTGCCGGAACTTCGCCGGAGCGGCCTGGCCCGATTGGGTTATGACGGGCCGACGCTGCGCAGACATCTCGGGCTTGGCGCTGGAGACGAAAAATGAGCGCGCGCCAGATGAAGCTCGGCCTGTTCCTGTGGGCGACCGGCCACCACATCGCCGCATGGCGCCATCCGGACGCGCATGTGACGGCCGGCATCGACATCGACCACTACATCAGGCTGGCGCGGACGGCCGAAGCAGCGAAGTTCGACATGATCTTCTGCGAGGACGCCGCCGGGCTGCGCGAGGCCAACGTCCAAATCGCCAGCCAGACCTCGCGCTCGATCGGCTTCGAGCCGATCAGCCTGCTTTCGGCGCTTGCGGCCCAGACCGAGCGCATCGGCCTCGTTTCCACCGCGTCGACCAGCTACAACGAGCCCTACGGGCTGGCGCGCATGTTTGCCTCACTCGACAATCTGAGCGGTGGCCGGGCCGGCTGGAATCTCGTCACCTCGGCCAGCCCGATCGAGGCGGCGAATTTCGGCTCGACGGGTTTGAGGCCGCATGCCGACCGCTACGAACGAGCCCGCGAATTTGCTTCCGTCATCACCGGCCTGTGGCGCCGCAGCGGCGCCGGCCATGACGGCCAGAGCTTTTCGGTGCGCGACCCGCTCGACATCCCGCGCTCACCACAGGGCGCGCCGGTGATGGTGCAGGCCGGCGCCTCCGATGACGGCAAGGACCTTGCCGCGCGGACCGCCGATGTCGTGTTCTCAGCAGCGCAGACTTTTGAGGAGGCCAAGGCCTTTTATGACGATCTCAAGGGCCGGCTCGCCGCCTATGGCCGCCAGCCGGATGATGTGAAGATCATGCCCGGCGTGGCGCCGATCGTTGCGGCAACGAAAGCCGAGGCCCAGGCAAAATACGATGCGCTGCAGGAGCTGATTCCAGACGACGTCGGCGTGGCGCTGCTTTCCAGCTATCTCAGCATCTCCGACCTCTGGCGCTATCCGATCGACGGACCGCTGCCCGAGCTGCCGGAGAGCGAAGGCATGAAAAGCCGCCAGGCGCTGGTCATCGAGCAGGCGCGCCGCGACGGTCTCTCGATCCGCGAGCTCGCCCGCTATTTTGCCGGCGCGCGCGGCCATTGGCGTGTCGTCGGCACGGCGGAGCAGATCGCCGACGCGTTGCAAGAGCGGTTCGAAGGCGGAGCTGCCGACGGCTTCAATGTGATGCCGTCCTGGTTTCCGGGCGAGCTCGACGCCTTCGCGACGCTGGTTGTGCCGGAGTTGCAGCGGCGCGGCCTGTTCCGCAAGGACTATGAAGGCCGCACGCTGCGCGATCATCTCGGCCTCAAGCGGCCGGTTTGAGGTGATTCAGTCCATCAGGCGAGCCGTCCCGGATACCCTGATCGAGCTGCCGGGCGCCGGCGGAATATCGGCACGGAGCCGCGAACGTATGCCCATGTCCTCGCCCTGGACGATGTCGATCGCGCCGCCATGCGGCCAGCCGAGATCGCGCAGATAGCCGGCAAACGCCGCGGTCGAGGCGCCCGTCGCCGGATCCTCGTAGACGCCGCCGGAAGCGAACGGATTGCGTGTGTGGAAGAGACGCGGCGTCTCGGCATGGGCGAGCAGGATCGTGACCAGCCCTTCGCGCCGCATCAAGGCCTGGCCCTCCTTGAAATCGTAAGCCATCGCGGCCAGCGCCTCGCGTGAACTCAGCGCCAGCACGAAATGGTCGGAGCCGCCATGGATCAGCGCCGGGGGAATGGCCGGATCGAGGTCACTTGCCTGATAGCCGAACAGCGCCAGCATTTCGGCGACAAGTCCCGGCGATGCCGGCTTGCTGTGCGTCGGCGGGGACTGCAGCGCGGCGACTATGTTGGAGCCGTCGCGAAATCCTTCGACAGTAATCCCGGCCTGATTGAGGGCCAGCGGGAAAATCCCGTCGCCGAATTGCCGAACCAGCCCAGCGCCGAGCGCGATCGTGGCATGACCGCAGAACGGAACTTCGGATTCAGGTGAGAAGTAGCGGACACGCCAGCCACCGCCTTCCGGCGCGGCGAAGGCGGTTTCCGAAAAGCCGACCTCGGCAGCGACACGCTGCATTTCGGCGGCATCAGGCAGGACGTCGCCAATCACCACGCCAGCCGGGTTGCCCCCGGTATTCCCATCCGAAAATGCCGCTATCCGCAATACGTCCATTTCGCTCGCCTCGGGTTTGTCAGGCGCGCAGAAAACACGGTTCAACCCGGTTTGGGAAACGAAGAAAGCGACGAGCAGCTGTGAGCGTCAGTCATATCTGCGCGCTTTGCTGTTAGCGCCAGGCCTCAGCCGGCCATCGCCTTTTCGGGCGCGGCCGATGCCCGGGCCGCATGCGACACCAGCGCCTTCATGATCTCGGCGACGGCGAGCGCGGCAATCACCGGCGGACGCTTGTCTTTCACGGCATTGCCGCCGATCGGCGAGACAAGGCGGTTGAACTCGGCCTCACTGCCTTCGGCCGACTTCAGGAACCAGTTCTTGAAAGTCGCCTTCTTGGTCTTCGAGCCGATCATGCCGACATAGGCGGTGTCGTTTCGCTTTAGCGCCTCGGCGACGATCAAGAAATCGAGCGCATGGTCGTGCGTGAGGATAGCAAAGGCCGAGCCGGCCGGCGCCTCGCGCACCGCCGCCTCGGGCATCGGCATCAGCCGTGACTCGACCGTCTTCGGCATGCCTTCCAGGGCCTCCGCCCGCGTCTCGACGACGACCGCGTGGATGGGCAGGAGTGCGAGCGACGCGGCCAGCGCCTGGCCGACATGACCACCGCCAAAGACATAGACATGGGGGAGATGCGCCTCTTCGGCCTCAGCCTTGCCGATGAGCTCGGCCGCCAGCGCGGCGTCGACAAGCCGGATCAGCACCTCGACGCGCCCACCGCAGCACTGGCCGATTTCAGGCCCGAGCGGGACGTCGAGCGTGGCGCAAACCTCCTCCACGTCAATGCGGGCCTCGCTGGCCGCAGCTCGCGATGCAGCCCTTCCGCCCAGCATCTGCCGCGCCTTGTCGATCGCCATATATTCGAGCTGGCCACCGCCGATGGTGCCGAGAGTCTCTGATGCCGAGACAAGCATGAAGGCGCCGGCCTCGCGCGGGGTCGAGCCTTTTGTGGCCGCGACCTCGACCAGCGCCACCCGGCCGGGTTGGCGGAGAAAGTCCTTCAGGCTTTGCACCTTCGAGTTCATCGTCTCGTTTCCACCCAGGAAACATAGCGTTTTGCGCCACGAATTGCACGTTTTGGCCCGTTCAGGCCGGCTTTGCGGCTTCCCGCTTCAGCCTTTCGATGGCCATCAGCACCCGTTCCGGCGTCGCCGGGGCGTCCAGGCGCGGACAGATCTTGTGGTCGGCAACACTCGCGACCGCGTCGGAGAGCGCATGCAGCACCGACATACCGTGCGGCAGCGGCGGCTCGCCCACCGCCTTGGAGCGATGGATGGTCGGCTCATAGGCCGACGACCAGTCGGTCAGCTTGACGTTGAAGATCTTTGGCCGGTCGGAGGCGAGCGGGATCTTGTAGGTCGACGGCGCATGCGTGCGCAGCCGGCCGCTATTGTCCCACCAGAGCTCTTCCGTCGTCAGCCACCCCATGCCCTGGATGAAGCCGCCCTCGACCTGGCCGAGGTCGATCGCCCGGTTCAGCGATCGACCGGCGTCATGCAGGATGTCGGTGCGCTCGACGACATATTCGCCGGTCAGCGTGTCGACCGAGACTTCCGAGCAGGCCGCGCCATAGGCGTAGTAGTAGAAAGCGTGGCCGCGGCCCTTAGCACGGTCCCAGTGGATCTTCGGCGTCTTGTAGAAGCCGGCCGCCGAGAGCTGGATGCGGTTGATATAGGCCTGCTTGACCAGATCGTTAAAAGCGACTTCCTGATTGCCGACCCGCACCCGGTTGGGCAGGAACACGACCTGGTCGTGCGGCACCTGGTATTTTTCCGCCGCGAAATCGGTCAGCCGCTTGCGGATCTGGCGGGCGGCATTCTGCGCCGCCATGCCGTTGAGGTCGGCGCCGGAGGAGGCGGCCGTCGGCGAGGTGTTCGGCACCTTGGCGGTGGTGGTCGCGGTGATCTTGACTCGGTCGAGGTCGATCTGGAACTCTTCCGCGACGACCTGTGCCACCTTGAGGTGCAGGCCCTGGCCCATCTCGGTGCCGCCATGGTTCATATGCACCGAGCCGTCAGCATAGACATGCACCAGCGCGCCGGCCTGGTTGGCCTCGGTCTTGGTGAAGGAGATGCCGAACTTGACCGGCGTCAGCGCCAGGCCGCGCTTGATGAAGCGGCTATTGTTGTTGAACGCGCTGATCTCACGGCGGCGGCGCACGTAGTTGGCGCTCTCCTCCAGTTCCGCGACGATGCGGTGGATGATGTTGTCTTCGACCTTCTGGTGATAGGGCGTGAAGCAGCGCTCGCCGATGGCGTCCATCGGGTCATAGAAATTGAGCTTGCGGATTTCGAGCGGGTCCTTGCCGACCGCGAAGGCCACTTCGTCGATGACGCGCTCGGCGCCGACCATGCCCTGCGGGCCGCCAAAGCCGCGAAAGGCGGTGTTCGAGACGGTGTTGGTGTAGAGCGGCGCCGACTTCGCATGCACCGCCGGATAGAAATAGGCGTTGTCGCAATGGAACAGCGCGCGGTCGCCGACCGGACCCGACAAGTCGGCGGAAAAACCGCAGCGGAGCGCATAGGTGAAATCGACGCCGAGGATGTTGCCCTCGTCGTCGAAGCCGACCTCGTAGTCGATGGCGAAATCGTGCCGCTTGCCGGTGGCGGTCATGTCCTCGTCGCGGTCGAGCCTGATCTTGACCGCGCACTTCAGCTTCTTGGCGGCAATCGCCGCAATTGCAGCGCTCTGGTTGGCCTGCGTTTCCTTGCCGCCGAAGCCGCCGCCCATCCGGCGCACCTCCACGGTCACGGCGTTGCTCGGCACGCCGAGCGCGTGGGCAACCAGATGCTGCGTCTCGCTCGGCCCCTGCGTCGAGCAATAGACGATCACTTCGTCGTCCTCGCCGGGAATGGCCAGCGAGACCTGGCCTTCGAGATAGAAATGGTCCTGGCCGCCGAGCCACATGCGGTTCTTGATCCGGCGCGGCGCCGCCGCAATGGCCGCGGCCGCATCGCCGCGCTTCAGGATCAGCGGCGTGGTGACCTGCTTGTCCTTGACCGGGTCGAGGTCCCAGATGTCGATCACGGCCGGAAGCTCGTCATACTCGATCCTGGCCAAGCGCGCCGCGCGGCGTGCTTCCTCGCGGGTGTTGGCGATCACGGCGAAGATCGGCTGGCCATAAAACTGCACCTTGCCTTCGGCGAACACCGGATCGTCACGCATGTTGCTCGGCGAGACATCGTTCTCGCCGGGCACGTCGGCATAGGTCAGCACATCGACGACGCCCGGCGCTGAACGCACTGCCGACAGGTCGACGCTCTTTAATGTGCCGTGCGCGACCTTGGCGAGGCCGAGGCCGACATGCAGCGTGCCGGCGGGCTCCGGCATGTCGTCGATATAGACGGCGGTGCCGCTGACGTGCTTGTGCGCGGAATCGTGCCGCTGTTCGGTGGCGACGCCGCCGACGATCTTCTCGGCTTTGAGGTTGGGAGTGGTGGCGTGCTTGTTCATCAGGCCGCCTCGTTGCGTGACACCTGGAACGGCGCCCTGGTGCCGGTGGTTTCAACATAGAAGCGCAGAAGCAGGTTCTTCGCCGCCAGCGCCCGGTATTCGGCGGTCGCCCGCATGTCGGTGATTGGCGTGAAGTCGCTGGCGTATTCGGCCATCGCGGCCTCTACGGTCTCTTCGCTCCAGGCTTTGCCGATCAGCGCCTTTTCGACCGCCGTGGCGCGCTTTGGCGTCGGCGCCATGCCGCCATAGGCGATACGGATATCGGCCACCGTGCCGTCCTTGGCCTGGGTCAGATAGAAGGCACCAAGCGTCGCGGTGATGTCCTCGTCGCGGCGCTTGGTGACCTTGTAGACGGCAAAGTTCGTGCCCTTTGCCGGCACGGGCACATGGACCGCCTCGACGAATTCGCCGGGCTGGCGGTCCTGTTTGCCATAGGCGATGAAGAAAGTTTCGAGCGGGATCGTGCGGCGGGCCTCGCCCTTGCGCAGTGTCAGATGCGCGCCGAGCGCGATCAGCGGCGGCGGCGTGTCGCCGATCGGCGAGCCGTTGGCGATGTTGCCGCCGATGGTGCCCATGTTGCGCACCTGCTCGCCGCCGATGCGATCGACCAGCGGTCCCAGCGCCGGGATGCGCCTCGACAGCGCCTCGAAGGCCTCGGTGTAGGTGACGCCTGCGCCGATGGTGATAATCCCGTCGGTTTCCGACATTGAGCGCAGGCCGTCGAGGCCGCCGATGAAGATCGCCGGCGAAATGTCGCGCATATGCTTGGTGACCCACAGGCCGACATCGGTCGAGCCGGCAACGATGGTTGCGCTAGGCTCCTTCTCGAGCACGGCGGCGAAATCGTCGACGTCAGCCGGCACGATGAGTCGCTGCTTGCCGGAGCCGACCTCGACCCTGGCGCCGTCGCGCAGTGCTTCCAGCCGCGCTGTGATGTCCTTGCGCTCCACCGCCAGCGGATCCTTAGCCGCCTTGCCGTAGCTCGAAATCGCACGCGCGGCGCGCATGATCGCCTCATAGCCGGTGCAGCGGCAGAGATTGCCCTGCAGCGCCTTTTCGATCGCCGCATCGGAAGGGTTGGGTGTCTTCATCCAGAGTGCATAGAGCGACATGATGAAGCCCGGCGTGCAGAAGCCGCATTGCGAGCCGTGGAAATCGACCATCGCCTGCTGCACCGGATGCAGCTTCTCACCGTCGCCGCCCAGGTGCTCGACGGTGACGACATGGGTCCCGTCGAGCGAGCCCATGAAGCGGATGCAGGCGTTGACGCTTTCGTAAACCAGGCCTTCGGCCGCGAGCTTGCCGACCAGCACCGTGCAGGCGCCGCAGTCGCCTTCGGCGCAGCCTTCCTTGGTGCCGCGCAGCGTGCGGTTGAGCCGCAGCCAGTCGAGCAGGGTCGCGTCGGGCGCGATGTCGGCGAGCGCGACGTCGGCGCCGTTAAGGATGAAGCGTATTTCGTTGCGGATGTCTGCCATGTCTCAGCTCCCGCGATAGGTCGAGTAGCCGTAGGGCGAAATCAAGAGCGGCACATGATAATGCCGTTCCTCCGCCATGCCGAAACGGATCGGCACGGTGTCAAGGAAAGCCGGCTGCGGCAGGCTGATACCCTGTCCGCGCAGATAGTCACCGGCGGCGAAGACAAGCTCATATTCACCGGTGCGGAAATCGGCGCCGGCAAGCAGCGGTGCGTCGCAGCGGCCGTCGTCGTTGGTGGTGACGGTCTTCAGATGCGTGCGGGCCTGGCGCTCGATGCGGAAAAGCTCGATCGAGAGGCCCTTTGCCGGCCTGCCGGTGGCAGTATCGAGCACATGGGTCGTCAGACGCCCGCCATCGGCTTTCGACGTTTCTGCCACTGCCGCCTCCCATTCCCGGTACAGTCGAACGTTTTCAGGTCAATTGTGCGCCAATTAAAGGCGATGCATAAGTCCCGGTCGAGCGGAGTGCGGCAAAAAGCACTTTCAAAAATTTTCGGGGGAATGCAACGGCACTCCTTTCGATATCTTCATCTCAACAATTGGGCAGGAGCGACCATGCGTTACGAACGGGACATGCGCGGTTACGGGGCCAACCCACCGGATCCGAAATGGCCCGGTGGCGCGCATGTCGCGGTGCAGTTCGTCGTCAACTACGAGGAAGGCGGCGAAAACTGCGTGCTGCATGGCGACAAGGCCTCCGAAGCCTTCCTGTCCGAGATCGTCGGCGCCGCCCCCTGGGTCGGCCAGCGCCACTGGAACATGGAATCGATTTACGAGTATGGCGCGCGCGCCGGCTTCTGGCGGCTCTACCGGTTGTTCACCGAAGCCGAGGTGCCGGTGACCTGCTACGGCGTCGCCACCGCGCTCGCCCGCTCGCCCGATCAGGTCGCGGCCATGCAGGAGGCGGGCTGGGAGATCGCCTCGCACGGGCTGAAATGGATCGACTATCGCGACCATGACGCGGAGGACGAGCGGCGCGACCTCGAAGAGACGATCAAGCTGCATTACGAGGTGACCGGCGCGCGGCCGACCGGCTGGTACACCGGCCGCACCTCGGTCAACACGGTGCGGCTCGTCGCCGAGGAAGGCGGCTTCGACTACGTCTCCGACACCTATGACGACGAGTTGCCCTACTGGTTCGACCGGGACGGGCTGGAAAAGCCGCAGCTCATCATCCCCTATACGCTCGACGCCAACGACATGCGTTTCGCCACCCCGCAAGGGTTCAACTCGGGCGACCAGTTCTTCGCCTACCTTAAGGACAGTTTCGACACGCTCTATGCCGAGGGCAGAGCCGGGCGGCCGCGCATGATGAATATCGGCCTGCATTGCCGGCTGGTCGGCCGTCCGGGCCGCGTGGCGGCGCTGAAGCGCTTCGTCGACTATGTGAAGTCGCACGACAAGGTGTGGCTGACGCGGCGCATCGACATCGCCAGGCACTGGCGCGAAACGCATCCTTACCGTGCGCCGGCGCTGCGCCCGTCCAGAATGGAGTTCGAGGCCTTCGTGCATGCCTTTGGCGGCGTGTTCGAGCATTCGCCCTGGATCGCCGAGCGCGCCTATGAGTTGGAGCTCGGCCCCGCGCATGACAGCGCCGGCGGCCTCCACAACGCGCTCTGCCGCATCTTCCGCGCGGCGACCGAGGCTGAGCGGCTTTCCGTGCTCAATGCCCATCCCGACCTTGCCGGCAAGCTGGCGGCGGCTAAGCGGCTGACGCCGGAATCGGCCAAGGAACAGGCTTCCGCCGGGCTCGATGCGCTGACCGACAAGGAGCGCGAGCTGTTCTCGAAGCTCAACGCCGCCTACGTCACAACCTTCGGCTTTCCCTTCATCATCGCCGTCAAGGGCAAGACGAAGGAGCAGATCCTGGCGGAGTTCGAGGCACGCATCGGCAACGGCCGCGGCGTCGAATTCGAAACCGCCTGCAAACAGGTCGAGCGCATCGCGCTGCTTCGGCTGCGAGACATGCTTCCACAATAGGCTTTAACACATGGATATGATGAAAATGGCCGAGCGAACCTATTACGCGCCCCAAGGCGGCCATCCCGGCCAGCACGAGCTGCTGACCGGCCGCGCGGTCTTCACCGAAGCCTATGCGGTGATCCCCAAGGGCGTGATGCAGGACATCGTCACCAGCCCGCTGCCGTTCTGGGACAAGACCAGGGCATGGATCATCGCAAGGCCGCTCTCCGGCTTCGCCGAGACCTTTTCGCAATACATCGTCGAGGTTCTGCCCGGCGGCGGCAGCGACCGGCCGGAACTCGACGCCGAAGCCGAGGGCGTGCTGTTCGTGGTCGAGGGCGAACTCACCGTATCGCTTGCCGGCAAGAAGCATGTGCTTCAACCGGGCGGCTTCGGCTTCCTGCCGCCGGGAAGCGGCTGGACGGTGCGCAACGAGAGCGGCGATGCCGTCCGCTTCCACTGGGTCCGCAAGGCCTATGAAGCGGTGGACGGCCTCGATGCGCCGGAAGCCTTCTTCACCAATGAGCAGCAGATCGAGCCGAGCCCGATGCCCGGCACCGAGGGACGCTGGGCCACGACGCGCTTCGTCGACCCCGCCGACATGCGCCACGACATGCATGTCACCATCGTGACGCTGAAACCCGGTGCGGTCATTCCCTTTGCCGAGACCCATGTCATGGAGCACGGGCTCTATGTGCTCGAAGGCAAGGCCGTCTACCGCCTCAACCAGGACTGGGTCGAGGTCGAGGCAGGCGATTTCATGTGGCTGCGCGCCTTTTGCCCGCAGGCCTGCTATGCCGGCGGTCCCGGCAACTTCCGCTACCTGCTCTACAAGGACGTCAACCGGCACGCCAAGCTTGGCGGCGCCCTCGGCGGTCGCTCGCGGTGACCCGCATCGTCGCCCGGCCGCTGACGCGCGAAGCCTTCGCGCCCTTCGGCGATGTCATCGATATGGGCGGCGACAACCGCTATCCGATCAATGGCGGCAAGGCGATGCGCTACCACGACCTCGCCACCGCCGAGGCCACCGGGCCGAATGCCAA
Source organism: Mesorhizobium dulcispinae (assembly GCF_033977345.1). NCBI lineage: Bacteria > Pseudomonadati > Pseudomonadota > Alphaproteobacteria > Hyphomicrobiales > Phyllobacteriaceae > Mesorhizobium > Mesorhizobium dulcispinae. The sequence continues at coordinate 25,737 of NZ_JAVIIY010000006.1, forward strand.
GGTGCTGATCTCGATGGTGCGGGGCACGCCCTACGAGATGCCGCTGAAGCTCACCATGGTGGAGCGCCATCCGCTCGGCAGCCAGGCTTTCATTCCGCTGTCGCCGCGCCCGTTCCTGGTCGTCGTCTGTCATGACACCAAGGACGGCCCCGGCGAGCCGTACGCCTTCATCACCGCGCCCGGACAGGGCATCAACTACCGCCGCAATCTCTGGCACGGCGTGCTGACGCCGATCGGCGAGGCGCAGGATTTCCTCATCGTCGACCGCGGCGGCGACGGCTCCAATCTCGAGGAGTGCCATTTCTCGCACCCTTACGAGATCCACCTTCCCTGAGCGCTTAAGATTGCCCCCCATGACCGATGTTTCGCTGATCGACCGCCTGCTCGATGTGATCGAGCACGACATCGTGCCGAAGACCGCCGAAGGCGTCGCGCACGGCAACAAGCTCTTCGGCGCGGCGATCCTCAGGAAAGACGACCGCTCGCTGGTGCTTGCCGAGACCAACAACGAGATGGAAAACCCGCTCTGGCATGGCGAGGTGCATTGCCTGAAGCGCTTCTACGAGATGCCGAAAGCCGAGCGCGTCGACACCAAGGACGCGCTGTTCATCGCCACGCACGAGCCCTGCTCGCTCTGCCTGTCGGCGATCACCTGGACGGGCTTCGACAATTTCTACTACCTCTTCAGCCATGAGGATTCGCGCGACTCTTTCGCCATCCCGCACGACCTCAAAATCCTGAAGGAGGTCTTCACCCTCGACCCTGGCGGCTACAATGCCGAGAACGCTTACTGGAAGAGCTTTTCCATCCGCCGGCTGGTGCGGGCCTTGCCGGAGGCGGAGCGCAAGCGGCTGGAGGCGCGCATCGGCAAGATCGCCGGGCGCTATGACGAGCTGTCAGGCACCTACCAGGCGAGCAAGGCCGAGAACGACATCCCGCTGAACTGACTCGGATCGTCGCTAGCTTACTTTCGCTTTTTTTAGCACCTCGTTTATCCTGGCCTGCCAGCCTTTCCCGGTTGCCTTGAACTTGCGGATAACGTCCTGGTCGAGGCGGATGGACACAATCTGCTTGGGTTTTTCGACGGCCGGCCTGCCGCGAGCGCGCTTTATGCCTTCGAAGAGTTCAGGAAACGCTTGCGCAAACGGCTTGGCTTGCTGCAATTCTTCTTCAGTAGCCTCGGCGTCGTCCGGATCGGCAGCGATTTGCCTTTGAATTTCCGCTTCCTCCTCATCGGTAAGCGGTCGAAGACGCGATTTAGGATTGCTCATAAGCTGACCTTTCCTTTCGGCTGGCCCGGCGTATCGAGATCACCGAAATTGCTTCGGAACCGACCGGCTTGAAAATCACTGCGAGAATGGTCTGCCTGAATTCGCCGATCGCCTTGAGTCGGCCGGCTTTCGCAGGAAGAACGGTCGAAGTCGCAAAAAACACGATGTCGAGATCGGCAAAGTCGAGACCCCGGTTATCGAGGTTCGTCACGCGCTTCGGCTCATCCCAAACGATTTTCAGGCGAGATCATCCAGTACGTCCGCGTCGGGCCGGCGAATAAACGTAATACATAAATTAATGCGGCAGCGCAAGTTGAAAGTCGAATGATCGGCCGGTCCCGGCAACGGGACAGGTCGCATAATTCGCTGCGCCAGGTCGCTAATAGTGATTGAAAGTCATCTCCGGGCAGGGCGTTATGTGGCCCATGAAAACCGTCACTGAGTTCCCCCGCAAGGTCGTCGAATTTCCCGACATGGGCATCGTCATGCCGGATGGCTGCCGGCTGTCGGCGCGCATTTGGATGCCGGAGGACGCCGCCGACAATCCGGTGCCCGCGATCCTCGAGCATTTGCCCTACCGCAAGCGTGACGGCACGATCTTCCGCGATCAGCTGACTCATCCCTATTTCGCCGGCCACGGCTATGCCTCGATCCGCGTCGACATGCGCGGCAACGGCGATTCCGAAGGGCTGATGGACGACGAATATTCCGAGCAGGAATTGCAGGACGCCTGCGACGTCATCGCCTGGGCGGCTGCGCAGCCCTGGTGCAACGGCAATGTCGGCATGATGGGCATCTCCTGGGGCGGCTTCAACTGCCTGCAGGTGGCTGCAAAGCAGCCGCCGGCGCTGAAGGCGGTGATCAGCCTGTGCTCGACCGTCGACCGCTATGCCGACGACATCCACTATAAGGGCGGCTGCCTGCTCCTGGAAAATTTCGGCTGGGCCTCGACGATGCTCTCCTATTCGTCGCGGCCGCCGGATCCGCTGATCGCCGGTGGCAACCGCTGGCGCGATCTGTGGCTCAGCCGGCTGGAGAACCAGCCTTTCCTTGCGGCGCTCTGGCTCAACCACCAGCATCGCGACACCTATTGGAAGCGCGGCTCGATCTGCGAGGATTTTTCCGCGGTCAAGGCGTCGGTACTGTCGATCGGCGGCTGGCATGACGGCTACCGCAACACGATCTCCAATCTCGTCGCCGATATCCAGTCGCCGGTGAAGGGCATTGTCGGCCCGTGGATCCACAAATACCCGCATTACGCCGGTCCCAATCCAGCCATCGGCTTCCTGCAGGAGGCGCTGCGCTGGTGGGACCGCTGGCTGAAGGGCACGGCGACCGGCGTCGAGGACGATCCGGACTACCGCGCCTATGTCATGGACAGCGTGCGGCCTGCGCGCTGGCATCCGGAGCGGCCAGGCCGCTGGATTGCAGAACAGCAATGGCCCTCGTCCAACATCAAGCTTGAGACGGTCGAACTCATTCAGGGAGGCGCCAGGCCGGCGATCGTCGCTTCACCGCAAAACTGCGGGTTTGCCGGCGGCGAATATTTTCCTTTCACCTTCGGTCCCGAACTGCCGGGCGACCAGCGTCCCGACGACGCGCTTTCGGTGTGCTTCGACCAGCCCGAACTCGAGGAGGCGATCGACATCGTCGGCGCGCCGGAACTTGAGATCAGGGTTGCCTCGGACCGTCGCCAGGCCAACATCGCGGTACGTCTCTGCGACGTGCATCCCGACGGCGCCTCGGAGCTGATCTCCTATGGCGTGCTCAATCTCACGCATCGCAACTCGCATGAATTCCCGGAAGCGCTGGTGCCGAGCGAGACGGTTTCGGCGCGCGTCGTGCTCGACCAGTGCGCCTACCGGGTGCCCGCCGGCCACCGGCTGCGGATTGCCGTCTCCACTGCCTACTGGCCGATGATCTGGCCGTCGCCGGAGCCGGTGACGCTTGAGCTGTCGGCGGCGACGCTCAAGCTTCCGCGTCGCCCGCTGGCGACAGGCGATGAGGTCTCGTTTTCCCAACCGGAAGGTGCCGCCCCCTGGGCGACCGAGACGATCAGGCCCGCCAATTCCGAACGGCATATCGACCGCAACGAGAAGACCGGCGTCGTCACGCTTTCCATCACGGACGATTTCGGCGCGGTGCGGGACCTTGCGCATGGGCTCGTCCATGGCAGCATCGCCAGGGAGACCTGGGCTATCCACCCGGACGATCCGCTGTCGGCCGCCGGCAGCACGCACTGGACGCAGACCTTCTCACGAAATGAATGGTCGGTGAGGACCGAAACTTTTGCCGACATGCGCTGCGACGCGCAAAATTTCATCGTCAGTGCCAGAATCGAGGCCTATGAGGGCGAGAAACTGGTGTTCGAACGGGACTTCGAACAGGCGATACCACGCGCCCTCGTCTGAGCGCTGGCAACATTGGTCCAAATGCGACGCGCCATTTACGCCACGGCATGTCGCATTCGGTCTTGCTTACAGCTTTCCGTTGCGGTCATTATCTCCTCCAATAAGCAGAAACGACCATAAGGTCGGACCATCAGAGTGAGGAACCCACAATGACCAACGAACTCGACTATCTCAGCCGTCGCGTTGCCGCCGGCAAGCTCAGCCGCCGCGACTTCCTTGGCCGTGCCGCCGCGCTCGGCGTCACCGCGCCCTTCGCCAATTCGCTGCTTTCGAGCGCTGCCCGCGCCGCCGGCCCAGTCAAGGGCGGCACGCTGAAGGCCGGCCTGGTCGGTGGTGAATCCACCAACAGCCTCGATCCGGCGCTGATGATGACGCAGGTGCCTTTCGCCTTCGGCAAGTGCTGGGGCGAAATGATCGTCGAGCTGTCGCCCGACGGCAAGCTCGAGAACCGCATCGCCGAGGAGATCGGCGCTTCGGATGATGCGAAGACCTGGACGCTGAAGATCCGCGACGGCATCGAATTCCACAACGGCAAGACGGTGACCGCCGAGGACGTCGCCGCAACGCTCGAACGTCACTCGGACGAGAAGTCGAAGTCCGGCGCGCTCGGCTACATGAAGGGCATCGAGACCATCAAGGCCAGCGGCAAGGAAGTGGTGCTGACGCTCAAGGAGCCGAACGCCGACCTGCCCTATCTGCTCAGCGACTACCACCTGATCGTCCAGCCGAACGGCGGCAAGGACAAGCCCGATGCCGGCATCGGCGCCGGCCCCTACAAGGTCAAGGTCAACGAGCCCGGCGTGCGCCATGTCGGTGAGCGCTTCGCCAATTACTGGCAGGGCGACAAGATGGGCCATGCCGACCAGATCGAAGTCGTCGTCATCAATGACGCGACGGCGCGCACGGCGGCCCTGCAGGGCGGCCAGGTCAACATGATCAACCGCGTCGAGCCGAAGATCGTCGACCTGATCAAGCGTGTGCCGGGCGTCACCATCCGCAACCACTCCGGTCCCGGCCATTACGTGTTCATCATGCATTGCAACACGGCGCCGTTCGACAACAACGACCTTAGGATGGCGTTGAAGCTGGCGATCGACCGCGAGGAGATGCTGAACAAGGTGCTGCGCGGCTACGGCTCGCTCGGCAACGACTTCCCGATCAACGCCTCCTACCCGCTGTTCACCGAGATCGAGCAGCGCAAGTATGATCCCGACAAGGCCAAGTTCCATTACAAGAAGTCAGGCCATGACGGTTCCATCCTGCTCAGGACCTCCGATGTCGCCTTCCCCGGCGCCGTCGACGCCGCGCAGCTCTACCAGCAGAGCGCTGCAAAGGCCGGCATCAAGCTCGAGATCAAGCGCGAGCCGGGCGACGGTTACTGGAACGAGGTCTGGAACAAGCAGCCCTTCTGCGCCTCCTACTGGGGCGGACGCTCGACCCAGGACCAGATGTACTCGACCGCCTACCTGTCGTCGGCCGACTGGAACGACACGCGTTTCAAGCGCCCGGACTTCGACAAGATGGTGCTTGCCGCCCGCGCCGAGCTCGACGAGGCCAAGCGCAAGGCGATCTACCACCACATGGCTGTCATGGTGCGCGACGAGGGCGGCCTGATCCTGCCGATGTTCAATCAGTTCATCGACGCAACCGGTCCCAAGGTCGCTGGCTGGGTGGACGATCCGCATCAGGAGCTTTCGAACGGCTACGCCCTGGCGAAGTGCTGGCTGGAAGCCTGAGCTCGGCCTTGCGGAGATGTCCTCACCCATCGTGAAACTGGTGGCCCAGCGCATTGCGCTGGGCATCCTCCTTTTGCTGGCCGTTTCGGTCCTGATCTTCGCCGGCACCCAGATCCTGCCCGGCGACGTCGCGCAAGCCATACTCGGACAGTCGGCGACGCCGGAGTCGCTTGCCAATCTGCGCGAGCAGCTCGGGCTCAACCAGCCCGCCTATATCCGCTATTTCCACTGGCTGGGCGGCGTGCTGACCGGCGATCTCGGCACGGCCATGTCGAGCGGGCAGGACATCGCGACATCGATCAAGGAACGGCTGTGGAACACATTGTTCCTGGCCTTCTGGGCGGCAATCGTGGCCATTCCGCTGGCGATCATTCTCGGCCTGATCGCGGTGCGCTACCGCAACGGCTGGGTCGACAAGCTGATCTCCGGCGTGGCGCTCGCCTCGACCTCCTTTCCGGAGTTTTTCATCGGCTATCTGCTGGTCTTTTACTTCGCGGTCCAGCATCAATGGTTCCCCGCCATCTCGACGGTCTATGAGGGAATGTCTTTGGGCGAACGCCTGCAGGCTATCGCGCTGCCGGCGGCGGCGCTTACGCTGGTGGTGCTTGCCCATATGATGCGCATGACGCGCGCGGCAATCCTCAACGTCATGCAGTCGGCTTATGTCGAGACGGCGGAGCTCAAAGGCCTTTCCGCCTTCGCGGTGATCCGCAAGCACGCTTTCCCGAACGCCATCGCGCCGATCATCAACGTCGTGATGCTGAACCTTGCCTATCTCGTGGTCGGCGTCGTCGTGGTCGAGGTGATCTTCGTCTATCCGGGCATGGGGCAGTATCTCGTCGACCATGTCACCAAGCGCGACGTTCCTGTCGTGCAGGCAGTCGGACTGATCTTCGCCGCGGTCTACATCAGCCTCAACATCATCGCGGACATTGCGGCGATCGTCGCCAATCCGCGGCTCAGGCATCCGAAGTAAGGGGGGCGGCATGCTCGCTATCAGACGCATCCCCATCGCATCGCTGATCGGCCTGGTGCTGACGACTTTGTTTGTGCTGATGGCCGTGTTCGCGCCCTTGATCGCGCCGCACGGCAATGCCGAGATCGTCGGCGATGTCTGGGAGCCGATGTCGTCGGCCCATTGGCTGGGCACCGACAATCTCGGCCGGGATCTGTTGTCCCGCATGATCTACGGCGCGCGCATAACGCTGTTCATCGCGGTGCTGGCGACCGCGCTGTCCTTCTCGCTCGGCGCCATCCTGGGCTTCTCGGCGGCGGTGTTCGGCGGCTGGTACGACACGATCCTGTCGCGTCTCGTAGACCTCTTGATGTCGATTCCGACACTGATCATGGGCCTGGTCGTGCTGTCGGTGCTGCCGTCGAACCTGGTGACGCTGATCCTGGTGATGGGCATCCTCGACTCGACCCGTGTCTATCGCCTGTCGCGCGCGGTCGCCGTCGACATCAACGTCATGGACTATGTCGAGGCCGCCAAGCTGCGCGGCGAAGGCAGCGGCTGGATCATCTTCCGCGAGATCCTGCCCAATGCGCTTTCGCCGCTGGTCTCGGAGCTTGGCCTGCGTTTCATCTACGCCGTGCTTTTCCTGTCGACGCTCTCCTTCCTCGGCCTTGGCGTGCAGCCGCCGGACGCGGACTGGGGCGGCATGGTGAAGGAAAACAAGGACGGCATCGTCTTCGGCATTCCGGCGGCGCTGATCCCGGCAGCGGCGATCGCGGCACTGGCGATCTCGGTCAACCTGGTCGCCGACTGGGTGCTCAACCGCACGACCAGCCTGAAGGGAGGGCGCGGGTGATGGCTGACAGCAAAGCAAATTCCGGCCGGCTCCTCGACATCCGCAACCTGCGCATCGAGGCGACCGTCTATCCGCCCGGCGAGGCGCCGAGGACCATCACGCTTGTCCACGATGTCTCGCTGACACTCGAAAAGGGCAAAGTGCTCGGCCTGATCGGCGAATCCGGCGCCGGCAAGTCGACCATTGGCCTGTCCTCCATGGGCTATGGCCGCGGCGGCGTGCGCATCACCGGCGGCGAGGTCATCCTCAACGGCCGCGACATCCTGAAGGGCGGCAAGGATGGCTTGCGCAAGCTGCGCGGCCGCGAGGTGTGCTATGTCGCCCAGTCGGCGGCGGCGGCCTTCAATCCAGCGCATCGGCTCATGGACCAGGTGGTCGAGGCGGCTTTGCTGCACGGCACCGCGACCCGGGCCGAGGCCGAGAAACGCGCCGTCGCCCTGTTCAAGAAGCTCAGCCTGCCCAATCCCGAAACCATCGGCGAGCGTTTCCCGCACCAGGTCTCCGGCGGCCAGCTGCAGCGCGTGATGACGGCGATGGCGCTCTGCTCGGAGCCTGACCTGATCGTCTTCGACGAGCCGACCACGGCGCTCGACGTGACGACCCAGATCGACGTGCTGGCGGCGATCAAGGACGCCATCCGCGACACGCATGTCGCGGCTTTGTACATCACCCACGACCTTGCCGTTGTCGCGCAGGTGTCGGACGAGATCATGGTGCTGCGGCACGGCCGGCTGGTCGAATGGGGTGGCACGCGCCAGATCATCAAGGAGCCGCGCCAGGAATACACCAACGCGCTGGTCTCGGTGCATGAGATCGAGCATCAGGAACAGCAGCCGGGCACGGCGCCGATGCTTTCGGTGAAGAACGTGACGGCCGCCTATGGCGGCGGCGCCGTCAAGGTGCTGAAGAACGTCTCGGTCGACATCTATCCGGGCCAGACGCTTGCCGTGGTCGGGGAATCCGGCTCCGGCAAATCGACGCTGGCGCGCGCCATCACCGGCCTGTTGCCGCCCGAGCAGGGAAGCGTCGTCTTCGACGGCCGCACGCTCGGCAACAGGCTTTCCGACCGGCCGAAGGAGGACCTGCGCCAGCTGCAGATGATCTACCAGATGGCCGACGTGGCGATGAATCCGCGCCAGACGGTGGGCACGATCATCGGCAGGCCGCTGGAATTCTATTTCGGCATGAAGGGCCGCGAGCGCGACAAGCGCGTCGCCGAGCTGCTCGACGAGATCGAGATGGGCAAGGGCTTCATCGACCGCTACCCGGCCGAGCTTTCCGGCGGGCAGAAGCAGCGCGTCTGCATCGCCCGTTCGCTCGCCGCCAAGCCGAAGCTCATCATCTGCGACGAGGTGACGTCGGCGCTCGATCCATTGGTCGCGCACGGCATCCTCAAGCTCCTGCTCAACCTGCAGCAGGTCGAGAAGGTGGCTTACCTCTTCATCACCCACGACCTCGCGACGGTGAAGTCGATCGCCGATTCGATCGCGGTGATGTATCGCGGCGAGGTGGTGCGCTACGGCGCCAAGAGCAAGGTGCTGACACCGCCCTTCGACGCCTACACCGACCTTCTGTTGTCCTCCGTCCCCGAAATGGAGATCGGCTGGCTGGAGAAGGCCATCTCCGGCCGGCGCATGGAGAGCGCCGGCAACTAAAGCGCGTCGCGCCGAAATGGATTCAGTCGACGCGCTTTAGGTCTTTGTTCTATGCATGTCGTTGTCCCAAAGCCGCTGCACACTTTTGGGCGACATGCATTCAACTGGCTTCCTCTTCTCAGCGTTTCTGGGCCTTGGCCGGATCGGCCAAGCCCTCGATGCTGATCTCTCCCGCAAGACCGCATGGAATTGCCCGTGGCGCTCAAATCCAAACTGCTGCTCATCATTCTCGACGGCGTGCCTTACCGGAACTGGCGCCGGCTGATGGGCAATCTCGAAGGCTGGGCGCAGTCGGGGGAAGCGCAAGTATGGAAGATGCGCTCCGTGCTGCCGTCGACCTCCGCCTGCTGCTACGCCTCGATCCACACCGGGGTCACGCCGCAGGTGCACGGCATCCTTTCCAACGAGAACCGGTTCAGGGTCGAGCAGCCGGATATCTTCTCCGAGGTCAGCAAGGCAGGCGGCAAGACCGGCGCGGTGACCCACTCCTACTGGTCGGAATTCTTCCGCAGCTTTCCGTTCGACCTGGTCGAGGACATGGAATTTGACGAGCCCGGCGGACCGATCACGCATGGCCGCTTCCACACCATGACCGGCTACAATCTCAAGAACCAGATGACGCCAAGCGACGTCGACCTGTTTGCGACGCTGACGATGCTCGCCAGGCGCCACGGCATCGACTACGGCATCCTCCACACCTGCACGCTGGACTCGATGGGCCATCGCTTCGGCCATGACTGCCACGAGATGGACCATGCCTGCTACGCGATGGACGGCATGCTCGCCGCCTTCCTGCCCCAATGGCGCCAAGCCGGCTATGAAGTCATCGTCACCGCCGATCACGGCCAGACCAACCGCGGCCATCACGGCGGCCACGATGACGAGATGCAGGATTTCGCGCTTTACTATTTCGGGCCGTCCAAGGGTCCCGAGGCCAACACGCTGCTCGACCAGCTGCAACTCGCGCCGACGGTGCTGAGCCGGCTCGGCGTGGAAATACCGGCGACGATGAAGGCGAAGGTGTTTTTGGAGTGAAGCGCCCTCTTCTCCCCTTGTGGGAGAAGGTGGATCGGCGCGCAGCGCCGAGACGGATGAGGGGTGTTGGACGGAGTGAGAGGTTGGCGTTCCCTGGAACACCCCTCATCCGTCGCCTTCGGCGACACCTTCTTCCACAAGGGGAGAAGGAGAGGCGCTGCCTACTGGCAACATCCCCGCTCTTCGGTTAGCCTCCAAAAATCCTTGGCGGAGGTGAACCTTTTTGGCCCGACCAGCGACAGAGCCACGAGGAGCCAGGCGGCTCGACCGGCCATGAACGCGGCGACCGAAACCGATCGCGCGCTTGTAGACCGGGTCGCGAAGGGCGACCGGGCTGCCGTGCGGCTCCTGTTCATGCGTCACCACGCGCGGATCTACCGCTTCGTGGCGCGCCAGACGGGATCGGAAATGATGGCCGACGATATCACCAATGAGGTCTTTCTCGAGCTGTGGCGGCAGGCGCCGGGCTTCGAAGGCCGCTCGGAGGTCTCGACCTGGCTGCTCGGCATCGCGCGCTTCAAGGCGCTGTCCTTGCTGCGCAAGAAGAAGGAAGACTGGATCGACGACGATGACGCGGCGCAGGTGCCCGACAGCGCCGACACGCCGGAGGTCGTCACCATGAAGGAGGACAAAGCCGCCGCCTTGCGCCGCTTCGTCGATGCCTTGCCGGAAGAACACCGCACGGTAGTCGACCTTGCCTATTACCATGGCCAGTCGGTGACCGAGATCGGCGAGGTGCTCAACATCCCAGTCGCGACGGTCAAGACAAGGATGTTCTACGCCCGCAAGAAACTCGGCGAGGCGCTGAAGGCCGCCGGTTACGACAGGGGGTGGCCATGAGCGCCGCTGAAAAGATGTCGCGCCGCGACGAGATGGAGACGCTGCTGCCGTTCTACCTGAACGGCTCGCTGGAAGGCGCGGAACTGGAGGCCGTCGAGGAATGGCTGGCCTCCGATCCGGCGGCGATGGCAGCGCTTGGCGAGGCGGAGGCCGAATTCTCCGGCACCGCCGCCGCCAACGAGGCGATCCGGCCGCCGGCCGACGCGCTCTCCCGCTTCGCCAGGGCGCTCGACGCGGAGGCCGGTCCGGTGCGCGCGCCTGCCGGCCAATCATGGCTGGCGAAGGTGTTCGGCCGGGTGACGGCCATGCCCGCGGGCGTCGCCTGGGCGGCGGCCGCGGCGCTGCTTGCGCTGGTCGTCGCGCAGTCCTTCGAGCAGCCCGGCGGCAAGGGCAACGACTTCGAGATCGCCGGCGCCGAGGACGACCTTGCGAAGCTGCCCTTTGCCCTGGTGAAGTTCAAGCCGGATGCCAGGATGTCGGACATCGCTGCCTTCCTTGGCCAGAACGGGCTGAAAATCGCCGGAGGGCCGAGCGCCGACGGCGTCTTCCATCTGACCATCCCGGCCAGCACGGCGGCCGACTACGACAAGCTCGTCGGCCTTATTGCCGCCCAGCCTTTCGCGGAGGCTGTGGTGCAGGGAAGGAAACCGGTCGATGGCGGCTAGAGCGGTCATTCTTCACGCGGCAATCCTCGCGACGGCATTTGTCGCCGCCCCTGCCTTTGCGCAAACCAACGACCCGGACCTGACACAGAAAGAGGTCGACTGCCTCAATCGCACGACGGCGGCCGGAGCCGATTGCGACAAGGAGGGCGGCACCACCGATGGGGGCGGCAAGTCCGGCGCAGGCAGCGCTGCCGGCAGCGCCGTGTTCCTGCCGGCGCTGATCGTCGACCTGTTCCCGAACCCGCCGGCGCAGCCCACGCCGCCGGCGCGAACACCGCCGAACGGAACGTCGCCTCCAAATGGCCCGACGAACCCGCCGACACCCTCGCCAAGCGGCCCCATCACACCTCCTACCGGCCTCAATCTCGCCGCGCCGCCGCGCGCGGTCAGCGGCGAGTTCGTCCCCGACGAGGTGCTGGTGACGGTGACCGGCGATGCCGGCGCGGTGCAGCAGATCGCCAACGCCTTCGGGCTGCAGGTGCGCTCGCAGCGCCAGTCGCGGCTGCTCGGCTCGACGCTGGTGCGCTTCGGCATTCCCGACGGGCGCCCGGTCGGCGTGGTGCTGGCGCAGCTTGCCGCCGACGGCCGCACCCAGCGCCGCGAGCCCAACCACATCTATTCGCTGCAGCAGGCAGCAGGCATCGTTAACTATGCCTTCGAGCGCATCGCGCTCGATTCAAAACAGGCGAGCGGCGAGAATGTGCGCGTCGCCGTCATCGACACCGGCATCGACGACACCAACCCGGCGCTGAAGGGTGCGATCGCCGACCAGTTCGACGCCATGCCGAACGTGCCGATCGAAAAGCGCGACCACGGCACCTCGGTCGACGGCCTGATCGCCGGCGTCGGCCAGCTGGAAGGCATGGCGCCGGGCGCGAAAATCTACCACGCGCGAGCCTTTGAAGGCGGCAAGTCCACCATGGACGTCATCCTGTCGGCGCTCGACTGGGCGGCGGAACAGGATGTGCGCATCATCAATATGAGCTTCGTCGGCCCGAAGAACGACCTGCTCGGCACCGCCTGCCGCAATGCCCGCGCGCTTGGCATGGTTCTGGTGGCGGCCGCCGGCAACAATGGTCCCAAGGCGCCCTACGGCTATCCGGCGGCCTTCGACGGCGTCATCGCGGTGACGGCCACCGACGCCAAGGACGGGCTGATGCCGCAGGCCAATCGCGGTCCTTACGTCTTCATCTCGGCGCCGGGCGTCGAAATGGTGGCGCCGAGCGGCGCCGGCTCGGATGTGGTGACCGGCACCTCGTTTGCCGCCGCGATCGTGTCCGGCGCCATCGCCAACCTGATCCATGCCACGCCCGGCCGGTCGGCCGACGACATCGAGAAGGCGCTGGCGGCAACCGCCAAGGATCTCGGCCCCAAGGGACGGGACAATGATTTCGGCTATGGGTTGCTGGACATCAAGGCGGCTGGGGCCGCGAAGGAGTAGGCGTCAGGTCACACCGGCACCCCCGCAACCGATCCCCTGACCCACCAGATCGACCGGCCAGACCTCGCCTCTCGCCCCCTCCTCCAATCCCGAGATCCTCGCCGCCGGCCGCTCGGCGACGTGCGCCGGCGAGGCGGATCGCCGGCGTATCGCTGCCGCACGCGGTGCTTGCTGACATTGTTATTGCCGCGGCTATTTCAGCAGGTCCGGCTGTGCCCTTACGATGTGATCCCACAGCGGCTGGCACTGGAACCAACCGATGAACGGAGTTCCGTTCACAGCGCGAGCGGCGCGGGCGTTGGAGCTGTCGATCTGGAGCGGCTTGCAGACCGACTCGGCAAGAAATTGTGCCTGGCAGCAGCGCTCCATCGCGACGAACCACCAGACTGCCTCCTCGACCGTCTGGCCGACGGTTAGCAGACCGTGGTTGCGCAGAATCGCAGCCTTGTGCGGACCGAGGCAGCGCGCGAGTTCGACACCTTCGCTCGCCTCGGTAATGAGCACTCGTGCATCGTCGAAGAAAATGTGGTCCTCGTAAAAGGCGCAGGCATCCTGTGTAATCGGATCGAGCAGTCGGCCGACCGCAGACCAGGCCTTGCCATAGATAGAATGAGCGTGCGCCGCGGCGACAACCTCCGGGCGAGCCTCGTGAATTGCCGCGTGGATGGCGAAGGCAGAGACATTGAGCGGGCCTTCGCCCTCGACCACGTTGCCCTCGCGGTCAACCCGAATCAGGTCGCGGGCCCTGATTTGCCCAAAATGCATGCCGAAGGGATTGACCCAGAACGTGTCGGTGAACTCCGGATCGCGCGCCGTGATGTGGCCTGCGACACCTTCGCTGAAACCGAACGCGGCGAAGATGCGGAAAGCGCCGGCAAGGCGTTGTTTGCGGTGCTGCCGCTCATCGATAGGGCTAGCAAAGCTCGGGACGGCGATACGCCTGAAGACCGGATCATAGGCGTCCTTCTTGGCCTGTTCGAGATCAGAGCGGGGCGCCGATTTAACAGGTGCAGTCATTGTCTCCTCCTTTCGCAATTTGAACAACGTTGACGCAATCGGCGGGCTACGTCCTTAAGCTCTGGCTAATAGTTACAAAAAGTCCCGGTGCGGCTATAAAATTCGTCGTATGCAAGGATGTCGTTTCGTCTTCGGTCCTTTCGTCCTCAACGCTGAGACAGGGACCCTGCACCGGCAAAAGATTCCGATACCCGTCGGCTATCGTGCGCTGCTCCTGCTTGAGGCGCTTGTAGAGCGGCCTGGCGAGGTGCTTACCAAATCCGAGCTGATCAACGCGGCGTGGCAGGGGACGGCGGTAGAGGAGGGTAACCTGTCGGTGCAGATCGCATCGCTCAGAAAACTTCTCGGTCCCACCGCCGGCGGGGAGGACTGGATAGTGACAGTCCCTCGGGTCGGCTATCGCTTCACCGGGGAGATCGAGAGACTGGATGGCCCCACACATCACCGCGAGGCGGTCGAGCCTGGTCCTTCCATTGCCGTCCTTCCGTTCGCCAATCTCAGCGACGACGTCCATCAGCAATATTTCGGCGACGGTCTTGCGGAAGACCTCATCACGCGTCTTGCGCGCTTGCGCTGGCTGTTTGTCTCCGCCCGCAACTCATCCTTCTCACATGGTGGCAAGGCGGTGGACGTGAAGCATGTCGGGCACGAGCTTGGCGTCCGCTATGTGCTCGACGGGAGCGTTCGCCGCTCCGGACAGCATTTGAGGATAACTGCCAGGGCGAGCGACACCCACAACGGGCGCCAGATATGGGCCGAACGCTATGATCTTGAGATAGTGGACTTCTTTGCACTCCAGGACCAGATAGTGCAGAGCGTGATCGGCGCGATCGAGCCAAGGCTCTATGCGGCCGAGCACGAACGTTTCCAAAGCCGCGCGCCTGGCAGCCTTGACGCCTGGGGTTTCGCGATGAAAGCCATGCCTTACGTCTGGACATGGGGATCCGCGCAGGAGCTCGAACTCGCCGAGCGGCTGCTGACCAAGGCCACAGACATCGACCCCGACTATCCCCGTGCCAACTGCCTGCTCGCATGGGCGCTGGCAGCGCGGGTGATGCTCGGACTGGCCGAGCCTGCGGAGGCGCTTCCGATCGCCCGCGATATGGCCCAACGGGCAATCCGCGGCGACCCGGAAGACCCCTGGACGCACTTCGCCTCAGGTTTTGTGCACATGGCATCGCGTCATTTCGACCAGGCTGTGGCAGCACTGACCGAGGCGATTGTCCTCAATCCGAGCTTTGCCTTCGCTCATGTGATCCTGGGATGCACCTATGGCTATGGCGGCATGCCTGACGATGGTCTGCATCACCTCGCTATCGCAGAGCGCCTTAGCCCGCGAGACTTTACGCAGGCCGCAAACTTGTCGACGGCGGGGCTGTGCCATTTCGTGGCCAAACGCTTCGCCCAGGCCGCGGAATACGAACGCCGAGCGGTGGAGCTTCGGCCCCATTTCGGGACCGCATGGCGTACACTCGCTGCGTCCGCAGGCATGGCGGGCGATCGTGCGCTCGCCGGCCAAGCTCTCTCGCAGGCTCTGCGGCTGCACCCCTCGCTTTCCGTCGAGTGGGTCGAGAAATATCACCCGATCGTACATGAACGGGACAGAGCCCTCTACATCGAGGGACTACGCGTCGCAGGGCTGAGATAGCTCCAAAGGCTGCGCGTATGACCCCCTAGCCGGGCGCGCCGGCGACCGATCCCCTGATCACCAGATCGACCGGCCAGACCTCGCCGCGCGCGCCCTCTTCCAACCCCGATATTCGGGCCGCCAGCCGCTCGGCGACGCGCGCGCCGGCGAGGCGGATCGAGGACCGCGTCGTCGACAGCGGCACCGGGAAATTCTCCGGCCGCAGCCAGGGGAAGACGTCGTCATGGGCGACCAGCGACAGGTCGCCAGGAATGGTCAGGCCGAGGTCGCGCACGGCGCGCACGACGCCCAGCGCCATGATCAGACTGGAGCAGACGATCGCCGTCGGCGCCTCGCTCTCTTCGAGCAGGCGGCGGGCGGCGCGGTAGCCGTTCTCCTCGGTCATGGTCACGGAACAGATGTGGCGCTCGCCAAGCGTAAGCCCGCTCGCGGCCAGCGCCCGGCGCATGCCGCGCTCGCGGTGGATGGCGAAGGTCTCGCGGTCGTCGCCGTTGATCAGCGCCAGCCGCTTGTGGCCGAGCTGGACGAGAAGCCGCGCCGCTTCGTGGAAGGCGCCCTCATTGTCGATGTCGAGATAGGGATAATCGAAATCGAAACCCTCGCTGCGGCCGTGGACGATGAAGGGAATGCCCAGCGTGCTGACCAAGGCCAGCCGCCGGTCGGCGGGGCGCGGCGAGGAGATGTAGACGGCGTCGACCTGCCGGTTGGCGACAATACGCCGGTAGGTGGTCTCCTGGTCGTCGGCATCGGCCGGCGACAGCACGAGGTCGAGCTCGTGCGAGCGGGCATAATCGCCGAGACCGGAAAGGAACTCGACGAAATGCGGGTCGATGTCGACGGCATTGCCAGTCGGCAGCACATAGCCGATCATGCCGGACTTGCCGGTGGCGAGGCGTCGCGCGCTGGGGTTCGGCCGGTAGCCATGGCGCTTGGCGGCATCCATCACCCGCCGCCGCGTCTCCTCATTAACCTCCGGATAGCCGTTCAGCGCCCGGCTCACCGTGGTCTGCGACAGCGACAGCATGTGCGAGAGTTGTTTGAGGTTCATCGGAGGCCTCCAGCCTCAAAGCGCTTTCAATTTTAATCGATCCGATGATGGCTGGTGATATCGCCAGCCGGAACGACCTTAGTGGCGGCTCAAGAGAGTTTGAAGCAAAAATTGC
The DNA here is from genome assembly GCF_033977345.1 of Mesorhizobium dulcispinae. Classification (NCBI taxonomy): domain Bacteria; kingdom Pseudomonadati; phylum Pseudomonadota; class Alphaproteobacteria; order Hyphomicrobiales; family Phyllobacteriaceae; genus Mesorhizobium; species Mesorhizobium dulcispinae. Next base: position 42,430 of record NZ_JAVIIY010000006.1, read on the forward strand.
TGCTGCAGCGCCAAAAAAGCATGCTGCAGCGCACTTTCTGGGCCGATTGGCAAAAATCTAAATCGATTAGTATCGCAAACCCCCTTGACTTTGCGTCAATTCAATGGCGAGATCAAAAAAGCCAAAGCGCTTTGGAAGGCTCATCGGAAGGTTGCGGTTGCCTTCTCGCTGAGTCACAGTTCCGCGGGCGTCGGCGGACGAGATGGAGGTTTCGTCCGAACTGTCTTGACCACTGGGAGGAATTGCGATGAAGAAAATGCTTCTCTTGGGCGCCGCGTTCGCCGCGCTCGCTGTCAGCCTGCCGGCGCAAGCCGAACTGAAGTTCAAGCCGGGCGAGGACCCGCGCTTCCACTGGGCGAACTACGACGAGCTCAAGAAAGTCGACCTCAAGGGCGAGACGCTGACCATCTTCGGGCCGTGGCGCGGCGAGGACGAAGGTCTGGTGCGCACCGTTCTGGAATACTTCCAGGAGGCCACCGGCGCCGAGATCAAATACTCTTCCTCGGAGAATTACGAACAGCAGATCGTCATCGACACCCAGGCCGGCAGCCCGCCCAACATCGCCGTGCTGCCGCAGCCCGGCCTGATCCAGGACCTCGCTTCCAAGGGCCTGCTGACGCCTCTCGGCGACGACACCGCCAAATGGATCAAGGACAATTACGGCGCCGGCCAGTCCTGGGTGGACCTTGGCACCTTCAAGGACAAGGACGGCAAGCCGGGCTTCTTCGCCTTCCCTTACAAGGCCGACGTGAAGTCGCTGGTCTGGTACTCGCCGGACAATTTCGAGGAAGCCGGCTACAAGGTGCCGAAGACGCAGGAAGAGCTCGCCGACCTTGAGAAGAAGATCATCGCCGACGGCGGCACACCCTGGTGCATCGGGCTCGGCTCCGGCGGCGCCACCGGCTGGCCGGCGACCGACTGGGTCGAGGACATCATGCTGCGCACCCAGAAGCCGGACGTCTACGACAAGTGGGTGAAGAACGAGATTCCGTTCAACGACCCGGCCGTGGTCAACGCCATCGACATCTTCGGCAAGATCGCCACCGACGACAAGATGGTCGACGGCGGCGCGAAGGCAGTGGCAGCGACCGATTTCCGCGACAGCCCGAAGGGTCTCTTCTCGGTGCCGCCGAAATGCTACATGCACAAGCAGGCATCCTTCATCCCGACCTTCTTCCCTGAGGGCAAGAAGCTCGGCCAGGACGCCGACTTCTTCTACTATCCGCCCTACGCCTCCAAGCCCGAGCTTGGCACGCCGGTGCTCGGCGCCGGCACGCTGGCCATGATCACCAAGGACTCCAAGGCCGCGCGCGCTTTCATCGAATTCTTGAAGATGCCGCTGGCGCATGAGATCTGGATGGCCCAGGGCGGCTTCGTGACGCCGTTCAAGGCGGTAAACAAGGAGGCCTATGCCAGCGACGCGTTGAAGAAGCAGGGCGATATCCTGGCCAATGCCTCGACCTTCCGCTTCGACGGCTCGGACCTGATGCCTGGCAAGATCGGCGCGGGTTCCTTCTGGACCGGCATGATCGACCTGGTCGGCGGCAAGTCCGCGCAGGACGTCGCCGCCGACATCCAGAAGAGCTGGGATGCCATCAAGTAAGCCGCCTGTGGCGGCTCAGGTCAGACCTTCCTGATCCTCCTACTGGATCCGGGCCACGGCCCGGATCCGACCGGCGGCGCACGCCGGAAGCCTTCGCGTCTCGATTGTTCCGAATAGCGAAATCGGTGCATCCGATCGCCAGTGTTGCCTGGCCGATCATGCGCAGGGAGAGGGACCCATGGCGGCTCAGATTTTCTCGGCCATATTCGTCATCATCATCGGCGTCGGCGGCTGTGTCGCCTATTTCTGGGGCGCCAACAAACTGCTCGACATGATCTTCCCCTCACGCGGCGTCTCCGGCGCCGCCGCCGTCGACAATCTGCGCCGGCAGGGGCTGGTGCGGCCTTGGTTGTTCGTCGGCCCGGCGATGATCATCCTCACCATCTACCTGATTTATCCGGTCATCGAGACGCTGAGGCTGTCCTTTCTCGACCGCGGCGGCGCGAATTTCGTCGGTCTTGCCAATTACGAATGGGCGTTCGGCGACCATGATTTCCGCAACTCGATCCTGAACAATATTCTCTGGCTGGCGGTGGTGCCGGCGGCCTGCACCTTCCTCGGGCTGATCATCGCCGTGCTCACCGACAAGATCTGGTGGGGCACGATCGCCAAGAGCCTGATCTTCCTGCCGCTGGCGATCTCCTTCGTCGGCGCCAGCGTGATCTGGAAGTTCATCTACGAGTATCGCGGCGAGGGCCAGGTCCAGATCGGCCTGCTCAACGCCATCATCCAGTATTTCGGCGGCCAGCCGCAGGTGTGGATATCGCTGCCCTTCTGGAACAATTTCTTCCTGATGGTGATCCTGATCTGGATCCAGACCGGCTTTGCCATGGTGATCCTGTCTTCGGCCCTGCGCGGCATTCCGGAAGAGACGCTGGAAGCCGCGGTCATCGACGGCGCCAACCCGTTCCAGATCTTCTGGAAGATCATGGTGCCGCAGATCTGGGGCACCATCGCGGTCGTCTGGACCACCATCACCATCCTGGTGCTGAAGGTGTTCGACATCGTGCTGACGATGACCAACGGCCAGTGGAACAGCCAGGTGCTCGCCAACCTGATGTTCGACTGGATGTTCCGCGGCGGCGGCGACTTCGGCCGCGGCGCGACGATTGCCATCATCATCATGATCGCGGTCATTCCCATCATGGTCTGGAACATCCGCCAGGCCAACAAAGAGACGGGAGGGCACTGAGATGACCGCCAAGACCGGAAAGTCCTTTGCCAGCCGTTTCGGAGTCCACATCGCTGTGCTCGTCTTCGTGGCGATCTGGACCATTCCCACGCTCGGCATCCTCGTCTCGTCGCTGCGCGACAAGGACCAGATCATCGCCTCGGGCTGGTGGAATTCCTTCGCCAGTTCCAGCCAGACCGAGGCCGGACGGCTGCCGGCCGCTTCGGCGCAGGCGCAGAAGGACGGCAAATACGTCATCGAGGGCAACATCTTCGGCGACGGGGCCAAGCGCGAGATCAGCGCCTTCGGCGTCAAGGCGGCGGCGCCGACACAATACAAGGCCGGCACGCCGGCCGATCTCGGCGATGGCGTGACCCTGCAAATGAACGCCGACGGCAGCTTCGTGCTTGCCTCGCCGAAGGCCTTCGAGGGCGAGCGCGGCCAACGCGTCTACTACGCCTCCTCCGCACCGCCGAAATTCACCACCGAGAACTACGATTCCGTGCTGTTCTCCGAGGGCATCGGCCGCTCGTTCATGAACTCGCTGACGGTCACCATCCCCTCGACCGTGATCCCGATCCTGATCGCGGCCTTCGCCGCCTATGCGCTTGCCTGGATGCGCTTTCCAGGTCGGGCGCTGCTGATCGCGATGATCATCGGCCTGCTGGTGGTGCCGCTGCAGATGTCGCTGATCCCGCTGCTCAAGCTCTACAACGGCGTCGGCTCTTTCTTCGGCGTGCCGTCCAAGACCTATCTCGGCATCTGGCTGGCGCATACAGGCTTCGGCCTGCCCTTCGCCATCTACCTGCTCAGGAGCTACATTGCCGGCCTGCCGCGCGAGATCATGGAGTCGGCCCGCATCGACGGCGCCAGCGACTTCGAGATCTTCGTCAAGATCGTGCTGCCGCTGTCCTTCCCGGTGCTTGCCTCCTTCGCCATCTTCCAGTTCCTGTGGGTATGGAACGATCTCCTGGTGGCGATGGTTTTCCTCGGCACGGCACCTGATCAGATCGTGCTGACGGCCAAGCTCAACGCGCTGCTCGGCTCGCGCGGCGGCAATTGGGAGATCCTGACGACATCGGCCTTCGTGACCATCATCGTGCCGCTGATCGTCTTCTTCTCGCTGCAGCGCTATTTCGTCCGCGGGCTGCTTGCCGGCTCGGTGAAAGGAGGTTGAGACAATGCAATCGGCTTTGAAGGCGACTTCGAGACCAGACCCCGCGGTCGACCGCGACTGGTGGCGGGGCGCGGTGATCTACCAGATCTATCCGCGTTCCTATCAGGACTCGAATGGCGACGGCATCGGCGACCTGAAAGGCATTGTGCGGCGCCTGCCCTACATCGCCTCGCTCGGCGTCGACGCGATCTGGATCTCGCCCTTCTTCAAATCGCCGATGAAGGATTTCGGCTACGACGTGTCGGACTATTGCGACGTCGATCCGATGTTCGGCACGTTGGCCGATTTCGACGCGCTGGTGGCGGAAGCCCATCGGCTGGGCCTCAAGGTGATGATCGACGAGGTGCTGTCGCACACCGCCGACATCCACCCCTGGTTCAAGGAAAGCCGCTCCAGCAGGACCAATCCGAAGGCGGACTGGTATGTCTGGGCGGACGCCAAGCCCGACGGCACGCCGCCCAACAACTGGCTGTCGATCTTCGGCGGCTCGGCCTGGCAGTGGGACACCAGCCGCCAGCAATATTACATGCATAATTTCCTGGCCGAGCAGCCCGATCTCAACTTCCACAACAAGCAAGTGCAGGACGCGCTGCTCGACGTCACCCGCTTCTGGCTGGAGCGCGGCGTCGACGGGTTTCGGCTCGACACCATCAACTTCTACTTCCACAGCCAGGGGCTGGAGGACAATCCGCCGCTGCCGCCGGAAGAGCGCAACGACCAGACGGCGCCGGCGGTCAACCCTTACAACTACCAGGACCACATCTACGACAAGAGCCGGCCGGAGAATCTCGGCTTCCTCGAGCGCTTCCGCGCACTCCTCGACGAATATCCGGCGCAGGCCGCCGTCGGCGAGGTCGGCGACTCGCAGCGCGGGCTGGAAGTGGTGGCCGCCTACACCGCCGACGGCAAGCGCGTGCATATGTGCTATTCCTTCGATTTCCTGGCGCCGGAAAAGATCAGCGCCGCCAAGGTGCGCGCGGTGCTGGAGGCGTTCGGCAAGGTCGCCAGCGACGGCTGGTCCTGCTGGGCCTTCTCCAATCATGACGTGATGCGCGTGGCCTCGCGCTGGGCCGCCAACGAGGCCGATCCGGCCGCCTATCTCAAGGTGATCTCGGCACTGTTGATGTCGTTGCGCGGCTCGGTCTGCATCTACCAGGGCGAGGAGCTGGGCCTCGGCGAGGCCGAACTCAAGTTCGAGGACCTGCAGGACCCCTATGGCATCCGTTTCTGGCCGGAATTCAAGGGCCGCGACGGCTGCCGCACGCCGATGGTGTGGGAGGCGGCGGCCAAGAATGGCGGCTTCTCGACCGCCAAGCCCTGGCTGCCGGTGCCGGGCAAGCATCTCTCGCAAGCGGTGAACGTGCAGCAGGGCGATGCGAGCTCGCTGCTCGAGCACTACCGGCGCTTCCTCGCCTTCCGGCGCCAGCATCCGGCGCTGGGCAAGGGCGACATCGACTTCATCGAAAGCGACGGCGACACCGTCGCCTTCACGCGACGCGAAGGCAACGAGCGCATCGCCTGCATCTTCAACCTCGGCAGCAAGCCGGCCGAAGTCGATCTCGGCAAAGGCTCGCTGCAGCCCTTGCCGGGACATGGCTTTTCGGGACAAGCTGGCACCGGGCCCATCCGCCTCGGCGGGTATGGCGCCTGGTTCGGGCGGATCGACTGAGTTTGCAACGGACAATCACTGGGAGGAGGAAACCATGGCCGATGTCACGCTGGACCAGGTGAAGAAATCATACGGCAACCTCAACATTCTGCACGGCATCGACCTCGACATCAAATCGGGCGAGTTCATCGTCTTTGTCGGACCGTCGGGCTGCGGCAAGTCGACCTTGCTGAGGTCGATCGCCGGCCTGGAGGAGATCACGTCGGGCGTGCTCAAGATCGACGGCGAGGTGGTGAACGATGTGCCGCCGTCGAAGCGGGGCATCGCGATGGTGTTCCAGTCCTACGCGCTCTATCCGCATATGACGGTCTACGACAACATGGCTTTCTCGATGAAGATCGGCAAGGAAAGCAAGGCCGAGATCGACAAGCGGGTGCGCCAGGCGGCCGAAATCCTGCAGCTCACCAAATATCTCGACCGGCTGCCCAAGGCGATGTCGGGTGGCCAGCGCCAGCGCGTCGCCATCGGCCGCGCCATCGTGCGCAATCCGAAGGTGTTCCTGTTCGACGAGCCGCTGTCGAACCTCGATGCGGCGCTGCGCGTCGCCACCCGCATCGAGATCGCCAAGCTGAAGGAGCAGATGCCGAACACGACGATGATCTACGTCACCCACGACCAGGTCGAGGCGATGACGCTGGCGGACCGCATCGTGGTGCTGAAGGAAGGCGTTGTCGAGCAGGTCGGCACGCCGATGGAGCTCTACAAGCGGCCGGGCAATCTGTTCGTCGCCCAGTTCATCGGCTCGCCGGCCATGAACATCCTGCCGGCGAAGATCGAGAAGGCCGGCAACCCGACCGTGGTCAGCCATGTCGGCGACCGCAAGGCGACCGTGCCGATCGCGACGCCAGCCTCGGCCAACGGCGCCGCGGTGAGCTTCGGCGTGCGGCCGGAGGATCTCGCGATCGCGACCGGTGCGGATTATCTATTCGAAGGCAAGGTGGATTATATCGAGCAGCTCGGCGAGGTTCAGCTCGTCTATGTCGATATCGGGCGCGCCGACCTGCCGCTGGTGGCCAAGCTGCCCGGAAATGTCGAGGTCAAGCGCGGCGAGACCTTGCGGCTGAACGCCGGCGCCGGCGACCTGCACATCTTCGACGCGGACGGCCATTCCTTCACGCTGCATCGCGAGGCGGCGAAGGCCGCCTGACGCCGAGTTACGCCGTTTCGGCCAAAAAGCAGAAGATAGTCCGGCTAAAAGAAAAAGCGGCGGGCCATGCCCGCCGCTCTCTTTCGTCAACTGCTTCAGGCTGTTAGAGCAATTCCAGGAAAAGTGTGTAACGGTTTTCCGTCCGGAATTGCGTAAAAACAAATAGTTAGAGCAGTTCAGCGTTTCTGTGAAACGATGAATTGCTCTAGTTGTTGCCGAAGAGGTTGCGGTCGCTGCCCTGCGGGGCCGACTTCTGAACGTCATTCGACGAGTTCAGCAGCTTGTAGGCCGTCGAGTCGGTGCGGACCGACGAGGTGCGGGTCGTGTCTACGGCGGGGGGCGGCTGGTTGACGCCGCTGTTGCCATAGTTGTCACTGCTCGCGAAAGCTGCGCCGGAGAGGGCCAGAACGGCCGCGGCGGCAAGAACGATCTTCTTCATTTCAATTACTCCTGAATTCTTATTCTGATGCATGCCGTTCCCAAAACCGCTGCGCACTTTTGGGCGACATGCATTGGGAGGCGGCGGGCACGCCCGCCGTCCGTCTCCTGTCAGCCACGGCCCCTCATTTCCAGATCATGGCCGGCTTCGGCTGTTAGTTGTTGCCGAAGAGGTTGCGGTCGGCGCCCTGGGTGACGGGCTTCTGAGCGGCGGCTTCCGACTGGCGGGTCGAAGCCGTGTAGGAAGTGTCGACCGCGGCAGCCGGCTGATTGGCGCCGTTGGAACCGTAGTTGTCGCTCGCGGCGAAGGCGCTGCCGGAAATGGCCAGAAGGGCGGCGGCAGTAAAAACAATCTTTTTCATTTTTGGCACTCCAGTATCCTTTTTCCGTCCGTCTAGCGGCGTGTCTTGGGAATGAAAATCGCGTCGTTCGGACAGGCCCGATGTGGGTAAGCCGGCTGCCGGATGCCAATCACGAAGTTGTTCCGGCTGGACCATGAATCCACATCTTGAAATTGTTATAAGCATGCCTATCAACTATCTTTTTCGTTGCTAAATCAATATTTTGCGCGATCACGGCGCTTGGCTCACCAACTGTATCCGAGCGCCAATGTTCACCCCGTCCTGCACGCACCGTCAACAGAAACGAACCGTTCGGTTCGATTTTAGAACCTCCTAATAGTCACTTTTCGATACTGTTAACTATCTTGAGGCCGATCCGGATCCGATTCGGGGGCATTGCCGGCCGAGGCGCATACGCGGACCGACCCGCGTTGAATTCCGGGTTGAACCGGCTACGCCCCTTCTTGGAATTGCTTCAAACCCCGTAACGCTCTGTGCGAATGAGCCCTGCCGGAACGCCCGCCCCGATCAGGGCTTCAGCGGCGGCCGATACGAAGGCGTTCGAGCCACAGACATAGGCGAGCCGGGGCGCCTTCGGCAGCCGCGTCATCGCCTGCATCATCATTCGGGCATCGACGCGCCGGGAATAGTCGGAGGGGCGCCGTGCTTGCTCGCGCGTCAGCGTCAGCACCAGATCGAAGCCGTCGCGGCGGTCGTCGAGGCCGATCAACTCGTCGCGGAAGATCACCTCGTCCCAGACCCGCGCCGAAAACACCAGCGCGATCGGCGCGGCCGATTTTTGCAAGGTGCGGTGGCGCACCATCGCCATCAGGGGCACGACGCCGGAGCCGCCGCCAACCAGCAGGATCGGCCCGCCGTCGCTCGCCTCCCATATGAAATGGCCGCCAAGCGGTCCGCGCAATTCGATCTCGTCGCCGATCTCCGCCACATCGTGGAAGAAAGGCGAAACCTCACCGTCGTCGAGCCGCTCGATCGCAAGCTCGATGCCGGCGCCCGGCGCAGAGGCGATAGAATAGGAACGGCGCGCCTGATAGCCGTCCGGCGCCGTCAGCCTGACGTCGACATGCTGCCCGGCCAGATGGGTAAACGGCCGCGACGGCTGGAACCAGAAGCTGGTGACGCGCGGCGTGCACTTTTCGATGCGGGTGATCGTGGCCGTCTGCCAGGGCGACTGTGGCTGCGGCTCGGCGCTCACGGATGGCTCCTCACGGATCGCCCCTTACGGATCACTTGAATAGCGCTGCTCACGCCATGGGTCGCCATACATGTGATAACCGCGCAGTTCCCAGAACCCCGGCTCATCGCGTTCGATGAACTGCAGGCCGTTCACCCATTTGGCCGACTTCCAGAAATAGAGATGCGGCACCAGAAGCCGCGCCGGTCCGCCGTGGTCGGGAGTGATCGGCTTGCCCTCGTAAAGCAGCGCCACCATTGCCTTGCCGGTGACAAGGTCGTTGGTCGGCACATTGGTGGAATAGCCGTCGAAGGAATGCGCCAGTGTGAAGGCGCTCGGCGGCTCGATGCCGGCGTCCGCCAGGATGTCGTCGATCAGCACGCCCTGCCACGGCGTGTTGAATTTGGTCCAAGCCGTTACGCAATGGATGTCGCGGGTCATCTTGTTCTGCGGCAGGGCGTTGAACTCGGCCCAGTTCCATTTCTTGATCGGCCGCGGCCCGTGCTTGAGCGTGAAGGACCAGTCCTCGGTGCGCAGGCGCGGCGTAGGCCCCGCCGAGAGAACCGGAAAACCCTGTTCCAGATACTGTCCCGGCGGGATGCGCGCGTCTGTATCGGAAGGAGGGCGCCGTCCGGAAAAGAAGCCGCGGGTGACCATCGAGACGCCTCCAGTGACCAGGCCGCTTGCCGGCTGACGGCAGTGTTCTCGAAGACGTCCCCGCGGGCAACCGAAATCTTGCCGGCAGAGCCCGCCGGAGATGCCGGCAGGCTCCATGGAGCAATTCCAGGAAAAGTGTGTAACGGTTTTCCGTCCGGAATTGCGTGAAAACAAAGAGATAGAGCGGTTCGGCGTTTCCGTGAAACGCTGAACCGCTCTGGAAGTTTTTCAGCCGGCGGCGAAAGGCACGGCGACGAATATCTGCGTGTCGCCGCGATCGACCAGCAGCAGCACCGACTTCCTGCCGGACTTGCCGGCCTCGGCGATCGCCTGGTTCGCTTGCCTTGCGCTCTTCACCGGCGTGCGGTCGACGGCGACGATGACATCGCCGGGCTCGATGCCGGCGGCGGAGGCCGCCTTGTCCGGGTTCACACGTTCGACCACGGCGCCGCGCTGGTTGTCGGCCAGGTTGAGCTGCTCGCGGATGTCGGGCGTGAGGTCCGTCAGGCCAAGGCCGAGCGACGGCACGCGCAGGCCCTCACCGGCCGATGGCTTGCCGCCTTCGTCATTCGAGGCGGTCTTCTGGTCGTCGGCGTTGCGACCGACATCGGCCGAAATCTGCATCGCCTTGCCGTTGCGCCAGACATTCAGCGTTTCCTTGTTGCCGGGCGCGACCTCGGCGACGGCGCGCGACAGGTCCTTGGGATCCTTGATCTCCTGGCCCGCGAAGCCGGTGATGACGTCGCCTGTCTCGATGCCCGCCTTGGCCGCCGGCGACCCGTCGGTGACTTGGGCGACCAGCGCGCCGCCCGGATGATCGAGGCCAATGGCGCTGGCGACATCCGGCGTGACCGGCTGGATCTGAACGCCGAGATAGCCGTACTCGATGTCGCCGCCCTTCATCAGCTTGGCGACGACCTTTTGGGCCTGGTTCGACGGGATGGCGAAGCCGACGCCGACGCTGCCGCCGTTCGGCGAATAGATCGCGGTGTCTATGCCTATGACATTGCCGTTGACGTCAACCAGCGGACCGCCGGAATTGCCGTGGTTGATCGGCGCATCGATCTGGATGAAATCGTCGAACGGCCCGCTGTGCAGGTCGCGGCCGCGCGCCGAGACGATGCCGGCGGTTACCGTGGTGCCGATGCCGAACGGGTTGCCGATCGCCAGCACCTGGTCACCGGTCATCAGCTTGTCGGAATCGCCCCATTTGACGGTGGCCAGCGGCTTGCTCGCCTTGACCTTCAGCACCGCCAGATCGTTCTTGGCGTCATGGCCGACGAGCTTGGCGGGAAGCTCGGTGCCGTCGTCGAGCGTCACCTTGATCGAGGTCGCGCCGTCGATGACGTGATTGTTGGTGACGATGGTGCCATCGGAACCGACGATGAAGCCGGAGCCCAAAGCCTCCTGCCGCGGCGATTGCTGCTGCGGCGGCGTCTTGGGCATCGGGATGCCCTGGTCACCGAAGAACTGCTGGAAATACTGGTCGAAGGGCGAATTGCCGTCGAAGGGCGAGCCGTCGCCCGGCGCGCCGGGCTGCGCTTTCATCACGGTCGTCACGGTCACGACCGCCGGCTTGGCGGTGGCGACAACAGGTGCGAACGAGCCGTTCGGGGCGGTAATGCCGGCGACGGGCGTCTGTGTCGTGGCGACCACGTTGCTCAGGCCGGCATTGCCGGCGTTTTGCGCAAAGGAAACCACGACAGGAGAGATGATCAGCGCAGCGCCCAACAGGGCCGCGACGCGATGTCTGCGAAGAATGCTTAATGGTGACATGGTCGTTTCTGTCCGGGCGAGAGTTGATCCGGCGCCGCGGGTTCTCAAGGGACGCGCCCGTCGGCGTGTCGACGACCGGGATTGCCTGTCTCGCCATGCATGGCAGCCGGCCGGATCGACAGCCACGCATCTAGTGCGCCGAATGGTCCGAATTAGGGTTTTTGGACGACCTTACGAAGATTTAATTCAGAGGGCGCTCACGAACCGCTCTCGGCGGCGCAGGTAGGAGAACGCGATTTCGCACATCCTCGCGCGGCCGAAAATTGGGCCATGGCCGCCATGGCCGATGCGTATCGGCAGGTCGAGCAGGCGCTGCATGGTGCGGCAATAGGCAGCACGGTCCGAATCCGGCAGGTCATCGATCAGCATGCCGTCATAGATGGCGTCGCCGGCGAAGAACAGGCCGTCGGCCTCGTCGAGCAACGCGATCGAATCCGGCGAATGTCCCGGCAGATGCAGCACGCGGAATTTCCGGTCGCCGAGATCGACGATGTCGCCCTCATCGAGCGGGCGCGCCAGCGGCGCCGACGGGATCCGATAGTCCGCCGCCTTCCAGCCGGGCGCCGGCAGCTTTGATACCGCGCCGTCGAGATTGTGGAACATGTAGGCGTAGGTGACGGCATCATCCATGCCGTCGAACCGCACCGCACTTGCCTTCGGCCCCATGCGCAATGGGAATTCATGCAGCGAGCCGACATGGTCGAGATGGATATGGGTGGCGACGACGATGAGCGGCTTGCCTGCCGGCGTGTCGATCTCGGGCGCCAGCGGGCAGATGCCCATGCCGGTATCGACAAGCAGGTCGGCATCGCGACCCTTGAGATGCCAGATGTTGGCGCGCACGAAATCATGCACGAAGGGTTCGGTCAGCATCGTCGTCTGGGCGTCGACAACGGCCTTGCCGAACCAGTCGCCCACCACGAGGTCAGCCATCAGACGAAGGGCTTCCCGACCTTGTATTTCTCCGGCACCAGGCGCTTCAGATAGGCCATGCCGGCCTCGGAGAGCTGGTTGACGTCGGGCTGCATGAAATCGTCCGGCATATGACGCGTCTTGCCGGCGACGGCCTTGAGCGGCACCTTCTTCAGCACGGTCTTTGCGCCGTCATATTGCAGCGCCACCGAGCCGCCACCCTCTTCGGCGACGGTAACGGCGAAGGCGCCGGCATCGAAAGCCTCCTTGGCGTCGACGGCGCTGATCGCGCCGACATAGCCGCGCGGCATGTAGCCCAGCGCATCGACCCGCGCGCGCTTGCCCGGCAGACCCTCGGCTAAAGCCCGTTCGAGCGCCGCCGGCAGGTCGCTGCCCGACAATTTGACGTTGCCGTGCTGGTCGCGCTCGAGCTTTTCCGGCGGCACTAGGCTCTCGACCAGCGCCTTGCCGTCGGCGGTGCTGACGCCCTCGGAAACGGCGACGATGCAGCGCTTGTGGCGGTCGAGCGTCTTGCGGACATCGTCGATGAAACGCTCGGCGGAGAAGGCGCGCTCCGGCACATAGACGAGATGCGGACCGCTCTCCGGATCAAGCTGCCAGGCGGCCGCGGCGGCGGTCAGGAAGCCGGCATGCCGGCCCATGACGATGCCGACATAAATGCCGGGCAGCGCGCGGAAATCGAGGTCGACGGAGAGGAAGGCGCCGGCGACGAATTCGGCCGCCGAGATGAAGCCCGGCGTGTGGTCATTCTCCTCGAGGTCGTTGTCGATGGTCTTCGGCGCATGCACGAAGGCGATGCTGCCGCCGGCGGCGTCGGTGAGGATCTGCTGCGTGCCGGAGGTGTCGTTGCCGCCGATATAGATGAAGGCATCGGCGCCGGCCTTCTTCAGGCCATTGAGGATGACCTCGCAATAGGCGGCGTCAGGCTTGTCGCGGGTCGAGCCGAGGGCGGCGCTCGGCGTGCCGGCGATCAGCCGCAGCCTGTCCTCCGGGATGGCGGAAAGGTCGACATAATTGCCGTCGCGGATGCCGCGCACGCCATGGATCGAGCCCAGCACCTTGGCGCCGGGATGGCGTTTGCGGATCTCCAGCGTGGCGCCGACGACCGTCTGGTTGATGACGGCGGTCGGGCCGCCGCCCTGCGCGATGACGAAAGTTCCGGCCATGCTCTTCTTCTCCCAAGGCGAAGGGTTTCAGGGCACCTTCGCCTGTCTTGCGGCATCGCGCAACGGAAGAAACGGGAGCATGATCCCGAAAATGGCGGCCGCGTGGACCGCCCGAAAAAATCAGACGACGACGACCGGGTTCTTCTTCGAGACCCGGTTGTAGAGGTCGATGATGTCCTGGTTGATCAGGCGCACGCAGCCCGACGACATCGCCTGGCCGATGCTCCACCATTCCGGCGAACCGTGGATGCGGTAGCCGGTGTCCTTGCCGTTCTGGTAGATGTAGAGCGCGCGCGCTCCCAGCGGGTTGGTGAGGCCGCCGGGTTGGCCGCCCTGCCATTTCACCAGCTCCGGCTTGCGCTGGATCATCTCAGGCGGCGGCGTCCAGACCGGCCACTCGCGGCCATACTGGATGTTGGCGCGGCCCGACCAGCGGAAGCCGTCCTTGCCGATGCCGACGCCGTAGCGGATGGCGTCGCCGCCGGGCTGAACCAGATAGAGCATGCGTTCCTGCAGATGGACGACGATGGTGCCGGGCGCCTCGCCGGTCTTGTCGACGACGATCTGGCGGCGGAATTGCGACTTGACCTTCTGCCAGGGCACGGCTGGCACCTGGAATCCGCCGTCGGTCAGCGAAGCATACATCACGTCCGGACCGGTGATGTTCTTGTCGACGCTGATCGCCGGGCGGATCGGATGCACTGAGCCGGTCGTGGTATCGTCGAGCTGCAATTGCGGCAGATCGAGCGTCTCGGTGGTGCTGCAGCCGGCCATGCCGAGCAGCGCCATGGCGCCCATGCCGGAAAGCATGGCGCGGCGGGAGAGCGGAATTTCGGTTTCGACAGTTTCGCCGTTCGAAGGCGGCGGCAGACTTTGCGGCAACTCGCGCATACACCAAACCCTACACTGTCGGCGGGAAGCACGGTCCGGCCGAATGGCAGGCATTTTCGGCAGTCATGGTTGAAAAAGCGTGAAAGCCGCCGGGCGGGGCTTAACCCTAACGGCCCGTTACCCCCGCTGACGGACGCTGCGAGATTTTCTGCACGCCCTCTTTACAATCGCGACGACCCCAGGATTTATCCTGTTCTTTGCGCTCAAGGAGTAAGGAAATGTCCTTCGAAAACTGGGCTGCCTTCGCCGCCGCCTCCACCATCCTTCTCGTCATCCCGGGCCCGACAATCCTGCTGGTCGTCTCCTATGCGCTGGGCCAGGGCTGGCGCACCGCGCTGCCGATGGCGGTCGGCGTCGCGCTCGGCGACTTCACCGCCATGACGCTGTCGATGCTGGGCATCGGCGCGCTGCTTGCGGCTTCGGCCACCGTGTTCACCGTGCTCAAGGTGATCGGCGCCGGCTATCTGATCTATCTCGGCATAAAGCTGTTCCGCGCCGGCGGCGCGCTGAAGGCCGAGCCGCGCACCGACGCGGTGTCGGCGGCGAGGATGATGGCGCATGCCTGGCTGGTGACGGCGCTCAACCCGAAGAGCATCACCTTCTTCGTCGCCTTCCTGCCGCAGTTCCTCGACCGGCACGCCGATTTCTGGACGCAGATGCTGATCTTCGAAACGACCTTCCTGGCGCTCGCCTTCAGCAATGCCTTCGGCTATGCGCTGGTGGCATCTAGGGCCCGCGCCATCGTGCGCAACCCGAGGGCGATCCGCATCTTCAACCGCACCGGCGGGACATTGCTGGTCGGCGCCGGCATCGCAACGGTGGCGATGCGCTCGGGGAATTGAAGCGGCGCATAGCGCGGTGGGCCGAAGCACTGTCGGCCACGGGTTGGCGGCTTGGATGGCGATGCTCTAGGATCGGGCTCCGAACAGCCGATTACTGGCATCGAAGGACACTCAATGGCGCTGAAGGACGTATTCGGCCTGGCTTACTCAGGCGCGACCGAAGCCGGGCTTTCGTCCTACGCCAGAGCCGTCCGTGAGCTGCAGTGCTTCATCGGCGACCCGGTCGCCGCAATCGACCGCGCCATCGCCGACGACCCCGGCTTCGTGATGGCGCATGTGTTCAAGGGCTATCTGTTCGGACTGGCCACCGAGCGGGAGGCCATGGCGGCCGCGCGATCCTGCCATGAAGCAGCGCTGCCGCTTGCCGGCACCACGCGTGAACAGGCGCATGTCGCGGCGCTTGGCCATCTCGCCAATGGACGCTGGCATGAGGCCGCCCGCGTCCTCGAGGACATCGCGATCGACAATCCGCTCGACGCGGTGGCGCTGCAGGTCGGACACCAGATGGACTTCTTCACCGGCAATGCCCGCATGCTGCGCGACCGCATCGGCCGAGCGCTGCCGGCCTGGCAGAAGGGCATGCCGGGCTATCACGCCGTTCTCGGCATGCAGGCCTTCGGGCTGGAGGAAATGGGCGACTATGCGCGCGCCGAAAGCTTCGGCCGGCAGGCGATCGCGATCGAGCCGCGCGACGGCTGGGCGCAGCACGCGGTCGCGCATGTCATGGAAATGCAGGGCCGGCAAAGAGACGGCATCGCCTGGATGCGCGCCAACCCGGATGCTTGGACGAAGGACAGCTTCCTCAAGATCCACAATTGGTGGCATCTGGCGCTGTTCCACTACGACCTCGGCGAGACCGACGAGGTGCTCAAGCTCTATGACGGACCGATCTACGGCGACCGCTCGACGCTGGCGCTCAACATGGTCGATGCCTCTGCCATCCTGTGGCGTCTCAATCTCGGCGGCGTCGATGTCGGCGACCGCTGGGCAGCACTCGCCGCGAACTGGATGCCGAAGGCTGCCGCCGGCAACTATGCCTTCAATGACGCGCATGCGATGATGGCCTTTGTCGGAGCCGGGCTGGAGGGGCCGGCTAAAACGCTGATCGAGGCGCAGCGTGAGGCGATGCGCGGCCATGACGACAACGCCGCCTTCACACGCGATGTCGGTCAGCCGCTGACGCTTGCCATCAAGGCATTCGGCGCGGGCAACTATAAGGAAGCCGTGCGCCTGATCAGACCGATCCGGTCGATCGCGCACCGCTTCGGCGGCAGCCATGCGCAGCGCGATGTGATCGACCTGACGCTGATCGAGGCCGCGCTCCGCGCCGGCGACGGCGCGCTGGCGCGGGCGTTGACCGCCGAGCGCCGGCTGGCGCGGCCGGACAGCCCGCTGTTGGCGCTGTTCTCGCGACGCGCTGCCGATTTGTCAGAGAATTGACCCGAGGCGGATCTTGGCATAAGAACTGGCCAAGCCAGATTTTTTCGAGATCCGAAAAAATTAATGGCAGTGGGAGGAAATCATGTATCTCGGCCTCGACCTGGGCACCTCGGGCGTCAAGGCGCTGCTGATCGATGATCGTCAGAACGTCGTCGGCTCCGGCCATGGCTCGCTCGACGTGTCGCGCCCGCATCCCGGCTGGTCCGAGCAAGATCCGGCGCATTGGATCGAGGCCAGCGATGCGGCGATTGCCGAGCTCAAGGCTTCCCATCCGAAGGAGCTCGCGGCTGTCAAAGGCATCGGCCTTTCCGGCCAGATGCATGGCGCCACCTTGCTCGACGCCTCGGACAAGGTGCTGCGCCCCTGCATCCTGTGGAACGACACGCGCAGCCATGTCGAGGCGGCGGTGCTCGACGCCGACCCGCGTTTCCGCAAGATCACCGGCAACATCGTCTTCCCGGGCTTCACCGCGCCGAAGCTCGCCTGGGTGAAGAACAACGAGCCGGCAATCTTCGCCAGGGTCGCCACGGTGCTGCTGCCCAAGGACTATCTGCGGCTCTGGCTGACCGGCGAGCACATTTCGGAAATGTCGGATTCGGCCGGCACGTCCTGGCTCGATGTCGGCGAGCGCCGCTGGTCGGGCGAATTGCTCGCCGCGACATCGCTCGACGAAAAGCACATGCCGTCGCTGGTCGAAGGCACGGCGAAGGCCGGCGCCTTGCGCGCCGAGCTCGCCTCGAAATGGGGCGTTGCGGCCGGCATCCCGGTTGCCGGCGGCGCCGGCGACAATGCGGCGTCGGCCTGCGGCATGGGCACCGTCGGCGCCGGGCACGCTTTCGTGTCGCTCGGCACGTCGGGCGTGCTCTTCGCGGCCAATGCGACCTACCTGCCCAATCCGGAAAGCGCGGTGCACACCTTCTGCCATGCGCTACCCAACACCTGGCACCAGATGGGCGTCATCCTGTCGGCCACCGATTCGCTGAACTGGCTCTCAGAAATCACCGGCAAAGGCGCCGGCGAGCTGACCGGCGAGCTCGGTGAAACACTCAAGGCGCCGACGGGCGTCTCTTTCCTGCCCTATCTCTCCGGCGAGCGCACGCCGCACAATGATTCCGCCATCCGCGGCTCCTTCACGGGGCTTGCGCATCAATCGAGCCGCGCCGTGCTGACGCAGGCCGTGCTGGAAGGCGTCGCCTTTGCCTTCCGCGACAGTCTCGAAGCGCTGAAGACGGCCGGCACGACGCTGACCCGGGTGACCGCGATCGGCGGCGGCTCGCGTTCGCGCTACTGGCTGAAGGCGATCGCTACTGCGCTTCAGGTGCCGGTCGACATCCCGGCCGACGGCGATTTCGGCGCCGCCTTCGGCGCGGCGCGGCTCGGCCTGATCGCCGCGACCGGGGCAGATCCGCTTGCCGTCTGCAGCGCGCCGGCGACCGATGCCACGATCGAGCCGGAAGCCGGGCTTGGTGGGGCCTATGCTGATGCCTACCAGCGCTATCGGGCGCTCTATCCGGCGATCCGGGCCGTAACCGCGTGAGTATGCGCGAGGCACCCCCCTCTGCCCTGCCGGGCATCTCCCCCGCAAGGGGGGAGATTGGCAGCTTCGGCGCCGCCAAAACCTCACTGCGCCGGCACCTTGTCGAGGAAGCCGGTGACGCTCTTCAGGCGGCCGTTCTCGATGACGCCGATATCAGTGCCTTCGATGACGGACTCCGCGCCTTCGGGTCCGAGATTCCACGAAAAGCGGATGCGGTCGGCGAAACCATCGGGCTCGCCCTTCAGCGAGAAACGGAAGCCGGCAAAGCGCTGCTGCAAGCCGTCGATAAGCGCTGCGATGCCTTCATGGCCATCGCCCTGCATGACCGGGTCGCGGTAGCTGACGTCGCTGGTGAAGGCTGCCTCGAGCAAAGCCTTACGGCGCACCGAGTCGCTCTCGTTCCAGGCGGTGATGTAGTTGCGGGCGATCTTGTTGAGGTCGGTCATGGTCTTCATCCTTGGTTGGATCGTTTCGACATGACCCTTTTCGCCCGGCGAAAGAGCGAAACCAATTACGCCTGAGGTAATCGGGTGAAGCATTCGGAGAGGAAGGAAACCATGAGCAGCGGATTTTTCGGCGACATCAAGAAGATTAAATATGAGGGGCCGGATTCGACCAATCCGCTGGCCTACCGGTACTACAATCCCGACGAGGTCGTCGCCGGCAAGCGCCTGGAAGACCACCTGCGCTTCGCCGTCGCCTATTGGCATTCCTTTGCCTGGCAAGGTGGCGATCCGTTCGGCGGGCAGACCTTCGACCGCCCCTGGTTCGCCAAGGCCGGCGGCATCGACACGATGGAGCTGGCCAGGCTCAAGGCCGACGTCGCCTTCGAAATGTTCTCGCTGCTCGGCGTTCCCTATTTCTGCTTCCACGACGCCGACGTGCGCCCGGAAGGCAAGGATTTCTCCGACAGTGCCGCGCGTCTCGACGAGATCGCGGATTACTTTGCCGACAAGATGAAAAAGACCGGCGTCAAGCTGCTGTGGGGCACGGCGAACCTCTTCTCGCATCGACGCTTCATGTCGGGCGCCGCCACCAATCCTG
The DNA here is from genome assembly GCF_033977345.1 of Mesorhizobium dulcispinae. Classification (NCBI taxonomy): domain Bacteria; kingdom Pseudomonadati; phylum Pseudomonadota; class Alphaproteobacteria; order Hyphomicrobiales; family Phyllobacteriaceae; genus Mesorhizobium; species Mesorhizobium dulcispinae. The sequence goes on from NZ_JAVIIY010000006.1 coordinate 61,457, forward strand.
ATCCGGACGTGTTCGCCTATGCGGCGGCGACCGTGAAGAAGTGCATCGACGTCACCAAGAAGCTGAAGGGCGAGAACTACGTGCTGTGGGGCGGGCGCGAAGGCTATGAGACGCTGCTCAACACCGACCTGGCCCGCGAGCAGGAACAGGCCGGCCGCTTCCTCAACCTGGTCGTCGACTACAAGCACAAAATAGGCTTCAAGGGCACGATCCTGATCGAGCCGAAGCCGCAGGAGCCGACCAAGCACCAGTACGATTACGATGTCGCTACCGTTTACGGCTTCCTGAAGCGCTTCGGGCTGGAGAAGGAGGTCAAGCTCAACATCGAGCAGGGCCACGCGATCCTTGCCGGCCATTCCTTCGAGCACGAGCTGGCTTTGGCCAATGCTTTGGGCATCTTCGGCTCGATCGACATGAACCGCAACGACTACCAGTCGGGCTGGGACACCGACCAGTTCCCCAACAACGTGCCAGAAATGGCTTTGGCCTATTACCAGATCCTGCAGGGCGGCGGCTTCAAGACCGGCGGCACCAATTTCGACGCCAAGCTCAGGCGCCAGTCGCTCGACCCGGAGGATCTCGTGATCGGCCATATCGGCGGCATGGATTCTTGCGCGCGCGGCCTCAAGGCGGCGGCGAAAATGATCGAGGACAAGGCGCTGTCCGCTCCGCTCGCCGAACGCTATGCCGGCTGGAATACCGCCGAGGGCAAGGCGATGCTTGCCGGCAAGCGCACGCTGGAAGAGATCGCCGAGCGCGTGGTGAAGAAGAAGATCGAGCCGCAGCCGCGTTCCGGCCGCCAGGAGCTGCTCGAAAACATCGTCAATCGTTATGTGTGAGGCGTCCAGCGTACCCGAACCGGGCGCCGCTGACCTGAAATCGCTTTCCGCGCGGGGTGAAACTGCACGACAAGGTTTTGCCCCGCCCTGCCCCTCAATCGCCTCGCTCTTGCCTTCAAACAGCCGTCACGGATCTCCTATATTGTGGACATGCGGCGGGAAGGAAAGAAGGAGGCGAAACGTATGCAGCACGAACGCGAAATCGACGCCCTGCTCTCGCCCGGCGAGGCTGGTTCGATCATCGATCGGCTGATGGCGCTGCCGCATTCGAAAGACGGCGCCCGCAAGACAAATGAGTGGGATCGCGCGGTCGCCGCGCGGCTCGAAACGGCGCTTGCCAGGAGCATGCGCTCGCGCATCGTCGGCGAAGGCCGCGACGCTGCCTGATTCTTCGGTCACTGATTCTTCCGTGACCTGATTCTCCCTTGGTTTGACGAACGGAGACTGTTTCTCCATCCTGCATCGATGATACGCGCGGTGCTGCTCGATCTTCTGGGTGTCGTCTATGATGGCGACACCCCGATAGCGGGCGCCGTCGCGGCCATCGAGCGCCTGCGCGACGCAGACTTGCCGCTCCGTTTCGTCAGCAACACGACACGCTCGCCCCGCAGCGCAATCATCGCGCAGCTTGCGTCCATGGGTATCGAGGTTGCCGAGGAAGAATTGCTGACGCCGGCGCGTGCCGCGGTCGAATGGCTGCGCAGGCATGGCCGCCAGCCGCATCTGCTCGTCCATCCCGACCTCGAGGTCGAGTTTTCCGGGCTGGAAGGCGGGAGCGGGCGCGCCGTCGTCGTCGGCGATGCCGGCGAGGCGTTCGATCATGCCAGCCTCAACCGCGCATTCCGCGAACTGATTGCGGGCGCCGATTTCGTGGCTTTAGCAATCAACCGTACCTTCAAAGACACCGACGGCCAGCTCAGCCTCGACGCGGGAGCCTTTGTCGCGGCCCTCGAATTCGCCAGCGGGCGAAGCCCCGTCGTGCTCGGCAAGCCGTCACGGGATTTCTTCCTGACGGCGCTTGCCGGTTTGAACTGCGCGGCAGCCGACGCGGTCATGGTCGGCGACGACGCGGAAAGCGATGTCGCCGGCGCCCTCAGGGCTGGGCTTGGCGCTGCGCTGCTTGTGCGGTCGGGGAAGTACCGTCCGAATGACGAGGCTCGTTTCGATCCGCCTCCAACGACGCTGGTCGACGATCTCAGCGCGGCGGTGGACTGGATACTTAAGGCGCGCCGCGCTGAAACGGACATAGGCGACGCGCTTTAAGTCTTTGCTTGATGCATGTCGTGATCCCAAAACCGCTGCCCCCAGGACGGGGCCCGAGGGCATGCTCCTGGGCGACATGCATCAGCCGCGCCGCAGCCTGACCGGCGCCTCGCCGAAAGCCCGGGAAAAAGCTCGGGAAAACGCGGCTGCGGAGGAAAAGCCGGTGCGCCCGGCAATGTCGGTCATGGCGATGCGCGTGTCGACCACAAGGCGCCGGGCGGCGCTGAGGCGCAGCCTCAGATAGTAGGCTCCAGGCGTCTCGCCGATCGACTTGCGAAAAATGCTTTCCAGCGTTCGCGCCGTCACGCCGGCGCGCTTCGCCACCGCGTCGATGGTGAGCGGCTGGTCGACATGCGCCTCCATCAGCCGGATCGCCTGGGCGAGCCTCGGGTCATAGCCGTCGAGCCGACCGAGCGAGACCAGCGGCTGCGCGTCGGTCGCGGCGCGCGCCTGGTCGTAGATGAAGACGCTCGCCACATCGAGCGCGGCGGCCATGCCGAGCCGGGTGCGGACCAGATGCAGCATCAGGTCGAAAGTCGGCGAGGCGCCGCCCGAGGTGAAGACCGGCCCGTCGATGACGTAGCGGTCCGGCCGCACGTCGACGCCCGGAAAAGCGGCGGAGAAATCCTCCATGTCTTCCCAGTGGGTGGTGGCGCTGCGGCCTTCGAGCAGGCCGGCGCGCGCCACCAGCCATGTGCCGGCCTCGACGCCGCCGCAGGCGCGGGCCGCACGCGCCGCCCTCCGCAGGCCCGCAAGCAACGCCGATGTGGCATAGTTCTGCGTGCCGAAGCCGGCGACGACGACCAGCATATCGGTCGGCTCGGCGGCATCGAAGCGGCCGCTGACCGCGACCGGCAGGCCGCAAGTGGTCACCGGCGACTCGCCGGTGACCGAGACCAGCTTGAAATCGAACAAAGTCTCGCCGGAAATGCGGTTGGCGGCGCGCAGCGGGTCGACCGCCGAGGCCACGCACATGATCGACGATCCCGAGAACACCAGGAACGTCACCTTGAGCGTTTCGCGCTCGGCACGAAAGATGCTCGGCTTTTCGCTTTTGATCATGAGAACTTCGTAAAACGCAAAACAGTTTCCGGCAAGTCGGTCATTCTTGGCCAGCTTCGGCGTGTCGTCATACCAAAGCCGGTTTCCGACTTTTTGCTCGACATGGATGGCCGATCGAATCTGGGAGGAAAGACGATGCCACTCGCGATGAACCGTGAGGTCTTCATTACCTGTGCCGTGACCGGTTCCGGCGGCACGCAGGACCGCAGCCCGAATGTGCCGCGCTCGCCCAAGCAGATCGCCGATTCGGCGATCGAGGCCGCAAAGGCCGGCGCCGCCATCGTCCATTGCCATGTGCGCGACCCCGAGACCGGCAAGCCAAGGCGCGACGTGCATCTCTACCGCGAAGTGACCGAGCGCATCCGCGAGGCAAATGTCGACGTGGTGCTCAACCTCACCGCCGGCATGGGCGGCGACATGGTGTTCGGCTCGCCGGAGGCGCCGCTGCCGCTCAACGAGAAGGGCACCGACATGGGCGGCGCCACCAACCGCATGGAACATGTGCGCCAGTGCCTGCCGGAAATCTGCACGCTCGACTGCGGCACGATGAATTTCAACGAGGCCGATTATGTCATGACCAACACGCCCGGCATGCTGCGCGCCATGGGCGGCATGATGACGGCGCTGGGCGTGAAGCCGGAGATCGAGGCCTTCGATACCGGACACCTTTGGTTCGCCAAGCAGCTGGTCGAGGAAAAGGTGCTGAACCCCGACGCGCTGGTGCAGCTCTGCATGGGTGTGCCGTGGGGCGCGCCGGATGACCTCAACACCTTCATGGCGATGGTCAACAACGTGCCTTCGACCTGGAACTGGTCGGCCTTCTCGATCGGCCGCAACCAGATGGCCTATGTCGCGGCGGCCGTGCTTGCCGGCGGCAATGTCCGCGTCGGACTGGAAGACAATCTCTGGCTCGACAAGGGCGTTCTCGCCACCAATGCGCAGCTCGTCGAGCGCGCGGCCAGCATCGTTTCCCATCTCGGCGCGAGGGTGCTCGGGCCGGAGGAAGTGCGCAAGAAGCTCAACCTCACCAAGCGGGCGCCGATCGCGGCATAAGGCGGGAGCTGACCATGGCTACCGTCAAATTCACCGCGATGAAGGACGGCGACAAGGAAGACTATGAATTCCTGACCGCCCATGAGATCGATTATGCCGCCAGGACCGGCGATAGGCTGCTCGACGCGCTCGTGCAGCTCGACGAGGGTCTGTCCGGCTACAAGATCACCCGGCTCGGCCACTCGCTGCAGGCTGCAACCAGAGCCTGGCGCGACGGCGCCGACACCGACTGGCTGGTCTCGGCGCTGCTGCACGACATCGGCGACATCTACGCGCCCTACAATCACGACGAATATGCCGCGACGATCCTGAAACCCTTCGTGCGCGAGCAATGCACCTGGGTGGTGGAAAAGCACGGCGACTTCCAGCGCCTCTATTACGCGCATCACCTGGGCGGCAACCGGCATGCCCGCGACCGCTTCGCCGGTCACCTTTATTTCGACGATTGCGACCAGTTCTGCGAGCGCTGGGACCAGTCGAGCTTCGATCCCGACTACGACACCTTGCCGATCGAGTTCTTCCGGCCCTTCGTGCTCGAAGTCTTCGCGCGCAAGGCCTACGACCCGGCGGTGATCCGCGCCGGCGAGCGCGTGCCGCTTACCGATCCCGAAACAGCCAAGACAAGAACCGGAGCCTGACCATGAGCATCATCAACAAGGCGGCCGCCATCGGCGGCGGCGTCATCGGCGCCGGCTGGGTGGCGCGGCTGCTCCTGAACGGCATCGACGTGTCGATCTTCGATCCCGATCCAGAGGCTTCGCGCAAGGTCAGCGAGGTGATGAAGGGCGCGCGCCGCGCCTATAAGCAGATGCTGCCCGGCGGCCTGCCCAAGGAAGGCAAGCTCACCTTCGTCAAGACGATCGCCGAGGCGGTTGCCGATGCCGACTTCATCCAGGAGAGCGTGCCGGAGCGGCTCGACCTCAAGCACAAGGTGCTGGCCGAGATCGACCTGCATGCGCCGGCCAACGCCATCGTCGGCTCCTCGACCTCGGGCATCAAGCCGACCGACATGCAGGTGGCGATGAAGAAGCATCCGGAGCGGCTGGTCGTCGGCCATCCGTTCAACCCGGTTTATCTCCTGCCGCTGGTCGAAATCGTCGGCGGCCAGCAGACCTTCCCGGAGGCGATCGAGGTTGCCAAGGAACTTTACGCCTCGATCGGCATGAAGCCGGTGGTGGTGCGCAAGGAGATCGAAGCGTTCGTCGGCGACCGCCTCCTGGAAGCGGCCTGGCGCGAGGCGCTGTGGCTGGTCAAGGACGGCATCTGCACCGTCGAGGAACTCGACGACATCATGCGCTATTCCTTCGGCCTGCGCTGGGCGCAGATGGGCATGTTCCAGGTCTATCGCGTTGCCGGCGGAGAGGCCGGCATGCGCCACTTCATGGCGCAGTTCGGGCCGTGCCTGAAATGGCCGTGGACCAAGCTGATGGACGTGCCGGAATTCAACGACGAGCTGGTCGACCTGATCGCCACGCAGTCGGACGAGCAGGCCAATGGCCTGTCGATCCGGGAGCTGGAAAAGATCCGCGACGACAATCTGGTCGCGATCATGGAGGCCCTGTCGAAGCAGAACAAGGGCAAGGGCTGGGGCGCCGGCGCGCTGCACAAGGACTATACCAGGCAGCTCGCCAAGCTGGCGGCGAAGAAGCCTACCCCCGCCAAGACAGCCGACAAGGCAAAAGCCGCCAAGCCGGCGAAGAAGGCAGCGAAGCCGGCAAAGGCGGAGAAGCCCGCAAAGGCTGACAAGTCGAAAAAGAACAAGAAGAAGGGCTGAGGCGATGCAGTTCGGTCTTTCGGAAGAACAAAAGCTCATCGTCGAGACGACGCGCGCTTTCGTCGAGAACGAGCTTTACCCGCATGAGCGCGAGGTGGAGCGCACCGGCGAACTGCGCCGCGAGCTGATCGACGAACTGAAGGCCAAGGCGATCGCGGCCGGGCTCTACGCCGCCAACATGCCGGCCGATGTCGGCGGCGCAGGCCTCGATACGGTGAGCTGGCTGCTTTACGAGAAGGAGCTCGGCCGCGCCAATTACGCGCTGCACTGGACCTGCGTGGCGCGTCCATCCAACATCCTGCTCGCCGGCACCCCGGAGCAGCGCGAAAAGTATCTCTTCCCCTGCATCCGCGGCGAGAAGTGGGACTGCCTGGCGATGACCGAGCCCGGCGCCGGCTCCGACCTGCGCGGCATGAAGGCGACCGCCGTGCAGGACGGCTCGGACTGGGTGCTCAACGGCACCAAGCACTTCATCAGCCATGCCGACATTGCAGATTTTGCCATCGTTTTCATGGCTTCGGGCGAAGAGGATTCGCCGCGCGGCAAGCGCAAGAAGATCACCGCCTTCTTCGTCGACAAGGGCACCAAAGGCTTCACGGTGCGCGATGGCTATCGCAACGTCTCGCATCGCGGCTACACCAATTCGATCCTCGAATTCGATGACTGCCGCCTGCCGGCCTCCCAGGTGCTCGGCGAAGTGCACAAGGGCTTCGAGGTGGCGAACTCGTGGCTCGGCGCCACGCGGCTCCAGGTCGGCGCCACCTGCCTCGGCCGCGCCGAGCGCGCGCTCTCGCATGCCATCGAATATGCCGCGCAGCGCCAGCAGTTCGGCCAGCAAATCGGCAAGTTCCAGGGCGTGTCGTTCAAGCTTGCCGACATGGCGACGGAGCTGAAGGCCGCCGATCTGATGGTGTTCGAAGCCGGCTGGAAGTACGATCAGGGCACCGTCACCGATCAGGACATGGCGATGGCCAAGCTGAAGGCCACCGAGATGCTCGCCTTCGTTGCCGACGAGGCGATCCAGATCCATGGCGGCATGGGGCTGATGGACGACCTGCCGCTGGAACGCATCTGGCGCGACGCGCGCGTCGAGCGCATCTGGGAAGGCACTTCGGAGATTCAGCGACATATTATTTCGCGGGCGTTGCTGCGCCCGTTCGGTGGTTAGAGCATAACCCTCCAAAGCCGGGACCCGGTTTTGGAAAAAGTTCATGCTCAAACGAAAAGATGACCATGCATAAACTCGAACGTCTCCTGCGCCCGAAATCGATCGCCGTGTTCGGCGGGGCGCAGGCCGCCGCCGTCGTGGCGCAATCGATCAAGATGGGCTTTGCCGGCGAGATCTGGCCGGTGCACCCGACAAAGGACGAAGTCGCCGGCCGCAAGGCCTATCGCTCCGTCGCCGACCTGCCCGGCGCGCCGGACGCCGCCTTTGTCGGCGTCAACCGGCATCTCACCATCGAGGTCGTCAAGGCGCTGGCCGAGCGCGGCGCCGGCGGCGCCGTCTGCTTTGCCGCCGGCTTTCTCGAGACCGAGGCCTATGACGAGGACGGCGAGCGGCTGCAGGCCGAGCTCGTCGCCGCCGCGGGCCAGATGCCGATCATCGGCCCGAACTGCTATGGCCTGATCAACTATGCCGACGGCGCGCTTTTGTGGCCCGACCAGCATGGCGGCATCAGGCTGCCGGAAGGCGGCAAGGGCGTCGCCATCATCACGCAATCTTCCAACATCGCCATCAACATGACGATGCAGAAGCGCGGCCTGCCGATCGCCTTCCTGATGACGGCCGGCAACCAGGCGCAGACCGGCCTCTCGGAAATGGCGCTCGGGCTGATCGAGGACGAGCGCGTCACTTCCCTTGGCCTGCATATCGAGGCTTTCGACTCGGTCGCCGGCTTCGAGCGGTTGGCAGCGCGGGCGCGCGAGCTGAAGAAGCCGATCATCGCCATGAAGGTCGGCCGCTCCGAACAGGCCAGGCAGGCGACCGTGTCGCACACCGCCTCGTTGGCCGGCTCCGACGCCGCCTCGGGCGCCTTCTTGAAGCGTCTGGGCATCGCGCGCGTCGATTCCATTCCGGCCTTCATCGAAGCGCTGAAGCTCTTGCACATCACCGGGCCGCTGCCGGGCCATAAGCTTTCATCGATGAGCTGCTCCGGCGGCGAGGCTTCCGTGATGGCCGACAGCGCCGAAGGCCGCTGGGTGCATTTCCCGACGCTGTCGGCCGAGCATCGTGCCCATGTCAAATCGACGCTCGGGCCGCTGGTCGCGGTCGCCAATCCGCTCGACTACCACACCTTCATCTGGAACAACGAGCCGGCGATGACCGCCACCTTCACCGCCATGGTGTCGGGCGGCTTCGACCTCAACATGCTGGTGCTCGACTTCCCGCGCCCCGACCGCTGCTCCGACACCGACTGGTGGGCGACGCTGCGCGCCTTCGAGGCGGCGCTGAAGACCAACAGGGCGCAAGGCGCGATCGTCTCCTCACTGCCGGAGAACCTGCCGGAGGAGTACACCGCCGGGCTGATGGCGCGCGGCATGGTGCCCTTGTTCGGCATCTCGGAAGCGATGGACGCCGCCCAGGCCGCCGCCTTCATCGGCTGGGCCTGGCGCGAGCCAGAGGCGCAGCCGGTCGACACTACCGCTGCCGGCGTGACCGATGGCAGCCATGTCACGCCCGACGAAGCCGAGGCCAAGGCGCGTCTGATCGAGGCCGGCCTGCCGGTGCCGAAGGGCGAGCGCGCTTCCAACGCGGTCGAGGCGGTGATCTCGTCCATGGCGCTCGGCTTCCCGGTGGCGCTGAAGACGCTGGGCGTGACCCACAAATCGGAAGTCGGCGCTGTGCGGCTGAACCTCAAGGACGCCGAATCCGTCAGCAACGCGGCGCATGATCTCCTGCCGCTCGGAACCGGACTTTATGCCGAGCGGATGGTGCGCGACGGCATCGCCGAGTTGATCGTCGGCTTCACCCGCGACCCGATGTTCGGCGCCGTGATGACGCTCGGCACCGGCGGCGTGCTGGTCGAGCTGTTGCGCGACAGCGTGACGTTGATGCTGCCGGCGACGCGCGACGACATCGAGGCGGCGCTGCGTGGACTGAAGCTCTATCCGCTGCTCGAAGGCTATCGCGGCCGGCCGAAGGCCGACGTCCAGGCCGCCATCGACGCGATCGCTGGCATTGCCGACTTCGTGCAGAAGAATGAAGGCGAGATCGAGGAACTCGACATCAACCCGCTGATCGTCTGTGCCGAAGGCAAGGGCGCCTGGATCGCCGACACCCTGCTGGTGCTTGGAGAAAAGAAGGATGGCTGACGTTATCACCACACGCCGCGAAGGCACGATCCTCGAGGTCACGCTCGACCGGCCGAAGGCCAATGCCATCGACCTCAAGACGTCGCGACTGATGGGCGAGACTTTCAAGGCGTTCCGCGACGATCCGGGCTTGCGCGTCGCCATCGTCAAGACCGCCGGCGACAAGTTCTTCAGCGCCGGCTGGGACCTGAAGGCGGCGGCCGCCGGCGATGCGGTCGACGGCGACTACGGCGTCGGCGGCTTTGCCGGGCTGCAGGAATTGCGCGACCTCAACAAGCCGGTGATCGCCTGCGTCAACGGCATGGCGGTGGGCGGCGGCTTCGAGCTGGCGCTCTCCTGCGACCTGATATACGCCTCGGACCACTCCTCCTTCGCGCTGCCCGAGATCCGCGCCGGCACGCTGGCCGACGCCGCCACGATCAAGCTGCCGAAGCGCATTCCCTACCATATCGCCATGGACCTTTTGTTCACCGGCCGCTGGATGGATGTGGCCGAGGCGCATCGTTGGGGCCTGGTCAACGAGGTGCTGCCCAAGGAAAAGCTCGAGGACCGCGTCTGGGAGATCGCCAGGCTTTTAGCCAGCGGCCCACCGCTGGTCTTCGCGTCGATCAAGGAGACGGCGCGCGTAGCCGAGGCGCTGACCTTCCAGGACGCGATGAACAAGGTGACGCGTCGCCAGCTGCCGACGGTCGATATCCTCTACGGCTCGGAGGACAATATGGAAGGTTTTCGCGCGTTTGCGGAAAAGCGCGATCCGGTTTGGAAGGGACGATAACGTCGGAGATGATGGCGCGTCCCACCCCCCTCTGGCCTGCCGGCCATCTCCCCCGCAAGGGGGGAGATTGGCGGTTGCCCCGCCGGCGCCTCCTTAGCAACGTCGAAAATTGGCGAAAGCCGAAAAGACATCCAATCTCCCCCCTTGTGGGGGAGATGGCCGGCAGGGCAGAGGGGGGTGCCCGGGCGCCATCATCGAAAGTTGGTCGTCTCTCATGACCAACTACAAAACCCTGATCGACGCCGAAACCTGGGCCTTCATCGAGAAGACCAATTCCTACTATCCGCCTGATACGATCGACTACACGATTGGCGAGCAGCGGGCGATCTACGACCGGATGTGCCGCGAGTTCTTTGCCGGCTACCCGCAAGGCGTGACGGCGGAAACGACCGCAATCGCCACGCCGACAAACAGCATCCCGATACGCATCTATCGCAATGCAGAGCCGGACAAGGCCGCCATGGTGCTCTATGTCCATGGCGGCGGCTTCATCCTCGGCGGGCTGGATAGCCATGACGATGTCTGCGCCGAGCTTTGCGCCCGCACAGGCTACGAGGTGGTCTCCGTCGACTACCGGCTGGCGCCGGAGCATCTGCATCCCGCCGCCTTTGACGATGTGCTGAGCGCCTTCGAGTGGGCGACCTCCACCTATGATTGCCCGGTCCTGCTCTGCGGCGACAGCGCCGGCGGCAATCTCTGCGCGGCGATCGCCCATGCGACGCGCGGCCATGTGAAGAAGCCGGTCGGCCAGGTGCTGATCTATCCCAGCCTTGGCGGCGACCGCTCGCGCGGCTCCTATGTCACGCATGCCGAGGCGCCGATGCTGACCGTGCGCGACATCGAATTCTATTCGAACATCCGCACCGGCGGTGTCGACCGGACCGGCGATATCACCTTGTCGCCGCTCGCCGATGCCAACTTCGCCTATCTGCCGCCGACCGTGCTGATCACCGCGCAATGCGATCCGTTGTCCTCGGACGGCGAAGCCTATCGCGACCGAGTCGTCGCGGCCGGCGGCAGTGCCTACTGGTTCGAGGAGCCTGGGCTGGTGCACGGCTATTTGAGAGCCCGGCACACGGTCGGCCGAGCACGGTCGAGCTTCACCTGCATCGTCGAGGCGGTGTCCACGCTCGGCAAGGGCGACCGGACCTGGTGATCCTCCCAAGCGGGAAAGATAGCTCTTCCGCCGCAACGTATCCATCGCATTGAACCTTTCCGCCTCGGCCAGCGACTGACGACCAGGCGCCGCAATCGCGGGGGCCCGGAAAGGAACGCCCAAATGACCAGAAACCCAGAGGCCCGGCGGTCTCCGGGAACAACAGGAGCCCAGCGCGACCATCGTTTTCGGAAGCGGGTCGATGCGCCGGGCTTTCGGCTGATTCCGTTGACCCTTCCAGGCAGCCGTCGTATCGTGACCAGGCGGAAAAAAGACAATTCGATCAGGGACGAACGAGCCGGAACGCCGCGCCTTGCCCTGATTTGCGCGGCGAAAACGGATGGTTCTTCCGAAGACTTCGGGGGGAGTTCAATGTTTTGCGACCGCGGCTCGTTCGTGGCTTCTCGCGCCTGCAGTGTGCGCCGCGCGATAACGGCAGCCGGCGGAATTCTCGCCCTGGCGCTTTCCACCGGTCTCTTGCTAGGCGGCACGGCAAGGGCACAGGAAACGCAGATCATCTATCCCGGCTCGATGGCGGTGACCGGCTTTCCCGGCACCGTCATCCCCGACTTTGAGCCTCCCGATTCTGAAAAGGGGGGCCTGCCGCCCGGCGTCGACCCGGCCGACGAAACCTTCATCGACACCTCGCAGGCCTCATTGCGCATTTTCGACGTCTCGCGGCTCGGCGGCCCGGCCTCGGGGCAGCTCGTCTACACGCCGCCGCCTTTCGAGGTGACGGCCGGCCAGATCGGCGAGGTGTTCGGCCTCACCTATGACGACGGCATCCGCGACGGCGTGCCGTCGGGCATTCCGAACCTCTATGCGGCGGCGACCTCGCTGCACGGCATCGAGATCGTCACGCCGGATGCCGACGATGACGGCCGCCCCGAGCGGCAGCGCCGCGGCACCGCGGGCGCGACCTTCATGGACGGCCAGTTCGGCACCGAAAACGGCGGCGGCCCGGGCACGATCTGGAAGATCGACGGCATCACCGGCGCCATGTCGAAATTTGCCGACATCGACACCAACAGCGGTCCCGGCATCGGCAACCTCGCCTTCGATCCGACCCATCGCGAGTTCTTCGCTTCGGATCTCGACACCGGCGTGATCCACCGCATCGATATCGAGGGTAATTTGATCGATACGTTCGACCATGGCATTGCCGGACGCCCGGCGCATGGGCTCGCCCCGGTCGCCGACGACGGCGCCGTCATGGACATCCAGGCCGCCGCCTTCGATAGCGAAGACCCCGAGACCTGGGGCTATACGCAGGATGAGCGCCGCATCTGGGCGGTCGCCTATCACGGCGGCCGTCTCTACTATTCCGTCGGCGAGAAGGCCGAAATCTGGTCGGTCGGCATTGCGAGCGACGGAAGCTTTGGCGGCGATCCCCGCTGGGAACTGACGGTCAAGGCGGATCAGGACTACGCCGTCACCGACATCTCCTTCGACAATAAGGGCTTCATGTATCTCGCCCAGCGCGGCCCGGTCGAGAACCGCTACGACTACAGCCGCTTCGCCGATTCCGGCAAAGGCGAGATCATCCGCTACCAGCGCGAGGATCCCGCCGATCCGGCAACGGAATCGGTCTGGGTCGAGGTGCCGCAGGAATATGCGATCGGCTTCCCGGAGGGCAATCGCCAGTCGGCCGGCGGCGTCGACCTGCAGTATCGCTACGATGCCGAGGGCAATCTCGACAGCTCGGTGTGCACCGATACGGTCGTCAACACCGGCGACAAATTGCGCGACAATCCCGAGCTTGCCGAGCGGCTCGCCGCCGGCGGGCCTTTTGCCGTGCACGGCGTTCAGCTGACGCCGAGCGCGCTGGTCAAGCCGGCGAACGTGCCGCCCTTCGGCTCATGGTTCGTCGACTTCGACGGCTATTTCGAAGACCCGGACGTCCAGGGCCATGTCGGCGACGTCAGGGTGTGGCGCCCCTGCGAGGGCCGCGCCGGCTATTATGAGGAAATCCCCGGCGGCTTCCTGCCTCCCTTCTATCCGCCGGACTTCCCACCGCCCGGCAATTTGCCTCCCTGTCTCGATGTCGAGGACGTGCAGTATTTCTGCACGCCCCACGGGCTTCAGGCCGACCTTTACCTCAATGACCATGCCGGCTTCGGCGGCGATTCGGTCAAGGTGAAGTCCAAGACGCCAGGGGTCGCGATGACCTCACCCATGTCGCACGCGCCGGGCAAGCCCTACACGATCGACATCACCGGCCATACTCCGGGCGACACCGTCAATGTCGGGCTCTGCTTCTACAGGAAGTCCGATCAGGACAAGGGTGGCTACTACCCTTGCTGCAAGATGACGCTGCCGCTCAGAACGCCGGCCGTCAGTTGCGAAGGGAGGGACAGATGAACAATCCCGCCCCTTCCCGCCTTGCTTCGCGCAAAACCCTCATGGAGACGATCATGAAACCCCTGTCATACGCCAGGCGCGGCGCGCGCTGGCTGATGGCGGCCGGTGTCGCGGTCGCCATGATGCCGGCATTGCCGGCGCTTGCCCAAGACAAGGCTCCGGCCGGCCAGGCCGCCAACCCAGAATCCACCCTAGCACAGCGCGGCATCAATCCGGAGCTTGGGCGGATCATACCCTTTTTCTCCAAGAAGGGCGGCCAGAGAGGCTGCGATTCCGTCGAATATGTCCTGAGCTTCGGCATCCATGGCGACCCGCAGGACTTCGACCGGCCAAGCGTGGCGGCGCTGCTGAAGGCGACAAGGCTCGACTTCAAGGACCAGCTTCCGCACGGCCTGCAGATCGTCAGCGTCGATGTCGTCGGCGACGGCACCAGCGCCTCCGGCGGGCCGCTGCCCGCCGCCTCGATCAGCACATCGGCTGGCCCGAACGATACGACCAGCGTCTCCAACTTCCGCATCAGCGCTTCCAACCTCGACGGCGTCGGCGCGGCGGACGAACGCGTCATCACCTTCCGGATCACGGCCAAGATAGACCATGCGGCCTTTCCGGCACCGGCGACGGTCGACAATCAGGGTCTGATGGAAGTGGCCTTCAGGGGCGGTCCGGCAACCACGATCCCCTCGCAGGATCCGGATAAGCCGGACGACGGCGATTTCCTCACCGGCGTGAAGACGTCGATCAAGATCGACCTGACCAAGTGCAACCCGCCGCCTCCGCCGCCCGGCAAGGAGTGCTTCAAGGTCGAACGCGGCACCGTCGACTGCGTGCCTGGCGGTGGCGCCTTCATCTATCACATGCCGGTCGGCCCGGAGATGGGCGGCAAATGGGTGCAGGTGTCGACGACGACGCCGGGCATCACCATCGTTCCCGACACGCAGCAGGTGCCCGCCGGCGGCGGCGTGCTGAACTGGAAGATCATCGGCGCCTCGCCGGGCGAGACCATCCATCTCGTCGTCGTCACCGGCATCGAGACCTATGCAGGGCCGAAGGAAGGCTGGAGCCTTTGCTGCACGCAGACGATCGACATCGTCATCCCGCGCGACTTGAGGTGTCCGCCCGAAAAGCAGCCCGACCTCAAGGTGGAGAAGTGGGCAGAGGTGCCGCGCTGTACGATGGCCGGCGGCTGCGATTTCACCATCACGGTCACCAATGTCGGCGATGCGCCCTACAACGGCAAGATCGTGCTCGACGAGGTGACGTTGCCGGCAGGCTCGGTGCTTTCATCGGGACCGAACCCGCCCTGGGTCTGCGCGCCCGGGACGACGCCGATGACCTGCACCCATCCGGCGACGACGCTCAATCCGGGCGCCTCCGTCGTCCTCAAGCTCGGCTTCAAGCCGGCCGGCGGATGGCAGGGCAGCGTGCTGCGCAACTGCGCCGCCTATGACTACCGGGCCAGCGGCAAGCCGCTGTTCGGCAGCCAGCAGAACGACCGCGGCTGCGCCTCGATCCCGATCTGCCGCCGCGGCGACCGTGATCCGCAGTGCCGGCCTCCGGTCGAGAAGAAGGTCGACCTGATCCTGAAGAAGCGCGCCCGGATCCCGGTCTGCACGCCGGACGGCGCCTGCACCTTCGTGATCGACATCATCAACAACGGCACCAGCACCTATAACGGGCCGCTGACGGTGATCGACACCTATCCCGGCGGCGCGCCGACCTCGTCCACCTTCGGGCCGAGCCCGCCCTGGACCTGCGGACCGAACGGCCCCGGCCAGTTCCGCTGCGACAATGCCGGCATCGCGCTGCCTCCGGGCGCCTCGACGCCGATCGTCGTCAAGGCGGTGATGCCGGCAAACTACCGGCCGGATCGTGTCGAGAACTGCGCCGAGGTGAAGGCTGTTCCCGGCGAAGCCGACCTCGCCAACAACAAGGCCTGCGCGAGCGAACGCATCCGCCACCCGAATGGCGGCCAGCCCGGCCTGCGCATCACCAAGGTCTGCGAGGGCTCGCTTGCCGGCGCGGCTTCGGTTTCCTGCCGCATCACGGTCAGCAACGCCGGCACCGCCGCCCCAACCGGTCCGGTGCGGGTCAACGATGCCGCGACGCTGGTGTCGGGCGGCGCGCCGGTCGCTATCCAGAGCGTGACCCCGGACGGCGCCGACTGGAGCTGCGGGCCGGTGCCCGCCAACACGCTGTCGTGCCAGATTCCCGGCGCCGCGATGACGCCCGGAACCAGCCGGCACCTGGACGTGACGGTTAGTTCCAACGGCGCGTTCGAGAACTGCGCGCGCGGCTCCTATGGGCCGGCGCCGGGAGACGACATCGTCTATCCGATCGGCCAGGCTTGCGCCAAGGGCGGTGGCGGCCCGACCGTCCGTGTCGAGAAGACCGGCGATGCCGAATGCCAACCCGGAGAACCCTGCTCGTTCGAGATCACCATCACCAATGACGGGCCGAACGCCTTCGCCGGTCCGGTCCGCATCGGTGATGCGGTCGGCATCGACGGCATTGGCCGCCTGGAAGGCGTTCGGATCACCGCGATCGACCCGCCCTTCGGCTGCTCGCCGGAGCCGACGACACTGCCAGCATCCTGCATCGCCAACCTGACGCTAGGCGCCGGCGAAAGCCACAGGCACCATGTCACCGTGGTCCTGCCCGACGATGGGCGGCTTGCCAGTCTGCAAGGCACGGTCAGCGGACAAAACTGTGTCGGCGTGCTTTCGCCGAACACACCGGTGCAGGGCGGCGGCGACGTGCTGTCGCGCGCCCCGACCAACGCTGAGGGCGATCGCGGCAAGGCCTATGCCTGCCACCCCTTCACCATCAAACGTGAGGTGAAGAACCAGTGCTCCAACGGCATGGTGCTCAACTCGGCCGGCCGCTGCGCCTGCCCGGACGGCACCACCTTCCGCAACGGCCAGTGCAGTTCCGGCGGCGGCAAGCTGCAGCCTCTGCCTGTGCCGCCGCGCTGTGTCCTGCTCCAAGGCCAGATCCGGACCGCCGATGGACGTTGCGTCTGTCCGCGCGGCACAGAGCTGGAGAACGGCAGGTGCGTCAAGAGCGAGCAGCCCGAACCGCAATGCACGCTGCGTCCCGGCCAGTACCGCGACCAAGACGGCAATTGCGTGTGCCGGCGCGGCGAGCTGGTGAACGGCGTCTGCCAGGTCATCCCGCCGAAATGCACGATCCGCGGCGCCGTGCCGACACAGGCCGGCTGCGTCTGCCCCCAGGGCACGCATCTAGACCGGGTAGCCAAGGCCTGCGTGCCCGACAGGCAGCCGCCGAGCCAGTGCCGCATTCGCGGCCAGGTGCGCAATGCCGATGGCGATTGCGTCTGTCCGAAGGGGACGGAGGTGAGAGGCAAGGTCTGCGCGCCGATCAAGAGGCCGCAAGCATGCTCCATCCGCGGCCAGGTCCTCAACAAACGCGGCGCCTGTGTGTGTCCGCGCGGGACGGAAGTGATCGACGGCGCGTGCCGCAGGGTTGACGCCGAATGCGCCCCGGGCTCGCAGATGATCGACGGCATTTGCCAGCCGATCATCAGGCGGCGCTGCCCGGTCGGGACGACCGGACGGTATCCGGATTGCTTCCCGATCCGCCGGCAGCCAGGTTTGGAGATCAATCCGAACCTGCTGCTCAATCCGAACATCCTGCAGCAGTTGGTCCCGCAGCGCCAGCCGAAGCGGATGCTGCAGGACCCGGCAGGCGCAAACATCCAGAACTTCAAGCCGTAAACTTCCGACGGCTCAGGACGAAGGCCCGCCGGAACAATCCGGCGGGTTTTTCTTGTCCGCTGCTTCCCCTTTCCGGCATCTTCCTCTAGTCAGTCCTGACATTTGCGTCTGGAACAAAAGAGCAAGGCCGTGAGCAAAAAGACCCTGATCGCGCCGTCGGTGCTGGCGTCGGATTTCTCCAAGCTCGGTGACGAGGTCGAAGCGGTCGCGGCCGCCGGCGCCGACTGGATCCATCTCGACGTGATGGACGGTCATTTCGTGCCCAACATCACTTTCGGCCCGCCGGTGATCAAGGCGATCCGCAACCGGACAAAAATCTTCTTCGACTGTCATCTGATGATCGCGCCGGCCGATCCCTACCTGGCGGCCTTTGCCGAGGCCGGTTGCGACGGCATGACCGTGCATGCCGAGGCCGGGCCGCATCTCGACCGCTCGCTGCAGACGATCAAGGGCCTCGGCAAAAAGGCAGGTGTCTCGCTCAACCCGGCGACACCGGAAACGGCGATCGAATATGTGCTCGACCGGCTCGACCTCATCCTGATCATGACCGTCAATCCCGGCTTCGGCGGCCAGGCGTTCATCCCGGCGGTCGTCGACAAGGTGCGAAGGGTGAAGGCGTTGATCGGCAACCGCCCGATCCGCATCGAGATCGACGGCGGCGTCTCGCCGGAAACCGCGCCGCTGGTGACGGCCGCCGGCGCCGACGTGCTGGTGGCTGGCGCGGCCATCTTCAAGGGCGGCACGGTCGAAGCCTATCGGGCAAATATCGAGGCGATCCGCTCGGCGGCCGACGAGGCCGCCAACTAAACACATACATGACGCGTTTGTGGCAAAATCCACCTCGCTATTGAACAACTGTTCAATATACCCGTTTATATCAAGTTGCCCGCCAACATCAGCTTTTTTCAAAGCGGATTTTACTATAATCGATAATAGGCCTCGCCTTGTCTTAAAGTCGAATATCGCCATCTTCCGCTTTGAGGCAGCGGTGCCCGGCTGTATAATACATGTACGGGAATTGCTTCGCCGAGGGGCCCTGCAAACGGGGGCAAGCAATGGGAGTGCGATTGACATACGGGAACGTCGATACGGGCGAAGGCAAGGGTGCCAAGAGCACGCTGGCCAGTTCGGTCTACCAGCAGCTCCGCGACGACCTGCTGCGCGGAGCTTTGGAAGCCGAGGGCAAGCTGCGCGTCGAATGGGTCGTTTCCCGCTATGGCGCCGGGGCCTCACCGGTGCGCGAGGCGCTCAACCGTCTTGCCGCCGAGGGCCTGCTCGGTCGCCATGACCAGCGCGGCTTCTTCCTGATGCCGGTGAGCGCGGCCGAATTGGAGGAGCTCACCCGCACGCGCTGCTGGCTGGAGGAACGCGCATTGCGCGAATCCATGGCGCACCGCACAGCGGAATGGGAAGAGCAGCTGGTGCTCGCCCTTCACCGCCTGGCGCGCGCCGAGCGGCGCCAGCCCAACGACCCGGCAACCAACAATCCGGAATGGGAGACGCTGCACCGCGCCTTCCATCGCGCGCTGATCTCGGCCTGCCGTTCGCATTGGCTGATCGGCTTTTGCGACCAGCTTTCCGACCAGGCCTCCCGCTACCGGCTGATCTCGCAGCGCGGCCCGGGCTCCGAACGCGACGATCTCGGCGAGCACCGGACGATTGCCGAGCGGACACTGGACGGCGACGCCGACGGCGCCGTCGAAGCCTTGCTCAGTCACTACCGGCTGACAGCGGAGAGGTGCATGGCGCGGCTCAACCAGGACTACGATCCGACGGCTCGCGCAGGCAAGGCCGCGCGCGGCCGCAAATAGCTCCCCCTATCTCTTTGTTTTTACGCAATTCCGGACGGAAAACCGCCAGGCACTTTTCCTGGAATTGCTCTGGCTGGCAAATCTGATATTCGCTCTGGCCGAACCGACGAAATGCCGTCAGCGATGAGGCCATAGGACGATCATGACCAACCACCTGTTCGGCGCCTTTCGGGCCGGCATGCCGGCGCCCGGTCGGCTGCTGATGGAAACGGATGACGGGCGTTCGATCTCCTATGGCGACATGCTGGAACGGTCCGGGCAATTTGCGCACGCGCTGACGCAAGCGGGCGTCCGGCCCGGCGATCGCATCGCCGTGCAGGTGGAGAAGACCCCGGAAGCTTTGCTCCTCTATCTCGCGTCCTTACGCGCCGGCGCCATCTTCCTGCCGCTCAACACCGCCTACACGCTGCCGGAGCTCGACTATTTCTTCCGCGACGCCGAACCGCGGCTGGTCGTCTGCGATCCGGAAAAGGCAATGGACATCCAATCGCTTGCCGCATCGGTGGGGGCCGCGACGCTGACGCTTGGCCGCGACGGACGGGGCGCGCTTGCGGATCGCGCGGCGCTGCAGCCGGGGGATTTCGCGGACGTAGCGCGCGGTCCGGACGATCTCGCCGCCATCCTCTACACCTCAGGCACGACCGGCCGTTCCAAGGGCGCCATGCTTAGCCACGAGAACCTGGCCTCCAACGCGCGCGTGCTGGTCGAGCACTGGCGTTTTGGCGCCGACGACGTGCTGATCCACGCGCTGCCGATCTTCCACACGCACGGCCTGTTCGTCGCGACCAACGTCATCCTGATGGCCGGCGCCAGGATGTTCTTCGAGCAAAAATTCGATCCCGCCCGTGTCATCTCGCTTCTGCCGCGCGCGACCGCGCTGATGGGCGTGCCGACCTTCTATGTGCGGCTCCTACAGCAGGACGGCCTGACGAAGGAAGCGGCCAAGACCATGCGGCTGTTCATCTCCGGCTCGGCGCCGCTGCTTGCCGAGACGCACAATGCCTGGCGCGAGCGCACCGGCCACGCCATCCTCGAACGCTACGGCATGACCGAAACCAACATGAACACGTCCAACCCCTATGACGGCGAGCGGCGCGCCGGCACAGTCGGCTTTCCACTGCCGGGCGTCTCGCTGCGCATCGCCGACCCCGAGGACGGCAAACCGCTTGCCCAGGGCGAGATCGGCATGATCGAGGTCAAGGGGCCGAACGTCTTTGCCGGCTATTGGCGGATGCCGGAGAAGACCAAGGCCGAGTTCCGCGACGACGGTTTCTTCATCACCGGCGATCTCGGCCTGATCGACGCCGACGGCTATGTCCATATCGTCGGCCGAGGCAAGGACCTGATCATCTCGGGCGGCTACAACGTCTATCCGAAGGAGATCGAAAGCGAGATCGATGCGCTGGCCGGCGTCAGCGAAAGCGCCGTGATCGGCGTCGCGCATCCCGACTTCGGCGAAGGCGTCACGGCGGTGGTGGTGCGGAAGCCCGGCTCGACGATCAGCGCCGCCGACGTCGCCGCCGCCATCGCCGGGCGGCTGGCGAAATACAAGCATCCGAAGCAGGTTATCTTCGTCGACGAATTGCCGCGCAACACGATGGGCAAGGTGCAGAAGAACGTTCTGCGCGAAGCGTATAAGGATATCTACGCCACGGGCAAAGCCGGCTAGTTGCCGGTTGAGGCGGCAAACACCTTCTCGCCGCCGATCCAGACATTTTTGATATCCAGATCCGCCGACAAGCCAACAATGTCGGCGACGGTGCCGTTGGCGAAGCGGCCGAGGCGGTGCGCCTGGCCGATCGCCTCGGCAGGGTAGAGCGAGGCCATGCGCAGCGCCTCGCCGAGCTCCAGCCCAACCACGCGGTGCATGAAGCGAACGGCCGAGATCATGTCCAGGTCGGCGCCGGCAAGGGTGCCGTCGGCGAGCCTGAGGCTGCCGTCCTTGCGGTAGATGGTGCGGCCGTTGAGCGTGAAAGACGTCATGTCAGTGCCGATCGTCGCCATGGCGTCGGTGACCAAGAGGATCTTGCCCGGGCCTTTTTTGGCGTTGAGCGCAAGCGTCATGGTGCCGGGATGGACATGGATGCCGTCGGCGATGATGCCGGCGTAGAACTTGCCGGTGTCGATGGTCGCGCCGGCCAGTCCCGGCTCGCGATTGCCGATCTGGCTCATGGCGTTGAAGAGGTGCGTGACGACCGTCGCGCCTGCCTCGGCGAAGGCCGTTGCCGTGGCGTAGTCGGTGTCGGAATGGCCGAGGCTGACGACGATGCCGGCCTTGGCCAATGCCGCGACACGGGCCGGCTCGACCGATTCCGGCGCGATCGTGGTGAGCAGCACCGGGAGACCCCGGCGGGCGGCGATCAGTGCCGCCTGGTCGGCCTCGGTCATCGGCCGGATGAGTGCCGGGTCATGCGCGCCCTTGCGGGCGATCGACAGATGCGGACCTTCGAGATGCAGGCCGAGAAAGCCCGGCACTTTCTTTCGTGCGGCCTCGGCGCCGGCGGCGACGGCTGCGGCAGTGATCGCCGGCGTGTCGGTGATCAGCGTCGGCAGGAGCGCGGTGGTGCCGAAGGGCGCGTGCGCCCGGCAGATGGTCTCGATCGAGGCGACATCGGGATGGTCGTTGAGCATGACGCCGCCGCCGCCATTGACCTGGATGTCGACGAAGCCGGGAACGAGCAGGCCGCCGCCCGTTTCGACCCGGGAGACGCCGGGCGGAATGGCGCCAGCGGGCGGAATGGCCTCGACCATGCCGTCCTTGACGACGAGAGCCGCATCGTCATGCCAGTCGGCGCCGTCGAAGATGCGGGCGCCGGTGAGGGCGAAACGGTCGCTCATATGGTTTCCGTCACCTTGCGCAGATTGCGCGGCGCATCCGGATCGAGGCCTCGATGGCGGGCGAAGGCCTCGACGAAGCCGTAGAAGGACACGATCAGCGGCAGCGGGTCGGTCAGCGGATGGCCGGTCGCGACATGCGGCAGCAGCCTGGCGCTCTTTGCCTTGTCGGAAGTGGCGAAAGCGGCCGCGCCCTTGGCCGCCAGACTGTCGGCGGCCTCGGCCACCGAAGGTTCCGACGCATCGCGGGCGGCGAGCGCCAGGACCGGGAAACCCGGCCCGACCAGCGCCAGCGGCCCGTGCATGACTTCCGCTGCGCTATAGGCCTCGGCATGCATGGCGCAGGTCTCCTTGAACTTCAGCGCCGCCTCGCTGGCGATCGCGAAGGAAGGGCCGCGGCCGAGGATGAACAGCGACCGCGGCGTCTCGAGCACTGCTGCCAGCGCCATCCAGTCGCAGGCGATGGCCTTCTCGAAATGCTCGGGCAGGCGGGCAAGCGCGGCAAGCAGCGCCTCATCGCCGGTGCTGTGCGCCATCAGCGCCAGGGCGGCGACGGCCGAATTGACGAAGGTCTTGGTGGCCGCGACGCTGCGCTCGGGGCCGGCTAGAATGTCGATGGCGTAATCCGAGGCGCGCGCCAGGGGAGAGTCGGCCGTGTTGGTGATGGCAACTGTCAGCGCCCCGCCGGCCCGCGCCGTTTCGGCCATGGCGACGATGTCGGGGCTCTTGCCCGATTGCGAGATGGCGAGACAAGCCGAGCCGCGCAGCCTCAGCTTCGCGCCGTAGATGGAGGCGATCGACGGGCCGACGGAAGCGACCGCGAGGCCGGCGGTCAATTCCACGGCATATTTCATGAAGGTGGCAGCGTGGTCGGACGAGCCGCGCGCCACGGTGACGACGAAATTCGGATCGCGCTCGCGAAGGCCGCGGCCGGCTTCGGCCAGCACCGTGGCGGAGCCTTTGAGCAGGCGGGCGGTGGCCTCAGGGATCTCCTCGATCTCGCGCCGCATATGGGTGGTGGTTGCGCTCATGGCCGGATCTCCTCTCCCGGCCCGGTCAGCCGGAGTTCCGCGACGAAGTCATAGGCGTCGCCCCTGTAGATCGAACGGGTGAATTCGATGACCTTGCCGCTCGCCAGATAGGAAATACGTTCGATGTGCAGGCCGGCAACCCCCGGCGGCACTTCCAGGAGCCGCGCGTCGGCTTCGCCGAGATTGGCGGCCGAGATGCGCTGCACCGCCCGCACCGGGCGGTTGCCGGTTAGTTCGAGCGCGGCGTAGAGCGAGGAGCCGATCGCCTCGGGGTCGGGCAGCACGCTCGCAGAAATCGCGGCGCGCTCGATCGCCAGCGGCGTGTCGTTGGCGATGCGCAGGCGCGCCACACGCGCCACCAGCTCGCTCGACGACAGGCCGAGCACCATCATCTCGTCCGGCGAGGGCGCATAGAGGCCGCGATCGAGCCAGGACGAGCGCACGGCCATGCCGCGGCGCGCCATATCCTCGGTGAAGGAAGTGAGCCTCGACAGCGACTGCTCGACGCGCTCCATGCGCGGGGCGACGAAGGTGCCGGAGCCATGGCGCTGGACGAGGATGCCGCCCTTGACCAGGTCCTGCACGGCCTTGCGCACGGTGACGCGCGAGATGTCGGCCTTGCTCGCGATATCGCGCTCCGACGGCAGCGCGTCGCCCGGCCCGATCAGGCCGCGACTGACCGCTTCCTCGATGCTTTTCCTGAGCTGCAGGTAAAGCGGCGCGCCGCTTTGCGAGGATTCTTTCAGCATGGCGAAGATCTGGTCGGCGGCGCTCATTGCGACGCCTCCGGCAGCATGGCGAAGATCTGGTCGGCGGCGCTCATCGGCCAGTCCCCGATTTGCCGGCGAAGATGCGCGCGGCCATCTGCACCGCGCCGCCGAGCGCGTCGTCGAGCGGGGCTTTCAGCAGCGCCTGGTAGCGCGCCGACAGACGCGGCGCATAAAGTGGCGCAAGGCCGCCGAGCAGGCACAGCGGAGCGTCGTCGGCGAGATCGAGCGCGCCGAGCGAGGCTTCGACATCGGCAACCGCCTTGTCGAGGATCCAGTTGGCGACGAGATCGCCCTTGGCGGCATGCTCGAAGACTTTCGGCGCGAAACCGCCGAAATCGCCCGGCTTGGCATTGGTGGTGAACTCGACCACGTCTTCGGGATTGTTGCGGAACACGCCGAGCATCGCCTCCGTCAGCGGCGAGCCCGGACGGATGCCATCATAGGCAAGCAGCGTCTGCTCCAGCAGATCGCGGCCGATGCGGGCGCCGCTGCCCTGGTCGCCGACCTGGAAGCCCCAGCCGCCGATGGCGCGTGACTTGCCATTCTTGCGCGCCATATAGGCGGTGCCGGTGCCGAGAATGGCCATGGCGCCGTCGCCGGAGCCGACCGCGCCCTCGAGCGCGATCTCGGCATCGGTTTCGACGCGGCTCTTGCTGAAAGGCAGGATCGCCTCGAGCTGCTGCCTGTAGGTGCCGACATTGGCGCCGGCGAGACCGAGGACGGCGGGCGTCGCAGGGATCAGCTCCGGATCCTGGCCGGCGGCCAGAAAAGCCTGCCTCGCCGCCTCGACGATGTTGGCGCGCGCGCCGGTAAGATCGGTACGGATGTTGGCCGCGCCGCTTTTGGCGCGGCCGACGACGTTGCCGTCGACGGTCGCAAGGGCCGCTCTGCAGCTGGTGCCGCCGCCATCGATGCCAAGCACGAATTTCACGCGATTTCTCCTCGGGCACGATAATACCAATAAAATACCAATAGCCAAGCGTTAATTTCGGTTCAAAAAAGATTAAGGCGCATTTTATTGAAAAATCACAGAAATTTGCCGGCAAGCCAATTTCGAGCGACGAAATCCGTTAATGGATGTGGACAAGTGGTATTTTTTTGGTATTGTTCGCTCAGTTGGAGGAAAGCGGATGGCCGAGACGCGCACGGAAGCGCTTCATCAGAACGCCGAGGGGCTGGATGTCCAGACCCCGGATGCCATCCTTTCGTTCCTCGCCAACGCCCAGATCGAGGCCGCCAAGGCCGTGCATGGCGCCATTCCGGCAATCGCCGAGGCAGCCGAACTCATCGCAAGACAATTGAAGGCGGGCGGCCGGCTCGCCTACGCGGCAGCCGGCAGCTCCGGCCTGATGGCTGTTGCCGACGCGCTGGAGCTTCCAGGCACATTCGGCATCGCGCGTGACCGCATCGCCATCCTGATCGCCGGCGGCGACGAGGCCTTCCGCACGCTCGCAGGCGGACCGGAAGACGACACCGAGGAAGCAGCCGCGGCCGTCGCGAAGGCCAATATCGGCAAGGGCGACTGCCTGATCGCCATCTCTGCCAGCGGCTCGACGCCCTATGCCGTCCAGGCGATCGACGATGCGCGGCGCCGGGGTGCCGCAACCATCGCCATCGCCAACAACAGGGGCGCGCCGGTGTTCGGCGAGGCCGATGTCGCCATCCTGCTCGAGACGCCGCCGGAGCTGATCGCCGGCTCGACCCGCATGGGTGCCGGCACCGCGCAGAAGATCGCGCTCAACATGCTGTCGACGCTCGCGGCCATCCATCTCGGCCATGTGTACGACGGCTACATGGTCAACCTCACCGCTGACAACGTCAAGCTGCGCGACCGCGCGGTCCGCATGGTCGCCGCCATCACCGGGCGCAGCCGCGACGACGCGGCGCGGCTGCTCGAAGAGAGCGGCGGTGTCGTCAAGACTGCCATTCTGCTCGCCGCAGGCGCTGCCAACACCGACGCGGCCGAGAAGATACTGGAAGGAGCCGGCCAGAAACTCAGACCGGCGCTTTCCGCGATCGAGGGGAGCAAGGGGCGCTAGCCCCTGTTCTCATCAGAACCGAACCTGAAAAAGGTCAACAGGGAGACTGAACATGACGACCAAACTACTGACGGCCCTTCTGCTCGGCACAAGCATCCTCGGCACGACCGGGATGGCTCTCGCCGAGGACGTGACGCTCAACATCGAAAGCTGGCGCGGCGACGACCTGACCATCTGGAAGGACAAGCTGATCCCGGCTTTCGAGGCCAAGAACCCCGGTATCAAGGTGGTGTTCGCGCCCTCGGCGCCGACCGAGTACAACGCCGCGCTCGGCGCCAAGCTCGCCGCCGGCTCGGCGGGCGACCTGATCACCTGCCGCCCCTTCGACAACTCGCTGGAGCTGTTCAAGAAGGGCAACCTCGCCGACCTCAGCTCGCTGCCCGGCATGGAGAACTTCTCGCCGGTCGCCAAGTCTGCCTGGCAGACCGACGACGGCAAGTCGAGCTTCTGCGTGCCGATGGCCTCGGTCATCCACGGCTTCATCTACAACAAGGACGCCTTCGACAAGCTCGGCCTCAAGGTGCCGACCACGATGGACGAGTTCTACGCCGTGCTCGACAAGATCAAGGCCGACGGCACCTATATCCCGATGGCGATGGGCACCAAGGACCTCTGGGAAGCCGCGACCATGGGCTACCAGAACATCGGCCCGAACTACTGGAAGGGCGAGGAAGGCCGCCTGGCGCTGATCAAGGGCGAGCAGAAGCTGACCGATCCGCAATGGGTTGCGCCCTACAAGGAACTGGCCAAGTGGAAGCCCTATCTCGGCGACGGCTTCGAGGCGCAGACCTATCCGGACAGCCAGAACCTGTTCACGCTCGGCCGCGCCGCTATCTATCCGGCAGGCTCGTGGGAAATCGGCCTGTTCAACACGCAGGCGCAGTTCAAGATGGGCGCCTTCCCGCCGCCGGTGCAGAAGGCCGGCGACACCTGCTACATTTCCGACCATACCGACATCGGCATGGGCCTGAATGCGGCATCGAAGCATCCGGAAGAGGCGAAGAAGTTCCTGGCCTGGGTCGCCTCGCCGGACTTCGCCACCATCTACGCCAACGCGCTGCCGGGCTTCTTCAGCCTGAACAGCACCCCGGTGAAGATGGAAGACCCGCTGGCGCAGGAATTCGTCTCCTGGCGCGGCAAGTGCAAGTCGACGATCCGGTCAACCTACCAGATCCTGTCGCGCGGCACGCCGAACCTCGAGAACGAGACCTGGGTGGAATCGGCCAACGTGATCAACGGCACCGACACGCCGGAAGCCGCGGCCAAGAAGCTTCAGGACGGTCTCGACAGCTGGTACAAGCCGGCGAAGTAAGCTGAAAGCCAATCGAGCCGGCCGGGCGCCCAGCCCGGCCGGTTCCCCGGAATACGCTCATTTGAGATAGCGATTGTCGGCGCCGCCTCTCGGTCCTACCCTCATCTTGCGGGGAAGACGAAGCCGCACCGTCGCTGGCCTTGTCCACCCGCGAATGGGACAATCAGGCCGTGCATCGAGGCATCCGCTAAGCATTCATCGACCTTGAACCGAGAGACGGCGGGGACCGAACTCATGGCCGCACAAACACGACCCAAGAAACCGATCCGTTGGCATATCGCCGTCTTCCTGGCACCGGCGGTGCTCGTCTACACGGCGATCATGATCCTGCCGCTGTTCGGCACGCTGCAGCTTTCCTTGTTCCGCAACATCGAGCAGTCCCAGGTCTTCGTCGGGCTGGGCAATTTCCGCACGCTGTTCGGCGACCCCAACTGGTCGGTGAATTTCTGGAATGCGCTCAGGAACAACGTCTGGTTCTTCATCATCCACATGCTGGTGCAGAACCCGATCGGCATCCTGCTGGCGGCGCTTCTGTCGAGCCCCCGGCTGCGCTTCGCCGCCTTCTACCGCACGGCGATCTTCGTGCCGACGATCCTGTCCTTCGTCATCGTCGGCTTCGCCTGGAAGCTGATCCTGTCGCCGATCTGGGGCGTGGCGCCGCATCTGCTCGACTTCGTCGGGCTGAAGAGCCTGTTCACCCCGTGGCTCGGCAAGGAGCAGTATGCGCTGACCGCGCTTAGCCTGGTCTCGGTCTGGCAGTTCGTCGGCATCCCGATGATGCTGATCTATGCAGCGCTTCTGTCGATCCCCGATGAGGTTATCGAGGCGGCCGAATGCGACGGCGTCACCGGGATGGCGCAGTTCTGGAAGATCAAGCTGCCGCTGATCCTGCCGTCTATCGGCATCATCTCGATCCTGACCTTCGTCGGCAATTTCAACGCCTTCGACCTGATCTACACGGCGCAAGGGGCGCTCGCCGGTCCGAACTATTCGACCGACATCCTCGGCACCTTCCTCTACCGTGCCTTCTTCGGCTTCCAACTGCAGGTCGGCGACCCGAACATGGGTGCAACGATCGCCACGATGATGTTCCTGATCATCCTTGCCGGCGTCTGCGTCTACCTGTTCCTCGTCCAGACGCGTTTGCGTCGCTACCAGTTCTGAGGGCGCTATGAGCACCGCAACCCACTCTCTTCCCCGCACCATCGGCGCCCACGCGGTCCTTTTGACCTATACGGCGATCGCGCTATTCCCGGTGATCCTGGTCATTGTGAACTCGTTCAAGTCGCGCGCCGGCATCTTTGGCGCGCCGCTGACGCCGCCGACGCCGAGCACCTTCGACCTGGTCGGCTACACCACCGTCTTCGGACAGGGCGACTTCCTGCACTATTTCCAGAACAGCCTCATCGTCACCGTCGCCTCGCTGTTCTTCGTGCTTCTGTTCGGCGCGATGGCCGCCTTCGCGCTGTCGGAATACCGCTTCCGCGGTAACGCGCTGATGGGGCTCTATCTCGCGCTCGGCATCATGATCCCGATCCGCCTCGGCACCGTCGCCATCCTGCAGCTGATGGTGGCGACCGGGCTGGTCAACACGCTGACGGCGCTGATCCTGGTTTACACCGCGCAAGGCCTGCCGCTCGCCATCTTCATCCTGTCGGAGTTCATGAAACAGGTGTCCGACGACCTGAAGAACGCCGGCCGCATCGACGGGCTGTCGGAATATACGATCTTCTTCCGGCTAGTGCTGCCGCTGGTGCGCCCGTCGATGGCGACGGTCGCCGTCTTCACCATGATCCCGATCTGGAACGACCTGTGGTTCCCGCTGATCCTGGCGCCGTCGGAAGAGACCAAGACCGTGACGCTCGGCGCGCAGCTCTTCCTCGGCCAGTTCGTCACCAACTGGAACGCGATCCTGGCGGCGCTCTCGCTGGCGATCCTGCCGGTGCTGATCCTCTACGTCATCTTCTCGCGGCAGCTGATCCGCGGCATCACGTCGGGAGCCGTCAAGTGAGTTCAGAAAAACCCCTACGCGTCGTCATCGCCGGCCTCGGCAATATGGGCCGCAGCCACGCGCTCGCCTACCACACCAATCCGGGCTTCGAGATCGCGGCGCTCGTCAACCGGTCTGACGTGCCGCTGCCGGACGGGCTCGCGGGCTATGGCATCAGGCGCTCATTCGAGGACGCGCTGCGCGACGAGAAACCCGACGTCGCCGCGATCGCCACCTATTCGGACAGCCATGCCGACTATGCGGTGCGCGCATTCGAGGCGGGCTGCCATGTCTTCGTCGAGAAGCCGCTGGCAACGACAGTGGCGGAT
Organism: Mesorhizobium dulcispinae; assembly: GCF_033977345.1. Lineage (NCBI taxonomy): Bacteria > Pseudomonadati > Pseudomonadota > Alphaproteobacteria > Hyphomicrobiales > Phyllobacteriaceae > Mesorhizobium > Mesorhizobium dulcispinae. The sequence continues at coordinate 90,903 of NZ_JAVIIY010000006.1, forward strand.
GCCAGGCGCGTCGTCGATGCCGCCAAGGCCAACGGCAAGAAGCTGGTGATCGGCTATATCCTGCGACATCATCCGTCCTGGATGAGGCTGATCGCCGAAGCGCGCAAGCTCGGCGGTCCGTATGTCTTTCGCATGAACCTCAACCAGCAGTCCTCAGGCCACACCTGGGGGACGCACAAGCAGTTGATGCAGACGACATCGCCGATCGTCGACTGCGGCGTGCACTATCTCGACGTGATGCTGCAGATCACCGACGCGAGACCGGTCGAGGTGCGCGGCATGGGCGTGCGGCTCAGCGATGAAGTGGCGCCTTCGATGTACAATTACGGCCACCTCCAGGTGCTGTTCGAGGACGGCTCGGTCGGCTGGTACGAAGCCGGCTGGGGTCCGATGATTTCGGAGACCGCCTTCTTCGTGAAGGACGTGATGTCGCCCAAAGGCTGCGTGTCGATCGTGATGAAGGAGGGCGTGAAGTCCGACGACATCGACACCCACACAAAAACCTCGACCATCCGCCTGCATAGCGCCGCGACCGGGCCGGACGGCAGGTTCGCCAAGGAGGACGAGCTGCTGTCGATGGAGGGCGAGCCGGGACACCAGGAGCTCTGCGACCTCGAACAGGCCTTCCTGCTGAAGGCCATCCGCGAGGACATCGACCTCACCCGCCACATGGACGACGCCGTGAAATCTCTCGCCGTCTGCCTTGCCGCCGACGAGAGCGTGCGCAGCGGCGCCCCGATCAAACTCTAGAACAAGGACGAAGCCGTGGGCTCGCTGAACATCGAGAATGTGAAGAAGGCATTCGGGCCGGTCGAGGTGCTGAAGGGCATCGACCTCGAGGTCAATGACGGCGAGTTCGTCGTCTTCGTCGGCCCGTCCGGCTGCGGGAAGTCGACGCTGCTGCGCGTCATCGCCGGGCTGGAGGATTCGACCTCGGGACGGGTGCTGATCGACGGCGACGACGTCTCGGTCACGCCGCCGGCAAAACGCGGCATCGCCATGGTGTTCCAGACCTATGCGCTTTACCCGCATCTGACGGTGAAGAACAATATGGGCCTCGGCCTGAAGCAGGCCGGCACGCCGACGGCCGAGATCGACCGCCGCATCAAGATCGCTTCCACCATGTTGTCGCTGGAGCCCTATCTCGAGCGGCGCCCGGCGGAGCTTTCTGGCGGCCAGCGCCAGCGCGTCGCCATCGGCCGCGCCGTGGTGCGCGAACCAAAACTCTTCCTGTTCGACGAGCCGCTGTCGAACCTCGATGCCGCCTTGCGTGTCAACACAAGGCTGGAAATCGCGCAGCTGCACCGGCGGCTGAAGGCGACGATGATCTATGTCACCCACGACCAGGTCGAGGCGATGACGCTGGCCGACAAGATCGTGGTGCTCAACGCCGGGCGGATCGAACAGATCGGCAGCCCGATGGAGCTCTATAATTCGCCGGCCAACGATTTCGTCGCCGGCTTCATCGGCTCGCCGAAGATGAATTTCATCGACGGCGCCAAACTGGGCGAGACGGCGAAGACCGTCGGCGTGCGGCCGGAACATCTGACCGTCGATCCGAGCTCCGGCGCCTGGAAGGGCACGGTGGTGCATGCCGAGCATCTCGGCGCCGACACCAATCTCTATCTCGACTGCGAGAAGGCCGGGCTGCTGACGGTGCGCATCTTCGGCGTCTACAACGCCGAGCCGGGTTCGACGCTGTATGCCACGCCGGATCCTGCGAAAACGTACCGATTTGGGGCGGATGGAAGAGTGTTGAAATAAGCGCCAGCCTCCCCTTCTCCCCTTGTGGGGTGAGCAGCCGGTTCGCGAAGCGAATTCATCGTGCCAGTGGCACGATGAAAGGCCGGCGAACGCCGGGACGCTGCGAAGCAGCGGGGACCCGGCCGGGGGGTGGATCGGCCACCACCCGGCCCTTCGCAGGCTCAGGGCGTTCGAAGCTCGAAAAGCCAGGCAATTGGCTTTTCGCCCGCTAAAGCGGACCGCACCTCACCCCACAAGGGGAGAAGGGGAAGTCCGCTCTTACTCGTCCGCCCTGAACGTCTGCATCTGCTGGCCCATGCCTTCGATGCCGAGCTCGACGACGTCGCCGGGCTTCAGGAACACCGGCGGCTTCATGCCCAGCCCGACGCCGGGCGGCGTGCCGGTGGAGATGATGTCGCCGGCATGCAGCGACATGAACTGGCTGAGATAGGCGACCAGATATTTGACGCCGTAGATCATGGTCCTGGTCGAGCCGTTCTGCATCGTCTTGCCGTTGACGGTCAGCCACATCTTCAAATTCTGCGGGTCGGCGATCTCGTCCTTGGTCACCAGCCACGGGCCGATCGGACCGAAGGTGTCGCAGGACTTGCCCTTGGTCCACTGGCCCTGGCGCTCGGCCTGGAAGGCGCGCTCGGAAACGTCGTGCGCGACGCAATAGCCGGCAACATAGTCGAGCGCGTCGTCCTCGCTGACATACTTCGCCGTCTTGCCGATGACGACGCCGAGCTCGACCTCCCAGTCGGTCTTGACCGAACCGCGCGGGATAAGCACGTCGTCGTCCGGCCCGACGATGGCCGAGCTCGCCTTCATGAAAATGATCGGCTCCGGCGGCACGGTGGCGCCGGTTTCGGCGGCATGGTCGGAATAGTTGAGGCCGATGCAGATGAATTTTCCCGTGCCGGCAACGCAGGCGCCGATGCGTGGGCTACCGGAAACCGCCGGCAGCGATTTCGGATCGAGCTTCGAGAGCATCTCCAGCGAAGCCGGATGGAGCGCGGTGCCGGCGATGTCGGCGACATGGGCCGAAAGGTCGCGGATCGTGCCATCCTGATCGAGCAGGCCGGGACGCTCGCTCCCCACCTCGCCATAGCGCAGCAACTTCATCTTTGTTCTCCTACTTGCGGCCGAAGGCCGTTTTGCAAAATTCTTCGCCCGGGCGACGGCTTTGATTGCGAAGGCCGGCGGACCGTATCCATCAAGCCAATCTCCGACAAGCGCGCAGCGCGCCTGGGGCGGTCGCGGACAGGATTTTCAGACTTTCCGATCCTCTGCAGATAAACGCGGCGTTGGGCGCGATCTTCCTGTTCGCCAATGATCTTTTCCCGGCGGCAATCAGATCGACCAGCCACCGTCGATATTGTAGGCCTGCCCGCTCGTATAGGTCGCTCCCGCCAGATAGACGGCGAGATCGGCGATCTCCTCGGGCGTGCCCAGCCTTCCCATGGGCTGGCGAGCGATGAAGGCGGCGCGCGCCGCTTCATAATCGCCCTGCGCATGCATGCGGTCCTGCAGCGACGGGCTCTCGACCGTACCGGGGCAAATGGCGTTGCAGCGGATGCCCTTGGCCACATAATCAGCGGCGACCGCTTTGGTGAGGCCGACGACCGCCGCCTTGGTCAAGCCATAAACGAAGCGGTTCGGCACGCCCTTCTGCGAGCTCGCCAGCGAGGCCATGTTGATGATCGAGCCATCGCCGCGCTCCAGCATGCCGGGCAGCACCGCGCGGATGGTACGGATCATCGAGCGGACATTGAGGTTGAGCGCGAATTCGAGGTCGGCATCGGTCATTTCGAGGATGGAGCCGGAATGGACGAAGCCGGCGCAGTTGAACAGCACATCGACCCGGCCGATCTCGGCGAAGGCTGTAGCGACGGCCGCGTCGTCGAGCACATCGAGCTTGCGGGTCTTGATGCCGGATGTCTTGGCGAGCTCGGCCAAAAGCTGCTCGTTGATGTCGGTGGCATGAACCGTGGCACCTGCCTTGGCGAAGGCCAGCGCGCTCGCCCGCCCGATGCCTTGCGCCGCCGCGGTGACGACGACCACCTTGCCTGCCAGATCCGCCATTCTTCCCTCCAGGTCTCGCGAGCTTTTCTTACCGGCGGCCAGACGGGACGCAATGTGCCAGGCGAGCCTGCCGCCTGACCGGCTGCTTGCCGCAGGCCAATTGTTTTTTCTGGTTAAAGAACATGTGACGATGCGTCAAGCCGGCAAGACTGCGGCAAACGCGCCTCAATCTCCAAGGCCCGCTGCCGTTCGATCGGGGCGCTTAGAGTGGTTTACCATTTCACGGAAATGGTGAACCACTCTATCTCTTTGTTTTTACGCAATTCCGGACGGAAAACCGTTGCCACTTTTCCTGGAATTGCTCTAATCGCCGTAAGGCACCCAGACGTTCTTGACCTCGATGGCGCGGCGCAGGAAGGCCTCGCCGGCGGCTTCGCTCGAAGCCCAGTCGAGACTGCGGCCATTGCCGGTCCAGACGCGCTTGAGATTGCCGATGGAGTCGGCCTCCGCCTCGGCGCAGGTGTCGGCATCGGCGAACACCCAGAGCCCGTCGACATCGTCATGCTTGGCCAGCACGCCGGCCAGTTCGGCGCTGCGGCCGGTGACGATGTTGATGGCGCCGGCCGGAACGTCGGAATATTCGATCACCTGGTAGAGGTCGGTGGCTAAAAGCGGGTGACGCTCGGAGGGGACGGCCACCACGGTGTTGCCCATGGCGAGCGCCGGCGCCACCAGCGAGATGAAATTGAGCAGCGGCTGGTTGTCCGGCGCGACGATGCCGACGACGCCGACCGGCTCATGCAGCGCAAGCGTCACGACGCGGGCCGGCGGCTGGTGGACGCGGCCCTCGAACTTGTCGGCGAGGCCAGCATAAAGGAACAGCCGCTCGATCGACTGCTCGACCTCTTCCCGCGCCGCCTTGGGAGTGACACCCGTGAGCTGTACGAGGCGCGCCGCAAATTCGTCCGCGCGGCCGGAGAGGTTCTCGGCGAAATAGTAGAGCACCTGGCTGCGGTTGAAGGTCGTCGCTTCCGGCCAGGCCTTGCACGCGCGGGCAGCGGCGACCGCGTCGCGGATATCCTTGCGGTTGCCGAGGCCAACCTCGCCGGCAAGCTTGCCCTTCGCGGTCGCGACAGCCAGAGAGTAATTCCCGTCCGGCCGCACCTGCTTGCCGCCGATGAACAGCTTTGCCGTGCGGTCGATGGCCGTGCCGTCGGCCTGCTCGACGGGCTGGGCAGAGCCAGCGGCGACCGGCTTGATGGCTGGGCCGACAGGCAACTTGGCGGCGAGATATTCGAACATGCCCTCGCGCCCGCCTTCGCGACCGAAGCCGCTTTCGCGGTAGCCACCGAAGCCGCAGGAGGCGTCGAACATGTTGGTGCCATTGACCCAGACCACGCCGGCCTTCAACTGCGGCGCGACATGCAAAGCGAGATTGATATTCTCGCTCCACACCGAAGCGGCAAGGCCGTAGCGCGTGTTGTTGGCAAGCTCGATCGCTTCCTCGGTGTTGCGGAAGCTCATCGTCGCCAGCACCGGCCCGAAGACCTCCTCCTGTGCCAGGATGTTAGCCGGCGAAACAGATGTCGCGAGCGTCGGCAGATGATAGTAGCCTGTCGCCGGCAAGGCAGCGTCCGGCTGCCAGCAGACGGCGCCCTGCCTGGCGCCCTCGGCGATCAGGCCCTTGACGCGGTCGAGCTGCGTGCGGTCGACCAGCGGGCCGACATCGGTGTTCTTGTCGAGCGGGCTGCCTACGCGCAGCCGACTCATCCTGACCTTGACCTTGGCGATGAAGGCTTCCGCGATGCCCTCCTGCACGAGCAGGCGCGAGCCGGCGCAGCAGACCTGGCCCTGGTTGAACCAGATACCATCGACCAGACCCTCGACGGCGCTGTCGAGATCGGCATCCTCGAAGACAATGAAGGCCGACTTGCCGCCAAGCTCCAGTGAGAGCTTCTTGCCCGATCCCGCCGTCGCCTTGCGGATGATCTTGCCGACTTCCGAAGAGCCGGTGAAGGCGATCTTCTGGATGCCGGGATGATTGACGATCGCCGCACCCGCCTCGGGCCCGCCCTGGACGATGTTGACGACGCCCTTCGGCACGCCTGCCCGCTCGCAGATCTCGGCGAACAGGATCGCGGTGAGCGGCGTAAACTCGGCGGGCTTCAGCACCACCGTGCAGCCGGCGGCAAGTGCGGGCGCAATCTTCCAGGCCAACATCAGCAGCGGAAAATTCCACGGGATGACCTGGCCGACGACGCCGACTGGCTTGTGATCGGGGAAATCCTTTTCCAGCGTCTGCGCCCAGCCGGCATGATGGATGAAATGGCGGATCGCCAGCGGTACGTCGATGTCGCGGCTCTCGCGGATCGGCTTGCCGTTGTCGATCGATTCCAGCACCGCGAACAGGCGCTGGTGGCGCTGCATGGCGCGGCCGATGGCATAGAGCACCTTGGCCCTGGCGTAGCCTGAGCTGGCGCTCCATTTCGGCAGCGCCTTGGCAGCCGCCGCTACCGCGGCGTCGATGTCGGCGGTGCCCGCATCGGAAACCTTGGCGAGCAGCTTGCCGGAGGACGGCTCGCTGGTGTCGAAGGTGTTGCCGTTCGCCGCCGCTTTCCAGGCACCGTCGATGAACAACGCCTTGGAAAAATCGCGCGAGGCCAGCCAGGCATCGGCCTCGTTGCGGGCTTCCGGCGCCGGGCCGTATTCCATGGCGTGATAGCGTTCGAGGATGTTCATGGGGCGCCTCCTTTACCCTCCCCCTTGTGGGGAGGGTCGATCGGCATCGCCGATCGGGGTGGGGGTAAATGGCTGATGGTTTGATGCATTTGACAGGCTGATCTGATTCTTCGACCCCCACCCCGCCGCTGCGCGGCGACCCTCCCCACAAGGGGGAGGGTGGATGCTACGCCATCGCGTGGCGATGGTTGGCCGAATAATGGCCGGTCAAATGGTGCTCGAGCTGGCGTTCGATGTCGGTGAGCAGGCTGGAGGCGCCGAAGCGGAACAGGTCCGGTTCCAGCCACGGCCGGCCAAGCTCTTCCTTCATCAGCACCAGCCAGTCGAGCGAGACTTTTGCAGTGGAAATGCCGCCTGCCGGCTTGAAGCCGATCAGATAGCCGGTCTCCTCGAAATAGGCGCGGATGGCGCGCACCATGGCGAGGCCGACGGGAAGTGTGGCGTTGACGCTTTCCTTGCCGGTCGAGGTTTTTATGAAATCGGCGCCCGCCATCATCGCCACCATCGAAGCGAGCATGACATTGCGCAGCGTGGCGAGATCGCCGGTGCCGAGGATGACCTTGAGATGCGCCTCACCGCAGGCGGCGCGCATGGCAACGATCTCGTTGAACAGCTCGCGCCATTTGGCGCCGTACACCAGGCCGCGCGGGATGACGACGTCGATCTCGTCGGCCCCGTCACGCACCGAAGCCTCGATCTCCTGCAGGCGGGTCGAGAGCGGTGCAAGGCCATGCGGGAAAGCTGTCGAGACGGCGGCAACATGGATGCCGGTGCCGCGCAGTGCATCAACCGCGGTGGCGACGAAGGGATGGTAGACACAGACCGCCGCCGGACGGATAGTCTCGCCGGCGATGCCGAGACCATCGACGATATCCCGGCGTAGCGGGTTGACCGCCTTGGCGCAGAGCCGGCGCACGCGCTCGTCGGTGTCGTTGGAGTTCAGCGTCGTCAGGTCCATGCAGGCAATCACCCGCAGCAGCCAGGCCGCCTGGTTGTCGGCCTTGATCGAGCGCCGCTTGGTGAGCGTGGCGACGCGGCGCTCCAGCGCCGAGCGGTTGACGCTGCGCACCGATTCCAGGAAGCCGAGATCGAGCTTCATGCCGGGGTTCCGGGCAATGCCATGCTCCAGCGGCATCGGCGTGTTGGCCGCGGCGCGCGCCTGCAGCGACATCACCTTGGACGCGCCTGCGCCTGCGCCCGCTTCGCGGATCGTGCTGCTCATCTCCTGCCCTTTCCCAGCGACCACGCGCTTTTTGGTCTTGGTGCGTGTCGTATTCCCAAAACCGCTCAACACTTTTGGGCGACACGCACGAAGATAGCCCGTGAAGCGATGCTTCACGAGTCCTTCAGTGGCTCATAGCGGAAAAAGGCGGCAAAAGCAGCTGATTTTTGACCGTATGGTCAAAACGCTGGAAGAGCCTCAGCCGACGAAGGCGCGCTCGACCACGAAGCTGGCCGGATGGCTGAGCGAGCCCTCCTGGAAGCCGAGGCTCTCGGCGAGTTCCTTGACGTCCTTCAGCATGTGCATCGAGCCGCAGATCATGATGCGATCGGTCTCGGGATTGAGCTTGTCGATGCCGAGGTCGGAATAGAACTTGCCGGAGCCGATCAACGCCGTGATGCGGCCCATGCGCGCCGACTCCTCGCGGGTCGTCGAATTGTAGAGCGTGACGCGACCGCCGGTCAGTTCGCCGATCAGCGGATCGCTCTCGAGCGCGGCCACCAGCTCCTGGCCGTAGGTGAGCTCGGCATTGTCGCGGCAGGTGTGGGTGAGGATGACCTGGTCGAATTTTTCGTAGGTGTCGGGATCGCGCAGCAGGCTGGCGAAGGGCGCGATGCCGGTGCCGGTCGAGATCATGAACACGCGCTTGGCAGGCGTCAGCGCGTCGAGCACCAGCGTGCCGGTCGACTTCTGGCGCATGATGACGGTATCGCCGACCTGGATCTTCTGCAGCTCGGAAGTCAGCGGACCATCCGGCACCTTGATCGAGAAGAATTCCAACTCGTCGTCCCAGGCGGGGCTGGCGACGGAATAGGCGCGGAAGATCGGCTTCTCGGCATTGGGCAGACCGATCATGACGAACTCGCCGGAACGGAAGCGCAGCGACTGCGGCCGGGTGATGCGGAACGAGAACAGCCGGTCGGTGTAATGCTTCACCGATACCACAGTCTCGGCATAGACATTGGCCGGGATCGGGAACTGCAGCGGCTTTGCGCCGGCGACGTTCAACGCGGATGTCGTGTTCATTCCAACCCAACTTTCCGGCGCGGACGCGAGGCGCTGGCGCCAAACTTTCTCCTGCGCGTCCGAACGGTCAGGTTCCGACGTGCTCCTCACACACTGCCAAGCGGTAAGCTCTTGTGTCCCGAATTTATTAGTATACAAATGATCTTCAGGTCAAGATGGCAGCGTAAAACGCCTTTCCAAACCGAGGCATATCCGTAGTCCTGGCATTTCGGGTTTCGGCAATGAATGAGAAATTTTCGGCGTCGGCGGGAAGCGTGGTTGCCGGCATCGATGTCGGCGGAACCTTCACCGACCTGCTTCTGATCGACGGCAAGTCAGGCGGCAAGGTGCATATCGCCAAGACCCCGACGACGGTGGAGAATCAAGCCTTTGGCGTGGTCGCCGCGCTTGGCGCCACTGGCTTTCCGGTCGACGGCATCGACCTCATCGTGCACGGCACGACGACCACGACAAACGCCGTGCTGGAGCGCCGGCTGGCGAAAACCGGCATGATCACCACGCACGGCTTCCGCGACGTGATCGAGCTCGGACGGCGCACAAGACCGCAAGCCTATGGCATGACGGGCACTTTCGTGCCGGTCATTTCGCGAGACCTCCGGCTCGAAGTGTCGGAGCGTGTCGAGGCTTCCGGCGCCGTCCGCGTCCGGCTCGACGAGGCCGAAATGCGCGACGCGGTGACGCGGCTGCTCGACGCGGGCTGCGAGTCGCTCGTCATCCATTTCCTGCACTCCTACGCCAACCCGGCGCATGAACGCCGCGCCGCCGAGATCGCGGCGGAGCTCTGGCCGAACGGCCACATCACCACCGGCCACGCGCTGCTTTCGGAAGCGCGCGAGTTCGAGCGCGGCGTGACGGCCGCGGTCAACGCTTCGGTGCAGCCGATTCTCGAGCGCTATGTCGAGCGGCTGCGCAAGGAGCTCGCCGCAAAAGGCTATGCGCGCGACTTCCTGATCATGAACGGCAATGGCGGCATGATCTCGGCCCGTTTCGTCACGCTGGAATCGGCAAAGACGGTGATGTCCGGCCCGGCCTCCGGCGTGATTGCCGCCGCCTATACCGGAAAACGTGCCGGCTTCGGCAATCTCGTTACCTACGACATGGGCGGCACCTCAACCGACGTGGCGCTGATCCGCAATGCCGAACCCGCCGTCTCCAACGAGATCGAGATCGAATATGCGATGCCGATCCATGTGCCGATGGTGGCGGTGCACACGGTGGGCGCCGGCGGCGGCTCGATCGCCCGCGTCGATGCGGCCGGACTGATCCAGATCGGCCCGGAAAGCGCCGGCGCCAATCCAGGCCCGATCTGCTATGGGCGCGGCGGCACGGAACCCACCATCACCGACGCCAATTTGGTGCTCGGCCGGCTGGCGCCGAAGAAGCTGCTGGCCGTCGACAATCCGGTCACCGTCGAGCGCGTGACGGCAATCTTCGAGGACAGGATCGGCAAGCACACCGGCCTTTCCGGCGTCGAAGCGGCGGGTGCAATCCTGAGGCTTGGCAACATGAAGATGGCGGGCGCCATCCGCATGGTTTCCGTCTCGCGCGGCCACGATCCGCGCGATTTTGCGCTGTTCGCCTTCGGCGGCGCCGGGCCGCTGCATGCGACCGCTCTCGCCCGCGAACTCGGCCTGCCGAGAGTGTTGGTGCCGGCGCGCCCCGGCATCACCAACGCGCTCGGCTGCGTCGTCGCGGATATGCGGCATGACTTCGTCAACACAATCAACATGCCCGTAGCGAGCCTCGACGAAGCGAAGCTTCGCGAGGTGCTGGAACGGCACCGGGACGAAGGCGAGGGGCTGATCGCCAAGGAAGCGGTGAAGCCCGATGCGATCCGCGTTACCCATTCGGCCGACATGCAGTTCGTCGGCCAGACGCACATCATCAATGTGCCGCTGCCGTCATCCTCGGTTTCACGAGAAACGCTGCAGCAATTGTTCGAGAAGGCCTATTTCGCCCGCTTCAAGGTCGAGTTGCCGGAAATCCGCGCCAATCTCGTCAACCTCAACACCTCGGTCACCGGCGTGCGCCCGCAGATCGACCTGTCGCGGCTGATCGACCCGGCGGGCCGCGCGGCGACGCTCGAGGAGGCGCGGCGCGAGATCCGGCCGGTCTGGTACCACGGCACCTGGCACGACACGCCGGTCTACGCCCGCGAAAAGCTGCCGCTCGACGCCGTGATCCAGGGGCCGGCGATCCTGGAGCAGATGGACGCCACCACCGTGCTGGAACCCGGCGACCATGCGCGCTCGGACGCCGACGGCAACATCATCATCGACATCGGCGAGGCCTGACTATGTCCGCGTTCGAAGGGGCAAAGCTCGACACGATCACGCTTTCGGTGCTGCAGGCAGCCTTGCAGCAGGTCTGCGACGAGATGGACCTGACGTTCTCCCGTGCGGCCTTCTCGCCGGTCATCGCCGAGGCCAACGACCGTTCGGACGGCATCTATTCGGCGGTCGACGGCTCGCTGATCGCGCAGGGCAGCCAGGGCCTGCCGGTGTTCGTCGGCGTCATGCAATATTCGACCAGGACGGTGATCGAGATGATCGCCGACGGCCGTTGCCTGGCCCCCGAACCCGGCGACATCTATATCGTCAACGATCCCTATCTCGGCGGCACGCATCTGATGGATGTGCGCTTCGTCATGCCGGTCTACCGGGGCGGCAAGATCTTCTGCTGGCTTTCCAACACCGGCCATTGGCCGGATATCGGTGGCTCGGTGCCGGGCGGCTTCTCGGCGTCGGCCACCGCCGTCGAGCAGGAAGGCTTGCGGCTACCACCGGTAAAACTGTTCAAGAAAGGCGTGCTCGATCCGGAGATCTACGCCATCATCTGCTCGAACATCCGCGTTGCCGACCAGCGCATCGGCGACATCCGCGCGCAGGCGGCGGCCTTGCTGATCGGCCAGGACAGGCTCAATGAAATCCTCGATCGTTACGGAGACGAAACCGTCGTCGAAGCGATCGCGGAGTTGCGCCGCCGCGCCGCCGAGCAGATGCGCGCCTCGATCGCGGTGATACCGGACGGCGTCTATCGCTCGCAGGCCTTCGTCGATTCCGACGGCGTGGTGAACGAACCGCTGACCATCAATCTCGCCGTCGAGAAGAGGGGCGATACGCTCACCTTCGATTTCGCCGGCTCGTCAAAGCCCTGCGCCGGGCCGATGAACAGCGTGCTGGCGACGACCTTGTCGTCGGTCTATCTCGCCATGCGGCATATCTTTCCGGAGGTGCCGATCAGCGCCGGCGCCTTCGAACCGCTGAACGTCAAGCGGCCGGAGGGCACCTTTCTCGACGCCAAATATCCGCGCCCCGTGTCGGGCTGCGCGGCGGAAGTCTCGCAGCGCATCGCCGAGGCGGTGTTCGCCGCCATGGTGCAGGCGTTGCCGGAGAAGGTGACGGCGGCGCCCGCCGGCTCCAGCGGCAATTTCGCGCTCGGCGGCAACGATCCGGCGCGCGGACGCGACTACGTCATGTACCAGATCTCGGGCGGCGGCTATGGCGGCAATGCCGGCCATGACGGGTTGAGCAACGGTTGCTCGACCATCGGCATTTCGAAATCGCCGCCGGTCGAGATCATGGAGCAGGCCTTTCCGGTGCTCTACCGGCACTACGCGCTGCGCGAAGGCTCGGGCGGCGCCGGCAAGCATCGCGGCGGCTTCGGCCTTGCCTATGAGGTCGAGATATTGCGAGGTGAAGCCCGCGCCTCCTTCGTGATGGACCACGGCCGTTTCGGCCCGCAAGGCGCGCTCGGCGGCAAGGACGGGGCGCCGAACAGCGTGACCGTCTTCCGGGGCGGCGAAGCGCATGTGCCGCCGCATCTTTCCAAGGAGCAGGACATCGCGCTCAAGGCCGGTGACCGCGTGCGGGTCGGCACGCCGGGCGGAGGCGGCTATGGCGATCCGCGCGAGCGCGACCCGAAGCAGGTCGCCGAGGATGTTCGGCTCGGCTACTATACGGCGGAGCAGGCGAGGGAGATGTTTGGCGTGGGCCTGTAGGCGGACGGGCGTGGTGGATAGGCCGCGACCCAATCCAAACGCCTAGGTCGAGTTCCCGCCAACCCCCCTCTGGCCTGCCGGCCATCTCCCCCTCAAGGGGGAGATTGGCAGCTCGGTCGCTGGTGCTCTTCCTGCAGCGTTGGCGATTGGCGAAAGCGAAGGTGACGGCTGATCTCCCCCCTGAGGGGGAGATGGCCGGCAGGCCAGAGGGGGGTGCTGTCCCTCCGGCGCCTAAGGGTGTTACACTGTCGAAATCAACGTTTCAGGCCAGCTTCGCCAGCAGCCGCAGGAACGTCGCGGCCTCCTTGGCCGTCAGCGGCGCCAGCGTCTCCTCGGTGATGGTTCGGGCAAGCGGGATCAGCCGCTCGATCGCCTCGCGGCCTTCCGGCGTCAGGTTGACCAGCAGCCGCCTTTTGTCGACCTCGTGCTTGGAAAGCTCGACCAGGCCGCGCGCCTTCAGCCGGTCGATCACGCCTTTCACCGTGGCGGCATCCATGGCGATCAGCGTGCCGAGCTGGTTCTGCGAGGTCTCGCCGATATCGTAGAGCTTGGCTAAAGCGGCGAATTGCGGCGGCGTCAGATCGGCGATGTGGGAGGCAAAAATCGCGACATGGCGCTGATGCGCCTTGCGCAGGATGAAGCCGACCTGGTTCTGCAGGTGATAGTTGTTTTCGTCCGGCTCGTCGGCCTCGACCAGCCGCAGCAGATTGTCCTCGCCGCTCATCGCAAGCCGTCCCATGCCTTGATATCCTCGGCCGCCAGCCCGCCCATGCGATTGTGGACACGCGGGCCGCAGGTCATGGCGAGGCAGAACAGGATCTCGTCGGGGCGCGGGCCATCGCTGACACCGACTTCCATGGCATCGAAATGGCTGCGCACATAGGCAGCGTTGATGTGGCCGAGCGGCACGTCGAGCCGCGCCCCGAAGGCGCCGACCTTCTTGGCCGACGGCACGATCGCCTTGGCATCGCCGAGCCGCTCGCGCATGGCATAGCCGCCCGGCACGTGCCACAACGCGCCGTGCTCCAGCTCACCCGCCGCGCCGACGATGGCGCCCTTGCCGTAGCCGTCGATCTTCTTCACGTCGCCGCCAAGCGCTGCGATCAGTCTGTCGGACAGCAAAAGCCCGAGCGGCTTCAGGTCCTCCATCGCGCCCTGCAGGTCCTCGACATAGCGGCCGGCGAACGGATTCTTGACCACGGCGAGAGCGGCCGCGCGGCGGCGCGGCTCCTTCGCCACGGGGCCGCCATCGTGAAAAATCTCTTCGGTCAGAACCGCGACTTTGCGGATCGGGAATTCAGGCATGGGCAGTTTCCTTCGCTTTACGCTTGTTGGGCGAGGCGAGCGCCACGGAACCACTGATGCGGGATTGGCCCGCCAGGAACAACGCCGAGGCGGCGATCAGGCCGCGCCGACGAAAATCTTCGGCGACGGCAAGGCCGTTGTCCAGCGCCCGCGCCACCTCGCCCGGCGAGAGCGCGCCGACGCCCTGCGTCACCGGCCGGTCGCCGAGATCGCTGTCGGGCGCCAGATCGCGCGCGGGCACGCGATGGATCGCGGGATGTCCAGGCAGATCGACGGCATTGGCGATGAGCGTTGCCGCGGCATCCGCCTCGGCGCCGGTCCGCGCCAGCACCGTGACCGCGTCGGCGATGCCCAGCGAAAAGGATCGGCCGCGCCAGCCGCTGGTGGCAACGCCACGCACGCCATCTTCGGCCCGGATGGTGATACGGTCGGCGAGGCCGTGCCCGGTGCCGGCGATCGCCAGCGTCATCGACTGGCCCTTGCCGAGATGGATGGCGCTGTCGCCGCCATTGTTGACATAGGCGCGATCGAGCCGGCGCCCGGCCAGCGCTGCGGCCAGAATTTCGTCGGCTACCGAACCGGCAACCGCAGCCATGGGCGTGATGAAGCTTTCCGCCAGCGGCACGACGGCAGCCTCCATGCGGCGCGCCGTCGCGCCGTCAAAAGCGCGCGGCTTCAAGGATGCCGGGCGACGCAGTTCGGGAAGCTCATCGACCAGCTCGTTCAAAATCGTCTGGAAGCGCGCGACGGCCTGCGCATAGGCGGCACGGCATTCAGCCACCTCGCCAAAGACCTCGACGATGAGGTCGATCGGCCCATGGTTGAGATGAAGCCGCCTGCCGTCGGCGAGCCAATGCGCCTGCGGGCCGTTCATCATTCGGCTCCGTTGGCCCGTGCTCGACGCAATTGCGCCAGCGGCGGCCAGGGGTTGTTGACCGGCGCGCCGGAGCCACGGCGCGGATTGAGGTACTCGCCGCCCTTGGCAAGGATGTCCTCGACGCTGCGGATCTCGCTCGCGTAGCCGCCGAGCCGGACATAGTCGTCGCGGCGCATGGTGAACTCGATCGGCGCGACCAGGGCCGGCGTCGGCACATAGCCGAAGGCGCCTTCCGGCACGCGGGTGACGTCGACCATAAGCGTGATGCCGCCGCCCGGCCAGACATAGACCGGCGCGCCGCCGACGGTGACGTAGGTCTTCAGGCCCTGCACCGAACGCGTGAGATTGACAGGGTTTTCGGTGACGCCGGCGCGCAGCGAGCCGCCGGCGCCGCCGATGAACAGCACGGTGCACAGCGCCGGCTCGCAATTGTCCTCGATCAGGCCGACGGATTTCTGCAGCCGTTGCGGGAACGGCTTTTCAACCGGCTTCAATTGATCGTCGAGCTCGTAATAGGCGAACTGCTCGCCGGTGGTTGAAACCATCAGCATCGACAGGCCGGGACGCGCGCCCTTCTTGGCGTTCCAATCGCCAAGGATCGACAGCGGATCGGAGATCGTGGTGCCGCCCCAGCCGAGGCCGGGCTCCGACACCTTGAAATAGCGGCCCGGCGTCGATCGGCGGCCGATGATCTTTATCCCGGTCTCCTCCCAGCCCAGCACCTTGCCGGCCTGATGCTCGGAGACGACACCGGTGATGTGATCGTCGACCACCACCACCTCGTCCACCAGGCCGCGCCATTGCGTGGCGAACATGCCAATGGTGGCCGAGCCGCAGCCGACGCGCATGCGGTGCTCGACCTTGCCGTCGATGACCGGCGCCTTTCCGGCCTCGACGATGATCGTCGCGCCGCCATCGATGGTGAGCTCGACGGGCTTCCTATTGCAGAGATTGAGCAGCGCGTCGCAGGTCGCCCGTCCCTCCGCCTTCGAGCCGCCGGTCAGGTGATGGACGCCACCAAGCGACAGCATCTGCGAGCCGTATTCGCCTGTGGTGACGTGGCCGATCGCCTCGCCTTCGGAGCGCACGGTCGCCGTTTCGTCGCCGATGTGGCGGTCGGTGTCGATCTTCACCTTGACGCCGCAATAGGAGAAGATGCCTTCGGTGACGACGGTGACGAGATCGACGCCCTCGACCTCCTGGCTGACGATGAAGGGCGCCGGCTTATAATCCGGATAGGTGGTGCCGGCGCCTATTGCCGTGACAAAGCGGCGGCCGGTGTTGACCAGCTCGCCGTTCCAGGCCTCGCCCTCGGCGACGAAAGGCACGACCGCGCCACCGGTTTCGGCCGCGTGGTCGAGGATGGTCAGCGGGTCCATGCGCACGATGCGGCCGCCGACATTGCCGTAGCGATCGCAGGCGCCGGTGCGGCCGTCCGCGATGTAGCACATGACCGGACAGGCATCGCAGCGGATCTTCTCCGCCACCTGCTTCTCGCCGGGATCGTGGGTTTCGAAACGTTCGGCAAGCTCGCTCATTGGCGCGCCTCCTTCTCGCGGATCGCCGCCAGGATGCGGCTCGGCGTCGCCGGCACCTTTGTGACCAGTACGCCGGTGGCATGGCGGATGGCGTTGAGGATCGCCGGCGCGGTGGGGATCAGCACATGCTCGCCCAGGCCCTTGGCGCCGAACGGTCCTTCCGGATCCGGAACCTCTACCAATATGTGCTCGATCGGCGGCACGTCGCCGATAGTCGGGATGAGATAGTCGTGCAGGTTCTCGGTGCGGCCGGGGATGTATTCTTCCATCAGCGCCATGCCGATGCCCTGGGCGATGCCGCCCTCGATCTGGCCCTCGACCAGCACCGGGTTGATCGCCTTGCCGACGTCATGCGCGGCGGTGATCTTGACCAGCTTCACGGTGCCCAGCGTGAGATCGACCTCGAGCTCGGCGACCTGCGCGCCATAGCCATAGACGGCATACGGCTTGCCCTGGCCCTTGGCGTCGAGCGGCAGCGTCGGCGGGTCGTAGGTTTCTTCCGCGACGAACACTAGGCCGTCGGCGTCGACCTTCAGGGTCGCGAGGTCGACACGCCGCGCCGCGTCGCCCTCCTGGATGGAGATGCTCGCGCCGTCGAGCGCGATCGTCGCGTGACCCGAGACGTTGGCAAAGCGCAGGATCTTGTCACGCAGGGCGCGTCCGGCCTTCTCAGCGGCCTTGCCGGTGACAAACGTCTGGCGCGAAGCGGATGTCTTGCCGGCGTCGGGCGTGATGGCGGTGTCGGCGCTCCTCAACCGGAATTTGTCCAACGGCAGGCCGAGCGCGTCGGCGCAGATCTGGGTGATAACCGTGTTCGAGCCCTGGCCGATGTCGACGGCGCCCTGATGCAGGACGACGTCGCCCGAGGCCGAGATGCCGACCTTGATGGTCGAGGGATTGGGCAGCGAGGTGTTGCCGCAACCATACCAGCAGGAGGCGACGCCGACGCCGCGTTTGCTTGCCGTATGGGTCGCGTTGAAGGCTTCGGCCTCGGCAAGCGCGCGCGACCAGTGCTGGCGAAGCGCTTCCAGGCAGTCGCCGATGCCGACGCCGGTTTCGAGGCGCTGACCGGTGACCGTTTCGGAGCCGTTCCGAAGGCAGTTCTTCAAGCGAAAATCGAGGCTGTCCATGCCGAGCTTGCCGGCGAGCTCGTCATAGAGCGTCTCCTGCATGACGGTGGCCTGCGGCACGCCGAAGCCGCGAAAGGCGCCTGAGATCGGGCCGTTGGTGTGGATGGCGTAGCCGGTCGCGCGGTAGTTCGGCGTAACATAAGGGCCGGAGGCATGCACCGGCACGCGGTTGGCCACCGTCGGACCCCAGCTGGCATAGGCGCCGGTGTTGAAATCGCCGGAAAAAACCATGCCGGTGATGCGGCCCTCGGCATTGGCGCCGATGGTCGCCTGCATTTCGGCGGGATGGCGCTTGGTGGTCGAGATCATCGATTCATGGCGCGTGTAGGCAAGCGCCGCCGGCCGACCCGTCTTCATCGCCACCAGGCCGATCAGCGGCTGCAGCGAAACATCGAGTTTCGAGCCGAAGCCGCCACCAGTAGCGGTCGGCACGATGCGCACCTTGTCGACGGAAAGACCAAGCACCTTCGCCGTGTCGTCGCGGTCCATATAGGGCGCCTGGGTGCAGGCAACGATCACCAGCGTGTCGCCATCCATGCAGGCGTAGCCGGCTTCCGGTTCGATATAAGCGTGCTCGACATACGAGGTCTCGATGGCGCCGGACACGGTGACGGCGGCGCCGACGAGAGCGGCGTCGGGATCGCCGCGTTCGACGAAGCCGGAGGTGAGCAGGTTCGCCGGCCGGTGCTGATGGATCAGCGAGGCGCCGTTAGCTTTCGCCTCGGCGGGCTGCAGCACATGCGGCAGCTCCGTCCAGGTAATCGGAAAATCCGTCAGGTCGAGTTCGAGGACTGCTTCGCGCTCGCCCGCCACCAGCGCCACCGCCTCGCCGCGGAAGCGGACAAAACCTTCGGCCAGCACTGGCTGGTCGGCAAAGGGACCGATGACGCCAAAGCAGTTCTTGCCCGGAACATCGGCGGCGGTGAAGACGCCGGCGACGCCGGGATGCGCGTCCGCCCATGCCTGCAGGTCACCGAAGCTGAAGCGGGCATGATAGTGCGGTGAGCGAACCACGAGCACGGCAAGCGCATCGGCCGGGAAGCTGTCGCCGCCGAACTTCTCGTCGCCGGTGACCTTAGGCAGCCCGTCGAGGCGGATCGGCGAAGCGCCGACGGCATGGCCAACCTCCGGCATGCGATGGTCGAGCCCCTCGCCACGACGCGAGGCGTCCATCACTGCGGCGATGATCTTCCTGTATCCCGTGCAACGGCAGAGCACGCCGCCGAGCGCATCCTGCGTTTCGGCCTCGCTCGGCTGCGGGTTGCGTTCGAGAAGCGCTGTCGCCGCCACCAGCAGGCCCGGCGTGCAGATGCCGCACTGCGCGGCGCCGTGCTCGAGGAACGAAGCCTGCAAGGCGGAGAGCCTGCCATTGGCGAGACCCTCGACCGTGGTAATGGACGCGCCGGACGCGGAGGCTGCCGGCATCAGGCAGGCGCAGACAGGATTGCCGTCGACCAGCACGGTGCAAGCGCCGCAGTCGCCGGCATCGCAGCCGACCTTGGTGCCGGTGAGTCGAAGCTCGTCGCGCAAAACCTGTGATAGCCGTCGCACTGGCGGCACCGAGACGCTGACGGCGGCGCCATTGACCTCGAAGGCGATGTCGGTGCGTTGCATAGTGGGTTTGGCCATGCCGGGCTGAGCCATGTTCATGCCGCCACCTTGCCTTCGCCCAGGCCGACAGCGGCGCACACCGCGCGGGCGACGATCTCGCGTGCGGCATCCTGCCTGTATTTGGCGCTGCCGCGCACATCGGCGATCGGCGACAGTTCATCGATCGGCGCGGACAACACTGCGTCGACGAGCGCGGCCGTGACTGGCTGGCCGCGTAATGCCGCCTCGACGCCGACAAGACGGCGGGCGACAGCGGAGCAGGCGCCGACGGCAACAGCGGCATCTGCAACCACGCCGTCCTCGACCACCAGGTGAGCCGCCGCCATGGCTATCGAAATGACCAGATAGCGCCGGGCGCCGAGCTTGACGAAGGCCGACGTGCCGACCGCCGAGCGCTTCGGAACCCTGATCGCAGTAAGCATCTCGTCCGGCTGCAGCGCCGTGCGGCGGTTGCCGAGGATGAACTCGCCGAGCGGCAGATGGCGCGTGGCTTTCGCCGACCGCAATTCGACATCGGCGTCGAGCACCAGCAGAGCCGGCACGCCGTCGGCCGCCGGCGAGGCGTTGCAGAGATTGCCCGCGACGGAGGCGACGTTTTGGATCTGGACCGAACCGACCTCGCGCGCGGCCGCCTTCAACGCGTCGAACGCCACGGGGAGCGGGTGGCGGAGGATGTCGGTCCAGGTGGTGCGGGCGCCGATCCGCCAATGCTCGTCCGTCTCGTCAATGCCGCACAGCGCTGCGAGACCGTTGATGTCCAGGATATGGTCGCGGAAAGGCTTTGCGCCCTGCGCCGGATAGAAATCCGTGCCGCCGGCAAGAATGCGCCAGCGATCCTCGCCGAGCAGAGCGAGAGCCTCGTCGACCGTGGTGGGTTTCGCGTAACGGATCACGCTTTGCCTTCCCAGAAAGGGGCCTTTCCGAGGGAATCTGCCGGCGTCCCAGTCAGGCAAATTCATTCGTATGCAAATGATATCAGCTTCGCCGCGATTGTCAAAGCGAAGTGGTCGGTCACGCCTGTCACAAACAGGCCGCCACGGCTTTGTTATGCCTCTGGAGGTTGACGCCGCCGGCCATCTGGTCAAGGTTCCGTGTCCGGTCGCGTCAACTGGAGCCCAAGCTGAGACAGAAGGGAGGCCGCATGGCCGACGAAGCGCTCATCGTCATCGATCTGCAGAACGATTTTTGCCCGGGCGGCGCGCTGGCCGTTGCCGGCGGCGACGAGATCGTGCCGCTGGTCAACGACCTGATCCGGCGGACCGATCACGTGATCCTGACGCAGGACTGGCATCCCGCCGGCCATTCGAGCTTCGCTTCCAGCCACCCCGGCAAACAGCCCTTCGAGACCATCGAGATGCCCTACGGGCCGCAGACGCTTTGGCCGGACCACTGCATCCAGGGCAGCCTCGGTTCCGATTTCCATTCGGGGCTCGCCTGGACCAAGGCCGAGCTGGTGATCCGCAAGGGTTTTCGGACCGCGATCGACAGCTATTCTGCCTTCTTCGAGAACGATCATGCGACGCCGACCGGCCTCGCCGGCTATCTGAAGGAACGAGGCATCGACACCGTCACCCTGGCCGGGCTCGCCACCGATTATTGCGTCGCCTATTCGGCGCTCGACGCGGTCAAGCAGGGCTTCAAGGCGACCGTGCGGCTCGACGCCTGCCGCGGCATCGACCTCAACAACTCGCTTGACACGATGATTGCGCTCATGCGCGAGGCCGGCGTGACGCTCGAAGACCATTCGGCGGACTGACCGAGCCGTGGGGAAGGGCCCCCTCACCCGGATTGCCAGCCGAATTGCGAAGGGCAATTCGGGGCAATCCGACCTCTCCCCGAGG
The DNA here is from genome assembly GCF_033977345.1 of Mesorhizobium dulcispinae. NCBI lineage: Bacteria > Pseudomonadati > Pseudomonadota > Alphaproteobacteria > Hyphomicrobiales > Phyllobacteriaceae > Mesorhizobium > Mesorhizobium dulcispinae. The sequence continues at coordinate 111,960 of NZ_JAVIIY010000006.1, forward strand.
GGAGAGGAGGTAGCCGACGCCAACGCTAGCCTCTTCTCCCCGCCGGGGAGAAGGTGGCCGCGAAGCGGCCGGATGAGGGGGCTTTTCCCATTTGCCGCGCTTGCCATGTCGGTGCTGCTTCCTGCACAGGCGCTAGCCACCGAAATCCACGAGTTGCCCGGCACGGCAATGTCGCTCTGGTGGGCGCTGCCCTTTGCCGGGCTGCTGCTCTCCATCGCAACCGGCCCGCTGCTGTTCCATCATGTCTGGGAGCATCACTACGGTAAGATCGCCGCCGCCTGGGCGGCGCTGGTGGTGGTGCCGCTGGCGATCGCCTTCGGCGTGCCCATGGCGGGCGAAGCGGTGCTGCACACGCTGCTCACCGAATATCTCTCCTTCATCATCCTGCTGTTCGCGCTTTACACGATTTCGGGCGGCATCCTGGTTGCCGGCAACATCCACGGCACGCCGCTGGTCAATGCCGGCCTGCTGCTGGTCGGCGGGATCCTGGCCTCGGTCATCGGCACCACCGGCGCCTCGATGATCCTGATCCGGCCGATGCTGCGCGCTAACGACAACCGGCCGTTCAACGCCCATGTGGTGATCTTCTTCATCTTCCTGGTCTCCAACATCGGCGGCTCGCTGACGCCGCTCGGCGACCCGCCGCTGTTTGTCGGCTTCCTGCGCGGCGTCGACTTCTTCTGGACGACAGCCAACCTTTGGCGCGAGACGCTGTTCACCGGCGGGCTGGTGCTCATCGTCTTCCTGGTGCTCGACATCGTCCTGCACCGGCGCGAAGGCGGCGCGCCCAAGATCAAGGATCCGACGCCGGATACGAAGGTGCGCCTGCGGGGCCTCGCCAACTTGCCGCTGCTGGCCGGGGTGATCGGAGCGATCCTGCTTTCCGCGAGCTGGAAGCCGGGCATCAGCGTCCCGATCCTCGGCATCGGCCTCGAACTGCAGAACCTTGTGCGCGACGCCATCATCCTGGCGCTGGTCTGGCTGTCGCTTCGCGTGTCCTACAAGAGCCACCGCGAGGCCAACGGCTTCAGCTGGGGGCCGATCGCCGAAGTGGCGAAATTGTTTGCCGGCATTTTCATCTGCATCGTGCCGGTCATCGCGATCCTGAGAGCCGGCCACGACGGCGCGCTGGCGCCGCTGGTGTCGCTCGTCACCTCCGCAGACGGCCAGCCGAACAATCTGGCCTATTTCTGGCTGACGGGCGCGCTGTCATCCTTCCTCGACAACGCGCCGACCTATCTGGTGTTCTTCGAGCTTGCCGGCGGCGATGCCCATCACCTGATGACCGAGGCCGCCTCGACGCTCGCCGCGATCTCGGCGGGCGCCGTGTTCATGGGCGCCAACACCTATATCGGCAACGCGCCGAACTTCATGGTCTTCGCGATCGCCCGGCATCGCGGCTTCAAGATGCCCGGTTTCTTCGGCTACATGGCGTGGTCGGGAGTGGTGCTGATCCCGAGTTTTCTGATCGCCGGGTTTTTGTTCTTCCATTGAGCAAAACACGATCGGCGTTGGCATTGCCCTTGTGTCTTCGAAGGAGAAGCCGGGGAGATGACCCGGTCACGACCTCCATGCCGGCGACTGCCGGCATGGAGAGCCGGATGGCGATAGCGCATTCGTATGCGAAGCCTGCAATTTCCGCTATTGTCGAGGAGGTGCGAGGTTAGGCGGGAGGACAATGACCATCGAGAAGCTGCCCTATCTGTCAGCCGGGTTCCTGGATAGCCTGGCGATTTCGGCATCCGATTTGGTCGACGAGATCGAGCGACAGATCTTCGGTCAGAGGCGCGGCGAAGTGTGGTGTGCGCCGAAGGCGGTGGTGCTGCCGGGCGACGACCGCTACATCATGGCCACTCTCGGCGTCGCGACCGATCCCCGGGTGCTGGCGACCAAATCGCTGGTGGTCAACCCGCGTAACCCCGAGCGCGGACTTGCCACCCTGAACTCGCTGGTCACCCTTCTCGATGCTGAGACGGGACTGCCGCTTGCCGTCGTCGACGGCAATTGGGTGACTGCGAAGCGCACGGCAGGCCTGAGCGCCGTGGCGGCCAGGCGTCTGGCTCGGGCCGACTCGGCGTGCGTCGCGTTCATCGGATGCGGGGTTCAGGCGCGCGGTCACCTCGACGTTCTGGCCGATCTTTTTCCGCTGCGGGAGATTCGGGCCTTTGGTCGGGGCACAGGCAATCGTGACGCGCTCTGTCGGATGGCCGAGACGCGTGGTCTGACCGCAGTGGCGAGCGATACCGCCAAAGCGGCGGTCGAGTCGGCCGACATAGTGGTGACGACAGTCACTTTGATACCCGAGCCCGCTCCATTTTTGGATGCGCGATGGCTGAAGACCGGAGCCTTCGCGACCATGACCGATCTGGCCCTGCCTTGGCTGCCTGAAACCATGACTGTCTTCGATCGCGTCGTCATAGACGACTTGGCGCAAGAGGCGACAATGAGCAAGCCGATGGTGAGGCCCGAACTCGTCGCCGGCGACCTGACAGGTTTGGTCGGCGGAGACGTGCCGGGTCGTCAGAGCGCAAATGAGCGAGCCGCATTCGCATTCCGTGGCATGGCGGTTGGCGATCTCGCCATAGCCGGCCTGGCATTTGTGCGTGCGAAAGCGATCGGCGCGCTGGACACTTAAAGCGCGTCGCGCTGAAACGGATTCAGGCGACGCGCTTTAAGCCTTTTTTGATGCATGTCGTTGTCCCAGAACCGCGCACACTTCTGGGCGACATGCATTAGAGTTCGGAGCGAAGGTCCAAGGCCTGCTTCAGCCCACGCCCACATAGCGCCGCACCGCCGACGGGTCCGCGCGCAATTCCTCGACCTCGACCGTCTCGCGGTTGCGGCCGTTCTCGATGAATGAGACGCGGTCGGCGACCGAGAGCACGGCATCGACGCGCTGCTCGACCAGGATGGTCGAAACGCCGAGGTCGCGCAGCTTCGCCACCGTCTCGCGGATTTTCGCGATCATCGATGGCATCAAGCCTTCGGTTGGCTCGTCGAGCAGGAGCACCTGCGGCTCGAGGCAGAGCGCGCGCGCCATGGCCAGCATCTGCTGCTCGCCGCCGGACAGCGTGCCGGAGCGCTGTTTCAGCCGCTCTCGCAGCAACGGGAAAAGGTCGAGGACGTTCTCGCGCGTCTGCTTGCCCTTGCCGCGCGCCATCAGGCCGATCTCGATGTTTTCCGCCACGCTCATGTCGGCAAACAATCGCCTGCCCTGCGGCACATAGGCGACACCGGCCTTCGGCACGTCGTGCGCGGCGAGCCCGGTCAATTCCGTGCCGTCCAGCCTGATCGAGCCGGCCGCCGCCGGCACCAGCCCCATGATCGCCTTCAGCGTCGTCGTCTTGCCGGCGCCGTTGCGGCCGAACAGGCAAAGCACCTCGCCCTTGTTGAGGACGAGGTCGAGGCCATGGAGCACCTGGACCTCGCCGTAGAAGCAGTCTAGGCCGGAAATGGTGAGCGCCCTCGGTGCCTCAGCCATGGGTCGCTCCGAGATAGGCGTCCTGGACTTCGGCGTTGGCGCGAATCTGCTCCGGCGTGCCCTCGGCAAGGATCTTTCCCGAATTGAAGACGGTGATGCGGTCGGCAAGCTGCATGACGACCGGCATGTTGTGCTCGATGAGCAGCACGGTGGCGCTTTTGGCGATCTCACGCACCAGGGTGATGAAATTGTCGATCTCGCTGTCGGCCAGACCTTGCGTCGGCTCGTCGAGGATGAGCAGGCGCGGCTTCAGCGCCAGGCCCATTGCCACTTCGAGCAGGCGCTGATGGCCGTAGGAAAGGTGCGCGGCCAGCGTGCCCGCCCGATCGGCGAGACCCGTCCGCTCCAGCGCCGCCATGACGCCGGTCCTCACCTGCCCCTTCGAGCGGCCGTCGGTCAGCGTGCGCTGCACCGGCAGCGCGACATTGTCGAATGCCGTGAGATTGGCGAAGACGCTGGTGATCTGGAAGGTGTAGGCGACGCCGAGGCGAACCCTTTTGTAAGCCGGCATGGTCGTGATGTCGGCGCCGTCGAAGACGATCATGCCGGAGGACGGGCGGATGCGGCCCGAGAGCAGGCTGACGAAGGTAGTCTTGCCGGCGCCGTTGGGGCCGATGATGGCGCGGATCTCGCCCGGGATCAGCGCGAAATCGACGCCGTCGACGGCACGCAGGCCACCGAAATGGCGGGACAGCCCCTTGGTGGTGAGCAGCGGCATCATGGCAGCCACTCCAGCCAGCGCTGGCGGATGGAGCCCAGAATACCCTTCGGGGCAAACAACACCAGCAAGATCAGCGCGATACCCACGATCAGCAGATAGGCGGAGGTGAAGCCGCTGGTGATGTCGGTGACATAGTACATGAACAGCGTGCCGACGAGCGGCCCGAGCGCTGTTGCGGCGCCGCCGAGCAGCACCCAGAGCAACGGCAGGATCGAATACTGGATCGAGGCGAAGCTGGAACCGATATAGCCGAACAGCAACGCATAGGCAGCACCGGACGCAGCGCAGATGGCGCCCGAGACAACCACGGCGGCGAGCTTGTTGGCGACCGTGTCGTAGCCCAACATCTTCGTGCGTTCCTCATTCTCGCGGATGGCGACAAGAACGCGACCGAAGCGGGAGCGGACAACGGCAAGCTTGGCGATCAGCACGACCGCGAACAGCGCCAGCGCGCTCATATAGCGCACGGTCGGATTGGTCAGGTCGAGCGAAGCGCCGCCAATCGTGATCACCCGCGACGCCTGCTGGATGACCAGGCCCTGGTCGCCGCCGGTCCAGGCGGCGAAATAGAGGATCAGCAGATAAAAGACCTGCGCAAACATCATGGTGACGATCATGAACGCCACACCTGATGTGCGCAGCGCCAGAAGGCCGATGACCAAGGCAAGCAGCGCGCCACAGAAGGTTCCGGCTACGAATGCTTCCGGCACGCCCCAGCCCAGATGATAGACCGCGAGCCCGGCGCCATAGAGGCCGGCCGAGAAGAACATGGCATGGCCGAGGCTGAGCAGCCCGACATAGCCGAAGAGCAGATTGTAGCCCATGGCGAAGACGGCCAGCGCCATGATGCGGGCGAACAGACCCTGATGGTAGTCGGGCAGGACGAAGTTCAGCGCGAACAGAAGCGCGATGACGCCGATATGCAGGGCGTAGATTTTTGCCGGCGAAGCATTCCTCATCGCTGGGTGGTCCCGAACAACCCTTGCGGCCTGAACACCAGCACCATGGCGACCACCAGTGTGGCGATGATCTTGGCCAGCGTCGGCGAGAAGAACACCGAGATAATGCCGTCGGAGAGACCGATCAGGATGGCGGCGACCACCGTGCCGCGCAGCGATCCCAGCCCGCCGATGATGACGACGATGAAGGAGAGCAGGAGCGGGTCCTGCCCCATCAGGTAATGCGCCTGGCTGATCGGCACGATCAGCACCGCGGCGATCGCCGCCAGCATGGCACCGATGGCGAAGACGCCGGCATAGACGCGCTCGACCGGAATGCCGAAGGCCAGCGCCGTCTCGCGGTCATACTGGGTGGCGCGCATGATCAGGCCGATCCTGGTGCGCGTCAGAACGAGCCAGGTCAGGACAAGCAGCAGCGCCGAGGCCGCAACCACCGACAGCTTGTAGCCGGAATAGCCGAACCACGGCAGAAGGATGCGGTAGCTGAAGGGCGACTCGACCGGGCGCGCTTCCGGGCCGTAGAAGGTGAGCGCCAGCTGCTGGATGATGTAGAGCATGCCGATGGTGGCGACGATGGTGCTTTCGGGATTGTAGTTCAGCCGGCGCAGCACCAGCCATTCGGCAAGAAACGCGACCAGCCCGACCAGCAAGGGCGCGACCACGAGCGCTGCGACGAAACCGATCGCCGGATGGCCCGCGATCGCGGTCGAGACCGCCCAGGCGAGCACCGCGCCCAGCATGAAGAACTCGCCATGCGCGACATTGACGATGCGCATGACGCCGAAGACCAGCGACAGGCCAAGCGCCGTCAGCGCCAGCACGGCGGAGGTGACGAGGCCTTCCAGGGCAGCGAGGAGGAGGTGCGGTCCGAAGTGCATGGATTACACGCAGGCAGGTGCCAAGCGCACCCCCCTCTGTCCTGCCGGGCATCTCCCCCTCAAGGGGGGAGATTGGCAGTTTTTGCGAAGGCGATCACCCATCAGCCGTGGCGACTGGCGAAAGCGATTGTGACAGCCGATCTCCCCCCTTGAGGGGGAGATGTCCGGTAGGACAGAGGGGGGTGGCTTGGCGCCCACGCTTACAGGCGAAGCCAAACCTACAACGCCTGCGTCGTGTAGTCCCCTTCCGGCTCGTAAAGGCCGTCCTCGATCTTGGTCTTGTGGACGACCTTGAGCTTGCCGCCTTCGACCTTGGAGATGTTCTGGATGCCGAAACACTGGTGGATCTTGCCGTTGAACGTCTTGGGACCTTGCGGATGCTCCGGCCCCTCGGCGAATTCCTTCAGCGCTTCCGTCGCCTCGACCAGCTTGGCACGGTCCTCCGGCCCCTTGTAGCCGGCATCCTCCATCGCCTTCTTGACGACGTAGAGCGTTTCCCAGCAGCCGAACATGTGCGAGGCGGTGGAGACGTCCTTGGGGTCGCCGACCGCCGCGCCATTGTCGTCGATGCCGACGGCGGCGCGGTAAGCTTTTTGCGCGGCGGAATCGTCCGGCTGTGCGTAGCGCGGCGAGCCTTCCCAGAAATGGCTGCCGTCGAGGAATTCGAGACCGGGGCTGTTGATATCGGTGGCCTCGAGCGAATCCATGAAGCCGAACAGCTGCGGCCTTTGCGAGCCGTAGAACTCGCCGAGCTCCTTGACGAAGGTGAGCACGGCCGGGCCGACCATGACGTGGTAGATGACCTCGGTCTCTGCGGGAATCTGCGGGAAGTATTTGGTGAAGGAGGATTCCGTCGGCGGGATGGCGATCTGCGCAATGACGTCGGCGCCTTGCGCCTTCAGCGCCGGCGGCAGGTAGTCGCGATGGTCGTAGCCGAAGGCGAAGTCGGGGAAGATCTGCGTCACCTTCTTGCCGGCGTTCGCCGCGATCCACGGCGCCATCGACTGGATCTGGCTCTTCACGTCGGTGATGCCCGGCTGGAAGACGTAGCGGTTGAGTTTGGTCGAGGCGACGTGATGGCCTTCGCTGACCACGAAATAGGGGATCTTGTTCTCGCCGGCGGAAGGCGCCGAGCCGATCACGACATGCGAGAACAGCGTGCCGAAGACTATGTCGGTCTTGTGCTGGGTAGCGAACTTGCCGACCACCTCGGCGCCGCGGGCGGGATCGGTGCCATCGTCCTCGATGACAAGCTCGACCTTGCGGCCGCTGATGCCGCCGGCGTCGTTGATCGCCTTGACCGCGGCGGCGCTTGTCTTCTCGTACCAGCGGCCATAGGCGGCGCCGATGCCGGTGCGGTGCGACTGGAAGCCGATCTTGATCGGCGCCGAGCTTTGCGCCTGGCTGTAGCGGACGAAGCCGGGCGCCAGCGCAAGGCCGGCACCGGCGGCTATGCCTTTCAGCGCGGTGCGGCGCGAAAGGGTGGTCTTGGAGAGGTCGAAAAATCCGTTCTTGTCAGCCATGTCCGTTCCCCTGTTTTTTCAGTCTGACCAGCGATAAGGCGGCTCGATCCTCCGTGCTCGGAGGACGCGAAAATTGCATGTGTACAAACTAAATCACCAAAGCCATGACGTGGCAAGCGAGCTTCCCTGGCGTCATTCGGAGCAATTCCCGGAAAAGTGTGTATCGGTTTTCCGTCCGGAATTGCCGAACAAGAGGGCGCCCCTGTCTCATCCAGCCGTCGGCGTGGCAAGCAGCCATAGGCCGAATACCGTGTAGGCGATCATCAACAGGGTGAGCGGCAGCTGGCTGAGCGCCGCGCGCGAAGGCTGCGGGTGGAGACGCCAAGCGAGGCCATGCGCGATCAGGACCGCCAGCACATGGCCGGCGATGATAACGCCGGCCTGCAGGTTCCACAGCCACCAGGCCGATTGGGCGCCGGCCACGACGCCGGCCTCGACCATCCTGTCGGCGGTGCCGAACAGGTTCCAGCCGCGCGCGAAGGGATCGGACACGGCGACCAGAGCGTATTGGCCGTCGACGAGTAGCGCCGTGAGGTAGTGCGCGATGTGGTAGGCGAGCGCGATCGGCACGATCGACCAAATCAGCAGGCCGGCTGCCCCGCCGAACGAATGTCCTTTGCCGGCAAGGCCCTGGCCGAGGAACACCGCAAGCGCGAACACGGCCGTCAGCAGGACGAACGTCAGCACGAGGCCGAAGCTGCCGATGCCGATCAGCGCGGTTCGGCCGGGAAATTCCAGCGGATTGATGTCGAACAGGCCGAGCCAGAAGAAGGTTTTGGACACGCCGTCGAAGGAGACCGACGACAGCGCCAACAGAAGGAACGCCATGCCGCTTGGCGGCAGGGGCTCGACGACGAGCAGCTTGGCGCCCGGCCAGCCGAGGCCAAGCCGACCTTCCTCGCGCTGGAAGGGCGCGAAGCGGGCGACCATGGAGAAGAAGATCGTCAGGAACTCGCCGCGCTTGCTCCAGTCTTCGTAACCGAAGGCCAGCATGGCGACGAAGCTGAACAGCCAATAGACACCGGCGGCGAGGGCCAGCCGCGATGGATCGTCGGGCGCCGGGTCGATCAGCTCGAACCAGGCGAAGGCGAAGAACAGGACGAAGGCCGGCCAGAGGCCGAGCTGTCGCGGCAGGCGCGATGACTGCGTTTCGCCTTCGCTTTTGCCGGCAAGCCAGCTTACAACGCGCCAAGGTCCGTACCATGGGTTGAGCCATGGCCAGAGGTCGCCGAACACGCCCTGCAGCAGGGTGAAGCCGGCCCAGAGCAGCGTCCAGATCACCAGCGGCAGCGGGTTGGAAAGCGGGTCGCGGCTGCCGAAGAGGCCGGCGGCGACAAGCAGAGCGAAGCCGGCAAAGGAAAGCAAGCTGACGATGGTGCGCGGGCCGTCGCCGAAGGCGAATAGAGGCAGACGCCGTCGCCAGAAGCGGTCGAGAGCGGCGGGCGGCAGCAGCGCCAGGACGAGGAAGCTGACGGCCACGGCAAAAGCGCCGCCGGCGATGTAATAGCCGGTGGGCAAAAGCAGGACATGGCCGCGGTCGGACGCGTGAGCGAAGGCGGAGGTGGGGAGAACGGCTGCTAAGGCAGATGCAAGAAAGGCCAACCTCCAAGGTCGGCGCTCTACGGCGCCCCCCTCTGTCCTGCCGGACATCTCCCCCACTTGGGGGGAGATTGGCGGTTCCGCCGCCGGCGATCTTCTTTCAACGTTGGAGATTGGCGAAGGCGGAGATGAGGGAGCAATCTCCCCCCTTGTGGGGGAGATGTCCGGCAGGACAGAGGGGGGCGCGAAGGAACTCAGCCTATCCAGGAATTCCATTCGTCGTGGCCTTAAGCCCTCACACCTTGACCAGCTGCCTCACGCGATCCTTCTCGCCGAAAATCTTCAAGTACCGCTTGATCTCCTTCTCGTCCCCCGTCGCCTTGGCGGGATTGTCGGAGAGCTTCACCGCCGGCCTTCCATTGGCTTCGCTGACCTTGCAAACCAGGGAGATGGCATCGAGGCTCTTGGTCTCGGTCGGCGCGCAACCTTCGAAATCATTGGTGAGGTTGGTGCCCCAGCCGAAGGACATGCGCACCTTGCCCTTGAAGTGGCGATAGGCCTCCTCGATGGTCTCGACCTCGAGGCCGTCGGAGAAGATGAGCAGCTTCTGTCTCGGGTCCTTGCCCTTCTCGCGCCACCAGGAGAGGATCTTCTCGCCGCCTTCGATCGGCGGCGCGCTGTCGGGGCGGAAGCCGGTCCAGTCGGCGATCCAGTCCGGCGCATCGCGCAGGAACGCGGCGGTGCCGAAAGTATCGGGCAGCACGATCAAGAGATTGCCGCCATAGTAGCGCTGCCAGTCCTGCAGCACCTTGTAGGGCGCTTCGCGCAACTCCTCTTCGGAATTGGCAAGCGCTGCAAACACCATCGGCAATTCATGCGCGTTGGTGCCGAGCGCCTCGAGGTCGTTGTCCATGGCCAGAAGCACGTTGGAAGTGCCGGTGAAGGCGTCGCCGATGCCTTCTTTCAGCGCTTCGACGCACCAGCGCTGCCACAGGAAAGAGTGGCGGCGGCGCGTGCCGAAATCGGAGATGCGGATGCCGGGCAACGCCTTCAGCCGCTCGGTCTTGTCCCACATCTTGGCCTTGGCCCGGGCGTAAAGCACATCGAGCGCGAACGGGCCGAAGGAGCGCAAGGCCGCGCGGGAGCGGAGCTCGTTTATTATGGCAAGCGCCGGGATCTCCCAGAGCGTCGTGTACATCCAGGGGCCGTGGAAGGACAGTTCGAACTGGCCGTCGCGCTTGGCGAGCTCATAGTTGGGCAGCTGGAAATCCTCGAGCCAAGCGAGGAATTCCGGCTCGAATATCTGCTTGCGCCCATAGAAGGTGTTGCCGCCCAGCCAGATCATTTCTTTCTTCGAGAAACGCAAGGTGCGGGCGTGGTCGAGCTGCTCGCGCAACTCGCCTTCGTCGATCTCGTCGGCGAGCCGCACCGAGGTGGTGCGGTTGATCAGCGTGAAGGTGGCGTCGACCTTGGGGTACATGCCCCAGATCATCTGCAGCATCAGAAGCTTGTAGAAGTCGGTGTCGAGCAAGCTGCGGACGATCGGGTCCAGCTTCCAGGTGTGGTTGTAGACGCGCCGCGCTATATCGGTTCGTGCCATATCTGCTCACCCAAAAAGCGTGTCGCGCCTGCACGATTTCAGGCGCCACGCCTCATGTCCTTGTTTCCAGGCAATTCCGGACGGAAACCCGCCGCGCAGCTTCCTGAAACTGCTTTCGCCAACTGCCTCTTAGCATTGTATTTTTGAAAGCGCTTCCTGCTTTGCAAGCTGGCCCGACAAAAAGCAGCTATGCAAGTCCAGCGGGTCAGGACGCCGCGCCGGGGCATTTCACCGTTTCACGGAAACGGCGAAATGCTCTGGCTTTTTTGTTTTGACGCAATTCCAGTCGGAAAACCGCTCACACTTTTCCTGGAATTGCTCTTGCGCCGATCACCTTGAGCGCGGGGCGTTTCCTGCGGCTCGGCACACGGCCCGCCACGGGCGCATCGGCCCGGCCCTCGTCCTGTTCCTTCTCGGCGAACAGCCAGTCGATGAAGAGCTGGACGATCGGCGCCGAACGCATCTCGTTGCGGCAGACGACATAGAAATCGTCGACAGCCGGGACCGACAACGTGAAGGGCGCGACGAGCAAGCCCCTGGCGAGCAAGGCGCGCGCCGTCACGGAATCGCCTAGCGCCACGCCATGGCCGTGGACTGCCGCCTCGGTCGCCATGCGCGCATCGCCCAGATGATGGCGGCGGCCGCGCTCCAGGTCGAGCGCGTCGGCGGCGGCGAGCCAGGTGTGCCATTCGCGGCCGTCGTCGCCATGCAGGAAGACGTGGTCGGCGAGGTCGCGGACGCTGCGGATCGGCCGGTTGTTGATCAGGGTCGGGCTGACCACCGGAAAGAGTTCGAGGCCCGACCATTTGCGGATCCAGCAGTCGCTCCAGCTGCCGTCGCCATAGTGCACGCAGACGTCGATGTTCGGCGCGCGGATGTCCTTGGGATCGTTGGAGGGGATCAGCGTGAGCTGGATGTCGGGATATTGCGCGGTGAAGGAGCCGAGCCGCGGCGTCATCCACAACAAGAGCAGCGCGGGCACGCAGGAGACCGACAGCACGCCGGCGCTTGCCGGCCTTGTCATGCGCTGGGTGGCGGCGGCGATGCCTTCAAAGGCCGCCGAAACCGCCGGCAGGAACTCCGCACCATGCGGCGTCAGCTTCACGCGCTGACCGGTGCGCTCGAAGAGTTTTACGCCGAGCGATTGCTCGAGCGCCTTGATCTGATGGCTGACCGCGCCGTGGGTGACGTTCAACTCGCCCGCCGCCTTGGTCAGCGAGGCATGCCGCGCCGTCGCCTCGAAGGCGCGCAGCGGGTTCAACGGCGGCAGGCGCTTGGCCACGGACAGCTCCCAACTTTGTGAGATTTTCTCACAACCAAGACCGTAACAATATCAATTGATTTTTCAATGCCGCTGCCCGACACTTTTGCCGGAACAGCTTCAAGAGACGTGAAATCCGCAGGCGCAGCGGGGCAACGATCCAGCCGGATGACGGCTGGCTTGGCAATCGTCCGTGCAGACCGCTGCGCTGCAAGCAGTCACAGAGGAGGACCGGAGATGGGTTACGATCGCGGCAAGCTCGAAGCGTTGCGCCGCAAATATGGCGAGAGCCATGGCGGCGAGATGTTCGATCCGAAATTCCGCAAGGTCGCCGACAAGATCTTTTCCAAGAGCGGCACGCGGCTCGCCCCCTATTCCGGCATCCCGACCTTCCTTGCCGCGCCCTACCGCCAGGTGGCCGCCGACAATCCGGATTTCGGCGATCTGCAGGTGGCGATGATCGGCGTGCCAATGGACCTCGGCGTCACCAATCGTCCCGGCTCGCGCTTCGGGCCGCGAGCGTTGCGCGCCATCGAGCGCATCGGTCCCTACAATCATGTGCTGGAATGCGCGCCGACGCATGAGCTTCGCGTCGCCGATATCGGCGACACGCCGTTCCGCAGCCGCTACCGGCTGGAGATCAGCCACGAGGACATCGAAAAGCGCACCAACCAGATCGTCGATGCGGGCGTGCTGCCGCTGTCGGTCGGCGGCGACCACTCGATCAGCCATCCGATCCTGAAAGCGGTCGGCAGACAAGCGCCGGTCGGCTTGATCCATATCGACGCCCATTGCGACACCAGCGGGCTGTTCGACATGACCAAGTTCCACCATGGCGGACCGTTCCGCAACGCGGTGCTGGACGGCGTGCTCGATCCCACCCGCACGATCCAGATCGGCATTCGCGGCTCGGCCGAATATCTGTGGGAGTTCACCTACGAGTCCGGCATGACGGTGGTGCATGCCGAGGAGGTGACCGGCCTCGGCATCCCCGCGATCATCGAGAAGGCGCGCAAGATTGTCGGCGACGGCCCGACCTACATTTCCTTCGACGTCGACAGCATCGATCCGGCCTTCGCGCCAGGCACCGGCACGCCCGAGGTCGGCGGGCTGACGACGCGCGAGGTGCTCGAGCTGCTGCGCGGTCTCAAGGGCCTCAACATCGTCGGCGGCGACGTCGTCGAGGTGGCGCCGCAATATGACGCGACGACCAATACCGCCCATGTCGGCGCCCAGGTGCTGTTCGAGATTCTAAGCCTGATGGTGTTCAGCCCAGCGATCAAGAGGGGCTGACGCGAACCAACACGGCCGTCGCGCTGGAGCCGGCGGCCGGTTTCAACAAACAAGCTTCCAGCAGGGGAATGACAATGACACTTCGCAATGCACTGAAATCCGCACTCGCGGCAGCTATGATGCTCGGCGCCGCCGGCCTTGCCACGCAGGCCAAGGCCGACGCCGTCGACGACATCACCAAGGCCGGCGCCATCAATGTCGGCATCTTCTCGGACTTCCCGCCCTTCTCCTCGGCCAGCGCCGATATGAGCATCAAGGGCTATGACATTGACGTCGCGCAGGCGATCGCCGATGGCTTGAAGGTGAAGCTCAACCTGGTCAGCGTCACCGGCCAGAACCGCATCCCGTATCTCACCGACAAGCGCGTCGATATCCTGATGAGCGTCGGCTACTCGAAGGAGCGTGAGCAGGTTATCGATTTCGCCGCCGCCTACGCACCCTACTATATCGCCGTCATCGGCCCGGCCGAGCTTGCCGTCAAAGGCAAGGAGGACCTCGCCGAGAAGTCGATCGCCGTCAATCGCGGCACGCTTGAGGACACCTCGCTGACCGAGGCGGCGCCCGCTTCGGCCGACATCCGCCGCTTCGACAATTACAATTCCGTCATCCAGGCCTTCATCTCCGGCCAGACGCAGCTGATGGTGGTCGGCAACGATGTCGGCGCGCAGGTGCTGGCACGCCAGGAGGCGCTAAAGCCCGAGCAGAAATTCCAGCTGCTCACCTCGCCCTCGCATATCGGCCTCAACAAGAATGAGGATCGGCTGAAGAAGGCGGTGAACGACGCGGTTGCCAAGATGCTGGCCGACGGCAAGCTGGACGAGAGCTCGAAGGCCTGGCTGAAGACGCCGCTCAATCCCGACAACCTCAAGGATTGATCTCCCGAGCGGTTCAGCTCGCCATGAAGCGCTGAACCGCTTCCGCACATTGTTTTCACGCAATTCCGGACGGAAAACCGCTTCACACTTTTCCTGGAATTGCTCGATGCGCTAAGCGCTTTTCCAACAGGGCCAATCGCGATGGGCTACAGCCTCGACTTCGGCTGGCTTGCGGGTGCAGCGGGCGCGATCGCGCGCGGCGCGGCGACGACGGTCCTTCTGATCGCCGTCACCACGCTGGCGGGAACCTTTCTCAGCATCCTCGGCGCCGCCGGCAAAAGAAATGGTCCCAAGCCGCTCCGGACGGCGATCGCCGCTTATGTCGAGGTGATGCGCAACACGCCGTTCCTGGTGCAGCTCTTCTTCATCTTCTTCGGGTTGCCAAGTCTCGGCGTCAGGCTGGACCCGATCCTGGCCGCCATGCTGGCGATGACGCTCAACATGGCGGCCTATACGATCGAGATCGTCGGTGCCGGTCTCGACGCCGTGCCGCGCGGGCAGACTGAAGCCGCACTTTCGCTCGGTCTCCGGCCGCGCCAGGTGTTCGTCAAGATCGTGCTGCCGCAGGCGCTGAAGGTGATCTATCCGGCGCTGACCAGCCAGATCGTCATCATGATGCTGGAATCTGCCGTCGTGTCGCAGATCGCGGTGCGCGAGCTGACCTACGAGGCCGACATGCTGCAGGCACGCACCTTCCGTGCCTTCGAGACCTATCTGGTGGTGACCCTGGTCTATCTCGGCCTGTCGATGGGACTGCGCCGGCTGCTGGTCAGCGGCGGGCGTCGCGCGCTGGGAGCCGGCGTGTCATGATCGAGTTCACCCTCTGGGACATATTGCGCAACCTCCTGCTCGCCACGCGCTGGACGGTGCTTTTGTCGCTCGCCGCCTTCATCGGCGGCGCGCTGGTCGGTCTTGCCGTGCTGTTCCTGCGCATATCCAAGAACAAATGGATCCGGCGTTTTGCCTCTGGCTACATCGCGCTGTTCCAGGGCACGCCGCTCTTGATGCAGCTCTTCCTGATGTTCTTCGGGCTGCCAATGCTCGGGCTGCGCATCGAGCCGTGGACGGCGGCGATGCTCGGGCTGACCTTCTTCGCCAGCGCCTATCTCGCCGAGATCTGGCGCAGCGGCGTCGACGCGCTGCCGCGCGGCCAGTGGGACGCCGGCGCCAGCCTCGGGCTGCACTACCTGCAGGAACTCAGGCTGATCATCCTGCCTCAGGCGTTCTCTATCACCCGCGCGCCGACCGTCGGCTTCCTGGTGCAACTGATCAAATCGACGGCGCTGACCTCGATCATCGGCTTCGAGGAATTGGTGAGGACGTCCAACGCGATCAACAACGCGACTTTCGAACCGTTCACCGTCTATGGCCTGGTGGCGCTGATCTTTTTCGTCATGTGCTTCCCGCTGACGCAATATGCGCGCCAGCTCGAGCGCGCGGCAGCGCATTGAACCGCCGGTCGACCAGCGGTCCTTCTCAGTGACTGAACGACAGCGCCGGCGCGATGCGGTCGCGCCTGAGCCACCGCGCCAGCAGCAGCACCGCCACCACGGCCAGCCCCGACGCCAGGCCGATCCAGATGCCGACGCCGTGGAGGCTGAAATGGAAAGCGAGCAGCACGCCGAGCGGCAGGCCGATACCCCAATAGCCGATCGCGGCATAGATCATCGGCAGCTTGGTGTCGTGCAGGCCGCGCAACATGCCGGCGGCCACCGCCTGCGCGCCGTCGAAGATCTGGAACAGCGCCGCAAACACCAGGAACGACACGGCGAGCGTGATCACCCTGGCATTGGCCGGATCGGCGAGATCGATGAAGGCGCTTATCAGAAGATGCGGCCAGAGGATCATCACCAGCCCCATCAGCGCCATGAAGGAAACGCCGATGACAAAGGCCGTCCAGCCGGCGCGCGACACGCCTTCCGGATTGCCGGCGCCATGGGCCAGGCCGACGCGCACGGTGACCGCCTGGTTGAGCCCGAGCGGCACCATGAAGGAAATCGAGGCGATCTGGATGGCGATGGCGTGGGCGGCCAGCGAATCCGCGTCGATCAGGCCCATCAGCAGCGCGGCCGCATTGAAGATCGTCACCTCGAAGGCGAGGATGCCGGCGATAGGCAAACCGAGCCTCAGCAGGCCGCCAAAGCGCGGCCAGTCGGAGCGCCAGAAGCGCCCGAACAGGCGGTAGCGGCGGAACTTCTTCTCCAGCACCACCACGGCCGCCAAGCCGGCAAACATCAGCGTGCTGGACAGCGAGGTGGCAAGGCCCGAGCCGGCAATGCCCATCGAGCGGACGCCGAGATTGCCGAACATGAAGACCCAGTTGAAGAAGGCGTTGCAGGCAACGGCCACGAAGACGATGATCAGCGCCCAGCCCGGCCGCTCCAGCGCCGAGATGAAGGAGCGCAGCACGATATAGCCGTAGAAGGGCAGCACCGCCCATTGCAGCCAGTGCAGGTAGATGCCCGCCTGATGAGCGAGTTCCGGCTTCTGACCCATGGCCAACAGCACCTCTTCGCCGTGCCAGAGGAAGAGCCAGATCGGGATCGATACAAGGACCGCCAGCCACAGGCCCTGGCGCACGGTGCGGCGCAGGTCGCGCACCGAATGGCGGCGGCGGCCGAGCTCGGTCGCCATCATCGGCGAGGTCGCCAGCATCAGGCCGAGCCCGAAGATCAGCGGCATGAAATAGAGGTTGGAGCCGAGTGCGCCGGCGGCGAGCGTGTCGGGTCCCAGCCGGCCCATCATCATCACGTCGGTCGCGGTCATGGCGGTCTGGCCGAGATTGGTGAGCACCATCGGCCAGGCGAGCGCCAGCGTCGCCCTGATTTCCTGACGCCAAAGATTTTCCGGCGCGCGAGCGCCGGCTTCGATCGCAGACATTTTCCGCTCTTTCAGATCGCGGCGCGTCGGGACGAAGCCCGGAAGCCGCACTTAAACGGCGCAAGATGGCGCCGTTTGCGCCGTCTATTGAACGAAATGCGACATATTGGCAAGGGAGGAGGAGCGGCCAGTCATTGATCCAGAAGGAACCTCGAACTCTTCGATGCCTCTTTCATATGCCGGCCGTGGGCTGCTACGGATGCCAAGCATGTGCAGCCGGCGGACCATGCCGGGAGGAAATGAATGCCGTTCAGGCGCAGAAAGAACACGGCCGCGATCCCGCGAACGGTGCCCGCCTTCGAGCACATCGTGACGGAAGCGAGCGACAGTTTTCTCTGGCGGCTGGACGACTATCCGTGGGAGCGCAATGTCTGGAACTTCCATCCCGAGTACGAAATCCATCTCTTACGCAAATCCTCCGGCGTGGTGCTGGTCGGCGACCACATCGGCGAGTTCGGGCCGGGCTATCTGACCATCGTCGGCGGCGGCCTGCCGCATGACTGGGTGACGGCCGTGCAGCCTGGGGAGCTGATCGAGGGCCGGGACATCGTGCTGCAATTCGACCCCGAGCGACTGCGCGGATCGGCGGGGCTGCTGCCGGAGCTGCGCGAGCTGGAGCCGTTTCTGGAGCGGTCGCTGCGCGGCATGGTCTTCCACGGCCAGACGGCGCTCGATGGCGCCGAGCTGATGGAAAGAATGGGAGAGGTGCATGGGCTGGCCAGGTTCCGCCTGTTCCTCGAATTGCTGGATCTTTTGGCTGCTACCGACCAGTACGAGTTGCTGTCGTCGCCCGACTTCTCGCCACTTCTCGACGCTGAATCGCTGGACATCATCCAGCGTTCATTGACCTATCTGTTCCAGCATTTCGCCGAGGACCTAAAGCTGCCGGACGTGGCAGCACTTGCCGGCATGAACGAAAGCACGTTCTCGCGCTTCTTCCAGAAGAACACCGGCAACTCCTTCAGCGATCATGTCGCCAAGCTGAGACTCTGGCAGGCCTGCAAGCTGCTCGCCGACACCGATATCCCGATTACCGACATCTGCTTCCAGGTCGGCTACATGAACATCTCCAACTTCAACCGGGCCTTCCTGCGCAAGCACAAGATGACGCCGTCCTCCTACCGCAAGCTGTCGCGGCAGAGGTTGACGCTGCGAGCCTGACGGGGTCCAGAGCCGTCCCCTTCCAATGAGTGATACTCGTGTGACGAGCAGACTTTGCTCTTGCCATTTTTTGCATCGCACAATGCATAAAAGTACAGGTCGGCTGCAACGGGGCTTCTAGTCTCGCCCCTTCCAACTGCTCATTTTGGCGACGGGTGGAAGGTCACCCGGGCGACGGTGAGGTCGCTTAGCCCGAGGGACCTCCGCTTTCCGCGAGTGTTCCTGGAGGAGAAAAATCAATGAAATCAAATCGGCTCGCTGCCAGCCTCGGCGCAGCGTTCGTGCTTACCGCTTCCGTATCAACCGCAGCGCTTGCGCAGGCGCCGGTCTGCTCCGCGCCCATCAAGGTGCTGGCGCAGCCGCGCGACGGGCTGACGCTTCTGGAGGACTCCAAGGACGAGTTCAAGAAGCTCTCCGGCGCTTCCTTCCAGATCGACTACCTCAACGAGAACGACCGCCGCGCGAAGTCGCGCGCAGACGCCTCCACGGTCGGCAACTACAACGTCTACTATGTCGACGAGGCCAATGTGGCGCTGTTCGCCTCGTCCGGCTGGATCGCGCCGCTGACCGACTATTATCCGGCTGAATACGACTTCGCCGATTTCGATCCGGGCCGCCAGAAGGTGGCGACCTATGACGGCAAGGTCTGGTTCGCGCCGCTCACCGGCGGCGGCGACCTGATGGTCTACCGCAAGGACCTGCTGGAGGCCGCCGGCATCCAGCCGCCGAAGACGCTCGATGACCTCATCGCCGACGTGGCGAAGCTGAACGATCCCGACAAGGGCATGTACGGCATTGCGCTGCGCGGCGCGCGCGGCTCGGGCGCCAATGTCTGGCGCTGGATGCCGTTCTTCAAAGCCTATGGCGGCAAGTGGTTCGACGGCGACAAGCCGGCTTTCAATTCGGACGCGGCCGTGAAGGCGACGGAGACCTACCTCAAGCTGTTCAAGGACTCGGCCCCCGGCACGCAGACCGGCAGCTGGGACGAATCGACCGGCGCCTTCCTCTCCGGCCAGGTCGCCATCCTGGTCGAATCGACGCCGCTGTCGGGCATGGCGGTCGATCCCAAGACCTCACAGGTGGTCGGCAAGGTCGGCTTCCTGCCGCCGCCCTCGCCGCTGCCTGGCGGCGGCTACGGCCATGGACTCGCCATCGGCACCAAGGCCAATGCGGACGAGGCCTCGAAGAAGTGCGCCGGCCTGTTCATCGCCTGGGCGACGTCGAAGGAGAACGAGAAGCGCCGGCTCGACGCGCATCAGTTCGGCGAGCTCAACCGCACCAGCATCCTCTCCAGCAAGGAGTTCGCCGACATCTACGGCACCGATCTCGGCCAGGCGCTGGCCGATACCGGCAAGGTCACGGCGGTGAACTTCTGGCAGGATCCGCGCTGGCCCGACCTCGGCGACCGCTGGGGCATCATCCTGGAAGAGCTGGTCACCGGCACCCGCACCGACATCAAGGGCGGCCTCAACGAGCTCGAAGCCTATGCCGACGAGCTGGTGAAGAAGAAGTAATCCTCCCGCCCGTGGCGCGCGGTCGCCGGCATTCGCCGGAATGCCGGGACCCGTGCGCCGCGGGTTCATCCCGCGATCCAAGGCACCCGCGACAAACCCGAGGATAGGCCATGCGCCGACGTTCTTCCCTGCCGGTCACATTTCTCGCTCCCACCCTCGCCATCCTTTTGGTGTTGTCGATGGTGCCGACGCTCTACGCCATCGTGATCGCCCTGCAGAACCGCGAGCTCAGCGCGCCGGCCTATTCCTGGGTCTGGTTCTCGAACTTCGCCGACCTCTTCCTCGACCGCCGCTTCCTCAACGCCGTCTGGGTTTCGGTGAAATGGGAGATCGTCACCGTGGTGGCGACGATGGCGCTGGCGATCGGGCTCGGCGTGCTGATGTTCGAGGTCGCCGCGCCGCGCCTGCGCAATGTCTATTGCCTGCTGTTCATCATCCCGGTGCTGTTGCCGCGCGTCTCGGCGGCTTTCGTGTGGAAGTTCGCCTATCACCCGCTCTATGGCATCGCCACCTATCCTTACAGGCTGATCACCGGCGGGCTGATCTTCGACCCGCTGTCCAAGGCCTCGACGGCGCTGTTCGCCGTCGCATCGGTCGACGTCTGGCAATGGGGGCTGTTCTTCGCCGTCATCGTGCTGAAGCTGCTCGAGACCTTGCCGCCGCAGCCGATCGAAGCGGCGCGGCTCGATCATGCCAAGCGCTGGCAGATCCATGCCTATGTGACCTTGCCGATGCTCAAGGCGCCGCTGATCAGCCTGATGTTCGTCAAGATGATCGAGTCGCTGCGCTCCTTCGATCTCATCTATGTGATGACGCGCGGCGGCCCGGGCGTCGCGACCGAGACGCTTGACATGTATGCCTTCTCGCAAGGCTTCATCGAATCCGGCAAGGTCTCCTACGCCTCGGCTATGGCGGTGCTGATGATGATCGCGACCGTCATCACCTTCACGCTGCTGTGGAAGCGGGTGCAGGCATGAGACCCGGCCGCCTGATCGGCAAGGCCGTCCTGGCGCTGGCCGGATTCCTGGCCGTGTTCCCGCTGTTGTGGACGGCGCTCAATGCGCTGAAGAACAATGTCGACATCATCACGCGGGTGCCGCGGCTGGCGTTCACGCCGACCCTTGCCAACATCTCCTACATCCTCGGTCGCGACAGCGTGCTGACCGGGCTTTACAACTCGGTCGTCGCCTGCGGCTCCGCCGTGCTGATCGGCGTCGCGCTCGGCCTGCCGGCGGCTTACGCGGTGGCGCGCTATCCGAACCGCTTCGCCGGCGACATTCAGTTCTTCGTGCTCTCGCTGCGCTTCCTGCCGCCGGTGGCGGTGGCCATCCCGCTGATGGTGATCTGGCTTCAGGTCGGTCTTTACGACACTTTGCCGGCGCTCATCGTCACCTATTCGCTGCTCACTATCTCGGTGATCATGTGGCTGGCGATCCCTGCCTTCCAGGGCGTGCCAAAGGAGATCGAGGAAGCCGCCTTCGTCGACGGCTATGGCGCCTACTCGGTGTTCTGGCGGATCGCGCTCCCCGTCGCGGCGCGCTCGCTCGCCGGCGCCATCGCCTTCAGCTTCGTGCTGGTCTGGAACGAGTTCCTGATTGCGCTGATGCTGTCGAGCTCCAACGCCAAGACGCTGCCGATCGTCGCCTCGGAGCTGTCGCAGCAAGGCATGAACGTGCCGTGGGGCATCCTCAACGCCTCGGTGGTGCTTCTGTCGCTGCCGCCGCTGCTGTTCCTCGGCGTGCTGAGCGGCTTCCTGAATTCCGTTTTCCGGCAAAAGAAAAGTTGATGCGAGGACACCCGATGCGGGCACTGGTACTTGAGAAAAAAGGCGAACTGTCGCTGCGCGAGATCGCGCTGCCGCTCGAGGTCGGACCCGACGACGTCAAGATCGCCATCCATACCGTCGGCGTCTGTGGCAGCGACGTGCACTACTACACGCACGGCGCCATCGGCAGCTATATCGTGCGCCAGCCGATGGTGCTCGGCCATGAGGCGTCGGGAACGATCGTCGAGGTTGGCGCCAATGTCACGTCACTGAAGATCGGCGACCGTGTCTGCATGGAGCCGGGCGTGCCGAACCTTTCGTCGCGCGCGACGAAGCTCGGTATCTACAATGTCGATCCGGACGTCCGCTTCTGGGCCACGCCGCCGGTGCATGGCGTGCTTGCACCCTATGCGGTGCATCCGGCGGGCTTCACCTACAAGCTACCGGACAATGTCTCCTTCGCCGAGGGCGCGATGGTCGAGCCCTTCGCCATCGGCATGCAGGCGGCGGCGCGCGCCCGGATCGTGCCCGGCGACGTCGCAGTCGTCGTCGGCTGTGGCCCGATCGGCATCATGATCGCGCTCGCGGCTTTGGCGGGGGGCTGCTCCAAAGTGCTGATTTCTGATTTTTCCGCGCCCAAATTGAAGATCGCCGCCCAGTATCCGGGCATCGTGCCGGTCAATATCGGCGAGGAATCGCTGGCTGATGCCGTTGCGACGGCGACCGACAATTGGGGGGCCGACATCGTGTTCGAGGCGAGCGGCAGCCCGAAGGCCTTCGCCGATCTGTTCGATGTCGTGCGGCCGGGCGGCGCGGTGGTGCTGGTCGGACTGCCGGTCGAGCCGGTCGGCCTCAATGTGCCGGCGGCGATCTCCAAGGAAGTGCGCATCGAGACGGTGTTCCGCTACGCCAACATCTTCGACCGCGCCCTGCAGCTGATCGCCTCCGGCAAGGTCGACCTCAAGCCGCTGATCACCGGCACCTATGATTTCTCCGAAAGCATCAAGGCGTTCGAGCGAGCGGCCCAAGGCAGCCCGCAGGACGTCAAGCTGCAAATCCTGATCACCGGCGAGAAGGGGTGACCCATGTCCGCGATCGTTTGCTCCCATGTCGACAAGGCCTATGGCGCCACGACCGTCATCCGCGACCTCAACCTGTCGATCGAAGAGCATGAGTTCGTCGTCTTCCTCGGCCCGTCCGGCTGCGGCAAGTCTACTCTGCTCAGGATGCTGGCCGGGCTGGAAGACATCAGCGGCGGCGAGGTGTCGATCGGCGGCAAGGTGGTGAATGATCTCGAGCCCGGCGACCGTGGCATCGCCATGGTGTTCCAGAACTATGCGCTCTATCCGCATATGACGATCTTCGACAACATCGCCTTTGGACTGAGACGGCAGAAGGTGCCGGCGGCCGAGATCAGGAAGCGGGTCGAGGCGGTTTCGAAGACGCTTGGGCTGGAGCCCTATCTCGGCCGCAAGCCGACCGAACTCTCCGGCGGCCAGCAGCAGCGCGTGGCGATCGCGCGCGCCATGATCAAGACGCCGAAAGTGTTCCTGTTCGACGAGCCGCTGTCCAATCTCGACGCCAAGCTGCGCAATCATATGCGCGTCGAGATCGCCAGGCTGCACCAGTCGCTGAAGACCACGACCGTCTATGTCACGCATGACCAGCTCGAAGCGATGACGCTCGCCGACCGGATCGTGCTCCTGAAAGATGGCGTGATCGAGCAGACCGGCTCGCCGGCGGAAATCTATCGCCGGCCCGGTAACATGTTCGTGGCTGGATTCATTGGAACGCCGAATATGAATTTCATCGAGGTGACGGTCGGCCGGGCAGGCAACGGCTGGACGCTGACCGGCGCGGGAACGGTTCTTTCGATCGCGGGGCAAGCATACCATCTGCAGAACGGCGATCGCGCCGTGCTTGGCATCCGACCTCCGGACCTGAAGACGGCGGGCGCCGATCGTGGTTGCAACCTGCTGCAAGGCACCGCCGATCTCATCGAATTCCACGGCAATGACGCGCTGGTGACGTTCGGCTCCGGCGGCAAGGAGATCAGCGCGCTGGTGCCGGCTCGCGAATGTCCGGACCTGCGCGCGCCTGTGCGCTACAGCTTCGACGAGGACAGCATCCATCTGTTCGACGCGACGACGGGCGTGTCGCTGCGCAAGCAATAGGCCGAAGCAGGCCTCCGCTTTACCCTATCGCGTCGAGCGCGCGCCTCTGCCGGTGCATCTCGAGGAAAATCCGGTAGTCGCGGTCGAAGCGGGCGCCGGCAGCCGGGTTGGAGGGGCGCGTCCTGCCGCCCTGCTGCATGGCGACACAGGCGGCGTTGAGGTCGGGGTAAAGCCCGGCGGCCGTCGCGGCCACCATGCCGGTGCCGAGCAGCACCGCCTCATCGGCCAGCGGCTCGATGACGGTGCAGCCGGTGGCGTCGGCATAGAGCTCCATCAAAAGCGGGTTCTTGGTGTGGCCGCCGGTGACGTGCAGCGTGTCGATCAGGTAGCCGTTCTCGTTCAGCGCTTCCAGCACATGGCGCACGCCAAGCGCGATACCGACGGCGGTGCGCCAGTAGAGCTTGCACAGGCTGTCGAAGGAGGAATCGAGCGTCAGCCCGCTGACCACGCCGACCGCATGCGGGTCGGCGAGCGGCGAGCGGTTGCCGTGGAAATCCGGCAGCACATGCAGCCTTGATGCCAGCGCATCGCCCTCCGCGGCGCGCAGCTCGGCGACGCGCCTGGCGATCTTCGCATGCATCGCGGCATCCGGCTCGCCGCCGGCGCCATGCCAGCGGATGATGTGGTCGAGCAGCGCGCCGGTGGCCGACTGGCCACCTTCCGACAGCCAGAGTTTTGGCAAGGCAGCACCATAGTAAGGGCCCCAGACGCCGGCGAAAGGCTGCGGATCCTGCGACATCGCCATGACGCAGGACGAGGTGCCGGCTATCAGCGCCAGATGCCGGCTGATATCTTTCTCGTCGCCGGCAAAGCCGCCGAGCACGCCAAGCGCGCCGGCATAGGCGTCGATGACACCCGCGCCGACGCGGCATTTTTCGGTGAGGCCCAGATCGGCGGCCGCTTGCGCCGTCAGCGGGCCGATATCGGCGCCGACCGGGCTCGCCTTCTCCGGAAGGTTGCCGTGCTCGAAAAGGTCGCCAAGCCCGACGAGATCGAAGAAGTCGCGGCGCCAGCTCGTCTCCTCATGCGCGAGATAGGTCCATTTGGCCGTCAGGGTGCATTGTGAGCGGGCGAGCGAGCCGGTCGCCTTCCAGGTCAGGAAATCGGCGAGATCGAACAGATAGCCGGCTTCGTTCCATGTCCCCGGCAGGTAACGCTTCAGCCACATCAGCTTCGGCGTTTCCATTTCCGGCGACATCACGCCGCCGATATAGTCGAGCACGGCATGGCCGCTTTGCGTGCATTCGTCGGCTTCGGCGATGGCACGGTGATCGAGCCAGACGATGGTGTCCCAGCGCCGCTCACCGGTGACGGAGACGCTTAGCTGGCCACCCTGCCTGTTGCGCACCACAAGCGAGCAGGTGGCGTCGAAGGAAATGCCGACGATATCCGCTGCGGCGACGTTCGCCTTCTCGCGCGCGGCGCGCACGGCGGCGCACACGGCCGACCAGATATTTTCCGAGTCATGCTCGGCATGATCGGGCCGGGGCTGGTGCATGGCGATCAGCCGCTCGGCGCGGCCGCGCAGATTGCCATGCGCGTCGAGGATGCCCGCGCGAGCGCTCCCGGTGCCGACATCGACCGCGCAAACGAAACTCGTCGTCAAGATGCTTTTACTCTCGCTCCCAGGCCTGCAATCAGATCGGGCAATTGCAGCATGTCAGCGAATATAAAGTCCGGTTCGGTCGACGCAAGCCGCGCCTTCAAAGCAGGGTTGTCGGCATGCGATCCGCCGGTGAAGGCAAAGACGCGCATGCCCGCCGCCCGCGCCGCAGCGACGCCGGCCGGGCTGTCCTCGATGACCA
Source organism: Mesorhizobium dulcispinae (assembly GCF_033977345.1). NCBI lineage: Bacteria > Pseudomonadati > Pseudomonadota > Alphaproteobacteria > Hyphomicrobiales > Phyllobacteriaceae > Mesorhizobium > Mesorhizobium dulcispinae. The sequence continues at coordinate 137,389 of NZ_JAVIIY010000006.1, forward strand.
GGCATTTGCGCGGTTTGGCGCGCATGGTGGCAGCCGCATGGAGGAACAGATCCGGCGCCGGCTTGCCGCGCTTGACCATGGCGGCGCTGAAGAGATGCGGCTCCAGCAGGCCCAGCAGGCCGGTGACGTCAAGGGCGTAGCGGATGCGCTCCAACGTGCCAGAAGAGGCGACGCAACAGGGCAGGCCTAGCCTCGGCAAGATCTCCTTGATGCCGGGGATCGGCTTCAGCTCCTCGCGGAACTTGCGCATCAGGTCGACACGCATGGCGGTGAGGTGCTGGTCGCTGATCTCAAGCCCGAAATCGCGGCCGAGGATCTCGCGCACGCTTTTCATGCTCTTGCCGAGGAAGTGCTCGTAGGCGGCATCCTCGCTGACCGTGCCGCCGGCGAGCTCGATCATGCCGAGCAGCGCCGAGACCGAAAGCGCCTCGCTGTCGACCAGCACGCCGTCACAGTCGAAAATGACCAGTTCGGGCGTCATTCAACCGGCTTCCAGTGCCTTCAGAGCTTGCCGGCGAGATAGCGCGTCAAGGTTTCGCGCGCGCCGTTCGCCCACAGCACGTCGAGCGCATGGGCAAAGGCTTGCATGAAGATGGGCGAGCGGCCGACATCGCCATAGATGTCGTCCATGGCAAGCCAGGCGCCGGGCGCGTCCTTCGCTGCCTTCGCAGTCGCCTGCATCCGGTCCCAGTTCGGGTCGTTCGGCTCGATGACGGCGCCGCTGTCTGTGGTGCCGAAGCAGTAGCGGCACCAGAGCGCGGACTCCAGCGCAAGACCCGCCACGCCCTCGCCCGCTTTCAGCCGATCCGCAATGGTCGGGATGATGAATTTCGGCTGCCGGTTGGAGCCGTCGAGACAAAGCCTGCGGATGGTGTCGCCGATCTTAGGATTGGAGAAGCGGCGCTCGATCAGCTGGTAGTAATCCTCCAGCACCGTGTCCGGCACCGGCGGCACGGTGGGGATGATCTCGTCGCGCTCCAGCTTGGCGAGGAAACCGCGCACCAGCGGCTCCTGCATCGCCTCGTGGACGAAATGGATGTCCATCAGCCCGGCCGGATAGGCGATTGTCGCATGGCCGCCGTTGAGGATGCGTATCTTCATCAGCTCGTAAGGCGAGACGTCCTTGACGAACTGCACGCCGGCCTTTTCCAGCGGCGGCCTGCCGGCGGTGAAATGGTCTTCCAGCACCCATTGCTTGAACGGCTCGCAAAAGACCGGCCAATTGTCCTCCAGCCCGAAATCGTTAGCCAGGATGCCGCGTTCGCGGTCGGTGGTGGCCGGCGTGATGCGGTCGACCATGCCGTTCGGGAACGCGACGTTATCCCTCACCCAGTTCGCCAGGTCTTCGTCGATGAGACGGGCAAGACCGATGACGCCGTCGGAGGTGACGTGGCCGTTGTGAGGGATGTTGTCGCAGGACATGACGGTGAACGGCACGATGCCGTCGGAACGGCGGCGCACCAGTCCGGCAAGGATGATGCCGAAGACGGTCGTCGGCGTCGCACCCGGCTGAGCATCGGCGACGATATCGGGATGGGCCGGGTTGAACTTGCCCGAGGCCGGGTCGATGAAATAGCCGCCTTCGGTGATGGTCAGCGAGACGATCTTGATCGCCGGGTCGGCGAGCTGCTCGACGGTCGCGGCGGCATCGCCGGGCATCAGGAAATCGATCATGGCGCCGGTGACGCGGGCGCTCATATGGCCCTGGTCTTGCTCGACCACGGTGGTCAGCCAGTCCTGTTCTTCGAGCCTGGCGCGGCCGGCCTTCTCGCCCTCGAACACGCCGGCGCCGATCAGCGCCCAGTCGTGGCCCAACCCCGAATTGAAGAGGTCGTCGAGGTAGACGGCCTGGTGCGAGCGGTGGAAGTTGCCGACGCCGAAATGCACGATGCCGGCCTTCAGCGCGGCGCGATCGTATTTCGGACCGGAAACCTTCGAAGGAAGCTTTGCGAGGTTCGAGGAACAGAGTTTCACGGTCATCTTGCTTACCCTTCGGCCGATATGCAGCCCAACAATCCACCCCCATTCACCCGCCTGGGGCGAGCGGTGAGGGGCGGCATCCGGTTTGCCGGTAGGCTACCCCTCACCTGCCCCGCGACGCGTCCTCCCGGAGGAAGGGAGACGCGCCTTCCCCCTCAACTCATCCATTGACCGCCGTCGACATTGTAGGTCTGGGCGACAATGTATTCGGCCTCGTCGCTGGCGAGGAAAACCGCCATGCCGGTCAGATCTTCCGCCCTGCCCATGCGGCCATAGGGAACGCTTTCGCCGACCAGCTTCTTCTTCTCGCCCTTCGGCCGGTTCTCGTATTTTGCGAACAGCGAATCGACATGGTCCCAATGCTCGCCGTCGACGACGCCAGGCGCGATGGCGTTGACGTTGATGCGGTGCTTGATCAGGTCGAGCCCGGCCGACTGGGTGAGCGAGATGACGGCGGCCTTGGTGGCGCAATAGACCGCGACCAGCGCCTCGCCGCGCCGTCCGGCCTGGCTCGCCATGTTGATGATCCTGCCGCCCCGACCGCGCGCGATCATCGAGCGAGCCGCCGCCTGCAGCATGAACAGCGTGCCGGCGACGTTGACCGAGAACAGCTTGTCGTAGCTCGCCCGGCTGATCTCGACGATCGGCGCCAGGTCGAAGAGCGCGGCATTGTTGATCAGGATGTCGAGGCCTCCGGCCTTTGCCTCAACCGATTTCACCGCGACCTCGATCGAGGCCTGGTCGGTGACGTCGAGCCGGACGGCGTAAGCGGCCGAGCCGATATCCTTCGCCGTGGCTTCCGCCGCTTCGAGGTTGATGTCGGCGATCGCCACGGTCGCGCCCTCGCGCACATAGGCCTCGGCGAAGGCCCTGCCGATGCCGCGGGCCGATCCGGTGATCAGCGCCGATTTGCCCTTCAGCCTCACTGTGCCAGCGCCTTGCCGTCGGCGCCGAAACGATGGAGCTTGGACTTGTCGGGCGTCAGATAGACCGTGTCGCCATGCTTGACGGCGACCTCGCCGTCGGCGCGCACATTGATCGTGCCGATGCCGTCCGTCTGGACATGCAGGAAGGTGTCGGAGCCGAGATGCTCGGCAACGCCCACCGTCGCCCTCCAGTCGCCGGCCGTGGTCGAGATGTTGATGTGCTCGGGCCGGATGCCGATGGTCTTGGCGCCATATTTGGCGGCCGGCGCGCCTTCGATGAGGTTCATCTTGGGCGAGCCGATGAAGCCGGCGACGAAAAGGTTGCGCGGTGTGCGGTAGAGCTCCATCGGCGAGCCGACCTGCTCGATGTTGCCGGCGTTGAGCACGACGATCTTGTCGGCCATGGTCATGGCCTCGACCTGGTCGTGGGTGACATAGATCATCGTCGTCTGCAGCTGATGGTGCAGCTCGCTGATCTCCAGCCGCATGGTGCCGCGGAGCGCTGCGTCGAGGTTCGACAACGGCTCGTCGAACAGGAAGGCCGAAGGCTGGCGCACGATGGCGCGACCGATGGCGACACGCTGGCGCTGACCGCCAGAGAGCTGGCCGGGTCGGCGCTCGAGATAGTTGGTGAGGTTCAAGACACGCGCGGCGTCCTTGACCTTCTTGTCGATGGTCGCCCTGTCCTCGCCCGCCATCTTCAGCGGGAAGGCGATGTTCTTGGCGACCGTCATATGCGGGTAGAGCGCGTAGGACTGGAAGACCATGGCAAGCTTGCGCTTGGCCGGCGCCTCCCCGGTGACGTCGCGGCCGTCGATGCTGATGGTGCCGCCGCTGGTGTCCTCCAGACCGGCGATCAGCCTGAGCAGCGTGGACTTGCCGCAACCCGACGGGCCGACGAACACGACGAACTCGCCGTCCTCGATATTGAGGTCGATGTTCGGAATGATCGTCGTCGCCCCGAAGGACTTGGAGACGTTCTTGAGCGTGATGTTTCCCATGGTTTCCTCCCGAATTTCGTCCGCCGCTTGCGGCGCGGCTACTTCACGGCGCCAAAGGTCAGGCCGCGCACCAGCTGCTTCTGGCTGAACCAGCCCATGATCAGGATCGGCGCGATCGCCAGCGTCGAGGCCGCCGAGAGCTTGGCCCAGAACAGGCCTTGCGGGCTGGAGAAGGAGCTGATGAAGGCCGTCAGCGGCGCGGCGTCGGTGGTGGTCAGACGGATCGTCCAGAACGCCTCGTTCCAGGCCAGGATGATGTTCAAGAGCATGGTCGAGGCAATGCCGGGAACCGCCATCGGCGTCAGTACATAGATGATCTCGTTCCACAGCGAGGCGCCGTCCATGCGCGCCGCTTCGAGGATCTCGCCAGGGATCTCGCGGAAATAGGTGTAGAGCATCCAGACCACGATCGGCAGGTTGATCAGCATCAGCATGACGGTGAGGCCGATGCGGCTGTCGAGCAGGCCGGAGTCGCGGAAAATCAGATAGATCGGAAACAGCACGGCGACTGCCGGCATCATCTTGGTGGAAAGCATCCACATCAGGATGTCCTTGGTCCGCTTGGTCGGCGAGAAGGCCATCGACCATGCCGCCGGGATGGCGATCAGGAGCGCGAGAATGGTGGAGCCGACCGACAGGATCACCGAATTCAGGAAGAACTTGAAGTAGCCGCTCTGCGCCTGCACTTCCGAGTAGCTCTCCGTGGTGCCCGAGGGGATCAGGGCAAAGCCCTGGATCGCCTCCTGCTCCGACTTGAAGGAGGTGATGATCGTGTAAAGGATCGGAAAGAAGATCAGCAGGGCGACGATCCAGGCCGCGGCCGTGGCGATCGTCTTGTGCTGGGTGGTGACTGCGCGTGCCATTCTATCCTCCCTTACTTGTCCAGGTTCTTGCCGACGGCGCGCATGACGAAGAAGGCGACGATGTTGGCGAGAATGACAGCGATGATGCCGCCGGCGGACGCCTGGCCGATTTTGAATTCCAAAAGCGCCTTCTGGTAGACGAGGAAGGGCAAGTTGGTGGAGGCGTAGCCCGGACCGCCATTGGTGGTGACCAGGATCTCGGCATAGATCGAGAGCAGGAAGATCGTCTGGATCAGAATGACGACGGTAATGGCGCGCGACATGTGCGGCAGCGTCAGGTACCAGAAGCGGCTGAGAAAGCCGGCGCCGTCCATTTCGGCCGCCTCCTTCTGCTCAGTGTCAAGCGATTGCAGTGACGTGAGCAGGATCAGCGTGGCGAAGGGCAGCCATTGCCAGGCGACGATGAGGATGACCGCCGTCAGCGGGTGCTGCCCGAACCAGTCGATGGGGTTGGCGCCGAAGAAGCGGGCAATATCGGCGAAGACGCCGTATTGCGGGTGCATGATCATGTTCTTCCAGACAAGTGCCGCAACCGGCGGCATGACGAAGAAGGGCGAGATGACGAGGATGCGCACGATCCCCTGACCCCAGATCGGCTGGTCGAGCAGCATGGCCAAGAGGATGCCGCCGATCACTGTGATGACCAGCACGCTGACGACGATGGCGAGCGTGTTGAGGATCGACTGCAGGAAGGCCGGGTTGGAGTAGAACAGCGCGTAGTTGGAGAAGCCGACGAAACCGTCGCGGATCGGGTTCAGCGGATTGTACTGCTGGAACGAGAACCACAGGGTGAAGGCCAGCGGCACGATCATCCAGATGAACAGCAGGATCACCGATGGCGCCATCATGAAACGGGCAAGCGAACGAGTTTGCTGAGTAGCCATGACGGTCACCCTCCAAATGTCAGCCGGAGTCTAGAGTCGTGCCACAATTTTCCTGATTGTGAAGGTGGCCGCCCGAACTGGGTTTCGGGCGGCCAATGCCGGTCATGATGCGCTACCGGCGGTCGGCACCGGGAGGAGCCTTACTTGATGTAGCCGCCTTCCGTCATCGCCGCGGTGGCGGCGTCCTGGGCCTGCTTCAGCGCGTCGTCGACGCTCGACTGGCCGGCAAGAGCGGCGGAGAAGAGCTGGCCGACGGTGGTGCCGAGGCCCTGGAATTCAGGAATGGCCACGAACTGCACGCCGACATAGGGCACCGGCTTGACGGTCGGATGCGTCGGGTCGGCGGCGTTGATGGAGTCCAGCGTCATCTTCGCGAAAGGCGCCGCCTTCTGGTACTCCGGGTTGGCGTAGAGCGAGGAACGCGTGCCCGGAGGAACATTGGCCCAGCCCTCCTTCGATGCGACCAGCTCGGCATAGTGCTTGCTGGTTGCCCATGACACGAACTTCTCGGCGGCGTCCGCCTTCTTGGTGCCGGCGGGGACGGCGAGCGACCAGGCCCACAGCCAATTGCCGCGCTTGCCGAGGCCGGTGTCCGGCGCCAGCGCATAACCTACCTTGTCGGCGACCTTCGAGGCCTTCGGATCGGAGACGAAGGAAGCGGCGACGGTGGCGTCGATCCACATGCCGCACTTGCCCTGCTGGAACAGCGCCAGGTTCTCGTTGAAGCCGTTGGACGAAGCGCCCTCGGGGCCGTCGGCCTTCATCAGGTCGACATAGAACTGCAGCGTGTTCTTCCATTCCGGCTGGTCGAACTGCGGCTTCCAGTTTTCGTCGAACCAGCGGGCGCCGAAGGAGTTCGACATGGCGGTGAGGAAGGCCATGTTCTCGCCCCAGCCGGCCTTGCCGCGCAGGCACACGCCGTTCACGCCATTGGCGCGGTCGGTCATCTTGTCGGCGGCCTGCTTGATGAAGTCCCAGGTCGGCGCGTCGGGCATCTTGAGGCCGGCCTTCTCCATCAGATCCTTGCGGTACATGACGAAGGAGCTTTCGCCGTAGAAGGGCGCGGCATAGAGCTTGCCGTCGACCGAGAGGCCGCCGGCGATGGCCGGGATGATGTCCTTGACATCGTATTCGTCGCCGAGCTTGTCGAGCGGCAGGAGCCAGCTCTGCTTGGCCCAGATCGGAACCTCGTAGGTGCCGATGGTCATGACGTCGTACTGGCCGCCCTTGGTGGCGATGTCGGTGGTGACGCGCTCGCGCAGCACGTTCTCTTCAAGCGTGACCCAGTTGAGCTGGATGTCGGGGTTAGCCTTGGTGAAGTCGTCCGTCAGCTTCTGCATGCGGACCATGTCGCCATTGTTGACGGTGGCGATGGTGATGGATTCGGCATGCGCGGCGAACGCAAGGGCGCTGGCCGACAACAAGCCCAGGGTGAGCGTGCGAAGTTTCATCAATTCCTCCCTAAAACCAAGATGAGCATTTGCCTTGGCTATGGGCAATTACTCACCAAGTGTGAATTATGTCAAGCGGAATCGATGCTGCAGCGCAGCGCAAATCGACGCCGCGCCCGGTGGGGCAACGCGGCGAATGTCAGGCTCGGAGGTTGGTTGTCGCGCCCGGTTACTGGCAGGCGATCTCGGCGAGGATCCAGTCGCGAAAGGCACGGATCTTCGGCACGTTGCGCCGGGCGGTGGGATAGACCAGCCAATAGGCATGGCCGTCATCGCCGACCAGATCGAAGGGCTGGATCAGCCTGCCGTCGGCGAGCTCGTTCTTGAACAGCGCCCTGGTCAAGATCGCCACGCCGTGGCCGGCCATCGCGGCATTCGCCTCATAGGCCTGCGCGCCCATGCTGGTGCCGGGGCGGTTGGCGAGGTCGTGCCCGGCGACGCCGGCGGCCTCGAACCATTGCGTCCACCAGACATCGCCGGGATCGAGGATCGGCAAGCGCAAAAGGTCCGCCGGCTCCTTGACGCCGCCGATGCTCGCCGCAAGCTTGGGGCTCAGCATCGGCGTAAAATCGGCGTCGAGCAGTTTGTGTGCCTCCAGGCCCGGCCATTTGCCGCCGCCCGAGCGGATGGCGAGATCGACATCCTCGCGCGCGAAATCGGTCAGGCGGCTCGACGTATCGAGCCGCACGGCAAGTGCGGGATGGGCAAGCTGGAACGAACCCAGATGCTGCGCCAGCCAATTCGAGGCAAAGGTCAGCACGGTGGTGACGCAAAGCAGGCCGTCGGCGCCGCCACGCGCCGCGGCATAGGCCTGACCCAGGATGGCAAAAGCCTCGCTGACGGCGGGCGCCAGGCGCCGGCCGGGCTCGGTCAGTTCGATCTGCTTGGGACGGCGCAGGAACAGCGGCGCGCCGATGCGCTCCTCGAGCAGCTTGATCTGGTAGCTCGCGGCGGCCTGGGTCATGCCGAGTTCCTGTGCTGCCCTGGTGAAGGAGAGATGCCGGGCCACGGCCTCGAACACCCGTATCGCCTGCAGCGGCGGCAGCGGCGCGAGCTGCGGGGGGCTCAGATCGGGCATAAAACCTCCTTATGGGTCATGATCGAGGTTTAATTGGAAGGGCGAAGCCGCCAACCCGATATTTGGGGTCGACGATCAATCCAGTTCAAGCATGGCGAAGGCTGACGATCATGACCACGATGCAGGAAAAAGTCGTTTCGACCCCGGCACGCAGTTGGATTTCGCTGCTGGCGCGGGAATTTTCATGGTTCGCCAGCCGCAAGCGCGGTTATGTCGATATCCGGGAATTGTCGCCGCATCTACAGCGGGACATGGGTTTCCTCGACGGCAACGATCCGCGCGAGCGCTACGAATAGCCGGCTCTCTTTTTATCAGCGAGCGCTGATCATGGCGGATGGGCCTTCCGGGCCTGCCTCCGGTCACGCGCCGCCGAGCAGTGCCGCGGCCGTCCACTCATCGGTGATGAGGCCGTTGACCAGCCGCCGGTTCACGGCGGCGAGGATGCCGGGCAGCTTGCGCTCGCCCATGGCTAAAGCGATGACCAGCGATTTCTCGCGCGACGGCAAGGCGGCCGACGACACGCGGTCGTTGGTGATGCCTTCGATCATGCGGCCCTCGCGGTCGAACACCCAGCCGACGATCTCGGCGATGCCGCCGGCCTTCTGCAGCGCCTTGAGCTCTCCTTCCGAAATGAAGCCGTCCTCGTAGAGCGGCGCCTTGGGGCCAAGATCGCCGATGCCGACGAAGGTGACGTCGGCTTCCGCGGCAAGCGCCAGCGTCGGCTGGATCATCGGCTGGCTGAGCAGCATGTCGCGCTCTTCCGGCGAGGAGGCGATGACCGGCAGCGGCATCGGGAAGGAGCGCGCCTTGACCCGGTCGGCCATGGTGAAGATGACGTTGTAGAAGGCGGCCGAACCGTCGGGCGAGATGTTGCCGGTCAGCGACACGACCTTGTGCTGCGGGCACTCCATCGGCGGCAGTTGTTCGATCGCCGCCTTCAGCGTGCGCCCGGTGCCGATCGCCATGACGATGGGGGTCGCCGAACGCAGCCGCCGCTCGATCTCGGCCGCGGCGGCCTCGGCGATGCCGATCGTCGTCGAGGACGAGGTCGGGTCGCTCGGCACCACTTCGACCAGATCGAGCGCGAAGCGCGACTTCAGCCGCGCGGCAAGGTCGAGGCAATTGGCGATCGGATGATCGACGCGGACCTTGATGAGGCCCTCCGACATCGCCAGCGACACGAGCCGCTGCGCCGTCTGCCTGGAAATGCCGAGCTTGGCGGCGATCTGGTCCTGCGTGTTGCCGGCAACGTAATAGAGCCAGCCGGCGCGCGCGGCGTCGTCCAATCTGGTGTTGCCGGTTTCCTGTCGCGAGTTCACATCCTGCCTCCCCAGCCCGCACATTGGCGGGCGCTCTAGATTACAGCGAAAGCGGCTATGCGCAATTGTCAATTGAAAGAGCAATTGCTTACTGCGAGCAACGGTCACGGGCGAACCAATCGGCCCTTGCTTCAGCCATTTGCCGGCGGGACGGTTTATCTCGGAAGGGAAAGGCATTATGGGATCGGCGAAAGGAGCCTTGCATGACGCCGAAAGCGGTTTTCTGGGACATGGACGGAACGCTGGTCGACAGCGAGCCGCTGCACGAGGCCGCACTTGTGGCCGCTTTGCGCAGCGTCGGCATCGCGCCGCCTACCGATCTGCACGAACGGGTGCTCGGCGTCGCGGCATGGCCGGTCTATGAGATGCTGCGCGACCAGTTCGGCCTCGACCTGCCCTTCGACGACTGGATCGTGCGCAAATACGACCACTATTTGCCGATGGCCGAGACGCTGAGGCCGCGCCCCGGCGCGATCGAGGTGTTCAACGAATTGCGCGCGCTGGGGGTCGAGCAGGCGGTGGTCTCCAATTCCGACCGGCTGATCGTCGATGCCAATCTCGGCGCGGTCGGTCTCGTCTATCCCGGCATGCACACGGTGAGCCGCAACGACGTGCGCCAGGGCAAGCCGCATGCGGAGCCATTCCTGCGCGCCGCCTATCTCGCCGGCGTCGATCCGGCCGATGCGGTGGCGGTCGACGACAGCCACACCGGCGCCATGGCCGGGCTGGCTGCGGGCATGAAGACGATTTTCTGGCCGGAGGCGCCGATGGAGGGACCGCCCGGCGCGATCGTGATCAACAGCGCCGCGGAATTGCGGAAAGAGTTGGGGCTTTAGTTATCAGTTCCTATAAACCGGCTCTTCCTCGTCGAGGATCGCCTTCAGCTCGGCAAGATGGCGCTCGGCCTGGCCGGGATAGTCGTCCATCTCGCGCGCCGTCTTTTCCGCTATTTCGTCGGAGAGCGTGCGCAGCGGGCGGCCGGTCCACAGCGCCTTGATGTAGGTCTCGGCGGCACGCTCGAAATAGAACATGCGGTTGAAGGCGTCGGCGACATTGTCGCCGATGACCATCACGCCGTGATTGCCCATGACCATCACCTTGACCTTGGGATCGACGAGCAGCTTGGAGCAGCGCTCGCCCTCTTCCTCGAAGGCCAGCCCGCCATAGTGCGCGTCGACGACGTGGCGGTTGAAGAACATGGCCGAGTTCTGGTCGATCGGCGGCAACGTCGAGTCCGCCAGCGAGGCAAGAACCGTCGCGTGGATCGAATGCACATGCATGGCGCAGCGCGCATGCGGCACGTTGCGGTGGATGGCGCCGTGCAGGCCCCAGGCCGTCGGATCGGGCGCGTTGGGGCCGGAGAGCGTGTCGGGATCGTTGGCGTCGATCAGAAGCAGGTCGCTCGCCTTGATGCGCGAGAAATGCACCTGGTTGGGGTTCATCAGAAATTTCGTGCCGTCCTCGTTGACTGACAGCGAGAAATGGTTGGCGACCGCCTCATGCATGTTGAGCCGCGCTGTCCAGCGGAAGGCGGCGGCGAGATCGACCCGCTCCTCGTAATGGGGCAGGTTGCTCAGCGGTTCCTTGTGCAGACGGGCAAGGCTCATCGAAAATCCTCCGGTTTCTAGCGGTCCAGCTTCTGCGCAATTCCGGACGGAAAACCGCTACGCACTTTTCCTGGAATTGCTCCAGAGCATGCCGCGCATGGCGGCGACCAGCAACCGTAAACTGATGGGTCAGCCGACCGGCGGATCAGGCAGCGGGCCGTGCCGATTGCAGCCCGCCCTGCTCGACGATGAAGTCGATCACCTCCCGCAGGCCCTTGCCGCGCGACAGATCGGTGAAGCCGAAGGGCCGCTTGCCGCGCATGCGGGCGGCATCCGCTTCCATGACGTCGAGATTGACGTTCACATAGGGCGCGAGATCGCTCTTGTTGATGATCAGGAAATCGGAGCGGGTGATGGCAGGGCCGCCTTTCCTCGGGATCTCCTCCCCCTGGCAGACCGAGATGACATAGAGCGTGAGATCGGCGAGATCGGGCGAGAAGGTGGCGGCAAGATTGTCGCCGCCGGATTCGATGAAGATCAAGTCGAGGTCGGGGAATTTCTTGTTCAACTCGGCGATCGCCCGCAGATTGATCGAGGCGTCCTCGCGGATCGCCGTGTGCGGGCAGCCGCCGGTCTCGACGCCGACGATGCGCTCCTCCGGCAGCGCCTGCAGGCGGGCCAGCATCATGGCGTCTTCCTTGGTGTAGATGTCGTTGGTGACGACGGCGATCGAGAAGTCGTCGCGCAACGCCTTGCAGAGCTTTTCGGTGAGTGTCGTCTTGCCGGAACCGACGGGACCGCCGATGCCGATGCGAAGAGGGCCGTTAGGCTGGGTCATGTCGAGAACTCCGAGATTGCAAGGACTGCAAAGCCCAGCCCGATCAACAGGCAGAGCGGCGAATAGAGGCGCTGGTCGAGCCGCGCGAAAGGCTGCTCCGGGGTCAGCCGGCGCCACCAGGGCGTGAAGCCGGCTATGCCACGGCCGAGGAAGACGAGGCCGATCAGCAACGCGGTGGCGGCGAGCCCTTCTTTCGGGAAAGGCGAAGCAAAGACGCCTTCGAGCGCCAGCGGCCACAGCGTGGCGAGCGCCAGGCACGCAGCGACGGCAAAGCTCGCAAAAGCCGAGGGCATTTCATCGACGCCGCGAAAACCGACGACAGCGCGGGCGCAGGATTTTGCATCGGTTCCGGGCCAGACGCCGCCTATGCCCCAATAGACGTGCAGCGTGGTGATCAGGAGCAGGACGAAGGAGAGGAGGAAGGCAAGGATGATCATGATCGGAACAGACGCGAATATTGGGTTTCGTGCTTCATCGCGACGATGTCGGAAATGAAGCTCGCGCCGCCGAGATCGTCGAGCGAGGAGTTCGCGGCGCGAGCGGCCGTCGCCAATGCTAAAGATTCGAAGCCGGCTAACAAAGCCGTGGCGTCGACCTGCCCCACCACACCGAGCCGGATCGCGGCCTGCACGAGGTTGGAGAAGAAGGCCTGCATGAAGGCGGACAGCGCCTCCGCCAGGCCGATGCCGTGGCTGCCGGCAATCGCGCCGACGGCGACGCAATAGGGGCAATCGGCAGGCAAGCGCTCCAGCGCGGGACACGGCCAGGCGGACGCCGCCTTGAGGAAAGCCGCGCCCTGCAGCATGGTTTCCATATGCCGCTCCCGCGCGCCAGCGAGAGCCTCGGCAAGCTCCGCAACCTCGCTAAGATCGCCGCCGTCACGCGCGCGACGCCAGCTCTCGGCGAACAGCACCGCATCGTTCCAGCCAGAGCCCATCTCGACCAGGGTCTCCAGCCAGTCGGCGAGATCCTGGCGATCGGCGATCAGCCCGTCCTGCACGGCGCGTTCGAGGCCATGGCTGTAGGAGAAGCCACCGACCGGAAAGGACGGCGACAGCCAGGCCATCAGGCGCAGCAGCGCTATGCCGGGCTCAGTCATGGTGATGGTGATGACCGTGATGGTGGTCATGATGTTCATGCGAGTGATCATGATCGTGATGGCCGTGATGATCATGTGCGTGGCTGTGGTCGTGCCCATGGCCGGAATAGGCGCCGCGCACCGGACTGAACGGCTCCAGCACCTCGCTGACCGTGGCGCCCAGCCCTTCCAGCATCGCCTTGATGACATGGTCGCGCAGGATGAGGATGCGGTCTGACTCGATCGCCGCCGCGAGGTGGCGGTTGCCGATATGCCAGGCAAGCTCGGTGAGATGCACGGCATCGCGGGCGCGGATGTCATAGACCTCTTCCGGTGCCGCGACGATTTCGAGCTGCCGGCCATCTTCCAGCACCAGCCGGTCGCCATTATTCAACGCAACCGGCTCGGGCAGGTCGACCAGAACCTTGCCGCCAGCCGCCGTCTCGATGGCACGGCGGCGCAGGTGCCGCTCGTCATGGGCCAGCACCGCCCTGGCGTAGGGCGCGGTCGCTCCGGCCTCGCCGGCTTGGAGCACCGAGACGGCGCGCGGGAATTTGGTGAAATCGGTGTTGATGTTGAGCTTCATTTCATGGCTCCGCCATTGGCTTGGGCCCGCGCGCGGGCGGGTCGCGACAGCACGCGATCGAAATAGGCGTTGACCCGCGCGGAGTCGATCGGGAAGCGGCCGGCACGCGCCCAGCCGCCTATGTCGCCGAGCAGGACATCGATAGCCGAGAACCGTTCCCCCAGCGCAAACGCCCTGTCGCCCAGCCGGCGGTCCAGCGCCTTCACCTCCGAAGCGAAATCATGGGCCGTGGCCGGCCCGACATCGACCCGCACCTCCTTCGGCAGCAGGAAGCGGTGGCGCAGCTTGTTCCATAGTGGCGCTTCGAGCTCGCTCTGGGCGAAATGCATCCAGGAATCCATCTCGGCGCGGCCGGCGAGGCCGGGATTGGCGCCCATGCCCTTATCGGCGTGCTTGTCCGCCAGATAGACGCAGATCGCTGCCGAATCCGTGATTTTCAGCTCGCCGTCGATCAGGATCGGCACCTTGCCCGAAGGGTTGAGCGCATAGGCTTCCGGCGAGCGCAGCTTGACCTCGACGAACTCATAGGGCTGCCCGAGCTCCTCGAGCATCCAGAGCACACGGCTGACCCGGGAGCCTCGCGATCCGACGGCCTTGTACATGGTTGAACCCTGCCTTTTGCTGGACCCTAGACCATCCAAGCGATCAGCCCAATGGTGGTCAAACGATGGTGTCGAAGAGCCGCAGGATAAATGATATCTGGTAGATCAGCGCGGCCGCGACGAAGGCGATGTGGAAGCGCCGGTCGCGCACCAGGATCGCCGCCAGGCAAAGCGCCACGAACACCGGCGTGCGGATCAGATATTCGTTGCCGAAGCGTGCGAAATGCTCCGGGCCCTTGAGCAGCGTGTCGATGACGTCGAGCAGGTAGGTGGCGCCAAGCAGGCCGAAGAACCAGGCGCGCCGCGAATAAAAATAGTCCTCGTAGCTGGTGTAATCGAGCATCGAATCCGGAAACAGCAGCGCGCAGAGCAGGAAGAGCGTGATGGCGTAGAAGATGATGAAAAGATACTTGCCGAAGGTCCAGTTCTCGATGGCGTAGAGCCCGAACTCCCACCACCAGAAATGCACCAGCATCAGAAGCACCGAGCCGACCCAGGCGAGATGCACGGGGTAGAGCTTGTACTGGCCGGGATGCTGGACGATGCGGGCGGTTCCCGAAAGCAGCCGGGTGACGCCGAGGCCGATCACCATGCCCATGACGATGCGGATATGCGGAAAAATGTCGTGGGGAGAGGCGATTTCGGTGGCCATGCCTGTTCACAATGCCGCTTGTCATGAGCCGCATATTGCGGTGTCCCATTAAGAGCCGCAACGGACTTTGTTACTAGCAGCAGCCCGAGTCAGAAAAGGTCAGGTCAGCGATCTTGCCCTTTTCATCCACGCAATAGTTGGCAGCCATGATGTAAATGCAACCCTCGGCGCGTCGAAGCCACATGGTGCGCGCCTCGCATTGACCTCCAGCTTTGGATGGACGCAGAACTGGTGGATTGCTCGCCAACCTATAAGCCGATTTGCCGGCAAACCATGCTTCAAAAGCTGCCGCGCTTGAACCTGTCGGAAACTTGCGCTCTGCTTCCAATTTCAAAGTTGCATATTCGGCACGGAAGACCACCGGCTCTTTCAGATATCCGCAACCGCCCAGACAGCCAAGGACAACCAGGGCTACCATAAAGGATTTGCGGGTTTGGCGATTGCCAAGAAACGCTGATCTTTTCAAAATAGAAAATACCTCTGCGCCATCGGCAGCACGGTCGCCGGTTCGCAGGTCAAAAGCTCGCCGTCGGCGCGGACCTCGTAGGTCTCGGGATCGACCTCGACATGCGGCGTGGCGTCGTTCAGCACCATCGAATGCTTGCCGATGCCGCCGCGGGTGTTTTCGACCGCGACCATCGCCTTGTCGACGCCGAGCCTGCCCTGCAGGCCGGCGTCGAAGGCTGCCTTCGAGACGAAGGTCACCGAAGAGTTGGTCAGCGCCTTACCATAGGCGCCGAACATCGGCCGGTAGTGCATCGGCTGCGGCGTCGGGATCGAGGCGTTGGGATCGCCCATGGGTGCTGCGGCAATCGTGCCGCCGACCAGCACCATCTCCGGCTTGACGCCGAAGAAGGCCGGGTTCCACAGCACGAGATCGGCGCGCTTTCCCACCGTCACCGAGCCGATCTCCTTCGACAGGCCATGCGCGATCGCCGGATTGATCGTGTATTTGGCGATGTAGCGGCGGACGCGGAAATTATCGTTGTCGCCGGTTTCCTGCGGCAACGCACCGCGCTGGCGCTTCATCTTGTCGGCGGTCTGCCAGCAGCGGATCGCCACCTCGCCGACCCGGCCCATGGCCTGACTGTCGGAGGAGATGATCGAGAAGGCGCCGATGTCGTGCAGGATGTCCTCGGCCGCGATCGTCTCCTTGCGGATGCGGCTCTCGGCAAAGGCGATGTCCTCGGGGATCGACGGCGACAGGTGATGGCAGACCATCAGCATGTCGAGATGCTCGGCCAAGGTGTTGACCGTATAAGGCCGGGTCGGGTTGGTCGAGGACGGGATGACGTTGGGCAGGCCGCAGACCTTGATAATATCGGGCGCATGGCCGCCGCCGGCGCCCTCGGTGTGGAAGGCGTGCATCGTGCGACCCTTGATCGCCGCGACCGTGTTCTCGACGAAGCCTGACTCGTTCAGCGTGTCGGTGTGGATCATCACCTGTACGTCGTAATCGTCGGCGACCGACAGGCAGCAATCGATCGCGGCCGGCGTCGTGCCCCAGTCCTCATGCAGCTTCAGCGAGCAGGCGCCGGCGAGCACCATCTCCTCCAGCGCCGCCGGCCGCGAGGCATTGCCCTTGCCCGACAGGCCGATATTCATCGGGAAGGCGTCGAAAGACTGGATCATGCGCGCCATGTGCCAGGGGCCGGGCGTGCAGGTGGTGGCCAAAGTGCCATGCGCCGGGCCGGTGCCGCCGCCGAGCATGGTGGTGACGCCGCTCATCAGCGCTTCCTCGATCTGCTGCGGGCAGATGAAATGGATATGCGCGTCGAAACCGCCTGCGGTCAGGATCTTGCCTTCGCCGGCAATGATTTCCGTCCCTGGACCGATGATGATGGTGACGCCACCTTGCGTGTCCGGATTGCCGGCTTTGCCTATTGCCGCGATGCGGCCGTCCTTCAGGCCGATATCGGCCTTGACGATCCCGGCAATCGCATCGACCACCAGCGCGTTGGTGATCACAGTATCGACCGCGCCCTGCGCCCTCGCGACCTGGCTCTGGCCCATGCCATCGCGAATGACCTTGCCGCCGCCGAACTTCACTTCCTCGCCATGGACGGTG
Source organism: Mesorhizobium dulcispinae (assembly GCF_033977345.1). Taxonomy (NCBI): domain Bacteria; kingdom Pseudomonadati; phylum Pseudomonadota; class Alphaproteobacteria; order Hyphomicrobiales; family Phyllobacteriaceae; genus Mesorhizobium; species Mesorhizobium dulcispinae. The sequence goes on from NZ_JAVIIY010000006.1 coordinate 154,262, forward strand.
AAATCCTTCTCGACCTCGATGAAGAGCTCGGTGTCGGCCAGCCGCACCTTGTCGCCGACCGTCGGGCCATACATCTGGGCATAGGCGGCACGGGTGATTCTGGCCATCAGCGATTGCTCCCGCAAATGAGATTGTTTGTGTGGGGGGCGCACATTGTCGCCATCCAATGGTCACGCAATGACCCGCTCGGCGACACCTTCCGATCCCATTTGGCGGGTGAGGTGGCCGAGTCAGCCCAAAACGAACGTTTGCCAAACCGATGGAAGGAATATCCATGCGCAAAGCGATATTTTTCGCCGCGACCGCCGCCTTGATGATGGCGGGCGCTGCGAGCGCCCAGCAGCAGCCCGCGCCTCAGCCAAGCCCGGCGCCGGCCGCGCCTGCTCCCGCTACCCCCAAGCCGCCGACGATCGAGAGCGTCAACATCGTCGACATCACCGAACTGCCGAAGGACACGCAAACGCAGGTCAACCAGATCGTGGCGCAACGCGGCGACGCCGGCCTGCAGACATTGCGCAAATCGATCGACGCGACGCCGAAGGTGAAATCCGCTCTCGAAGCCAAGGGCATAACCTCGGCGCAGGTGATCGCGGCCAGCCTGCAGCCCAATGGCGCGCTGACGCTGATCACCAAGAAGGCCAGCTGACCCCGAGCAATTCCACCGGGGATTGCGTAAAAACAGGGTCCTCGAAAAGCCTCGCAACAAGCGCTGGCGGGCCGGGTGCAGGCCCGTCGGCAGTATCGCCAAGGGAACCTCCCGCCGACGAGACTCGTTTCGCCTTTTTCGCCCCGCCACAAGTTCAATCAGGAGCGAGCGATGGCGAGCGCCCCGTGCCTCGGAACAGGATTTCCCACCCTTGTGGCGGCCATGCTTCTCATGGCCGTCGCCCCGGCGCTGCCTGCGCAGCCGCTGAACAGCACCAAGCCGGGCGCGGCGATCGTCGATTCCGACATCCGGCAGGAGGAGGCGCTGTCGAAGACGGAAGCCGGCAAAGTCATCACCGCAATAGACCGCACGCGCGAAAATATCGGCACGGTGCGCAAGACGACCAGGCTCGACACCGTCGACATCGTGTTCCTGACGGATGCCGCGCGCAGCGAGGGCGGCCCGCCGCCTGCGATCGAGAACAAGGTGAAGCAGCATCAGGACGACGTCGCCGAACTGCGCCAGGAGATCGAGGCTAACGCGCTGCTCTTCAATGCCATCGATTCGCGACGCGTGCTCGCCGAGGACGTGCTCGCCGTCGAGTTCGACAATCCGGGCAAGATCGTCATCTACGCGGCCGCCAAGCCCCCGAAGTGATTTGAGCGCCCAAGACCTCACAGCTTGCCGGACCTCACAGCTTGCCCATCACCTTCTGCTGAAATCCATAGACCTCGCGCTTGCCGCCGAGCGGCACCAGCGTGACATCGCGCTCCTGGCCCGGCTCGAAGCGCATGGCCGTGCCGGCGGCGATGTCGAGCCGCATCCCGCGGGCGCGTTCGCGGTCGAATTTCAGTCCTTCGTTGGTCTCGAAGAAATGATAGTGGCTGCCGACCTGGATCGGGCGGTCGCCGCTGTTGGCGACCTTGAGCGTCACCGTCGGCAGACCCTTGTTCAGCTCGATGTCGCCCTTTGCCGTGATGACTTCGCCCGGGATCATCGCCGCCTCACAGCATGCCGAAGACAAGGCCGGCACCGACCGCCGCGCAGGCGGCGCCGGCAACACGCGCCAGGGCGCGGAAGCGGAGCCCGAGGCCGAGCGCGGCCGCGATGCCGACGGCATGAAGAAGCACCGTCGCGACAGCGAAACCCGCCATATAGTCGAAGCCGCCGGCATTTTCCGGCACTTCGGTGCCGTGCGCGTGGCCGTGAAACAGGGCGAACAGGCCGATGATGGCCACTCCCGCCGAGACCGGCAGGTCGACCGCCAGCGCCACCAGCAAGCCGAGCGCCACGACCGAAGCGAGGATACCCGGCTCGACGAAGGGCACCGGCACATGCAGCATACCGAGCACGCCGCCGACCAGCATCACGCCGACAAAGGCGAGCGGCCATGCCCACACCGCCCGGCCACCCTTCATCGCCGCCCACAGACCGACCGCGATCATCACCGCCATATGGTCGAGGCCGGACAGCGGATGCGCGAAACCGGCGGCGAAGGAAGAAGTCGTGCCGATGCCGACATGGGCGTAGGCCGGCATGGCGGCTACAAAGAGCAGAATGGCGGCAAGCGCGGTGCGTTTCGTCGAAGCGGAAATCATGGGCGGGTCTTTCCTTCTGAAAATTGCCGTCAGGCGGCCTTGCGGGGACCGCAGCCCTCGGCCTTGAGCACACGTTTGGTCGACGCCGGATATTTCTTCAGCATTGCCGCGGGCCGGATCGGCCGCGGCGCGAAATTGCCGCCGCAGTTCGGGCAGACACCGCCAAGCACGCCCTCCGCGCAGTCGACGCAAAAAGTGCATTCGAAGGTGCAAATCATCGCATTTGTCGCCTCAGGCGGCAGGTCCTTGTCGCAGCATTCGCAATTGGGCCTGAGTTCCAGCATCGGTCTCTTCTCACCGGATCGGTTCGTGCACGGTCACCAGCTTGGTGCCGTCGGGAAACGTCGCCTCGACCTGGACGTCGTGGATCATCTCGGCAATGCCGTCCATGACCTGGGCGCGGGTGACGACATGGGCGCCGGCCTCCATCAGCTCGGCCACCGAACGGCCGTCGCGCGCGCCCTCGACGACGAAGTCGGTAATCAGCGCGATCGCCTCGGGGTGGTTGAGCTTGACGCCGCGTTCCAGCCGTTTGCGCGCCACGATCGCCGCCATGGCGATGAGCAGCTTGTCCTTTTCACGCGGCGTCAGATTCATGCGTCTTCCCGGTATTCAAGATCAACGTATTCGATGGTCAGAGTGACCATAATTTGGGCAGGCCCGCCTGCCCGTTGAGCAATTCGACGAGCGGGACCAGCCGCTTGCGGAGCTGGTAGCCGTCGCCGGCGGTGAGCCTCGCAAGAAGCTTGCCAGATTGGCCGACGCTCCAGAAACTGGCGCCGCCCCAGCCACCGATGATGGAGTCCTCGATGATCGCACGCGCCGGCTCCAGCAGGGTTTCCGCACGCGGGGAGACGAGAAGCATCGTTGCGATTGCGCTTGAGCCGCCGGCCACGGCCCGGCGCTGGAGGCCGGTGGCGATATCCGGCCCGATGCGAAAATCCTCGGCATGGATGAGCTTGCCGTCCTGCCAGACCCGCCAGCGGTCATGGAAATTGCCCAGCACCGCCTGTTCGCCCATCGCCAGCCGGCCGAACAACGTCGCCTCCAACAGCAGCGCTTCGGCGCTGCCCGCAAGCGTCACATCGAGCGTCCTTGCAAAGGCCGCCCGGTCGAAAACGATCGTTTCCTGCGGCAGCCAGGCAATCCGGCCGCCGGCGCCGACATTCAGGCTGACGGTCGTCTCGGCGCGATCGGAGGCGGCACGATAGATTTTTTCGCAGGCCTGGGTGGTGATGGAGGCAGAGGCGCCCTCGCCGACCTCGATCGACCAGCCAAGCCGGTCGCCACCGGTCAATCCGCCGGCCGTGTTGATAAGCACCGCCTCGAGCGGATCGCCTTGCACCGCCGGCATGCGAATCTTGGCCGATCCGTCCTGGTAGAGACGTTGAAGGCGGGTCCGGCCGCCGCTTTTGCCGCAGAAAAGCCTGCCTCGCCCGGCAACACGTTGCGCGGCAGGCGGAATATCGTCGATCATGTCCACGGCGCCAACGTTAAGCACTCCGGCGGCTTTGTCGATATATAGCTTGTTGCTTGACATCGTTTCGGTTTCTATAGAGGGAGCCACCTTGGAGCGGTCACGCGATGCCTGGCGAGGTAGGGGCGACGACGTCAGTGACTCCAGGGACGAAGGGGCTGGCGTCGGAAAACGACAGGGGAAGGAACTGAATGGCTGACCAGCTGACGACCGAAATCATCGAAAAGATCAAAGCCCATGCCGAGCCCGGCGGCGAGGAAATCACCGCCAGCACCGATCTCAACACGCTGGGGATCCATTCGCTGGAACTGACCGAGATCATCTTCGATCTCGAGGAGAAGTATGGCATCGAGATCGAGATGAACACGGTCGACGCCTGGAGCAACCTCAAGAACGTCGGCGACATGGTCGAGGCGGTTCGCGAACTGATCGCGAAAAAAGCCTGACTGCATGCTCAAGCGCGTCGTCATCACCGGCATTGGCGGAATATGCGGGCTCGGCAACGATGTGCCGGCGATGTGGGACGCCATGCGCTCAGGCCGCTCGGCGATCGGCCCGATCGACAATCCTTCGCTGCATGACCTGAAGGTCAAGGTCGGCAGCGAAATCAAAGAGTTGCCCGATCACGGCATCGACCGCAAGCAAGTGGTGTCGATGGACCGTTTCAGCCTGCTGGCGGTGATCGCGGCGCGGGAGGCGATGCGGCAGTCCGGGCTCACCGCACATGCCGACAACACCTACCGGATGGGCGCCGTCGTCGGCATCGGCGTCGCCGGTTTCGAAACGATCGAGGAAAATTACCGCGCGATCCTGATCGAGGGCCGCAACCGCGCCGCGATCTTCACGGTGCCGAAAGTGATGCCGGGTGCGGCCGCCGGCCAGGTCAGCATGAATCTCGGCCTGCGCGGCCCGGTGTTCGGCGTCACCTCGGCCTGCTCGTCGGCCAACCACGCCATCGCCTCGGCCGTCGACCAGATCCGGCTCGGCCGTGCCGATGTCATGGTCGCCGGCGGCACCGAAGCGCCGCTGGTTTGGGGGGTGCTCAAGGGCTGGGAGGCGCTGAGGGTGCTTTCGCCCGACACCTGCAGGCCGTTCTCGGCCGACCGCCAGGGCCTGTCGCTGGGTGAAGGCGCCGGCATGGCGGTGCTGGAAAGCTATGACCACGCCGTGGCGCGCGGCGCCACCATCCTGGCCGAGATCGCCGGCGCGGGGCTGTCGGCCGACGCCTCCGACATCGTCGCGCCGACAGTCGAGGGACCGGAAGCGGCGATGCGCTTCTGCCTGGTGGATGCCGGGCTCAATCCCGAGGATGTCGACTACCTCAACGCGCACGGCACCGGCACCAAAGCCAACGACCAGATCGAGACCGCGGCGATCAAGCGCGTCTTCGGCGGGCATGCCGGCGCGTTGTCGGTTTCCTCGACCAAGTCGATGCATGCGCATTGCCTCGGCGCATCGGGCGGGCTGGAGATGATCGCCTGCGTCATGGCGATCCGCGACGGCATCGTGCCGCCGACCGCCAATTTCCGCGAGCCGGACCCCGAATGCGATCTCGACGTGACGCCGAACGTGGCGCGCGAGCGTAAGGTGCGTGTGGCGCTCAGCAACAGCTTTGCCTTCGGCGGCACCAATGCGGTGCTGGCTTTCAAGGCGATCTGATACGGGCAATCCGACACCGGCGCTCGCCATTCGCCGAGCGCGCTTGCGGATTGCTTTTGGTTGACTGTCCGTGCACGGCAGGCCGATTGCCGGCATATTGATCCCGAAGGGCCGGGCTCCTAATTCTTGCCCACCCGCCACGCGCGCCGCTCGGCGCCAATCCGCATCCGGAGCCCCGATGACCGACCTGTCCGCCTTTCCGATCGCCAAGCGCTGGCCGGCCAAGCACCCGGACCGGCTGCAGCTCTATTCATGGCCGACGCCCAACGGCGTGAAAATCTCGATCGCGCTGGAGGAGATCGGCCTGCCTTACGAGCCGCATCCGGTCGACATCGGCAAGAACGAGAGCTGGACGCCGGAATTCCTCTCGCTCAACCCGAACGGCAAGATACCTGCGATCATCGACCCGAACGGGCCCGACGGAAAACCGATCGGGCTGTTCGAGTCCGGCGCCATCCTGCTCTATCTGAGCGACAAGACCGGCAAGCTGATCCCGGCCGATCCGATCCGGCGCTATGAAACCATCCAATGGGTGTTCTTCCAGATGGCCGCGATCGGCCCGATCTTCGGCCAGGTCGGCTTCTTCAACAAATTCGCCGGGCGCGAGATCGCCGACAAGCGGCCGCTGGAACGCTATCGCGACGAGTCGCGGCGCCTCATCGGTGTTTTGGAAACGCGGCTCAAGGGCCGGCGATGGATCATGGACGACGAGTTCACCATCGCCGATGTCGCGACGCTGGGCTGGGTGCGCAACCTGATCGGCTTCTACGAGGCGCGCGACCTCGTCGGCTTCGACGATTTCCCTGATGTCGGGGCATGGCTGGAGCGGGGCCTTGCACGGCCGGCCGTGCAAAGGGGCCTGACCATTCCGGCAAGAAGCTAAACCTATTTCGCCTTGGCGCCGCCGCGGCCGAGCACGGAAGCGGCAAGCCGCGCGGTGGCCACCACCGCGCCGGTCGCCACACTTGCTACGGTGCGGATCGGACCTGACTTCGCCGCCGGCTTATGTGGCTTCGCGGCCTTTGCAGCGACTTTGTGCGATGCGCCGGGCACGACTTTCTTGGGCGCCGCCTTGCCGAAGGTCGGCTTGGCGTCCTTGGAGCGGTCGGCGGTCGTCGATTGCGTCGTTCTGGATTGACTGGCCCTGCTTTTAGCGGGCGCGGGTTTTCTGGTCTTTGTTGCCATGGGACGGTTCCCTGTTATTCGCACAATTCCGGACGGAAAACCGCTTCACACTTTTCCTGGAATTGCTTCGGCGCCGGACAATTAGGGGTACCGGCATAACGACTCGTAAGTCTTAAGGTTCCCGCCCAAAAATATTGAAAATTGAGCAGGTTAACCAATCACCAGATCGGCCTCGCGGCGGCGCGCCAGCACGCGCTCGATGTTGGGCATGTCGTTGGAGGCGATCCAGGCGCGGGCGTCCTCGTCGGACTTGCCATGGCTGCGCCAGCGCTCCATCAGGCGGCGCTCAAGCTCGTTGCGCGGCACGTCGACGAAGATGGTGAAATCGAACAGCGGCGCCAGCCGCGACCAGGGCTCCTCGTCGAGGAGCAGATAGTTGCCTTCGACCAGGATGAACTTGATGTCGGCGGGAATGATCTCGGCGGCGGCGCGCGACAGTTCGATGCTGCGGTCGAAGACCGGAATGGCGATATCGGGCTCGCCGGAGCGGATGCGCTTCAAAAGCGTCTCGAAGCCGGCGAAGTCGAAGGTTTCGGGCGCGCCTTTGCGCGCGCGCAGGCCGCGCCGGTTGAGCACGATGTCGTCAAAGTGGAAGCCGTCCATCGGCACCACTTCCGACGTGCCTTCGGGCAGCAATTCATGCAGCCTGCCCGATATGGTCGACTTGCCGGCTCCCGGCGGGCCGGCAATGGCAACGACGAAACGCTTGGCCTTGCCGGCGCGCTTGAAGATGGCGGCAGTGATATGGGCCAGGTCAGACATCAGCGCCTCTTCGCTAGCGACTCCGGGCCGCATCTTGGCGGCTGTCGGCGGAAATTTCAAACATAGACGGCGAGCTAGCAGTCGCATGCCGCCGCTGCGGTGCAGAAATCCGAAATGCTGGCGGGACAGCACCCCCTTCTGTCCTGCCGGACATCTCCCCCGCAAGGGGGGAGATCGGGCGTCACTGCCGCTTTCGTAAAACGCCTACGTTGGTGGAAGAGCGCCGCCGACGAAGCTGCCAATCTCCACCCTTGCGGGGGAGATGTCCGGCAGGACAGAGGGGGGTGTGAAGGAACGCGGCGTCACAGTAACTTTCTTAGTCGCCCCTTCATCCCTGGAGCTTCGCTCCCGCTTCGCCCTGGAATGACGAAATCGCGGGCCTCACGCGAGGACAGGCCGATCGATCCGCAGGAAGTCGCCGTCGAACGGTACCTCCCGCGCCGCCCCGCCGGCGCCAAGGACACGCAATCGGTCAGGCGCTGATTCTAGGCCGCTTGGCGGCTCGGCGTCGGCGAACGGAACCGCGCCGATGACATGGCGGAAGGAGACGCTGCGCCCTTCGGCGAGCGCGAAGGCCGTCGCCACGCCTTCATGCTTCAACCAGTTGTCGCCGAGCGAGGCAGCGTGGCCGACCGCGGCGCGGCCGTCCTCGATGCCGAGCACGCCGATGTGACGGCCGCTCCAGGGCGCGTAATCGCGCCCGCCATTGCTGAACCACAGCATGGTGACCGGCAATTCGGCCGGGTTCTTGAGCACCAGCACCAGATCCCGCTCGGCGCGCCGCGCAAGCGCCGTCCAGCCCGGACCGTCATGATCGGCCTCGACCAGCGTGATGAAATCCTCGCGCCGGTCTTCCATGCGGTAGTCGGTGAGATCGGTGGTGCCGCCGGCCGCGACCGGGAAATGGGTCGGATCGTTGGCGCGGGCGGGATAGGCCAGGCGAAACCGGCCGCGCGCCGGATCGGGCTCCAACGGGGCCGCCGGTGTGACCGCCAGGCGCTTCGGCGAGAAGGCAAGCCTGCCGCCGTCCCGCATCGCCGTCATCGGATGATGGGCGACGGAGATGGCGCCGGAGCCGCCGGAAAAAATGTGCTCCTGGTAGAGGAAGGGATGGCCGTCGCGGAGGGTAAAAATCTTGTCGACGGAAGCGCCCATGACCTTGCGGCGCAGCCGGAAGACGGCGCGCCAGCCGCCGGCAATGGCGGCGTTTTCGACGACATCCCATTCGCTGTTGGCCGTCCAGCCATGCAGGGGTGCTGCCTCGACATCGCTGGCGGAGAAGGGCGCGCAGAGGAAATCGCCGGATAGGCGCACCGTGCCCTCGGGCAGGTTTTCCGGCAGCGTCTCCCGCGGCGAGCCGACCCAGGGCGCGCGGTGCAGCGGCTTCAGGACGCGGCCGTCGGCCTCGACCTCCATGGCGGCGATGTGGCCGACGGCGAGATCGAGCGAAACGGAAATGCCTTTTGCCTTGATGGTGGCTGTGTCCATGGCTTCACCTCGTCCGAATCTTCTTGAGCGCGCCAGCAAAGCCTGACCGGTGCCGTTCGCGCAAGCGGAGCCCTAGGCAATTTGCATCAGCTCCCCACCCTCCCCCTTGTGGGGAGGGTCGGCGAGCGATCGGAGCAAAGCGGAGATCGCTCGCCGGGGTGGGGGTCCAACCAAAAAAGAGTCCTTTCGACCCCCACTCCGATCCGCTACGCGGATCGACCCTCCCCACAAGGGGGAGGGTGGGAGGAGCCCTACTGCCTCTTATACTCCCTGACCGGCGACTTCGTGCCGTCGGTATAAGTCACCTGTACCGCCATCGATTTCACGTCGTCCTTGACCTTGAAATAGGGTTGGTAGTCGGCGGGGATGGCGTAGGGATCCTTGGCGTCGCAGGGCGGCATCTTGATCTCCTTGTCGAGCGCGGTGCCGTTGAGGCTGTAATGCACCGCCTTGATGGCGCAGCGGAAGGAGAGCATCTGGGTGAAATAGACCAGGCCGTGATTGCCGCTGGCGTCGAAGGCGATCCATGACGTCCAGAACTGGTCGAGGATCTGCTTGTTGCCTTGCTGAAGCGCTGAATCCGGGTCGAAGCGGATGTCGAACGGGCCCGTCTCGCGGCCCCGGATGTCGAGATATTTTATGGCGATGTTGGTGGCTGCGGTGCTGTCCGGCAGCTCGAAGCTCGGGTTGGGCATCGGCTTGCCGGTGCGCTGGTCGTTCATCGCCATCAGGCCGGTGTCGGTGAAGGGGCCAGAGTCGCCAAGCCGCCAGGAGATCGCCGTCGCCGGCTCGGGCAGCGAGATCGTCATCGACCAGCCGGCATTGGAGCGCGTCGGCGTCAGCGTCGGCACGAAGCGGGACGGGTCGAGCACGTCGCCGAGCGCTGCCAGCCTGGTGCGGCTGCGATCGAGCCAGTCGGCCAACTGGGTCTGGTCGACGAAATATTTGAGCAGCCCGCCGTCCGTTTCGTAGGAAACGAATTTGGTCAGCGCCTGGGCTTCGCTGCGCTTGTCGGCGAGCGTCTGGCTGCCCAGCCGATCCTCGGAAAATTCCTGCGCCTCGAGGAAGTAAGCCGGCGCGTAATCGGGATTGGCTGATATGAAGGCGTTGAGCTTGTCGAGCCGCTGGGCGTCGTCGAACTGCAAGAGATGGACGAGCTTGATCGCCGGCGCCTTGGCCTTTTCGGCGAGCGTGCCGAACACTTCGCGGGCGCCGGCCTTGCCGTCCTGGACCCTGAGCAGCGTGGCAAAGCGCGTGTAGGGATCGATGGCGTCGACATCGAAGCCGGCAAAGGCGAGATAGGCGCGCCGGGCGTTGAGCATATCCCCCGCCAGCTCATAGACGCGGGCGTTGTGGTAGAACTCGTCGGGGCGCTTGGGATTGGCGATCGCGCCGCCCTGCGCCGCCAGCTGGGCAAAGCCCTTGGCGATTGTGTCGATCGAGGCGGCGATCTGCTCGGTTGTCGCCTGCAGCTTTTCGGCCTGGGCCTGCCGCTGCTTTTGGCCGGCGGCCAAACTGTCGGTGGTCTGCTTCACCGCCTCGACCGTCTTCTGCGTCTCGGCGCCCTGCGCCGTCTGCTGCTGCTGGGCGGAGGCGATCTGATCGGTCTTCTGCGCCACCGTATCCGTGCTCTGCTTCACCGCTTCCACGGTCTTTTGCGTCTCAGCGCCCTGTGCGGTCTGCTGCTTCTGCGTCTCAGCGATCTGGTCGGTCTTCTGCGCCACCGTGTCGGTGGATTTCTTGACCGCTTCGACGGTCTTTTGCGTCTCGGTGACGGTCTTCTCGATCTTCGCCACCTTTTCCGAAACGATGCCGAGCGACTGCTGCAGCTCGGCCACCGCCGGCACCAGGGCGGCGATGACGCCGTTCTGCGAATTGGTTTCCTGCTGGATGCCGTAGACGCCGCCGGCGATCGCCGCGGCGCTGGTGGCGAAGATCAGCGCCGGCATGGCCTTCGCCGCCAGCACCAGGCGCAGCACCATAGCGACGGCGATGATCGCGGCGGCGACCGCCGCGATGAGCGCGATATAGGCGGCAAAGGGCCCGAGCGGATTGAGCACGTCCGACACCGCGCCACTGAGGAAAGCGACGCTGCCCGCCCATTTGCCTGTGCGGCTGAGCGAAGCCCTGAGCAGCGAGGTCGTACCCGTGGCGATTTCCGACATGCCGATCCCCCCGATTCCAAGCCGCAAGCATCATAGCGGCAAGGGGGTGTGGATGGCAAAGCGGGTGAAATCGCTCCGAGCACCAAGGTTTCGCGTCGACCTTGCAACGCCGGCGATTAGCGAAAGCCTAGGCAGCATCCGATCTCCCCCCCTTGCGGGGGAGATGTCCGGCAGGACAGAGGGGGGTGTGAAGGATCACGGCCTTTCGACATGAGCCATGTTAAATCCGTCTGAGGACATAGCTTCGCTTGGCGGCAGGTCGGCGGGACAGCACCCCCCTCTGCCCTACCGGGCATCTCCCCCGCAAGGGGGGAGATTGGCAGCTTCGCCGATGGCGCCCAGTCCGGGATGCATTTGCGTGTTAAAATCGCCGTTAACCAGTTGGACGCGGCGGGCGCGGTAGGCTAGCTTCGCCGCATCTCAGCAACAGCTTAAGAACAGTCTTGTCCTATCTGCGTCCCTTGCCCTTCATCCAGAAACTGATCGCCGCGCTTGCCTTTCTGGTGCTGGTCGCCGGCTGCACGACTGCCGCGCCGCCGGAAAGCGTGCTCACCGTCCCGGCGCAGCCGCAGAAATACGCGGCGATCGTGGTCGATGCCTCGACCGGCAAGACGCTGTTCGAGGTCAACTCGACGGCGCAGCGCTATCCCGCCTCGCTGACCAAGATGATGACGCTCTACATGCTGTTCGAGGCGCTGGAGAGCGGCCGGGTGACCAAGGAAACGCAGATCCCGGTTTCCGATCACGCCGCCTCGCAGCCGCCGACGAAACTGCGCTTCCGGCACGGCGAGACGATCGACGTCGATTCCGCCATCCGCGCCATGGTGGTGAAGTCGGCAAACGACGTGGCGGTGGCGGTTGGCGAATATCTGGGCGGCGGCAGCGAGGACCAGTTCGCCGCCATGATGACGGCCAAGGCGCACCAGCTCGGCATGACCAGCACCAACTTCCGCAATGCCTGCGGCCTGCCCGACGACGGCCAGGTGACGAGCGCGCGCGACATGGCGGTGCTGGGGATGGCGCTCGAGCACCGCTTCCCGCAGCATTTCCACTATTTTTCGGAAAGCGACTTCATGTTCCGCGGCCGGCTGGTGCGCGGCCACAACGACATGCTGGGCCGGGTGCGCGGCGTCGACGGCATCAAGACCGGCTATATCCGCGCCTCCGGCTACAACATCGTCACCTCCTATAATGCCGACGGCAGGCATCTGATCGCGGTGGTGATGGGCGCCCAAAGCGCGCGCCAGCGCAACGACCATGTCGAGGCGCTGATCCAGCGGAGTCTCACGACGACGACGGCGGATGCGAAGCCGCAGCTGATGTATGCCGGGCAGCAGCCGGCCGGTTCGCCGCTGCCCGGCGTGCCAATTCCCGGTGTGCCGGCGCCTGGTTTGCCGGCGCAGTAGCACGTGCAGAAACTTTGAAATGCCGGCGGGACAGCACCCCCCTCTGTCCTGCCGGACATCTCCCCCGCAAGGGGGGAGATCAGATATCACGCCGGCCTTCGCCAATCACCAAAGTGCGAATTGAGTGCGCCGGCCTCGGGGCTGTCAATCTCCCCCCTTGCGGGGGAAATGTCCGGCAGGACAGAGGGGGGTGTGAAGGAATGCTACCGATCTCGCCTTGTGCCGACCGGAAGCGCAGGAAGCCGCCGTTTGCAGGCCGGCCTCACCTGAATATCAACGTGCCCTACCGCACCACCAGCACCGGGATCTCCGTCAGCGACACCACTTCCGCGGTCTGGCTGCCGAGCACCAGCCGGCCGATGCCGCGGCGGCCGTGCGAGGCCATGACGATCAGGTCGCAGGCCTGCGTGCGGGCCGTGTCGAGGATCGCCTCGGCGGGCGTCTTGTTCTCGACATGCAGGACCTTCGCGCCCACGCCGAGCTTATCGGCCTCGGCCTTGCACTTCTCCAGCACCTCCCGGGCATATTTGCGCGCGCTTTCCTCGTAATTGGTGAGCTCGTCGGCGGCGACATAGCCGGCCATGGCGCCGCCCCAGGCCAGCGCCGGGAACGGCTCGGAGACGGTGACGAAGGTGACGGCGGCGCCGAGGCCCTTGGCCAGTTCCAGGCCGTGGGCAACGCCCTTGCCGGCCAATTCCGAGCCGTCCGTGGCGATCAGGATGTGTTTGTACATGGTGGCGATCCCTCTTTTGCGGGGCGATGCGCGCCCCTGGTGGCGGGAGCCTGCGATCAGGCCTGAACCGGATATAATTTCCCTATCAGGCCAACCACAGGGGGCGGCATGACCTGGATCAAGGCCAGGCGGCGCAGATGATTGCACCAGCCGAAGAACGGACAATCGCCGACGGCGCTCCCCCGCTCCGTCTCGGCTTCGCCGAGCCACCTCTCCCCCGCTTCCGCGGGGGCGAGGAACCCAAGTTTGCGGAGGGTCGCGCCCTCAGCGATTGGCGTTTCCTCGCCCCCATGAAATGGGGGAGAGGTGGATCGGCGCGCAGCGCCGAGACGGAGCGGGGGCAGCGCCGCATATGCGATTGCACGCAGAGGCCGGCGAAGAGGCGCACCCCATCACAAGAACTTGTTCGGTCACACGACCTTCACACTCACCATGGATATGCCGCGCCGGCTTGGCGTATCGTATCGGAAGCCGAGAACAGGAGTACTGACCATGGCCGGCGACCCGAAGACATCCGCACAAAAGCAAATTGACGACGAGACCGAGAGCGGCGGCGAGTATCTCGAGGCGGCCACCGTGCCGGAGGACCAGCACGAGGCGGCGGACGAGATCCTCGAAGCGCCGGAGGTGCCGGATTCGGAGCCGACCCCTCCCGGCGCGGCACGGGTGAAGCCGAAGAAAAAGCCGTCGGCGATCAGCGGCAGAAAGTTCCGCAAGCGCGACCTGGTGCGCATCGACGATCTGAGGCCGAGCCTCTCCGACCGCATCCGCTCCGACCATCCCGACCTGCCGCGCGGCGCCCGCATCAGCCGCCAGGAGCTCTCGCGCTACCGCATGCGCTACATGGAGGAGTTGCTGCAGCAGGAGCACGGCGAATTCTCCGAGCTCGACCGCCAGGTGGTGGAATCGATCGCGAGGCAGGACACGATCTCGGAAAACTCGGAAGAGGAGTTCGAGGAGCACCGCTCCTTCGCCGACCGCGTCTCCGACACTATGGCCGAGTTCGGCGGCAGCTGGTGGTTCCTGATCTCTTTCGCGGCGGTGCTGCTGATCTGGATCGGCATCAACCTTTTCGAGGGCGCGGTCGGCGCCTTCGACCCCTACCCGTTCATCCTGCTCAACCTGATGCTCTCCTGCATCGCCGCCATCCAGGCGCCGGTGATCATGATGAGCCAGAAGCGGCAGGAAGCCAAAGACCGACTGCGCTCCTTCAACGACTACCGGGTGAACCTCAAGGCAGAGCTGGAAGTGCGGCACCTGCACGAAAAGCTCGACTACCTGATCTCGCGCCAATGGCAGCGCCTGGCCGAGATGCAGCAGATGCAGCTCGATGCGATGCACGAGCTGACCGCGAAGAAGCCGAAGCGGGCGACGAGAGGGGTGCGGCGGAGGACGGCGAAGGTCGAGGCGGAGGGGTGAGGGCGGGCTTGCGCCTAACGACGCTGAGAAGGTGCGACGGATTGCCGAAGCAGGGGCGCCGCCTCTAATCGCACGATCAGCGAGACCGTTCGGCCTCAACGCCGGTGTAGCCGCCGGAGGCATGCGAAATCCTGCCCCAGGATCGCGAATATCCCGCCATGCCAATTGCCCGTTGAAGCTGGGGGCGGCTTCCGCTAAGAAGCCGTGGCTGGCCGGCTCACCGGCTGGTTCGTTTTCCGGTTTCCCGGGAAGCACCCGTAGCTCAGCTGGATAGAGCGCTGCCCTCCGAAGGCAGAGGTCACAAGTTCGAATCTTGTCGGGTGCGCCAATTTTCACCACTCCAGAACAAAACCGGGGACCGGGCGCCCAGATGGACATCTCCGGATGGTGCCAATACCATATGTGCGAGTGAATCTTCTGAGGCGCCCACCTCAATGGCCGAAGAACGCGTCCAGCGCCGTCTTGCCGCCATTCTGGTCGCGGACGTGGTCGGTTACAGCCGTCTCATGGAAGCGGACGAGCAAGGAACCCTCAAGATCCTGAAGGCGCGACGGCGCGATATTCTGGCTCCCCTGATCACGCGATATCGAGGCCGCCTGGTCAAGATCATGGGTGACGGTGTTTTGGTCGAGTTCGCCAGCGCGGTCGATGCCGTCCAATGCGCCGTCGATCTCCAGTACGGCACGGCCGAGGCCAATGAAAGTTTGCCGGACTCCAGGCGGGTAATCCTGCGAATCGGCATCAATCTCGGTGATATCATCGTGGACGGTAGCGATCTTTACGGCGACGGCGTGAACGTTGCCGCTCGGCTGGAGGCATTGGGCGAGCCTGGGGACATCTGCGTTTCGGGCAACGTTTACGATCAGGTCAAGCGGAAGGTGGAGACCGGTTTCGACGATCTCGGGCAGAAGTCATTGAAGAACATTGCTGAGCCCGTGCGTGTCTACAGGGTGCGGCATGCGGCAATTGCAGAGCGCAAAGGCGAGCCCGGACCGCTGCCTCTGCCGTCAGAACCGTCGATCGCCGTACTGCCTTTCACCAACATGAGCGGCGACGCCGAACAGGACGTGTTCACAGACGGGTTGACTGAAGACCTCATCACCGATCTGTCGCGGAACGCCAGCCTGTTCGTGATCGCCCGCCATTCGACCTTCGCCTACAAGGGAAAGTCGATCGATATCCGGCTGATCGCCCGTGATCTTGGCGTCCGCTATTTGCTGGAAGGCAGCGCCCGCCGCGCCGCCGGTCGTGTGCGCATCAACGTTCAGTTGATCGATGCCATCACCGGAAATCATCTTTGGGCGGACCGTTTTGACCGCGATCTTGAAGATATTTTTGCTGTGCAGGACGAGGTGACCGCAAAGATCGTCGAGGCTCTGATCGGCCGCCTGGCGAAACAGCCGCCGCGTAATCGGCCAAACAGCTTGGAAGCCTATGATCTTTGCGTGCGTGGGCGGGCGCTGATCGGAATTTCGCCGGCGGCGTCGCGCGAATCGCGTCTTCTGTTGCAGCGGGCGATCACCCTCGACCCGGATTATGCGGAGGCGCATCGGCTCCTGGCATTTCATCTCTGGCAGGCTTGGGCGCAATGGGGCGAGCCAGAGGTGCCCAACCGGCTTGTGGCCGTTGCCACGGCAGAAAAAGCCGTGAAGCTCGACCCGAACGATGCCGGCTGCCGCTTCGTCCTTGGCCACTTGCTGGCATATGAACGGCGCTGGTCCGCGTCGGATGCCGAGTTCGCAGCCGCGCTCGAGATTGACCCGAATTACGCCGATGCCTGGGCGGACCTGTCGGACTTTTCGGTGTTGAGCGGTAAGCCGGCCACCGCGATTGAACAGGTCCAAAAGGCACTCCGCCTGAACCCGCACCCGCCAAAGTGGTACTATTGGGATTTGGGGTTCGCGCAATACGCCGCTTGCCAGTATGAGTTGGCAGTCGTCACGCTACGCGATGAGGCCACGTACCAAACAATTTCGCGGCGCTTGCTTGCAGCAAGCCTTGCACAACTGGGACGAACGGACGAGGCCCGCCAGGAAGGCGCGCTGTTCATGGCGAGCAATCCACATTTCACAATCAGCCATTGGGTCGCTTCACAGCCCTTTCGAGATCAGGCGACGTGTGACCATTTCGTCGACGGTTATCGCAAAGCAGGTCTGCCAGATTGAACGAGAAGTGACCTGCGCAGCAATGACATAGCGGTGCCTCGAGCAGGACGCGATCGACGCCGTGAACCCCTTTTGCGGCTACATCGTCGTTGAGGCTGAAACCATTGAGGCCGCCGCCCGCCTCTTCGAAAACCACCAGCATTTCTCCGTCTTTCCAGGAGACGGCGTGGACATCATGCCCTTCCTCACCGACCCCACGATCTAACCCTTCGTCCAAGTCGCGACGCGACGCGCGTTCCGACTCCTCTGTTTTGTTCGCTTTGCCTGGGCGAGGCGGCGACCCGCATGGCGGCTGCGCCCTCCCGAGCAGCCACCACTCCCTCCCTTGACTCCATCATCAGTCTTCACTAATCATAAGTCATGACTGTTGATAGTGCCCAGCTCGCAGCCCTTGGCGACACCACCCGCAGGCGGATTTTCGAGCTGATCGCGGAGCGGCCGCGGTCGGTGGTGGAAATCACGCGGCAGGTCGCCGTGTCGCAGTCGGCGGTGTCGCAGCATCTGAAGGTGCTCAAGGATTCGCGGCTGGTGCGCGCGGAGCCGAAGGGCGCCAGCAACGTCTACCACATCGACCCGCACGGGCTTGGCCAGATGCGCGCCTGGCTCGACCGGTTCTGGAGCCAGACGCTCGCGGCCTACAAGCTGGCCGTCGAGTCCCCACCAGAGGAGTCGTCATGAACACCCAAGTCCCAATCGCGTCCGTGAAAAAATCCGTCGTGGTCGAGGCGCCGATCGAGCGCGCCTTCAAGGTTTTCACCGAAGGCTTCGGCAGCTTCAAACCGGCCGAGCACAATCTGCTGCCGGTCAAGATCGCCGAGACGGTGTTCGAGCCTCGCGTCGGCGGCCATG
The DNA here is from genome assembly GCF_033977345.1 of Mesorhizobium dulcispinae. NCBI lineage: Bacteria > Pseudomonadati > Pseudomonadota > Alphaproteobacteria > Hyphomicrobiales > Phyllobacteriaceae > Mesorhizobium > Mesorhizobium dulcispinae. The sequence continues at coordinate 171,814 of NZ_JAVIIY010000006.1, forward strand.
TCTATGACCGCGGCGTCGACGGCAGCGAGTGCCGCTGGGCGCGGGTGCTGGCCTATGAGCCGCCCAACCGGGTGCTGCTCAGCTGGGACATCAGCCCGCAATGGCGGATCGAGACCGACCCGGCCAAGACCAGCGAATGGGAAGTGCGCTTCATCGCCGAAACCACGCAGCGCACCCGCGTCGAGCTCGAGCACCGCAATCTCGAGCGCCACGGCCAGGGCTGGGAAAGCGTGCGCGACGGCGTCGACGGGGAGCAGGGCTGGCCGCTGTATCTGCAGCGCTATGCGGAGGTGGTGCGGCGGCGGGCGTGAGGGCCGGAGGCGTGTAATCGCATAGGGTGCTCCCCCGCTCCGTCTCGGCTTCGCCGAGCCACCTCTCCCCCCACATTCGTGGGGGTGAGGAAGCCTGGGTTTGCACGGTCGAGTTCCTTCGCACCCCCCTCTGTCCTGCCGGACATCTCCCCCGCAAGGGGGGAGATCGGCAGCTTCGGCGCTTCGCCTATTCTTACACCGTCGGAGATTGGTATAGGCGGTCGAGCGCTCAATCTCCCCCCTTGCGGGGGAGATGTCCGGCAGGACAGGGGGGTGCTGTCCCGCCGACGATCGACGCTTGGGTCTCCCTCCAGCGGAGGTCGGATGAGGGAGGCAGCTCTCCCCTATGCGATTGGCCGCCAGGGCCGCCGTCATTCACCCAACGTCTCGCGTATCGCCGCCGCCAACCGCTCCACGCCATCCCGCATCTGCGCCGCGTCGCAGGCCGCGTAGCCGAGCACCAGGCCTTGGGTCGCCGCGGTGTTCTGGAAATATTTCGACAGCGGCGAGACGTTGATCGCCCTTCGCGCGGCGGCCTGGCTGACCTTGATGTCGTCGATGCCCTCCTTGAGATAGCCCACCACCTGGATGCCGGCTTCGGCGGGGGAGAGCGTGATCTCGTCGCGCAAGCGCTCGGCGACAATCTCGCGAAAAAGCTGGCGGCGCTGGGCGTAGATGCGGCGCATGCGTTTGAGGTGCCGGCTCATATGGCCTTCGGTGATGAAATCGGCCAAGGCGGCCTGCAGCAGCAGCGGCGCGAACTGGCCGGTGGTGGAGATCGCGTTGACGATGCGGCCGGCGAGCTCGATGGGCAGCACCATGAAGCCGATGCGCAGCGCCGGGAACAGGAGCTTGGCGAAGGTGCCGACATAGATGACGCGGCCGGAGCGGTCCATGCTCTGGATCGCCGGCACGGGCCGGCCCTGGAAGCGGTATTCGCCGTCGAAATCGTCCTCGATCACCCAGCTGTTGGCGGTCTCGGCGATGTCGAGCAGGCGCAGCCGCTCCTCCATGCGCATGGTGATGCCGAGCGGATGCTGGCAGGCCGGCGTCACATAGATGAGGCGGGGCGAAAAATCCGGCACGTCGAGCCACCAGCCGCGTTCCTGGTCGACCGGGATGGGCAGGATTTTGGCGCCGGCCACGGTGAAGGCGGCCTTGGCGCCGTAATAGCCGGGCTCCTCCATCCACACCGTGTCGCCGGGATCGAGCAAAAGGCGGGCGAGAAGATCGAAGGCGGCCTGCGCGCCGGTGGTGACGACGATCTGGCCGGGACGGCAGCGCACGCCGCGCGCGGAGAACAGATAGCCGGCGATCGCTTCTTTAAGCGCCGGATGGCCGGTGACGTCATAGGTGCCGAACAGGGTCTCGCCGCCATGGCTGGCGCGGCGCGCCACCAGCCGGCCCCAGACGCCGAAGGGAAAGCTCGTCGCGTCCGGCATGCCTGGGTGGAAGGCAACGTGCCCCGGCCTGCCGTGGTGGCAGGGCTGGCTGAGCAGCTCCTCGCCTCGCCGCGAGGGCGAACGCAGCGGCACGGGCGGCATTTCTGCCGGCGCCTCGCGCGGGCCGTCGGGCAGGTCGACGATCACCGGCCGCGCGCCCTGGCGGTTGGCGAGATAGCCTTCAGTGACGAGCTGGTCATAGGCCGAGACGATGGTGTTGCGGCCAAGGCCGAGCTCGGCGGCCAGAGCCCGCGTCGATGGCAGTTCCGTGCCCGGCGCCAGCGTGCGGTTGCGGATGATGGCGACCAGGCCGTGGTAGAGCTGGCGGGAGAGATGCTCGGGGCTGGCGCGGTTCACGGCGAGCATGTCGAGGGGGAAGGCTTGGGGTTTGGGGTGGGGGCGCATGTGGGTTAACCTCTGCGGCCTGCTGGCAACGGAAGCTTCCAAAGAGCTCGCTTTGCGGCGTCGAGTTCCCGCCCACCCCCCTCTGGCCTGCCGGCCATCTCCCCCGCAAGGGGGGAGATCAGCTGTCGCCGTCGCACTCGCCAATCACCGACGTCGCAGAAAAAGAGCCGGCGACGGAGCTGCCAATCTCCCCCCTTGCGGGGGAGATGTCCGGCAGGACAGAGGGGGGTGCCTCGCGCCAACGATGGACGCTTAGCTCCCCGATACTGCGTGGATGCTTTCAGATTTTCCATCTCGTCCCCATCCTGCCACAGCCGCCGGCGCGCTGAAACTGGTTCCTTCATTTTCCGCAAAACTGGACCTCGCGATGGAGACAGAGCGGCGTAGACTTCTCCCGCTGACGTTGGGGTAAGACGTCGAGGCAAGACAGGTTCGGGCAAGGCAACTGGGAGGGCGTCTGGCCAAACGAACAGGCAGGGCTTTGCATCCTGCCGCCAATACCTGCAACCATTTCCCTCCCGAAACGAACGCCCCGCGGCCCGCTACCGAGGGCAGAAAGCGCGCAATGACGACAGTTCGACTTGGCATCAATCCGATCACCTGGACCAATGACGACGTGCCGGAACTGGGCGGCGACACGCCGCTCGAGACTTGCCTGAGCGAAACCGCCGAGGCGGGCTATGCCGGCACCGAGCTCGGCGGCAAGTTCCCTCGTGAGGCCCGCACGCTTGGCCCCATCCTCGGCCGCTACCGGCTGGCGCTGGTCTCCGGCTGGTATGACGGCCGCATCTGCGAGAAGGAGGTGGAGGAAGAGTTCGAGGCGATCCTGCCGCATCTGACGCTGCTCAGGGACCTCGGCGCGAATCATGTCGTCTATGCCGACACCTCGCGCGGCCGCCATGGCGCGATCCACGATCCGATCTCGCAGCGGCCGAAGCTTTCCGCCGAGGAATGGAAGCCCTACGGCGAAAAGATCACGCGGCTGGCCGAACGTTTTGCTGATTTCGGCGTCGGCATGGCCTTTCATCATCACATGGGCACGATCGTCGAGACCGACGAAGAGATCGACAGGCTGATGCAGACCACCGGTCAGGCGGTCGGCCTGCTCTACGACACCGGCCATTGCGCCTTTTCCGGCGGCGACCCGGAACAGCTCTTGCGCCGCCATGTGAACCGTGTCGTCCATGTCCATTGCAAGGATGTGCGCCCGGCGGTGCTGAAGAAGGCACGTGACAACGACATGGGCTTCATGGGCGCTGTGATGGAAGGCATCTTCACCGTGCCCGGCGACGGCGCGATCGACTATTCGAGCCTGCTCAAGATCCTGGCCGACAAGGGCTATTCCGGCTGGCTGGTGGTGGAGGCCGAGCAGGATCCGGCCAAGGCGCATCCCTTGACCTATGCTAGCATGGGCTACCGCAACCTGAAGGCGCTGGCCGAAGAGGCCGGCTTCAGGGTCGACGAGCGGAAGGGCTGACGAACAGCGGGGCGCCGGGGAAGGCGATGAGTTCGGTCCTGTACAGAAACGTGGTCAAGAATTTCGGCGCGCTCAACGTGCTGCGATCGCTCGACCTCGCCGTGCCCGACCACAGATTCCTCGCGCTGCTTGGCCCGTCAGGCTGCGGCAAGACGACGGCGCTGCGCATCCTGGCGGGGCTCGACATGCCGACCGCCGGCAAGGTCTTCATCGGCGAGCGCGACGTCACTCGCCTGCAGCCGCGCGACCGCGACATCGCCATGGTCTTCCAGAGCTACGCGCTCTATCCGCAGATGACGGTCGCCGAAAACATCGGCTATCCGCTGTGGATCCGCGGCACGCCGGAGGCCGGGCGCAAGGCCAAGATCGGCGAGGTCGCCGCCATCCTCGAAATCGGCCATCTGCTCGACCGCAGGCCGCGCCAGCTCTCCGGCGGCCAGCGCCAGCGCGTTGCGCTGGCCCGCGCCATCGTGCGTGACCCGGCGGCCTTCCTCATGGACGAGCCGCTGTCCAATCTCGACGCGCGGCTGCGGCTCACCATGCGCGGCGAGATCAAGCGGCTCTGCCAGCGCCTGGGCGCCACCACCATCTACGTCACCCACGACCAGGTCGAGGCCCTGACGATGGCCGACCTCGTCGCCGTCATGCATGGCGGCGAGCTGCAGCAGATGGCACCGCCCATCGACATCTACGACCGTCCGGCAAACCGCTTCGTCGCCACCTTCGTCGGCAACCCGCCCATGAACATCCTGCCGGTCGCGCTCGCCGAGCAAGGCGTGATGGCGGGCGAAAAGATCGTTGCGCTGGAGCGGACGCGGCTGACCGCATGCCGCCTTGCCGAGATCGTCGAGATCGGGCTGCGCCCGGAAGACTGCAGCGTCGCCCAACCAGACGAAACCGGCGCGCTGCCCGGCGAGATCTATGTCGTCGAGCCGATGGGCAACGAAACGCTGGTCAATGTCCGCCTCGACGGCGGCAATGTCTCGGTCCGGGCCGGCCGCGATTTCAGGGGCGCGGTCGGCGAAAGCATCGGCGTCGCCTTCGACCCGGCGAACGCCTGTTTCTTCAATTCGGCCGGCCTCACCGCCGTCCACAGGGTCAACAACAATGGGAGAGTGAAATGATGCATTCCAGCAGACTTACTCGCCGCTCCGTCATCAAAGGCGGGCTTGGCCTCGCCCTCGCCACCACCGCCCTCACCACGCTCGGCCTGCCCATGCCCGCCCCTGCAGCCGGCAAGAAGGTCATCATCGGCGCCTTCGCCGATGGCGGGCTGACGCCGTTCAAGCAGAAGATCATCCCGCTGGCGAAGGAGCAGGGCTTCGACATCGAGTTCCTCGAGGATGAATATGGCGTGACGCTGGAGAAGTGGTTCGCCGACGCCCAGAGCGGCGCCGGCCAGTACGACCTCTATCTCCTCGACGATCCGTGGGTGCCGCAGTTCGGCGCCGCCAACGTGCTCGAGGATCTCGGCGCCGGCGGCATCGACGGCTCCGACAAGGACTGGATCGGCTCGATGATCGACATGGGCTATTGGCCGCCGCAGCAGGGGCCGCGCGTCAAGGGCTTCGAGAGCGCCAAGCCGATGCTGATCTGCGTGCCCTTCGTCGGCGACCTGCAGACGCTCACCTACCGCAACGACGTCTTCACCGGCGGCGCGCCCAAGACCTGGGACGAGGTGATCGCCAAGGGCAAGGAAGGCGTCGCGGCCGGCAAGATCAAATACCCGGTCGTCTTCCGCGGCGTCTCCGGCAATCCGATCGTCACCAGCTGGTATCCGGTCTTCCTGTCGTTCGGCGGCTCCTTCTTCGACGACAAGTGGAACCCGATCTTCAACTCGGCCGAAGGCAAGGCCTCCGCCGATTTCTTCGTCGGCACGATGAAGCAGAACGCGCCGAGCGGCGTGGTCGAGTTCGACTCCGATCAGGAAGGGGCGGCGATCCTCGGCGGCGAGGCCGGCGCCATCATCCAGTATTCGGGCAATGCGCTGAAGGCCGACGATCCCGCCCAGACCAAAGTGGCGGGCAAGCTCGATTTCGGCGTCGTTCCTAGCCAAGAAAAGGCGATCGCGCAGATGGGCATCTTCATCGCCGGCGTGCCGAAATCGGCACCCAACAAGGCGAACGCGGTCGCGTTCCTGAAGTGGTATGTCAGCGCCGAGACCCAGGCCAAGCTGTCGGAGGCCGGATCGATCCCGGTCAAGCGCAGCGCCTTCGGCATCGCCAAGCCCGGCAACCGGCTGATCCCGGTCGCCCTGCAGCAGCTCGACGCCGGCGCGCTGCCGAGGCCCCGCACGCCCGACTGGGCGAAGGTCGAGGAACTGCTCGGCATCGAGCTCAACAAGGCGCTGCAGGCCGGTTCCGGCGGCGGCGCGGCGTTGGACACGGCCGCCAAGCAGGTCAAGGATTATCTCACCACGGCCGGTTACTACTGATGCAAAGCGGCACGCAGGCACGCAAATATCGCCTGCAGGGGGCGGGGCTCGACCTCGCCCTCCCATATCTCATGCTGGCGCCGGGCCTGATGATCGTGCTCGGCGTGCTCGTCTATCCGCTCTGGGACGGCCTCAGGGCCAGCACCAGGGCCTATCGCTATGGCTCGCCGATCTCCGATGTCGGCCTGCAGAACTATGTGCGCCTGTGGAGCGACACGCAGTTCCTCAACGCCCTCTGGATCACCGTGAAGTTCGTCGCGCTGTCGGTATCCTTCGAGGCCGTGCTCGGCTTCGCGCTCGCGCTGTTCTGCCTGCGCGAATTTCGCGGCATCCGCCTGCTCAGGACAGTGCTCATTATCCCGATGGTAGTCACGCCGGTCGTCGTCGCCATCGTCTTCCGGCTGATCTACGCCAGCGACGCCGGCATGCTGACGGCACTGTCGGAGGCCATGGGCGGCGGCGCGGTGCAGATCCTCGGCAACCCGCTCAATGCCTTCATCGGCCTCGTCGTGCTCGACGTCTGGGAATGGACGCCGCTGATGTTCCTGATCCTGCTCGCCGGGCTGCAGTCGCTGCCGCACGAGCCGTTCGAGGCCGCGCGCGTCGACGGCGCCGGCGCCTGGCGCGTCTTTGCCGACCTCACCTTCCCGATGATGCGTCCGGTGCTGGCGGTGGCGATCGTGCTCAGGACCATCGATGCCTTCGGCACTTTCGACCAGGTCTTCGTGCTGACCCGTGGCGGGCCGGGCGAGGCGACGAGGCTGATCTCGATCTACGGCTACGACACCGCGTTCAAGTTCCAGCAGACCGGCTACGCGGCAGCGCTGTTCGTGACCATCGGCCTCGTCGTGCTCGCGCTCGCCTTCAGCGCCATCAGGCTTTTGCGCAGGATCGACGCGTCATGAGCACCCGTCTGGCACGCATCCTCACAACCATCTTCATCCTGGCCGTTGTCCTGCTGCCGATCTGCTGGCTCGTCTCCACCTCGCTCAAGTCCAACCGCGAGATCACACAGGAAGGCACGCTCTACCCGCACGTGCCGACGCTCGACAACTATGTCCGGCTGTTCACCGAAAAGCAGTTCGGTTCCTACCTGACGAACTCGCTGGTGGTGACCTTCTTCTCCGTCGCCATCGCGCTGGTGGTCGGCGCGATGGGCGCCTATGCGATCGTCAGGTTCCGCCTGCCTTTCGCCACGGAGCGCAAGGTCGGTCTGTTTCTTCTGACGCTGCGCATCATCCCGCCGGTCGTCATCCTGATCCCCGTCTATCTCTTGATGCTGAGCCTCGGCCTGCTCGACAGCTGGCTCGGCCTGATCGCCACCTACACCGCCTTCAACGTCACCTTCTGCGTCTGGATGATGGAAAGCTTCTTCCGCGAGATCCCCGTCGATCTCGAGGAAGCAGCGATGGTCGACGGGGATTCGCGCTTCGGCGCCTTCCGCCGCATCACGCTGCCGCTGGCGGCCCCCGGGCTCGCGGCGACCGCGATCTTTGCCGTGCTGGTCACCTTCAACGAATTCCTCTTCGCGCTGGCGCTGACGGCGACGCCGCGCGCCATGACCATGCCGCGCGGCACCGCGACGCTGATCGGGCGCATAGATACCGACTGGGCCTCGATGGCGGCGGCCGGCGTCATCGGCGCGCTGCCCATCGTCTTCTTCGCGCTCCTGGTGCAGCGGCACCTCGTTCGCGGCCTCACCATGGGTGCCGTCAAGTGAACGCCGGCGAAACGTGAACTTGGCCGTGCCGCGACAGGGCGGCCCTGACAGGAAAGTCGAAACGCATGATGGATGTTTGTCTGTTCGGGGTGGGGCTGATCGGCCGCGTGCACGCGGGCAATCTGGCGCGCCATCCAAGGGTGCGGCTGCGCTACATCGTCGATCCCAATCGCGAGGCGGCCGCCAGGGTCGCCGCCGCCACCGGCGCCGAGATCGCCGACACCGAGACGGTGATGAACGATCCGTCGGTGAAAATGGTGTTCATCGCTTCGGCGACGCGCACGCATGCCGACCTTGCCATGGCGGCGGCGGCGAAAGGCAAGGCGATCTTCTGCGAGAAGCCGATCGATCTCGATCTCAAGCGCACCGACGAGTGCCTGGCCGCGGTCGAGAAAGCCGGCGTGCCGTTCCAGATCGGCTTCAACCGCCGCTTCGATCCGAGCTTCCGGGCGCTGAAGGAGCGCCTTGCCGCCGGCGAGATCGGCGCCGTCGAGCAGGTCATCATCACCAGTCGCGACCCCGAACCCGAAACCGAGGAAGCGCTGGCCGGGGGCGGGGGCGTCTTTCGCGAAATGACGATCCACGACTTCGACATGGCGCGAAACCTGCTCGGCGAGGAGCCGGTCGAGCTTTTTGCGACCGGCTCCTCGCTGGTCGCGCCGCAATACAGGAAGCTCGGCGACTACGACACCGCGATGTTCATCCTGCGAACCGCGTCCGGCCGTCAGTGTCACATCAACAACAGCGTCAGGGCCGCCTATGGCTACGACCAGCGCATCGAGGTGCATGGCGCCGAGGGCATGCTGCAGGCCGGCAATCGGCTGCCGACCTCGGTCGAAATGTACAGCGGCAAAGGCATATCGCGCGACAAGCCCTACTACTTCTTCGTCGAACGCTACGCCGAGTCCTACGCCGCCGAGATCGATGATTTCATCACCTCCGTCGAAACCGGCAGGAAGCCCGCCGTCACCGCCGGCGACGGCCGCAAGGCCATGATCCTTTGCGAGGCGGCGCTTGCGTCCGCCAGATCCGGCAGGTTCGAACCTGTGAAGCTCTAAGCGGAAGGTCTCAAGTCAACCAGGAGTCCCGAAAATGAAGATTGGCATGATCACCGACAGCCTGGGCAATCTTTCCTTCGACGAGATGCTGCGCGCTTCGGCCGAACTCGGGCTGGAGACGCTGGAGTTCGCCTGCGGCAACTGGTCGTCCGCGCCGCACATCGATCTCGCAGCCATGCTGGACAATGCTGCGACCCGCAGCGAATTCATCGCCAAGGTCCGCGACCACGGGTTGACGATCGCGGCGCTCAACTGCTCGGGCAACCCGCTGCACCCCGGACCGCAGGGCAAGGAGCACCGGCAGGTGACGGAGGACACGATCAGGCTGGCGAGCCTGATGGAGATCGATCGCGTGGTGATGATGTCCGGCTTGCCCGGCGGTCCGGGCGATGCCAACCCCAACTGGATCATCACCGACTGGCCGCCCGAATGCGCCGACATCCAGCGCTACCAGTGGGACGAGTGCATCATTCCCTACTGGCGCGATCTCGTCAGCTTCGCGAACAATCTCGGCATAGAAAAATTGTGCCTGGAACTGCACGGCCATCAGGCTGTGTACAACGTCCAGACGCTGTTTAGGCTTCGCGATGTCGTTGGCGAAACGGTGGGCGCGAACTACGATCCGAGCCACCCGCTCTGGATGGGTGCCGACCCGATTGCCGCCGTGCGCAAGCTTGGCTCGGCGATCTACTATGTACACGCCAAGGATACGCGCATCGAACCGATAGCGGCGGCCATCGACGGCGTGCTCGATGCGCGTCCGCCAAACCACTATGCCGATCGGGCCTGGAACTACATCACGCTGGGCTACGGTCACGGCGAGACCTGGTGGCGGCAGTTCTGCGTCGCGCTGAAGCAGGTCGGCTATGACGACGTGCTCTCCATCGAGCACGAGGACATGATGCTGTCGCCGATGGAAGGGATGCGCAAATCGGTGGCGTTGCTGCGCAACGTCGCGATCAATCTGGCCTGATGCAGGCGGATCGACTCGGAAGGCCGATGCCGCCCCCGAGCCTTGTCGCGGCGCTGGCTTGCGAGCCCAAGCTCGTCTCCAAGCATCCGGCGATCGGCGATTTCCTGCGCTGGCGATGGCCAGAGGCCGCCTTCATGACGGCAGCCGGCATGGCCGCGGCGACCGGCCTTCCCGCCACGACGCTGATCAGGCTGCTTGCGCTGCTCGGCTATCCGAACTTCCGCAGTTTTCGCGATGCGGTGCGCGCGCAGCTCAGATCGCGGTGAAGGTCAGGCCACGGTCCCCCTGCAGGCCCAGGCGACATTGGCGAAGGATCTCGCCCCATCCGGCCGGCCGGCCTCATAGGCATCGCGGATGGCGGCTTCGACGCGCGTCCGCTCCGCTGCGTCGAGCGTCGTCATGTATTTGCCGAGTGGTCCTTCGCCGGCCGCGATCGGCGCCCAGTAGTCGTCGAAATTCTCATAATCCATGCGGATCATCAGCTCGGCCTCCGTGACGTCGGCCAGCCCCTGCTCGACAAAAGTCCGTTTCATCTCGCCGGGCTGCATCATCGGCTGGAAGCAGTAGCGGCTGCGCATCTGGCGCCCGCTTTCGCTGAGCGCCGCTACCGTGTCGATCATCATGCGCATGCCCGGCATGCCGCCGAGATGGTCCCACACCACGGCCGCGACCACTCCGCCCGGCCGCACCACACGGCGCATCTCGGCCACCGCCTTGCCGGTCTCCGGCACGAAGTGAAGCACCAGCAGCGCCAGCGCACGGTCGAACGCATTGTCCGCGAAAGGCAGGGCGGTGGCGTCCGCTTGGCTGAAGGCGATGCGCGGATCGGTGTTCCTCTCCTTAGCCGCCGCGACGAAGACCGGCGAGAAGTCGATGGCCTGGATCTCGGCGAGGTCGGCGGACTTCGCCAGCTCGAAGGTCAGGCTGCCGGTGCCGCAGCCGACGTCGAGAATCTTTTCGCCGCCGGCCAGACCGGCGAAGTCGATGAAGAGCGGAGCGAGCCTGCGGCTCCATCGCCCCATGAGCTGTTCATAGCCGGACGCCGCGTGAACGGTGAAAGTCGACGCCATCAGGACCTCCCCACTTATGAGCCCAAGCTAAACCTCGACGGAATTGCTGCCAAGGCGCAGAGCAATCTCCGGGTGCAAGAATAGCTCAGCGTACCGCGGTTTATATGGGCGACTTCACGGTCGCCACGCTCTCCTTCTCGCGGGCGCCGAATTCGCGATGGGTTCGTGGGAACGAGCGTTAACGTGCCGGCGACGCCGAGAGCATGCCGAATATCTCCTTCGCCTCGGCAACGAGCGTTCGCATCAGCTCTCCCGCCGGCAGCTCCCGGTTCAACGCGGCCGCCTGCCCGTAGAGATGAAAGGCAAAATCCGCCTTTGCATGATCGGCGTCGCCGAGCGGAGCGGTCAGCGCATACATTTGCGGGAAATCCGGAAGGGGCATCCGGCTCTCCTCCATCTCCAGGGCATAGCGCGTGCGTTTCGCCCGCGCGGCGCGGCCCGAGAAGGCATCGGTGACCATCGTGTCCATGTCTGTCGCGGCGCGGATCAGGGCGCGGCGCGGTGCGTCCGTGCCTGCTTCGTCGCAGGACAGAAAGCCGGTGCCGATCTGCACGCCACTGGCGCCAAGCGCGAAAGCGGCCGCTATTCCTCGGCCGTCGGCAATGCCGCCCGCGGCAATGACCGGGAGCTTGACGGCATCGACGATTTGGGGAACCAGCGCCATCGTTCCCACCCCGTCACCCGGACCGTTCGGGACGTGAGAGCCGCGGTGGCCTCCGGCCTCCCATCCCTGGGCAATGACGGCATCGGCGCCGCTGTCGGCAAGCTTCAACGCCTCGGTGACGTTCGTCGCAGTGCTGATGATCATGATCCCGGCCTGCTTCAGCCTGGCGACCTTGGCCGCGTCCGGTATGCCGAAATGGAAGCTCACGACCGGCGGGCGGATCTCGAGCACCAGGTCAAGCTTTTCGTCGTCGAAACCCGGTCCGATCGGCGGCAGCCTCTGCGATGGTTCGCCAAGCGACAGCTCCTGATAGTAGGGTCGCAACCTTTCGATCGTCCGCGCCAGTACGGCATCGCTGGTGCCGGGTTTGGGGAAGACAAAGAAGTTGAGGTTGAACGGATGGTCGGTCCAGGCGCGCAGCTGGCGCGCGACGTTGCGCACGCCGTCCGGCAGCATCGATGCGCAGCCAAGCGACCCCAACCCGCCGGCATTGCTCACCGCCGCGGCAAGTTCCAGCGTCGCCGAGCCGGCCATCGGCGCCTGGATGATGGGATGCTCGATCTTCAGCAGATCGCAGAGACGACGGTTCGGCCACATGAGCGTCTCTCCTGTGCCGGGGAAGGAACATGCGCCCACCCAGCATAGGCCTGTGCCGGGGTCCGGTCACCGCAATTATGCCTTCACGCTCCCCGGGGATGACCCTACCAGTAGGAATCAGCGCTTCCAGACGGGCTTACGTGTCATGCGCGCTCGAAGTTCTTCGGACGGCTTATTGGGGGCATCAAGCAGATCAAGAAATTGTTCATGCGCGTCGGCATCGAGAAAGAAGATGCGCTGATCGAGAATAGTTTCTTCGGCCTGCCTGCGGGCGCTGTCCAGCACGAACGCCGACAGTTTCTGCCCACGCAAGTTCGCGGCACGGGTAAGCATGGCCTTCGTTCCCGCCGGTGCCCGAATCTGAATCACATTATCTCTTCGTGTTGCATCCCTACGGTCTCTCATGGTGCCGCTCCCTTCACGCTCGCCACGCTTTCCCGCTCCACCAGCGGGCATTCCAGCTTGGTGATGGGGTAGCGGCCGTGGCCAGGTGTCGGCGGCGTCTCCAGCTGCTCGATCGCCCATTGGCCCATCGCCAGATGCGGCAGGATCGACGTGGTCAGCGGCGGGAACAGGTGACGGGCGATCTCCTCGTCGTCATAGCCGACGACGGAAATGTCCTGCGGGATATGCAGGCCGGCTTCCTTCAGCGCCTCGTAGCAGCCGATCGCCGTGCGGTCGTTCTGGCAGAAGATGGCGGTCGGACGGTCCTTCAGCGCAAGCAGCTTGACCGTAGCGGCATAGCCGGCGCTGGCCGACCAGTCGCCCTCGACCACCAGCTCCGGATCGAAGGGGATATCGGCTGTTGCGAGCGCGCGGCGATAGCCTTTCAGCCTATCCTGTGCCGCCTGCATCCAGGGCTCGCCGGTGATGGTGGCGATGCGTCGGTGGCCGTGGCTGATGAGATGCCGGGTGGAGCTTTGGCCGCCGGCGATCTCCGAGGGCACAACGGCCGGGAAGGCATAGTCGGCGGTGTAGCAGTTGAGCAGGATGACCGGGATGTCGAGACTATAGAGGAACTCGGGCGCCGTGATCTCGCGGGTGAAGATGGTCATGTAGATCAGCGCCGAGATGCCGCGCCGCGTCAGCGCCTGTATGGCACGCGGCTCCATGACGGCATCGCCCATGGTCTGCGCCACCAGCAGCACGTTGCCGGCGTTCCACGAGGCCTGGCGCGCGCCCTCGATGGCGACCACCGCCTCGGGGCTGGTGGCGAGCTGGTCGACGGCAAAGCCGATGACGCCATCCAACCCCTCGAAGGGCGCGACGGGCGGGCGGAGCGCCGAAAAGACCGGCGGCGAGTAGCCGAGCGCCCTGGCTGCCTCGATCACCCGGTCGCGCGTCTGCTGCGACAGCCTGATGCCCGGCGAATTGTTGAGCACGAAGGAGACCGTCGCCTGCGAGCAGCCGGCGGCCCGGGCGATATCGGTCATGGTGACACGGCCCTTGGGCTTGACGGACGGCTTGCGGCGCCTGGAGGCTTCCGGGGGATCGCGCAGTTCCGTCGGTTCACTCATGGTCGTTTCCCAAAGCCTGCCGGCTGTAAGCAGGCCGGCGGCACGGCAAGATGGTCAGGTCCGGCGCATTTATCGGAAACGCACCTTATTTATAACTATAATCAGACACGACATTTTCCTCACCAGCCACTCCGCCTGTCAACGAAAAACAGCTGGGTCGATACCGGATATCCGGCTATTCCCTTGGGATTCTGCATTTGCGGCGGAGCTTATCGCCGCCGCTCTCTTCTTTTCGCCTTGGCACCTCGGCCGATGGCCTCCTCCGCCGCCGAGGCGCTGCTTCGGCGTCATTACTAATAGTCTTTACTAATAGCCGTAAGCGTTTTACTGTCAACTCGTCGCGATCGGACCGGAAGGCTCCCGGCCGGCAGCGGCAAGTGGGAGGAGCGCGCGTCAGATGGCCGGCCGGGCGCCGGAACAGGGCTGCCTCATTCTCACGAAAATGTCAGACAAATCGGACTATTTACGAACGCCAAATCTGTGTCTAGTGTCTTGGTCGCGGCTGGATTGGCGCCGTTCTTAAGTAGCCAGATCTTGGGCAAGCCCCTTGAGGAGGAGGGCGTCCGGGCCGCAGCCGAGACATCAGCGATGAGTTTCAAAAGGGAGGTTGAACATGAAATCCATGATCCGTAACGCATCCGTCGCCGCGGCCGCCTTGGCTCTCGGCCTGTCTGCGAGCGCAACCGTGCGCGCCGACGACAAGCCGACGCTGGCCTTCGTCGTCAACGGCGCGTCAGACTTCTGGAAGGCGGCGGAAGCCGGCGTGAAGAAGGCGCAGGGCGAACTGCCCGACTACAATCTCGAGCTGAAATACCCTGAGCAGTCGTCTGTCGCCATCCAGCAGCGCCTGATGGACGATCTGGTGACGGCCGGCGTGAAGGGCATCATGGTGTCGGCCGTCGACCCCAAGACCTCGACCGACGGGCTGAACAAGATCGCCTCCGAGACGGCGCTGTTCACCACCGATAGCGACGCCCCGCAGACCAAGCGCGTCGCCTATATCGGCTCGTCCAACGTCGATGCCGGCAAGCAGGCGGCCGAGATCGCCAAGAAGGCGATGCCCGACGGCGGCAAGTGCCTGGGCTTCGTCGGCCTGCTCGGCGCCGACAACGCCAAGGAGCGCATCCAGGGCATGAAGGACGGGCTCGCCGGCAGCAAGATCGAACTGGTCGACGTGCGCGGCGACGACATCGACCAGGCACGCGCCAAGAAGAATGTCGAGGACGCGCTGGTCGCCAGCCCGGACATCACCTGCATGGTCGGCTTCTATTCCTACAACACGCCGCGCATCTATGAGGCGCTGCGCGACGCCGGCAAGCTCGGCCAGATCACCGTCGTCGGCTTCGACGACGATCCGATCACGCTGGGCGGCGTCAAGGAAGGCACGGTTGCCGCGACCGTGGTGCAGCAGCCCTTCGAATGGGCCTATCAGGGCATGAAGCTGATGGCTTCCTACCTCAAGGGCGACAAGTCGGGCATTCCGGAGAACGGCCTCATCATTGTGCCGACCAAGATCATCGGCAAGGACGATGTCGATGCCTATGCCGCCAATCTAAAGGCGATGGCGGGCAAGTAATCGATACGCAGTTGCGCCGGCTCAAGGTTCGCCTTGAGCGGGCGTCCGTATTGACGGGCCTGCCAAGGCCCGTCAGTCTGTGGTCCACCGGCTGCTGAGCAGCGCTATGAATTGTGGCGCGATGAATCATGGCGTGATGAACTATTCCGACCCATCGATCGTGCAGTCCGCTCCTTTCCTGAGCCTCGAGGCCGTGCGCAAGACCTATCCCGGCGTCGTGGCGCTGGATGGGTTCTCCATGGAGGTCAGGCCGGGCGAAGTGATCGGCCTGGTCGGCGAAAACGGCGCCGGCAAATCCACGTTGATGAAGATCCTCGGCGGTGTGACGCGTCCGGACAGCGGCACCGTCATCGTCGATGGCGTCGCGCATGAGGGACTGACCGTCGAGGGCAGTATCGGCTCTGGCATCGCCTTCGTGCATCAGGAGCTCAATCTCTTCGAAAACCTCGATGTCGCCGCCAACGTCTTCTTCGGCCGCGAGCCTCTGAAGGCCGGGCCGCTGAGGCTGGTCGACCGCGCGAAACTGCGCGAGATGGTGGCCCCGCTCCTGAAGCGCGTCGGCGCCAATTTCTCGGCCGACGCGCCGGTCGCCTCGCTGTCGCTCGCCCAGCAGCAGATGGTCGAGATCGCCAAGGCGCTGTCGATCAAGGCGCGGCTGGTGATCCTCGATGAACCGACCTCCAGCCTGCCGATCGCCGAGACCGAAAAGC
Organism: Mesorhizobium dulcispinae; assembly: GCF_033977345.1. Classification (NCBI taxonomy): domain Bacteria; kingdom Pseudomonadati; phylum Pseudomonadota; class Alphaproteobacteria; order Hyphomicrobiales; family Phyllobacteriaceae; genus Mesorhizobium; species Mesorhizobium dulcispinae. The sequence goes on from NZ_JAVIIY010000006.1 coordinate 187,768, forward strand.
TGCTCGACGTGATCAAAGGGCTGCGGGCGGAAGGCATCAGCGTCATCTTCATCTCGCACCGCCTGCACGAAGTCGAGCGCGTCGCCGACCGGGTCGTGGTGCTGCGCGACGGCATGCTTGCCGGCACGCTGCCCAAGAGCGAGATCAACCACGACCAGATGGTCAAGCTGATGATCGGGCGCATGCTGAAGGAGCGCGAGAAGGCCGCGGAAGCGGGGCGCGCTCCGGGCGGCGTCGCGCTCTCGGTAAATGCCGTGCGCACCAGCGCCTATCCTGACCACCCGGTTAGCCTGGAGTTGAGGCGCGGCGAAATCCTCGGCCTTGCCGGCCTGGTCGGCTCGGGCCGCACCGAGCTCGCGCGGGTTCTGTTCGGCATCGACGAGCGGCTCGGCGGCAACGTCACGCTGGACGGCAAGGCGCTCGATGTCGGTTCGGCCGCCGATGCGGTGGCGAGCGGCATCTTCCTCGTGCCCGAAGACCGCAAGCTCACCGGCATCCTGCTCGACCTCTCAATTGCCGAGAACATTTCGCTGCCCAATCTGCCGGCGCATGCGAAGCGCTCGCTGGTGTCAACCAGCGCCGAGCTCGCCACCGCGGAGAAGCAGAAGAAGGACCTCGGCATCAAGGCGCCGTCGGTGCTCACCCGCACCGGCACGCTTTCGGGCGGCAACCAGCAGAAGGTGGTTTTGGCCAAATGGCTGGCGATGAACCCGAAGGTGATGATCCTCGACGAGCCGACCCGCGGCATCGATATCGGCGCCAAGGCCGAGATTTACGGGCTGATGCGCGCCCTCGCTGATGCCGGCGTCGCGGTGCTGATGATCTCCAGCGACATGGAAGAAGTGATCGGCGTCTCGGACCGCATCGCGGTCATGCATGAGGGGCAGATTTCCGGCATTCTCGACCGGGACGATTTCAGCCAGGAGAACGTGCTTTTGCTGGCAGTGGGCAAGAAGCCGAAGCTGGCGCATGCCGCTGGAGGAGCGCAATGAGCAAGAAAGACTTCGGCCTGCTGATCCTGATCCTGGTGGTCGGCGCGGTGGTGACGGCCATCAACCCGCGCTTCCTTTTGCCAATCAACCTCGCCAACACCTCGAACCTGATCGGCCTGTTCGGCATCCTCTCCATCGGCCAGGCTTTCGTCATCATCACCGGCGGCATCGAGCTTTCGGTCGGCTCGCTGGTGGCGCTGCTCGGCACACTGTTCATCGACTTCATCGCCGTGCGCGAGATGGACTGGCCGCTCGCCTTCGTGCTGATCATCGCGCTCGGCGCCGTCATCGGCTTCGTGCATGGCTGGCTGATCACGCGGCTCAAGATGCAGCCTTTCGTGGTGACGCTCTGCGGCCTCTTGATCTATCGCGGCGTGGCGCGCTTCTACACCGCCGACGGCACGGCGGGCTTCGCCTTCGGCCAGAATTTCCCGGACCTCGAATTCCTGACCGCCGGCCGCAGCTGGGGCGTGCCGAACAGCTTCATCGCGCTCATCGTCATCGCCATCGTCATGTGGGTGGTGCTGCATCGCTCGGTGTTCGGCCGTTATCTCTACGCCATCGGCAAGAACGAGGAAGCGGCGAAATATTCGGGCATCCGCACCGGACGCGTGGTGATCGCGGCCTATGTCATCTGCGGCGTGCTGACGGCGCTGTCGGCGATCTATTTCGCCATGTACACGCGCTCGATCTCGCCGGCGAGCCACGGCCAGTTCTACGAGCTCTATGCGATCGCAGCGGCGGTGCTCGGCGGCTTCTCGCTGCGCGGCGGCGAGGGCTCGCTGGTGGGCGTCATCCTCGGCACCGTGCTTCTGCAGGAACTGCAGAACCTGGTCAACCTGCTCGGCATCCCCTCCTCGCTCAACTTCGCGGTGATGGGCGGGGTGATCCTGATCGGCGTTCTGGTCGACCAGCAATGGGGCGTGTTCCGTGCGCGGCGCCGGATGATGGAAGCGACGCGCAGGAATGTCGCAGGCGCGCCGGCGGAGTAGCTGTTCCGGCTCCCCCTTCTCCCCCTTGTGGGAGAAGGAGGGCGCTAAATCATGTCCGAAAGATCCGAGACCGCCATCGCCTTGCGCAGCACCTCGGCGAAGCGCTCGCCGGCGATCTCTCTGGCGCCGCTGTTGTCGATCGAGGTGACGTCCGGGCCGGACAGCGTCACGCTCGTGCTGCGCGCCAGGCGCGCCAGCACTTCGCCGCGCGATTCACGGCCGCGCGCCGCCAGCCGCTCGGCGAGGATTTCCGGCGCCGCGGTGATCTCGACCACCGCCAGATTGGCATAGCGCTCACGCAACGCCGGGATGACGGCGCGGGAGACATTCGCCACCGCCACGTGGCCGTTGGCGACCGCCCAGTCGACATCGGCCGGCAGGCCATAGCGCAGGCCATGCGCATCCCAGCAGATGGCGAAGGCGCCGTCGGCCTCCGCCTCGGCGAAGGCGGCATCGGCCAGCGTATCGTGATCTTCGCTGGCGGAGTCGCTCGGCCGGGTGATGACGCGGCGCACGAATTCCAGCCGAGTCTCTTCGGCAAAGCGTGCCTTGGCGTAGCCGATCACCATGTCCTTGCCGGCGCCGCTCGGGCCGACGACCGCGACGAAGACGCCGTTGCGGATCGGAAGCGTTTCGGTGAGTTCGCGTTCGATCAGCGCCGAAACCATCATGCGACACGCCTGCCCTGGCGCCACACGGTGCGCACGACCGGCACATGATCGTCGACGCGCACGCGCACCAGATCGGCACGGCGGCCCGGCTCGATGACGCCGCGATCGGTGAGGCCGACCGCGTCGGCCGGGTTCTTCGACACCATGGCGACCGCCTGCGGCAGCGAGATGCCCTCGACCACATCGCCGAGGAAGAAGGCCGACTGGATCAGGCTGAAGGGGATGTAGTCGGACGACAGGATGTCGAGCAGGCCGTCGCCGGCAAGCGCCCTGGCCGAGACGTTGCCCGAATGCGAGGAGCCGCGCATGACGTTCGGCGCGCCCATCAGCACGCCGAGGCCGGCCGCCTTCGAGGCCCTTGCCGCCTCCTCCGTGGTCGGGAACTCGGCGACGCGCACGCCCTGCTCGACCGCCTCGTCGACATGGCCGGCGGTCGCGTCGTCATGGCTGGCGAGCACGATGCCCCGCTCATGGCAGGCGGCGGAGATGAAGACGCGGTTCGGGCCGGAATTCTTGGCCGATTCCGCCATCCGCTTCTCGCAGAATTTCTGGAAGTCGCTGTCGGTCAGCTTCAGCTTGCGCTGGTAGTAATAGGCATAGGTCTCGAGGTTGACGAACTGGCGTTGGCCCGGCGCATGGTCCATCAGCGAGGCGAGCTTCACCCTGTCGTCGGTCTCGAAATTGGCGAAGGCCTTGAGGCAATCCGGCGCCGAGACTTCGCAGCGCAGATGGATGAAATGGTCGGCCCTTAGCCGATCCTGGCTGACGCTGTCCTCGATCGCGTCGGCGAGCTTGCGGATGTCGCCGGAGGTGAGGTCGGCATCCTCGTCCATGCCGACGCGCAAGGCATCGAGCACCGTCGTGATGCCGGCGGTCGCCACCTGTGCGTCATGGGCAAGCACGGCGGCGATCGGGTTCCAGCGCACTTTCGGACGCGGCGCGTAGTGGCCTTCGAGATGATCGGTGTGCAGCTCGACGAGGCCCGGGATGATGTAATCGCCGCCCATATCCTCGCCGGTGCCGGCTGCACCCGGCTCGATCGCTGCGATCAGGCCATCGCGCAGCAGCAGCGAGCCCTCGACGATCTCGTCGGGCAACACGATGCGGGCATTGGTGAGGACGGTTTCGGCGGTCATTTCAGGCAGTCCTATCTCAAGCGATCATACTGGGCGGTCAAATCAGGCGGTTTTTCTGGCCGGGCGGCGTCCAAGCGCATGGTGCGAGAGCGCCATGAAGGGGGCGCCCGGCTCGGTTTCGACAAACAAGGTCAGCGCATCCACCGGCACCGGACGCTGCAGCACTTCCGCGAAAAGGCTGTCGATTGCTGCACGAAGACGGGGGCTTTCCTGTGGCCCGACGCGTCCGGAAAGCGTCATGTGGAAACGGAACGTTTCGAAGACGTAAGGATAGCCCCACTGGCACAGGTTGCGGAATTCCTGCGGCTTCAGCGAATCGGGGCTGCGCCGTTCGATCTCGGCTTCGGTCAGCGGCGCGCGGAAGCGGTCGAAGGCACGCACGACCTCGCCGGCGAAATTGTTGAGCGGCGCGAAAGGGGCTTCCGGCACCAGCGCGAAGAAACCGTCGATCTGGCCGACGACGAGGCGCGGAATGACGACCTGCGACGTGACTTCGGCGAAGTCGTCGAGCGCAGCGCGTAGCGAGGCTTCCGTCTCGTTCGGCGCCAGCCGGAACGGCGCCTTCAGTGTCGCGTGGAAGCCGTAGCGCCTGGCCGAGGCCGTGTGGAAGGCAACTTCCGCCGCCGACAGATCACCCACGGCCTCGACCGGCCGCGTCGCCGCGCCGAACGGGTCGCGGCCAAGCCAATTGGCGGCGATGCGCGCCAGCGGCTCGTCCTGCCGCGGGGTGAAATAGATGGCGTAGCGCATGAGAAAACCTCGTCAGCCCGCTGCCATAGGTGATTTCCATGACGGATTGACGAAGCTTTCGTGGGTTTTCGAAGGCAACCAGGCCCACGTGGTCCTTAGCCGACGATTTTTCCGAACTGGACCAACAGGTTGAGCTCGATGAAAAATCTCAAGCTTTCATCAGCCATTCATGCTCGGCCGCGTTGTGGAATTTCCACGTCCGCTTCGGGCCGGCCATGACGTTGAGATAATAGAGATCATAGCCGTGGCAGGCCGCGCATGGGTGGTAGCCCTTGGGCACCAGCACGACGTCGCCGTCTTCGATCGCCATCGCCTCGTCGAGGTCGCGCACACCGTTCCTGTCGGCGTCCGTGTAGACGCGCTGGAAGGCAAAGCCCTGCGGCGGGTTGAGGCGGTGGTAGTAGGTCTCTTCGAGATAGGATTCCGCGGGGAGATTGTCCCGGTCGTGCTTGTGCGGCGGATAGCTGGAGGTGTGGCCGCCTGGCGTGATGACCTCGACCACCAGCAGCGAATCCGCCGGCTTGCCCTCGGGCAGGATGTTGGTGACATAGCGGGTGTTGGTGCCCTTGCCGCGCACTTCCTGGCCGAGATCGTCAGGTGAAATGACTCGCGCCGGCAGGCCGCCGCCGAGGCCCGGCGCCGAGCAGACGGCGAGCTCCAGCTCGGTATCGGCGGTCACCGACCAGTCGGAGCCTTGCGGCACATAGACCGACCAGGGCTTGCCCTCGAACGGCGACATGCGCTTGCCGAGCAGGCCGAGATCCTTGCCGTCGGCAGCCGCCCTGCCCTTGCCGGTGACGAAAACCAGGCAGACCTCGCGGTCGCCGGTCTTGCCGGACGCCGTCTCGCCCGGCCGCAAGCGGTGGAGATCGAAACCGACATAAGTCCAGCCGGCGCTTTGCGGGGTGACGTGAGCGACGTGGCCGTGGCCCTTGTCGGCCTTGACGAGCAGTTTCGACATTGGGAGCTCCTTAGATCATTCCTTCGGCTCGGCTGGAGGCCTGGCCTCCTCGACCGGCTTGTAGAGGTAGAAGAACTGCCACACCGCATAACCGGCGAAGCCGAGCGCAATGACGCCCCAGAACGGCGTGCCGGTGGCGAACTCGATCACCGACCAGACAAGGCAGACGGCGACCACGGCGATGCGTCGCCACAGCGGCCGGAAGAAGGGGTGCTCATAATCTTTCATCGCGCCAATCCAGGATTTGCCCAACACGCATCAGATAGACTGCGCGCCATGGCGAATCCACCGTTTAGGCCGGGAAGCCTTGCGTCTCCACCGTGTAGCCGGCGGCCGTCATGACCCGCATCAGCTCCTTGTGGCCGACCTGAGCCATCCTGAGCGGCGGGTTCTTCTTCGGGTCCTGCTCGGCCTCGACCACGAACCAGCCTTCATAGCCATAGTCGGCGAAGCGCTGCACGATGGCGCCGAAGTCGAGCGAGCCGTCGCCCGGCACGGTGAAGGCGCCAAGCGCCACCGCGTCGAGGAAGGACTGTTTCGTGCGGTCGAGCCCGTCGATCACGCCCATGCGCACGTCCTTCACATGCACGTGGTTGATGCGCTTGTGATGGTTGTCGATGGCGCGCAGCACGTCGCCGCCGGCAAAGGCGAGATGGCCGGCATCGAGCAGCAGCGGAATGCCTTCGCCGGAGTTGCGCATGAAAGCGTCGAGCTCCGGCTCGGTCTCGACCACCGCCGCCATGTGATGGTGGTAGGAGAGCGGCATGCCCTGGTCGGCGCACCATTCGCCGAATTCGGTGACGCGGCGGCCATAGGCCTTCATCTCGTCGTCGGAAAGTTTCGGCTTGGTGGCCAAAGGCTTGGAGCGGTCGCCCTGGATGGAACGGCCGACCTCGCCATAGACGATGCAGGGCGCGTTGACCGCCTTGAACAGGTCGATCATCGGCTGGATGCGATCCTTGTTCTTGGCCAGATCCTCATTGACCAGCGTGCCGGAGAACCAGCCGCCGCAAAGCGTGACGTCGGCCTCCTTCAGGATCGGCAGCATCACCTTCGGATCGTTGGGGAAGCGACGGCCCATCTCCATGCCGGTGAAGCCCGCCGAGCGCGACTGCGCCAAGCATTCCTCCAGCGACACGTCATCGCTCAATTCCACGAGATCGTCGTTCCACCACGCGATGGGGGACATGCCCAGTTTGGCTTTCAAGTCGTCACTCCAGCTTTTGTTCGTTGCGAGGCGGATGCCGTCTCAGCCCTGACGGCTACCCACGGCTTCCTCATATTTCTTGCGCGCGGCATTGACCTGCGGGCGCGACGAGACTTCCGGTACGGCAACGTCCCACCAATGGCCGCCGGCCTCGGTCGACACCAGCGGATCGGTGTCGATGACAAGCACGGTGGTCTTATCGTTGCCCTTCGCCTTGGTAAGCGCTGTCTCCAGCTCGGCGATCGAGGCCACTTTCTCGGCGACGGCGCCGAGGCTCGCGGCATGGGCGGCGAAGTCGACGTCGGGCATCACCTCGTGGCGCGCGTCCTTCAAGAGATTGTTGAAGTTGGCGCCGCCGGTCGCCATCTGCAGCCGGTTGATGCAGCCATAGCCGCGATTGTCGAGGAGCACTATGGTGAGCTTCAAGCCCAGCATCACAGAAGTGGCGATCTCGGAGTTGAGCATCAGATAGGAGCCGTCGCCGACCATGACGACGACCTCCTGGTCGGGCTTCGCCATCTTGACGCCGAGACCGCCGGCGATCTCGTAGCCCATGGTCGAGAAACCGTATTCGGCGTGATAGGAGCCGGGCGCGCCGGCTTGCCAAAGCTTGTGCAGTTCGCCCGGCAGGCCGCCGGCGGCATGCAGCAAGGTGACACCCGAGCCCATCGCGCGCTGCACGGCGCCGATCACCTGCGCATCGGATGGATAGGCGGCATTGGTCGAGGCCGTCACCTTGGCAGCGGCGGCCTGCCAGTCCGTCTTGCCCTTCAGCGCGTTGTCGGTCCAGGCGGCCGGCGCCTTCCAGCCCATCAGCGCCGCGGACAGCTCGGCAAGCCCTTCGGCCGCGTCGGTGACCAGCGGCAGTGCCCAATGCTTGCCGGCGTCGAAGACCTGGGTATTGAGGCCGATAATGGTGCGGCCGGCATTCTTGAACAGCGCCCAGGAGCCGGTGGTGAAATCCTGCAGCCTGGTGCCGACGGCGAGCACGACGTCCGCCTCTTCCGCCAGCCGGTTGGCGGCCGAGGTGCCGGTGACGCCGACGGCGGCCATGTTGAGGGGATGATCATCGGGGAGCGAAGACTTGCCGCCTTGCGTCTCGCAGACCGGAATGCCGGCGCCCTGCACCAGCTTGGCCAGTTCGCCCGAGGCCTGCGAATAGAGCACGCCGCCGCCGGCAATCACCAGCGGCTTCCTGGCGCCCTTCAACGCCGCGACGGCGGCCGCCAGCTCGTGGCGGTCGGGGCGAACCCTGCGCGGCGTCCAGACGCGTTCGGCAAACAGGCTTTCGGGATAATCATAGGCCTCGGCCTGTACGTCCTGGCAGAGCGAGAGCGTGACCGGGCCGCATTCGGCCGGGTCGGTCAGCACCTGCATGGCGCGGTTGAGCGCCGGGATGATCTGCTCCGGCCGTGTGATGCGGTCGAAATAGCGCGAGACGGCGCGGAAGCAGTCGTTGACGCTCGCCGTGCCGTCGGAGAAATCCTCGGCCTGCTGCAGCACCGGGTCGGGCAAGCGGTTGGCAAAGACATCGCCCGGCAAAAACAGGACAGGCAACCGGTTTACATGCGCGAGCGCGGCGGCCGTCACCATGTTGAGCGCGCCCGGGCCGATCGAGGTGGTCGCGGCCATGAAGCGGCGGCGGAAATTCGCCTTGCCATAGGCGATCGCCGCATGCGCCATCGCCTGCTCGTTATGGGCGCGGAAGGTCGGCAGCTCGTCGCGCACCTGGTAGAGCGCTTCGCCGATGCCGGCGACATTGCCGTGGCCGAAGATCGCCCAGACGCCGCCGAAGATCGGCACTCGTCTGCCGTCGATTTCGGTCATCTGGCGGCTGAGAAAGCGGGTCAGCGCCTGCGCCATCGTCAGGCGAACGGTCTTCGTCATTGTCGTCTCCTCCGGCTTTCCTTACGCCGTCTTGTTATGCGGCCCGTCTTCTTATGCTGCTTTACGGCCGCGCGCGGCAAGCCATGCCTCGGTCAGCTGCTCGAAGCGCGAGGCCATGTCGGCGATAGCCTCGTCATCCGACATTTTGCCAGCCAGCCATTGTTCGGCGGCGTTGATGAAGATGGTGCGACCGACGGCAAACCCCTTGACGATGGGTGCGTTGCTCGTTGCGGCAAAGGCCGCGACCAGCTCGTCCTGCGGCGCTTCCAGCCCGAGCAGCACGACGCCGCGGCACCACGGATCGTTCTTGACGATCACCTGTTCGATCTTCGCCCAGGCGCCTGCCGAAGCCTGCGGCTCGAGCTTCCACCAGTCGGGTTTTATGCCCAGCGCATAGAGTTCCTCCAGCGCGCGCGGAATGGTGGTGTCGTCGAGCTTGCCGTGCTTGCCGGCAATGATCTCGACCAGCAATTCGCGCCCCACCTTCCGCGCCGCCTCGAACAAAGCCCGCAGCTTCTGCTGCTGCTCGGTCTTCAGCGCTTCCGGATCATCCGGGTGATAGAAGCACAGGCATTTGATGCAGTGGTCGACCGGCCAGTCGATGAGCTGCGAGCCGATGTCCTGGGAGAATTCGAAGCGCAGCGGCCGTGATCCAGGCAGTTCGACCGGGCGGCCGAGCCAGGCGAAAGGATGGCGGGCGAATTCGAACATGGCGTCGCGGCCATATTTCTCATCGATCAGCATGCCGTAGCCGTCGCGGCCGGCGGCGACCTTGGCTGCCGCCTTGACGGTGAGCACCTTGAAGTCGGGGATGCGCGAGACGTCGGCGCCGACCCTGGCGGCGACGTCCTCGAGCTGGACGCGGTGGTCGCAGGCCAAAGCCATCAGCGAAGGAATGTCGCGCCGGCGCGTGGTTGCCCAATGGATGTGGTTGATCGCCTCGTCCTTGCGCAGCGCCAGGTGCTTGCTGCTGTGCTTCAGGAAGAATTGCAGCTCCTCGAAGGTCGGATATTCCGGCGCGCAGAGCAGGCGCGACACGGCGAAGGCGCCGCAGGCATTGGCCCAGGTCGCCGCGGTGGCAAAACTTTCGCCGCCGAGCCAGCCGCGCAGGAAGCCCGACATGAAGGCGTCGCCGGCGCCGAGCACATTGTAGATCTCAATCGGAAAGCCCTTGCCGACGATGCCGTCCTCGAGGTCGTCGCTGATCGGGCCGTCATAGACGATGCAGCCCTTGGCGCCGCGCTTCAGCACGATGGTGGCCGGGGACAAAGAGCGGATCGTCTTCAGCGCGCTCAGGCAGTCGTCTGCGCCGGAGGCGATCATGATCTCCTCCTCGGTGCCGACGATAAGGTCGCAATCCGGCAGCACCGTCTTCAATTGCGCCGAGACGCGATCCGACTTGACGTAACGCTCGAAGCCTTCGGCATGGCCCGCCAGACCCCAGAGATTCGGGCGGTAGTCGATGTCGAACACAACCTTGCCACCCTTGGCCTTCATCAGGCGGATCGCCTCGCGCTGCGCGGCATCCGAATTGGGCCGCGAGAAATGCGTGCCGGTGACGACGACCGCGCGAGCCGAGGCCATGAAAGCTTCGTCGATATCCTCTTCCGCCAGCGCCATATCAGCGCAATCGGAACGGTAGAAGATCATCGGCGAGACGCCTTCGTCCTCGACGGAAAGCAGGACCAGCGCGGTCAGCCGCTCCTTGTCGGTTTTCAAGCCGTCGACCGAAACGCCCTCGCGCTTGAGCTGCTCGCGGATGAAGCGGCCCATCTGCTCGTCGCCGACGCGGGTGAGCAGCGCCGAGCGCAGGCCGAGCCTCGCCGTGCCGACGGAAATATTGGCCGGGCAGCCGCCGACCGACTTGGCGAAGGAGGTGATGTCCTCCAGCCGCGAGCCGATCTGCTGGCCGTAGAGATCGACCGAGGCGCGGCCGATCGTGATGACATCGAGCGGCGGATATTTCGCTTCCACGGCTTCGCCCATTCGAACCTCCCATCAGCCTTGTTGTGCAGAGCAGCGTCGTTTTGGGCAGCACGCGCGAACGGCATCGTGGCGCCGTCAATATGAAATAATAATTCCAATCCATAGTCAATATGGAATGAGCATTCCCCGGACGGAAAAACACCTGTGGCGAGGCTGTTCAGGTCTTGCGCTTGCGGCCAGCGTCCCGACGCTTCTCGCCGACGGCGACGGTCAAAGCCATGGCAAGCGCCATGGTCGCCGAGATCGAGCGGAAGCCGCCGAAATCGGCTTCCGCGACCTCGAACCAGATCTTGGCGAACTGGGCGAGCGGCGAAAACGAGCTGTCGGTGATGGCTACGATCGGCACGCCCTGCTCGGCGATCGAGCGCGTCTCCTCGATGGTCGCGGGCGCGTAAGGCGAGAAGCTGATGGCGATGACGGCGTCGCGCGGCGTGGCGAAGCCGATCATCTCGGCGTTCAGGCCAGCGGCCGATTCCACCAGCTGGTTGCGGATCTTGAGCTTGCCCAGCGCGTAGGCGATGTAGGAGGCGACCGGATAGGAGCGGCGCTTGGCCAGCACATAGATGGTCTCGGCTTTCGCGAGCAGGGTGACGGCTTCCTCGAAATGCGCATCGTTCAAGGCGCGCGAAATGTCGCTGAGCGAAGTGCTGGCGGCGGCGACGAAACCGTCGAAGATCGCCCGGTGCCCAGCGCCTTCCTCGGCCTTGGCACGCAGTGCCGCCAGCCGCTCGTCATAGGAGGAATTGCGCTCGCGCAGGCGTTCGCGAAAGACCTGCTGCAGGCTGGTGAAGCCGTCGAAGCCCAGCTGCTGGGCAAAGCGGATGAGCGTCGACGGCTGGACGCCGGCCGATGCGGCGATGCTCGCCGCCGTTCCGAAAGCGATGTCGTCGGGATTGTCGAGCGCGTAGGCGGCGATCTGGGCGATCCGCTTGGGCAGGCTCGCGCGCCGCTCCAGGATCGTCGCGCGCAACGTCTCGAAATCGCGAGGCACCCGTTCGTCCATCGTCGCTCCGCCCAAGGCCATGCTGATAGTTCTCTCTCCTGCCTCATCATAGCGAGTTCGCGCAAGAACACCACAAAAAATGATTTGGACGTTCCATTCTCAGGTGAAATGGACTAATTCATCCATACGAACTTCTTCCCAATCGCGGAGACAATCATGGTCGGAGTGGGCCTCATCGGCACGGGCTTCATGGGCAAGTGCCACACCATCGCCTGGAACGCGGTCGGCACCGTCTTTCCCGATGTTGACAAGCCGAAGCTTGTGCATCTCGGCGAGGTCAATGACGAGCTCGCAAAACGCAAGGCTGGCGAGTTCGGCTTCGCCAAAGGGTCCGGCGACTGGCGCGCCGTCGTCAACGACCCGGAGGTCGACGTCGTCTCGCTGACCACGCCCAACCAGTTCCATCCGGAAATGGCGATCGCCATCCTCGAAGCCGGCAAGCATCTGTGGTGCGAGAAGCCGATGGCGCCGAGTTTTGCCGAGGCGGAGGCCATGGCGAAGGCGGCCACGAAATCCGGCAGGGCCGCCGTGCTCGGCTACAACTACATCCAGAACCCGGCCATCCGCCATATCGGCGCGCTGCTCGAGGAAAAGATCATCGGCGACGTCAATCTTGTCCGCATCGAGATGGACGAGGATTTCATGGCCGACCCCGAAGCGCTGTTCTTTTGGAAGCACGAGGCGGCTTCCGGCTACGGCGCGCTCGACGATTTCGCCGTGCATCCGCTGTCGCTGATCAAGGTGCTGTTCGGCCGAGTCGCCCGTGTGATGTGCGACATGGCGAAACCCTATGCCGACCGCCGCGTCGCTTCCGGCGGCCGCCGCGCCGTCGAGACCTACGACATCGCCAGCGTGCTGATGCATCTCGAAAACGGCGTCGCCGGCACGCTCTTGGTCAACCGCTCGGCCTGGGGCCGCAAGGGCCGCATCGCCATCCAGATTTTTGGCTCGAAAGGGTCGCTCCTCTACGACCAGGAGCGGATGAACGAGTTCCAGCTCTACCTCACCGCCGACCGCCCGACCGAGCAGGGCTACCGCACCATCCTGGTGGCGCCGCACCACAAGCCCTACGATTCCTTCCTGCCGGCGCCCGGCCACGGCCTCGGCTTCAATGATCTGAAGATGATCGAATGCCGCGAACTGTTGATGCGCATCGCCGGCAAGCCGGCGCGGGTCATCGACTTCGACGAAGGGCTGGAGATCGAGCGCACCGTGCACGCCATGGCGCGTTCGTTCCAGGAACAGCGCTGGGTGGAGGTGCGGTAGGCCGGCGCCGCGTCAGGTGCCGGCGGCTGTGGCATTGATCTCCCAACCGTCCACCCAGATCTGCCGCAGCCGGTCGCCTTCGCCCTTGAACCACAGTCCCGCCGGCCGGCAATCCTCGATGCGGTCGCTGCGGAAATTGCGGATGGCCTGGCGCAGCTCGCACCAGGCGACGATGTTGGCGGTCTCGGCATAGTAGATCAACGCGATCGGGCGGATGATGCGCTGCGTATTGCGGCCGGCTTCGTCGCGATAGGCAAGGTCGAGCTTTTCCTCGTCGCGGATGGCGCGACGCACCAGCGCCAGATCGACCGCGGAGGCCGAGGGCGTGGCAAAACCCCAGGCATGCAGCGCATTGGCGTCGAGCGTCTGCCGCAAGGGCGGCGGCACCGCGCCGGCGATCTTGGCGCCGACGCGTTTTGCCGCCTGCTTGAGCTCGTCGTCGCCGGTGCGCTCGAGCAGCGCCAGCGACAGCACGATCGCCTCCATCTCCTCGATCGAGAACATCAGCGGCGGCAGGTCGAAGCCGGGCCGCAGGATATAGCCGATGCCGCGTCCGCCCTCGATCGGCACCCGCATCGCCTGAAGCGCGGCAATGTCGCGATAGACCGAGCGCACCGTCACTTCCAATTGCTCGGCGATCGTCGCCGCGGTCACCGGCTTCTTGGCCAGCCGCAGGATCTGGATGATCTCGAACAGGCGCGAGGCCTTGCGCATTTCCTCACCCGGCTGAACGCAACTGACACACCCTCGTCAGTTGGGGTGACCTATAGGGCCGCCTACCGGCTTGAAAATCAACAGATTCCTTTGCGTCCTCGCCGACGGAGCTACAGGCAACTGACATGAGCTACACCGAAAATCTCTGGCTCTTCTTCGTGCTGCTGTTCGGCATCATCGCCGTTCCGGGCATGGACATGCTGTTCGTGCTGGCCAATGCGCTGACCGGCGGGCGCGACAGGGGGCTGGCGGCGACCGGCGGCATCATGCTGGGCGGCGCGGTGCACACGCTGAACGGCGCCATCGGCGTCGGCCTGCTGATGCATTTCGTGCCGGTCCTGTTCAAGCCGCTGCTGATCGCCGGCGCCGCCTACATGGCCTATATCGGCATTTCGCTGATGCGCAGTTCGATCACCGTCGGCCATGACGGGCCCACGGGCAGCCGCTCCGCCTGGAAGGCTTTTCGGCAAGGGCTGGTCACCTGCCTGATCAATCCGAAGGCCTATCTGTTCATCATTGCCGTCTATCCGCAGTTCCTGAAGCCGGCTTACGGTCCGATCTGGATGCAGGCGACCGTGATGGGATTGCTGACGGTCGCCACGCAGGCGGGAATCTACGGCGGGCTCGCCATCACCGCCGGGCGCAGCCGGGCGTTGCTGGTCGGCAATCCGGAGGCGACGGTTATAGCCGGCCGCGCGGCCGGGCTGCTGCTTTTCGCGGTTTCTGTGTTCACCGCGTGGGAGGGGTTGAGGGCGGCGTAGCCGCCGCCCTCGTTGCGATCACGCCGCACCCTGACGGGCGGCGAGCATTTCGCGCTTCACCGACCGGCGCCATTCGACGGCGCCGGCAAGGCCGTGCAGCACCGTTTCGGTCGTTGCCCAATCGATGCAGCCATCGGTGATGCTCTGGCCGTAGGTGAGCGGCTTGCCAGGCACGACATCCTGCCGACCGGCGACGAGATTGCTCTCGATCATGACGCCGATGATACGCTCGTCACCCGCGGCGACCTGCCCCGCCACGTCATGCGCGACTTTCGGCTGGTTCTCCGGCTTCTTGCCGCTGTTGGCGTGGCTGACGTCGATCATCAGCCGCGGCGCGATGCCGATGCGAGCGAGCTCCGTCGCGGCGGCATCAACACTCGCCGCGTCGTAGTTGGGCACAACGCCGCCACGCAGGATGACATGGCAGTCCTCGTTGCCGGTCGTCGCCGCAATCGCGCTGCGCCCGCCCTTGGTCACCGCCATGAAATGATGCGGCTGGGCGGCCGACTTCACCGCTTCGCCGGCGATCCTGAGATTGCCGTCGGTGCCGTTCTTGAAGCCGACCGGACAGGAGAGCCCCGAGGCCAGCTCGCGGTGGATCTGGCTTTCGGTCGTGCGCGCGCCGATAGCGCCCCAGGCGACGAGGTCAGCGATGTATTGCGGCGTCGTCATGTCGAGGAACTCGGTTGCCGCCGGCAGGCCGAGATTGTTGACGGCGGAGAGCACGTTGCGGGCCATGCGCAGCCCCTTGTCGATGTTGAAGCTGCCGTCGAGGTCGGGATCGTTGATCAGGCCCTTCCAGCCGACCGTGGTGCGCGGCTTCTCAAAATAGACGCGCATGACGATCTCGAGCCGGTCGGCCAGGGCCTCGCGCAGCGCCGCCAGACGGCTGGCATAGTCCACGGCGGCGACCGGATCGTGGATGGAACAAGGGCCGACGATGACAACAAGTCGATCGTCGGCCCCCGTCAGGATGGAATGGATGGCGTTGCGCGAAGCGGCAACGGTGCGCGTGGCCGTCAGTGAGCGCGGTATCTCGCGCATCACCTCGTCCGGCGTGCTCAGGACTTTGAGTTCCTTGACCCGAAGGTCGTCTGTGGTGGTCAACACGGCTTTCTGCTCCTGGTTTAGGAGACCTGCCGGCTGAAACGAAAAAGCCGCCAGGTCTGGCGGCTTTTCGGATTTAGGTGCTGCAATCTTCAGATCGAGCGCAATCCTCCCGCCGCCAGCGAGCTGTCGTAGTAAAAGTACCAAAACGAGGCGGTCAGGTGGATCATGCGGGCTCATATAGTCGATGCCGGGGCGCTTGTCACTACTCCCCGATCACGCCGGCTATGTTCTGATCGTAGTCGACCAGCGAGCCGGTCATGACGCCGGCCTGGGAACTCAGCATATAGGTGATCAGCCGGGCAAGCTGGGCCGGCTTGACCAACTGGCCCATCGGCTGCGCGGCCTCGGCCTTTTCCAGCCAGTCGTCCGGCGCGTCGTGCCACTTCTTCTGCACGATCGCCTCGCCTTCGGTGTCCATCCAGCCGGGAAGCACCGCGTTGCAGCGGATGCGGTTGCGCCTATAGGAGCTCGCAACATTCTTGGTCAGCGTCATCAGTGCGCCCTTGCTGGTCGAATAGGGCGTCAGGAAGGACTGGCCGGCATGGGCCGACATCGACAGCACGTTGACGATCGAGCCCGGCGCCTTGCGCTCGAGCAGATGCGCGACGAGACCCTGCATCAGGAAGAAGGGGCCGCGCACATTGGTGTCGAAAATCTGGTCGAAAAGCTCTTCCGATGTCTCGACCAGCGAGCCGCGCGCCGAGGTGGCGGCGGCATTGACCAGCGCGTTCAGCGTGCCGAAATGGGCGAGCGCGGTTGCGACGGCGCGCTTGCAGTCGGCGACCTTGGCGACGTCGGCGCTGATGAAGATGGCGTCGACGCCGCTCTTCTTCAGCGCCGCGACCGCCTTGTCGCCCTTCTCCTGCGAGCGGCCGATGAGCGCCAGCGCCTGGCAGCCCTCGTCGGTCAAGGCTTCGGCAACCGCGAAGCCGATGCCCTGCGCGCCGCCGGTGACGATGGCGCGCGTTTCTGAATTGCGACCGGCCAAACCGTTCATCGTTCCGCTCCTATAATCGAATTCAAACGTTCAATCGACGCGGACGGTCTTGCCAGTCTTGGCCGACTGCAAGGCTGCGTCCGCGAGCTTCAGCGCAACGAGACCATCCTTGCCGCTCGGCGCCGCCTTCTTGCCGGCGGTTGCAGCGGCGATGAAAGCCGCGATCTCGTTGGCGTAGGCGTCGATGTAGCGGGTCATGAAGAAGTCGTGCAGCGGCGGGCGCGTGTAGCCCTTGTCGTTGGCGAGCTCGATCGACACCGGCCGCTGGTTCTCGGCCGCGACCATGCCCTTCGAGCCATGCACCTCGATGCGCTGGTCGTAGCCATAGGTGGCGCGGCGCGAGTTGGAGATGACGGCCTGCTTGCCGGACGCGGTTTCGAGGATGACGCTGACGGAGTCGAAATCGCCGGCTTCGCCGATCTTCTTGTCCACAAGCACTGAAGCGTGCGCGCTGACGGCGACCGGCTCCTCGCCGAGCAGGAAGCGGGCCATGTCGAAATCATGGATGGTCATATCGCGAAAAATGCCACCCGAGCGGGCGATGTAGTCGAGCGGCGGCGCGCCCGGATCGCGCGACGTGATGGTCACCATCTCGACCGTGCCGATGGCGCCGTCGTCGATCGCCTTACGGACCGCGGCGAAGTGCGGATCGAAGCGGCGGTTGAAGCCTACCATCAGCGTGGCGCCGGCCTTCTCGACCACGGCCAGGCATTTTTCGACGCGCTTGACGTCGAGATCGATCGGCTTCTCGCAGAAGATCGCCTTGCCGGCCTTGGCGAAGCGCTCGATGAGATCCGCATGGGTGTCAGTCGGGGTGCAGATGATGACGGCGTCGATGTCCTTGGCCTGCTCGATGGCATCGATGGTGCGCACCTCGGCGCCATAGGCGGAAGCGAGCTCCGTCGCCGCTTTCTCGAAGGCATCGGCCACGGCCACCAGCTTGGCCTGCGGGTTGGAACCAACGGCGCGGGCATGCACCTTGCCGATGCGGCCGGCGCCGAGAAGAGCGAAACGGAGAGTCATGGAATGTCCTTTGAGGGTGGTTCAGAAAGCTGTCCGCGCCTTCCGGCGCGGACGATTGGTTATCCCGTCGTGACGCCCGTCAGGCGGCCTGCAACTCGGCCTGTCCGGTCTTGGCGCCGGTGATATAGGCGACGATGTCGTTGCCGTCGGTGTCCTGCTTGCGCAGATTGGCGACGATACGGCCACGCCTGAAGACGACGATGCGATCGACCAGGTCGAACACCTGGCGCATGTTGTGGCTGATCAGGATCAGCGGCTCGCCGTTCTCCTTGAGCGTGCGGATGATGTTTTCGACCTGCGCCGTCTCCTGCACGCCAAGCGCTGCCGTCGGCTCGTCCATGATGATCAGCTTGGAGGCGAAGGTCGCGGTCCTGGCGATCGCCACGCATTGGCGCTGGCCGCCCGACATGTGGCGGATGGTGCTGGAGAGGTTGGGGATCTTCACCGCCGTGCGGACCAGTGCCGCCTCGGTCGCCTTGCGCATGGCCTTGCGGTCGAGGATCGAGAACGGCCCAAGATTGAACAGCACCTTCTCGCGGCCGAGGAAGAGGTTCGACGGCACGTCGAGATCGTCGGCCAAAGCGAGGTTCTGGAACACGGTTTCGATGCCTGCCTCGCGCGCCTCGATCGGCCCGGCAAAGGTCACTTCCTGGCCGTCGAACCAGATCTTGCCGTCGGTGCGTTGCTCGACGCCGGTGATCTGGCGCACGAAGGTCGACTTGCCGGCGCCGTTGTCGCCCATGATGGCGACATGCTCGCCCTTGCGCAGCTCGAAATTCGCCTCCTGCAGCGCGTGCACGCCGCCATAGTGCTTGGTGAGGTTTTCGGTCTTCAGAACGATGTCGGACATGGTCAAGCTCCTATCGCCCGGCGGCGCTGGCGCCATTGATCGAGAACGACTGCGCCGACGATGATCACACCCTTGACCATCTCCTGGTAGTAGGCGTCGAGGCGCAGGAAGGTGAAGCCGGAGATGATGACGCCGAAGATCAGCGAGCCGATCACCGTGCCGATGATAGACCCGCGGCCGCCCGAGAGCGAGACGCCGCCGATGACCGCCATGGCGATCGCGTCGAGCTCGTACATCACGCCCATGCCGGCCTGGGCGGTGAGGTTCTTGGAGGAGAGCACCACCGCGGCGATCGAGGCGAGGATGCCGGCGATCACATAGACCAGCACCTTGTGGTTGGCGATCTTGATGCCGGACATGCGCGCGGCGTCCTCGTTGGAGCCGATGGCGTAGCAGTGCTTGCCGTAGCGGGTGTAGCTCAGGATGAGCTGGAACAGGATCGCCAGCGATATGAAGATGATGACCGGCATCAGCCCCTTGCCGATTGCGGCGAAGCTGTCGGTCGGAAACGAGATCGGCTGGCCCTTCGACCACCATTTGGCGATGCCGCGCGCGGTGACCATCATGCCGAGCGTGGCGATGAAGGGCGGGATGCGCGTATAGGCGATCAGCGCGCCGTTGATCAGGCCGGCGATGAGGCCGCAAGAGATGGCGACGAGCAGCGGCACGATCACCGGCAGGTCGGTCCAGCCCTGCGCCAGGAACATCGCCTTGGGGTTGGGGTTGCCGTTGACCGTCGCCACCTGGGCAAAGCTCATGGCGATCATCGCCGTCGCGCCGACGATCGAGCCCGAGGACAGGTCGATGCCGCCGCTGATGATCACCTGCGTCACGCCGATGGCGATGATGCCGACGATCGACACCTGCAGGATGATGATCTGCAGGCGCGCCTCGTTGAAGATCGCGTCGACGTTTTCACGGGTGTTGAACAGGAAGCTGTCACCGAGGAAGACACGGCCGATCAGCTCGAACGCGCCGACCAGAATGACCAGCGCCAGGAACACGTTGAACTCGGCAGGCCATGGGCGCTTCTTGGCGTCATAGCTCAGCCCGCCAATACCATGCGATGTCTGTGACACGTCTTCTTCCTCCGAATGACCGCGCCCGCTCTCCCGCCCGGTGGGCGGGAGAAGGAGGGAGCGGCGCCGCTCTGTCAGCGGCCGATTTCAGCCAGTCCGATGCGTCGGAGCGCCGCTCCTTGCTTTTACGCAATTCCATCCGGAAAACCGCTGCGCAGTTTTCCTGGAATTGCTTCGGCGCAGCCTCAGTTCTTCTTCAGGAACTTGTCGATGTTCGCCGGCGTGACGAGTTGGAAGGGGATGTAGACCTTGTGCTCCACCTTCTCGCCCTTGGCGAGCTTCAGCGCCGCGTCGAGCGCACCGGCGCCCTGGCCGGCCGCGTCCTGGAAGACACTTACGTCGAGATCGCCCGCCTGCATCGCGGCCAGCGCATCCTGGGTGGCGTCGACGCCGCCGACCACGACCGACTTCATGTCGATGTTGGCGGCCTTCATCGCCTGGATGGCGCCGATGGCGCTTTCGTCGTTGTTGGCGATGACGCCGTCAAACGCCTTGCCGGACGAAAGCCAGTTGGTCATCAGGTTCTGCGCCTCGTCACGCTTCCAATTCGAGGTCTGCTTGTCGATGATCTTGATGAAGTTGCAGTCCGGCGTGCTGATGACCTCTTCAATGTCCTTGGTGCGCTGCACCGCGGCCTGGTTGGAAAGCTCGCCCATGATCACATAGACATTGGCTTCCTTCTTGCCGGCTTCCTTGAACAGGCGGCAGGCCTCCTTGGTCTCGAGCGTGCCGGACTCGGCCTCGTTCGAGGCGACGAAAGCCTGGTTGTCGGGCAGCTTGTCGACATTGACCGGCTCGCGGTTGACATAGACCAGCGGGATCTTGGCAGCGGCTGCCGCATCCGACATCGCCTGGGTGGCCGAGGTGTCGACCGGGTTGACGATGATGGCGTCGACGCCCGAGGCGGCGAAGTTCTTGATCTGGTCGAGCTGCTTGGCCACGTCGTTCTGCGCGTCCTCGACCTGCAGCTCGACGCCGTCCATGCCCTTGGCCTGCGCGATCATGCCGTTGCGCAACACGGTCAGGAAGTTGTCGTCGAAAAGGGCCATCGAAACGCCGATCTTGGCGGCGAAGGCGGATGAACACATCAGCGCCGAAAGCGCGACGCCCAAAAGCAGTTTCTTCATTTTATTCTCCTCCACATGGTGTCCGGCTGCACCGATTGAACCGGAATCCCCGATCTCTCCGGGGAATCTCTCCCTATGGCCTTTCCGGCGGCGTTTTCCTCACACAATGGAACGCCCGGTTCCCCGTTTGAAACAGATGTTCCGGAACGAAAGAACCAAAATACCCAGTTGGTGAAATATTTATTCCATTTCGCTTGCGGCCGTCAAGGGAGATTCGGAATGGACATGCCGGAATTTCACTTCCGACCGGCAAAGGGTTGAGGCGTGGCGGGAGGATTGCAGCTCTTTGGGCAGCATTTGGCCGTCGGCTGCGTCGTGACAAAATCTTATCAGCCTGATGGATCACATCATTTCGGCGGAAAGCCGCCTAGATGTTCTCGGGCAGATAGATGTCGAAGGGCAGGAAGGTCTGGCCGGGCACATTGGCGGCGCCGCTCTCGATGGCATGCGCCATCAGCCCGACAAGCTCGCGGCAGAGCGCTGCCAGCGGTGTCGAGATCACCATGGTGAGGATGTTGTCGGCAAGTGCTGCGCGCGACTCGGCGTTGATCTCGTTGCAGATGACCACCGGCATGTTTGCAGGCTTCGCCGCCCGCAGCGCCGCGACCGCGCCTTCCATGCCGCCGCCGGCGACATAGCAGCCGGCAAGGTCCGGATGCCGGTCCAAAAGATCGAGCATGGCATCATGCGTGACCTGGTTGGCCTCCAGATTGACCAGCGTCTCCATCACGGTGAAGTCCGGCGCGTGCTCGCGGAAATAGGAGCGGAAGCCGATCTCGCGCAGCTCGTGGCCATGGAAGCGGTGGCTGCCGACGAACAGCGCGACCTTGCCGGGCTTCTTCGCCGCCTTGGCGATCATCCAGGCCGCGGTGCGCCCGACCTTGCGGTTGTCGAGACCGACATAGCCCTCGCGGATGCCGGCGGCGAAGTCGGACAGCAGCGAAAAGACCGGCTGCCCCCTCGCCTTCAGCGCCTCGACCACCGCCGTCAGCGTCGGATGATCCGGGCCGACGACGGCGATGGCCCTCGATTTCGCCGCCAGCTTGCGCATCTGCGCGGCGATCTCGTCGGGCGCCAGCGAAGCGGCGAAGTCGACCGTCGCGGTGCCGCGAAAGAGTTGCGACTGCGACACCGCAAGCTCCAGCTCGCGCGCGAAATCGCCGTAGAAGACATCATTGCCCCGCAGCAGCAGGAAGCCGAGGCGATATTCGGGAAGCTCCTGGCGCATGCGCTGCTTGATGAGGCCGGCGGCGTGATAGCCGATATCGGTCGCCGCCTCGTAGACCCGGCGTGCCGTTTCCTCGCGCACCGGCAGGCGATTGTTCAGCACCCTGTCGACGGTGGCGACGCTAAAACCGGAAACGCGCGCGAGATCTGTGATTGTCGGCCGCCTTGCCATGAATGCTCCATCGCTTACCCGAATCAGATTAGCTCACTCTGATAGGAAATGATAGAAACTATCTTTCTGACGTTGAGACTATCATGGCTTGGCGCTATGGTGAAGTCGAAGCCAGCCATGTGCGAACCGGGCACCGCAGAGGGCCAATCGCCGGGTGCTGATGGAGGAACCCGCAATGACGGCAATCACGTCTCCGGCGCCGTCCGGGCGCGACTACAGCCTGACCGGCCGTGACGCCAGGCTGGCGGTCGAGAACGGGCTTTCGGCGGCCGAGTGGTACCACACCGAGATCCCGCGCAAGCAGATGAAGGAGCTGATGCAGCGCTCCGACCAGCCGGCGATCCGCGATACCATCATCTGGCTCGGCGCGCTGATCCTCAGCGGTGCGGGCGGCGCCTGGTTCTGGGGCACTTGGTGGTGCGTGCCGTTCTTCTTCGTCTATGGCACGCTCTACGGCTCCTCGACCGATTCCCGCTGGCATGAATGCGGCCACGGCACGGCCTTCCGCACCCAGTGGATGAACGATGCCGTCTACCAGATCGCCTCGTTCATGATCATGCGCAATCCGGTGACATGGCGCTGGAGCCATACGCGCCACCACACCGACACCATCATAGTCGGCCGCGATCCCGAAATCGCCGTCATGCGGCCGCCGGACCTTGTGCGCCTGGTCCTGAACTTTTTCGGCATCCTCGACGTCTGGCACGCGATGGCCGACATGGTGCGCAACGCCGCCGGCGTCATCAGCGCCGCGGAGAAGACCTTCATTCCGGAACAGGAGCAGCCGAAGGCCATCCGCGCCGCCCGCATCTGGCTTGCCATCTACATCGCGACTATCGCGCTGGCGCTTTACATGCATTCCTGGCTGCCGCTGATGCTCGTCGGCCTGCCGCGCCTCTATGGCGCCTGGCATCACGTCATGACCGGGCTGCTGCAGCATGGCGGCCTCGCCGATAATGTCATCGACCATCGCCTGAACAGCCGCACCGTCTACATGAACCCGGTCAGCCGGTTCATCTACTGGAACATGAACTACCATGTGGAGCACCACATGTTCCCGATGGTGCCCTATCATGCGCTGCCCAAGTTGCATGAGCTGATCAAGCACGACCTGCCGGCGCCGACGCCGTCGATCCTGGCCGGCTACCGCGAGATGATCCCGGCCTTCCTGCGCCAGCTGCGCAACGAGGACTATTTCCTCAAGCGCGAACTGCCGCCGACGGCAAAGCCCTATCGGGAAGAGCTGCACAACGACAATCCGGTGGTGGCCGCGGCCGAGTGACCGGACACAACTGACCATCTATTTTCGCCGGAGGACGATATGAGCGACTGGGTCGAAGCCTGCGCGGCCGGAGACATCGACGAGGAGGACGTGATGCGGTTCGATCACGCCGGCCGCACCTATGCCATCTATCGGAGCCCCGAAGACGAGTATTTCGCGACCGACGGCCTGTGCTCGCACGAGAAGGTGCATCTGGCCGACGGGCTGGTGATGGACGACATCATCGAATGCCCGAAACACAACGGCCGCTTCAACTACAAGACCGGCGACGCGCGCGGCGCGCCGGTCTGCGTCAACCTCAAGACCTATCCGGTCAAGGTCGACGCCGGCAAAGTCCTCATTCAGGTCGGGTGACGGCGATGACGGGAGGAATGGTCATCATCGGCGCCGGCGAGTGCGGCGGGCGCGCCGCGCTTACGCTGCGCGATCTCGGCTATGAAGGACCGGTGACGCTGGTCGGCGACGAGCCGCATCTGCCCTATGAGCGGCCGCCGCTGTCGAAGGAAGCCATGACCAGCGAGGCGCCGCTCATCAAGGCGATCGCCAGCGACGAGCTTCTGGCCGAACGCTCGATCCGCCACATCCATTCCGTCCGGGCCGTCGCGATCGACCGCGCCGCGCATAAGGTGAGCCTGTCCGACGGCTCTTCCCTTTCCTACGACAAGCTGCTGCTCGCCACCGGATCCGTGCCGCGCAAGCTGCCGATGCCGGGCTTGGGCGGACGCTGCGTTTATCTCAGGACCTTCAACGACGCGCTTGCCATCCGTGCCCATCTCAAGCCTGAGAATCGCGTCGCCATCATCGGCGGCGGCTTCATCGGCCTCGAGCTTGCCGCCTCGGCGCGCAAGCTCGGCGCCACGGTCACTGTGATCGAGGCGCAGCCGCGCATCCTGATGCGCGGCGTGCCGGCCGAGATCGCCGAGATCATCCACAGAGCACATGAAGCCGAAGGTGTGAAAGTGCTCACCAGCCAGGGCATCTCGGCGATCGCCGATAACGGCGCCGAAGTCCGCATCACGCTTGCCGACGGACAGGAGGTCGCCGCCGATCTCGCTGTCATCGGCATCGGCGCCGTGCCGGTAACGGTACTCGCCGCCGAAGCGGGAATGGCGATCGACAACGGCATTGCCGTCGACGGAACGCTGCGCACCGAAGACCCTGACATCTTCGCCGCCGGCGACTGCTGCTCGTTCCCGCTGGCCGTCTATGGCGGCCGGCGCGTGCGGCTGGAAGCCTGGCGCAACGCGCAGGAGCAGGGCGCGCTCGCCGCGAGGAACATGCTGGGAGCCAACGAGGCGCATGCCGCCGTGCCGTGGTTCTGGTCGGATCAGTACGGGCTGACGCTGCAGATCGCCGGACTTTCGGATGAAGGCCGCGCGACCGTGCGGCGCGACCTCGACGACGGCGCCTTCATCCTGTTCCACCTGGCCGAGGACGGAAGGCTGGTTGCTGCCAGCGGCATCGGCCCCGGCAATGCCGTGGCGCGCGACATCCGCCTGGCGGAGATGCTGATCGCGAAGCGGGCGACGCCGGCGCCGGAGGCGCTCGGCTCGCAAGCGGTCAAGCTGAAGTCGCTGCTGGCGGCATAGACCCGATAAGTCGCCGGAACCGAGGGGATTCACGGATATGGCACGCAACAAACCGACCGTCGCCGACTTGCAATCGCTGAAAGGCAAGCGCCAGCTTTCCAAACTGCGCGTCTTCTCGCTGGAGGAGGCCGAGGCCGCCGAGCGCGCCGGCATCGACATCATCTCCGTCCCCTATGATCTCATGTTCGATCCGCGTTTTCGCGACGCCGCACCCACCTGCTTTGCCATTCCGGGCGACGAACGCATCAAGCTGGGCGCCACCACAAACGAGATCCTGCGCATGGCGGTGAAGCTGCGCGCGGCAAGCGCCGACGCCATGTATTGCTCGGCTAGCCTCCAAACTATCCGCCGCCTGCGCAACGAGCACATTCCGGTTTGCGGTCATGTCGGGCTGATCCCGGCGCATGCGACCTGGACGGGTGGCTTCAAGGCGGTCGGCAAGACTGCCGAAAGCGCTGCCTTCGTGTGGAAGCAGGTCAAGGATCTCGAGGCCGCCGGGGCCTTCGCGGCCGAGATCGAGGTGGTGCCGGCGAGAGTCGCGAACGCGATCTCACGGCGCACGCCGCTGATCATGATTTCCATGGGCGCCGGCGCCGGCTGCGATGCGCAATATCTGTTCTCGGAGGACGTGCTCGGCAGCAATCGCGGCCACTACCCGCGCCATGCCAAGCGCTACCGCGACTTCGCGGCGGAATCCGACCGCCTGCAGAGCGAGCGCATCGCCGCCTTCCGCGAATATGCCGACGACATCCAGTCGGGCGCCTATCCGGAGCCGCGCCACATGGTCGAAGCGGACACCGAGGAATTGCGCAGGTTCGAGGCGTATCTGTCCTCGGAAGGCTACTAAGCAGTCGAATTCAAGCCGCTAGAACAGCGCCCTCAGCTCGTCCAGCTTGTCGTTGACCAGCCAGCCGTAATAGTTCTCCTCGGGCAGCTTTTCCGGCTCGCCGGCGGCGCGGCGCTTCTCGTTCTCGGCCTTGAGCGCATAGGCGCGCTGCTCGGGATTGCCGACATTGTAGAGCGTAGCGGTCAGGCCCGGATTGTGCGAGATGTCGAAGCCGGCGATGCTTTTATAGGCGTCGATCGATTTCTTGATGGTCGCGGCGACATAGGGCAGCGTGAGATCCGGATCCATGATGGTCTTGTAGACCGCATTGGGATCCTCGACGTCGAGCTCTGGCAGGCCGGAGACCTTGTGCACGAGGTCGCTCATCTGCAGCGCGGTCAGCGGGTTGAGCTGGCCGAGACCGAAGGTCTGGCCGGCATAGTAAGGCTGGAAGAAGGTGGCGCCGAAGCGGTCGTTGGGGAAGCTCGTGCCGCTGACGGTCTTGCCACGGAAAGAATGATTCCACACCTGCTCGCGGCATTCCCACAGATCGTAGCTGTCGTTCATGCCGGCGCATTTTTTGAATTCCGGCCGCTGAACGAAATCGCTGACATCCTCGCCTTCATAGGCAAAGGTAAGCTTGCTCGACAGGTAGGACATCGCCTTGACGTAATAGGTCTGCAGCCGGTCGTAGGCGTCGACATTGTAGGTGTGTTCGCCGACGATGGCGCCGACTATATGCATCGGATCGATGCCGTAGGCGGCCGCCACTTTCCTGATCTTGGCGCGAAGCTCGGCGTCGTTCTGCAGCAGCGCGTAGACCTTGCGGTACTTGGCCTGGAAGGTGGTGTTGGTCGCCTGGGTGCGCCGGCTGGAGGCGCCGGGGATATCCGGCTGCACGCCGTTGCGATTGCCCGGAGGCACCATAGTCGCCGCGTCGGCGCTTGCCACCGCTGCGGCCAATGCCAGGCCAACAAAAAGAAGTATGCGTTTCTTCATTCACCGCCGCCTTCAAGTCGGCGGCAAACTAGGTAAAGCGCGCGGGAGAGTCGAGACAAGCAAGCCTCGCCCGGACAAAAGGTGGCCAGATGGTACCATCTGGCCACACATAGCCTGGGTTCGTGGTTAAAACGCGTCGCGCTGAAAGGGGTTCAGGCGACACGCTTTTAAGTCTTTTTTGATGCATGTCGTTTTCCCAAAACCGCTGCGCACTTTTGGGCGACATGCGTCAGAGGATGAACCGCGACAGATCGGTGTTGCGCGACAGGTCGCCGACATGCTTCTGCACATAGTCGGCATCGATGGTGACCGCCGTGCCGTTGCGGTCCGGCGCGTCATAGGAAATCTCGTCCAGCACCCGCTCCATCACCGTCTGCAGGCGGCGGGCGCCGATGTTCTCGACGCTGGCGTTGAGGTCGACGGCGATGCCGGCCAGCGAATCGATGGCGTCGTCGGTGAACGTCAGTTCGACGCCTTCGGTCTTCATCAGCGCGATATACTGCTTGATCAGGCTGGCTTCGGTCTCGGTGAGGATGCGGACGAAATCCTGCTTCTCCAGCGCGCGCAATTCGACGCGGATCGGCAGGCGGCCCTGCAGCTCCGGCAGCAGGTCCGACGGCTTGGAGACATGGAACGCGCCCGAGGCGATGAACAGGATGTGGTCGGTCTTGATCGGCCCGTATTTGGTCGCAACGGTGGTGCCTTCAACCAGCGGCAGCAGATCGCGCTGAACGCCTTCGCGCGAGGGACCGCCCGAAATGTCGCTCCTGGCCGCGATCTTGTCGATCTCGTCCAGGAACACGATGCCGTCATTCTCGGCCGATTCCAGCGCCTGGCGCACCACCTCGTCCTGGTCGAGCAGCTTGTCGGACTCGTCATTGATCAGAAGCTCGTAGGATTCCTTCACCGTCGTCTTGCGGGTCTTGGTCCTGCGGCCGCCCATCGCCTTCGACAGCATGTCGTTGATGTTGAGCACGCCGATGTTGGCGCCGGGCATGCCGGGAATCTCGAAGCCCGGCATGCCGCCGGTGCCGGTGTCCGCCACCTCGACCTCGATCTCCTTGTCGTCGAGCTCGCCGTCGCGCAGCCGCTTGCGGAAGCTGTCGCGCGTGGCCGGGCTCGCGGTCTTGCCGACCAGCGCTTCGAGCACCCGCTCTTCGGCGTTGATGTGGGCGCGCGCCTTGACGTCCTCGCGCATCTTCTCGCGCGTCAGCACGATGGCGACCTCGACGAGATCGCGCACGATCTGCTCGACGTCGCGGCCGACATAGCCGACCTCGGTGAACTTGGTGGCCTCGACCTTGACGAAGGGCGCGCCGGCCAGGCGCGCCAGGCGGCGCGAGATCTCGGTCTTGCCGACGCCGGTCGGGCCGATCATCAGGATGTTCTTCGGCATCACCTCTTCGCGCATCTGGCCTTCCAGCTGCTGGCGGCGCCAGCGGTTGCGCAAGGCAATGGCCACAGCGCGCTTGGCGTCCTTCTGGCCGATGATGAAGCGGTCGAGTTCCGAAACGATTTCGCGGGGGGAGAAGGTGCTCATAATACTCAAATTCCACTTTGCCACTGCTTGATGGACTCGAACGGATGCAGCAGCATGATCACGTTGAGCGTCAGATTGTCCCGGATGATGTAGCCCGTGCCGAACTCGAAAATGAGCGCCAGGGCCACGATCACCCATATAGGGAGCTTTCGCGCCATCACAAATCCCAGCGCCATGAACAGCGTGTCGGACACCGAGTTGATGACGCTGTCGCCGTAATAGTTGAGAGAGATAGTGCCGGCGCGGTAGCGGTCGATAATGAACGGGCTGTTTTCCAACAGCTCCCAGCCGCCTTCGATGAGAACGGCGAAGGCCAGCCGCAGCCCGACCGGCGAGCGCGGGAACAGCGCCCAGGCCAGCGCATAGAACAGGAAGCCGTGGATGATGTGCGAGAAGGTGTACCAGTCGGCGATGTGCTGGGAGTTCTCCGAACTGTTCACCACGCCGTGCCAGAGTTTGACGTAGCCGCAGGTGCAGATCGGCGGATGGCCCATGCCATAGAGGGCGCCGGTCTGGAAGATGACCAAGGCGAGCACGAGCAGCAGCCCCATGCGCCAGCTGTCTTCATAGGCAGAAAGCGTCTTGTCTTCCCCGGATGCGGTCATTGCGGTCAATTCCCCTCTGCTTCGTCGCTTTCGGCCGCATCGACGGCCATCAGCACGACGTCCCCATATTCCGATTGGGCCGATCGGCCTGAAGCCGGCCTTTTCAAAGGCGCGGATGGCGCGGCCACTGTCGGGATGCGGATCGATGATGACGCGCGGCGCGCCTTCCTCGAACAGCGCCTCGACGAACTGGCGAACGATGGCCGAGCCATGGCCGATGCCGACCAGGTCCGGCGGGCCGATCGACAGATCGATGCCCAGCGTGCCGAACGGCTGGTCGGCGTAAGGATGGTCGTCCTCGAGATGCGGATCGTAGCTTTGCAGGTAGGCGATCGGCCTGCCGTCCAGCTCGACGATCAGCGGCTCCACCGAAACCGAATCGATGTGCTCGCGGATCTCGGCGATCTCCTTTTGCGGATCGTCCCACCATTCGGCAATATGCGGCTGGGCAAGCCAGCGGGCGATCATCGGCAGGTCCTTTTCGGTGACCGGCCGAAAATCGTAGCTATCGTCCCGTTCGACCATGATCTTTTCCAAAAACCGGTTCCCACTTTTTGGGATCATGGCCGGCTGCCTCAGGCGGCATCGAGCGTTTCGACGACGAAGCTGCTGTTGGTGTAGACGCAGATATCGGCCGCGATCTGCATCGCCCTGCGGGCGATCTCCTCGGCGTCCTTGTCGGTGTCCATCAGCGCGCGGGCGGCGGCCAGCGCGTAGTTGCCGCCGGAGCCGATGGCCATGACGCCGTGTTCGGGCTCGAGCACGTCGCCGGTACCGGTCAGCGCCAGCGAGACGGACCTGTCGGCGACCAGCATCATCGCCTCCAGGCGGCGCAGATAGCGGTCGGTGCGCCAGTCCTTGGCGAGCTCGACGCAGGCGCGCGTCAACTGGTCGGGATATTGTTCGAGCTTGGCCTCGAGGCGCTCAAGCAGGGTGAAGGCGTCGGCGGTGGCGCCGGCAAAACCGGCAATGACGCTGCCGCCCTTGCCGATGCGGCGCACCTTGCGGGCGTTGCCCTTCATGATGGTCTGGCCAAGGCTGACCTGGCCGTCGCCGGCGATCACAACCTTGTTGCCCTTGCGCACGCTGACGATGGTCGTGGCGTGCATGGTCAGTTCATTCGACATTTCGAGCTCCGATTCGCGCTATCCCTTTTAAAAGGCGATTGGCGCGGGACGAGTGACTTTTGATTGCCATATGTATGCATAGAGCGAGTGATTGCAAACCGCCGATACCGCCCGGAATGGCAACTGGCAATCACCGGATCATGCTGATAGAAGGCTCTCGTTTTCAAGCCCGCGCCCCTGAACAGGACAGACTGATGCCGCCCCGTTCCGCAGAAATCAGCCGCAAGACCAAGGAAACCGAGATTTCCGTGTCGGTCCATGTCGACGGCACGGGCAAATCCGACATTTCGACGGGCGTCGGCTTCTTCGACCATATGCTCGACCAGCTGTCGCGCCATTCGCTGATCGACATGACGATCAAGGCCAAGGGCGATCTGCACATCGACGACCACCACACGGTCGAGGATACCGGCATCGCGATCGGCCAGGCGCTGGGCAAGGCTTTGGGCGAGCGGCGCGGCATCATGCGCTATGCCTCGATCGACCTTGCCATGGACGAGACCCTGACCCGGGCCGCGATCGATGTTTCCGGCCGGCCGTTCCTGGTCTGGAACGTCGCCTTCTCGTCGCCCAAGATCGGCACGTTCGACACCGAGCTGGTGCGCGAATTCTTCCAGGCGCTGGCGCAGAATGCAGGCATAACGCTGCATGTGACCAACCATTACGGCGCCAACAACCACCATATCGCCGAGACCTGCTTCAAGGCCGTGGCCAGGGCCCTGCGCGCGGCGCTGGAGCCCGACCCGCGCCAGCCCGATGCGGTGCCGTCCACCAAGGGATCCCTGAAAGGATAGCCCTATGGCCATCTATGTCGTGATGGAGCCGCCGACAGGCGGCAACAAGGCCGAGGATGCGACCCTGGTGCGCGACGGCTTCACCTGGCTCGGCTTCCTGTTCTCGCCGGTCTGGCTCGCCTGGCACCGGCTGTGGATCGAGGCCGCAGTCACTTTCGCGGTCATGGTGGTCCTGTCGGTGCTCGGCGAAACGCTCGGCCTCGAATGGGCCGGTTCGGGCCTGTCGCTGTTGGTGTCGCTCTATATCGGGCTCGAGGGTCAAGGCCTGCGGATATCGGCGCTGCGCCGTCGCGGCTGGCGGGAATGGGGCGTCGTCGAGGCCGGCAGGCTCGATGATGCCGAGCTCCGCCACGCGCTGGAAGCCGACGAGCGCACCGAAGAGCAGGCACCCATGCCGCGCATCGTTCCCGACACGAGCCAGGCGCGCCCGGCGCAGACGGGCATGGCGCTGGGGCTGACCCATACGCCTGGAAGGCCCTGACATGCGGGTAGCGATCATCGACTACGGCTTGGGCAATCTGCGCTCGGCCACCAAGGCCTTCGAGCGCGCCGCGCATGAGGCGGGGATTGCCGCGACCATCGATCTCACCGCCGACGCCGAGCGGGTGCGCAGCGCCGACCGCATCGTGCTGCCCGGCGTCGGCGCCTATGCCGATTGCGCCGCCGGCCTGCGTGCCGTGGCCGGCATGTGGGACGCGGTGGAAGAGGCGGCGCTTCGCAAAGGACGGCCTTTCCTCGGCATCTGCGTCGGCATGCAATTGATGTCGGAACGCGGGCTGGAAAAGACCATCACCAAGGGTTTTGGCTGGATTGCCGGCGACGTCAAGGAAATCACGCCGAAGGACCCGGCGCTGAAGATCCCGCAGATCGGCTGGAACACGATCGAGCTTCAACGCAAGCATCCGCTGTTTTCGGGCATCGAGACCGGCCCGAAGGGACTGCACGCCTATTTCGTTCATTCCTACCACCTGGAAGCGAGGAACCCCGCCGAGGTGCTGGCGACGGCCGACTATGGCGGCCCGGTGACGGCGGCGGTGGCCCGCGACAACCTCGCCGGCACGCAGTTCCATCCGGAAAAGAGTCAGGCGCTCGGCCTGGCGCTGATCACCAATTTCCTGAGGTGGAAGCCATGAGCAAGAAGGGCTATTGGATCGCGATGATCGACGTCCGCGACCCGGGCGCGTACAACAACTACATCGAGGCCAACGCAAAGGCCTTCGCCAAATATGGCGCCAAGTTTCCGGTCCGCGCCGGACGCTACACAAATCCGGAGGGGCCGACGGGGAACCGCCATGTGGTGGTGGAGTTTTCATCCTACGAAACGGCGCTCGCCTGCTACGAGTCGCCGGAGTACCAGGAAGCCTTGAAGTTCCGGCTGGCGGCGTCGACCGGCCATTTCGTCATCGTCGAGGGCGCCTGACCGTGATCCTGTTTCCGGCAATAGACCTCAAGGACGGCAAATGCGTGCGCCTGAAGCACGGCGACATGGCAACCGCCACCATCTACAACGATGACCCGGCGGCCCAGGCAAGAGCCTTCGAGGAGCAGGGCTTCGAGTGGCTGCATGTCGTCGACCTCAACGGCGCCTTCAAGGGCCAGAGCGTCAATTCCGCGGCGGTCGGCGCCATCCTCAAGGCGACGAAGAACCCGGTGCAGCTCGGCGGCGGCATCCGCACGCTGGCGCAGATCGAGGACTGGCTGGACCGCGGCCTGGCGCGGGTCATCCTGGGCACCGTGGCTGTGCGCCAGCCCGAACTGGTGAAGCAAGCCTGCAAGGCCTTTCCCGGCAAGATCGCCGTCGGCATCGACGCCAAGGGCGGTAAGGTCGCCGTCGAGGGCTGGGCCGAAGCCTCGGAGCTCGGCGTTATCGAATTGGCGAAGAAGTTCGAAGGCGCCGGTGTCGCCGCCATCATCTACACCGATATCGACCGCGACGGCGTGCTTTCCGGCATCAACTGGGACGCCACCATCGATCTCGCCGAGGCGGTGTCGGTCCCGGTGATCGCTTCCGGCGGGCTGGCCTCGATCGCCGATATCGTGCGCATGACCATGCCCGATGCGAAGAGGCTCGAAGGCGCGATCTCCGGCCGCGCGCTCTATGACGGGCGCATCGACCCGGCGGAAGCGCTGGCGATCCTGCGCGGCGAGGAGATGGAGGCAGAATAGTGAATATCTCGATCATCCTGGCGTCCTACGACAGCGGCCATTTTCACGGCGGCTGCGGCCAGGGTCCTGACGCGCTGATCTCCGGCGGGCTGGCCGAGGCGCTGAAGCTCGCCGGCCACGATGTCGAGTTGCGCGACATCGGCAAGGTGGTCGAGGACGAACAGGAGCGCGAGATCGGCACCGGATTTGCCGTCTGCAATGCCGTGTCGGGCGAAGTCCGCATCGCGCTGGACAACGGGCGGCTTCCCATCGTTCTGGCCGGCAATTGCCTGACCAGCGCCGGCGCGGTGGCCGGCGAGGGCGCGGACGCCATCATCTGGGCCGACCAGCATGGCGACCTCAACACACCCGACACCTCCACCTCAGGCTTTCTCGACGGCATGGCGCTGGCGACGGTGCTTGGCCTGTGCTGGCGACGGATGGCGGCGCAGGTTCCAGGGTTCAAGCCAATCGACCCAGCCCGTTGCGTGCTGGTCAACGCGCGCGATCTCGATCCGGCCGAGAAAGAGCTTTTGGAGAAGCTGCCGATCATCCGCACCGAGTGTCCTGACTGGGCCGGCGCCGCAGCGAAACTGAAAGCCACGGGCGCCGAGCGCATCCATATGCATGTCGACCTCGACGTGCATGACCCGGAAAAGCTGCAGGCCAACGGCTATACAACGCCCGGCGGCCCGGCGCCGGAGCAGGTGCGCACCGCGATGTGCGGCCTGGCCGGTCCGCTGACGATCGCCGGCCTCACCATTTCCGCCTACGATCCGGCCTTCGACCCGAAGGGCGACGTGCCGCCGCTGGTCGGCGAGCTGGTGGTCGACCTGCTGTCGACCATGGAGGGCCGCTGATGCTGAAAGCCCGCGTCATTCCCTGCCTCGACGTCAAGAACGGCCGCGTGGTCAAGGGCGTCAATTTCGTCGACCTGATCGACGCCGGCGATCCGGTCGAGGCCGCCAAGGCCTACGACGCGGCGGGTGCCGACGAACTCTGCTTCCTCGACATCACCGCATCGTCCGACAATCGCGAGACGATCTTCGACGTCGTCGCCCGCACGGCCGAGCAATGCTTCATGCCGCTGACCGTCGGCGGCGGCGTGCGCCAGGTGGCCGACATCAGAAAGCTGCTTTTGGCCGGCGCCGACAAGGTGTCGATCAACACGGCGGCGGTGAAGAACCCCGATTTCGTCGCGGAAGCCGCCGACAAATTCGGCAACCAGTGCATCGTCGTGGCGATCGACGCCAAGAAGGTGTCGGCGACCGGCGAGGCCGACCGATGGGAGATCTTCACCCATGGCGGGCGCGAGAAGACCGGCATCGACGCGGTCGACTTCGCCAGGAAGATGGTCGAGCGCGGCGCCGGCGAGATCCTGCTTACCTCGATGGACCGCGACGGCACCAAGGCCGGCTACGACATCGCGCTGACCCGCGCCATCGCCGACACGGTGCGCGTGCCGGTGATCGCTTCAGGCGGCGTCGGCACGCTTGACCACATGGTCGAAGGCATCCGCGACGGGCATGCCGGCGCGGTGCTTGCCGCCTCGATCTTCCATTTCGGCACCTACACCATCGCCGAAGCTAAGGCGCATATGGCCAAGGCCGGCCTGCCGATGCGGCTGGACTCGGCCGCCCATCGGGCTTAAAGCATGATCCCGAAAAGTGGGAACCGGTTTTCGGAAAAGATCATGCTTAAACAAGCAGATAGATGACTGCCATGGCTCAATTTTCCCTCGCCGAGCTGGAAACGATCATCCATCAGCGCGCCCATTCCGGCGACCCGGAGTCGTGGACGGCGAAGCTGTTCGCCAAGGGCATCGACAAGGCAGCGCAGAAGCTCGGCGAGGAAGCGGTCGAGGCCGTGATCGCCGCCATTCGCGGCGACAGGCAGGCCCTCGTATCGGAAAGCGCCGATCTTCTATATCATTGGCTGGTCGTCCTCGGCATCGCCGGCATTCCTTTGGACGACGTGCTGAAGGAGCTCGAAGGCCGCACCGGCCGCTCGGGCGTCGCCGAAAAGGCGTCCCGGCCCCGGGGCTGATCGAAAGAGACGGATAGAGCATGATGTCGCCCGAAAACCGCTTCGCACTTTTCGGCATCATGCTCTAGGAGGGCAGGAGACCCGATGGACCAGCTTGCTCCGACCGAGAAATACTCCCCCTTTCGTTTCTTCTCCGCCGAGCAATGGTCGCAATTCCGCGCCGACACGCCGCTCACGCTGACCGAAGACGAGATCGACCGGCTGCGGTCGCTCAACGACCCGGTCGACCTCGAAGAGGTCAAGCGCATTTACCTGTCACTGTCCCGCCTGCTTTCGGCGCATGTCGAGGCGAGCCAGCTGCTGTTCAGGCAGCGGCAGGCCTTCTTCAATGCGCAGGACGTGGTCAAGACGCCTTTCATCATCGGCATCGCCGGTTCGGTCGCGGTCGGCAAATCGACCACGGCCCGCGTGCTCAAGGAATTGCTGGCGCGCTGGCCGTCGAGTCCGAAGGTCGATCTCATCACCACC
Source organism: Mesorhizobium dulcispinae (assembly GCF_033977345.1). Taxonomy (NCBI): domain Bacteria; kingdom Pseudomonadati; phylum Pseudomonadota; class Alphaproteobacteria; order Hyphomicrobiales; family Phyllobacteriaceae; genus Mesorhizobium; species Mesorhizobium dulcispinae. The sequence goes on from NZ_JAVIIY010000006.1 coordinate 223,100, forward strand.
GACGGCTTCCTCTTGCCCAACGAGATCCTGCGCCGCAACAATCTGATGGAGCGCAAGGGCTTTCCTGAAAGCTACGATGTCGGCGCGCTGCTGAGGTTCCTGTCCGGCATCAAGTCGGCGCAACGCGACGTCCGGGCGCCGGTCTACTCGCACCTGACCTATGACGTCATTCCCGGCGAATTCGTCACCATCGACAGGCCGGACATATTGATCTTCGAAGGCATCAACGTCCTGCAGCCGGGCAAGCTGCCGAAGGACGGCAAGATCGTGCCGTTCCTGTCCGACTTCTTCGATTTCGCCATCTATATCGATGCCGACGAGAAGCTGATCCACCAGTGGTACACCCAGCGCTTCATGCGCCTGCGCGAAACCGCCTTCCGCAATCCGGACTCCTTCTTCCACCGCTATTCGCAGCTGTCGGAAGATGCCGCGCGCGCCATCGCCGAGGGCCTGTGGAGCAACATCAACCTGAAGAACCTGCGCGAGAATATCCTGCCGACCAGGGCGCGGGCCGACCTCATCCTGCGCAAGGGCACCAACCACCTGATCGAAGAGGTGGCGCTGCGGAAACTCTGATCGAGTCCGGCGGCGCCGGCTTCGACAGGGGGCGGGCCTCAGAAAACGGTGGCGGCCGCCACGGGACAATCGACGGTTCGGGCCGGCATGCTCGGCACGAGCCGACGGTCCGCAGGGATCAGTTTGCGGGCCACGACGTAAATCACGGACACGACGATGACGGCGACATAGCCGTCTATCGCATAGTGCCACGCCAGATAGACCGAACTGACCGCAACAAAGGCCACGTAGAGCAGAGCGACGGCGCCGAGAAGGCGGCTGTATTCGCGCACGAACAATGCGTTGAGCATCGCAAGACCGACGTGAACGCTGGGAAACGCCGAGATACCCGTGGCAAAAGCGGTCCGCTTGGCCTCGTACAGCGACCATAGATATTCCTGATAGGCAGCAGCGGAGTTGCTTGACGCGGCCCCGCGGGCGAGGAAGGCAAGCTGTTCGCCGAACCGCGCCGTGTCTCCGGTGACCGCGCCGTAAAATGCCGGACCTGCCGACAAAAACAGCGCCGCCAGGATGTTCCCGACGAGGATCCAGACTGCCATGAAACAGGCGAGATAGCGCGTTCGGACCGATGCCACCATTGGCGATGTCGCGACGAAGAACAAGGCGCCGAAATTCAGCAGAAACCAGAAGACGTTGTAGTTCCACTCCACTATGTCGCGCACCCGATCGTTTTCGGCCACGGAGTAGAGCCAGCGCCATGGATCGGTGCCGAAATGGAGGAACGCGTCGATGTTGGCCTGCATAACGTCGTATCGAAAACCGCCCTGCCAGACCGCCATGCCGTTTTTCACGGACGTGAAGTTGCCCTGAAAGATCATGAGCGCCATGAGAAGGCACAATCCCGATAGCGAGTATGCCAACCGCTCGGTGGAAAACACCCGTTTCACGACCAGACGTCGCCGGGAATTGAAGCGATGTATGATGAAAATCGCGTCGGCAAGAACGGTTATTGTGGGCAATACGAAGCCGTTGAAAGAAATCCAGGACCCGAAATATATCGAGAAGGCGAGGCGATCGGCGGCGCCTATCGCGTTCAGAAAGATCAGCCCGGCCAAAACATAGATGACGATGGCCAGATAGAGAGCCGCATCCCTGCGAACGAGTTGGGCTGCCTCCCTGACGATCGCCCACAGGCCGCGCAGGACCGAATAGCTTTCCGTCATTGCCGTCGCCCCAAGCTGCAATAGCTGACCGTCTTTATGGGAGAAAACTATAGATTTGGTTAGCTTGCGGGCACCGTCACCCGCCGCAGCGTCAGATTGATGCGGCCGCCATTCTTCAACAGCGCCGAGGTCGCGGGGTAGATGCGATCGACGCCGTGGAAGCAGAGGCGACCCTCGCCGCCGAGTACGACGACATCGCCGCTCTTCAGGCGGAACGACTTCGTGCCGCCTTCGCGCGTGGTCTGGCCGACCCGGAACAGGCAGTCGTCGCCCAGCGACACCGAGACGACGGGCGCGGCGAAATCCTGCTCGTCGCGGTCCTGGTGCAAGCCCATCTTGGCGTCCGCCGAATAGAAATTGACGAGGCAGGCTTCCGGCGGATGCGCATAGGCCGACACCTCGCGCCACAATTGCATCAACGCCTCGGGGATCGGCGGCCACGGCTCGCCCGTCACCGGGTGCGTCGGCTGGTAACGATAGCCGCGCTCGCGGTCCGTCACCCAGCCGAGCACGCCGCAATTGGTCATGCGCACGCTCATCTCCTTGCCGCTGCGCGGCATGGCCGGCACGTAAAGCGGCGCGGCCTGCACCACGCGCCTGATCTCGTCCACCAGCGCTTCCTGGGCGGGGCGTGCGATGTAGCCCGGCATGTGGCGAACGCCCTTGGGCAGAATGAGCATAGGAATGATCCGGTTAACGCCGCCAAGCATGCCACCGACAAACGAAAACGGCGACCCGAAAGCCGCCGCTCCTGTTCCGAGATGCAGTTTGTCAGTCGCTGTCGATGCGGCCGCGCAGCTTCTTCACCGTCGCGCGCCCGGCCTTGGTCTTGAGGCGGCGCTCGACGGCGCCCTTTGATGGCTTCGTCTTCTTGCGCGGCGGCGGCGGCGGCTCGGCCGCCTTGGCGACCAGTGCGGTCAGCCGCGCCCGCGCGTCGGCGCGATTCTGCTCCTGGGTGCGGAAGCGCCCGGCCTCAATGACGATGACGCCGTCCTTGGTGGCCCGCTGGCCGGCGAGCCTGATGGCGCGCTCGCGCACCCGCTCCGACAGGCCCGACGCGTTTGCGGCGTCGAAGCGCAACTGCACGGCGGTCGCCACCTTGTTGACATTCTGGCCCCCCGGGCCGGACGAGCGAATGAAATCCTCATGCAGGTCGCCCGGATGGATGACCGCGTCGCTGGCGATGATGATCCTGTCGTCGGCACTCATGCGCGCAGTCATGGCGCGGCGGCAGGAAAAAGAAAAGGCCCGGCAGAAGCCGGGCCCTGGAGGAATATGCCTGCGGCTGCTGTTATTCGGCCGCCTCCTGCAGGTGCGGCGCCGCGCCGAGGATGGCAGCATCGACATGCTTTTCGAACTTCTCGAAGTTGACGGCGAACATGTTGACCAGCTTCGCAGCCTGCCGGTCATAGGCCGCCTTGTCGGCCCAGGTCGAGCGCGGATCGAGAATGGCGCCATCGACGCCCGGAACCGCCACTGGCACCTCGAAGCCGAAATTGGCGTCGGTGCGGAATTTGGCTGCATTGAGCGAGCCGTCGAGCGCAGCACCGAGCAGAGCGCGCGTCACCTTGATCGGCATGCGGCGGCCGGTGCCATAGGCGCCGCCGGTCCAGCCGGTGTTGACCAGCCAGCAATCGACACCATGGCTGGCGATCAGCTCGCGCAGCAGGTTGCCGTACTCGGACGGATGGCGCGGCATAAAGGGCGCGCCGAAGCAGGTCGAGAACGTCGCCTCAGGCTCGGTGACGCCCTTCTCGGTTCCGGCGACCTTGGCGGTGTAGCCGGAAAGGAAGTGATACATCGCCTGCGCCGGCGTCAGCCTGGCGATCGGCGGCATGACGCCGAAGGCATCGGCGGTCAGCATGATGATGTTCTTCGGATGGCCGGCGCTGCCGGTCCTCGAGGCATTGGGGATAAAGTCCAGCGGATAGGCGCAGCGCGTGTTCTCGGTCAGGCTGCCGTCGTCGAAATCCGGCACGCGGCCGGCGTCCAGAATCACATTCTCCAGCACCGTGCCGAAGCGCTGCGTGGTGGCGAAGATCTCCGGCTCCGCCTCGGCCGACAGCCTGATGGTCTTGGCGTAGCAGCCGCCCTCGAAGTTGAAGATGCCGCGCGGACCCCAGCCATGCTCGTCGTCGCCGATCAGCGTGCGTGACGGATCGGCCGACAGCGTGGTCTTGCCGGTACCGGACAGGCCGAAGAAGACGGCCGCATCGCCGGCGGGTCCCTCATTGGCCGAGCAATGCATCGGCATCACGCCCTTTTCCGGCAACATGTAGTTCAGCATGGTGAACACCGACTTCTTCATCTCGCCGGCATAGGACGTGCCGCCGATCAGCACGATCTTGCGCGTCAGATCGACCGCGATCACCGTCTCGGCGCGGGTACCGTGGCGGGCCGGATCGGCGCGGAAGGACGGCAGGTCGATGATCGTCATCTCCGGCACGAAACGGTCGAGCTCCGAGGCTTGCGGGCGGATCAAGAGATTGCGGATGAACAGCGAATGCCAGGCGAATTCGGTGACGACCCGAACCGGCAACCGGAACTCGGCGTCGGCGCCGCCGACGAGGTCCTGCACATAGAGATCCTTGGCCATCGCGTGGGCGCGGAAATCGGCAAGGAGCGCCTCGAACTCAGCCGGCGAGATCGCCTTGTTGTTGTCCCACCAGACATGCGGCCCGGTGTTGCCGTCGCGCACGACGAACTTGTCCTTCGGCGAGCGGCCGGTGTGCTGGCCGGTCTCGGCAACCAGCGCGCCCTGCGCCGTCAATTTCGCCTCGCCGCGGCGGATCGCTTCCTCATAGAGCGCGGCAGCACCGAAATTGTATCGCACCGTGCCCGTGGTTTTCAGGCCGATCGCGTCAATGGCGCAGTCGGGGTTGCGTTTGCCGGCTTCCGACATCAAATTTCCTCTCTGGATTTGGCTGCGTCTGACCGGTGAATTGCCGGAACGCGCAAGGGGCTAGGTAGGCTCAGAACCAGAAAAGGCGAATGATATCAAATCATTAATCGATTTAAAAAATTTGAAAGTTGTTTAAATCGTTTAAATGTGCAAAAACTCACAGAGGTTGCCCAAAGGATTGGCAGGCTTCGTCCGTCCAATCCCCGAGTCGGGTGCGATCGAATGTAGCGGCAGGCCGCCCGTGACTTCGGAGAGGGGCCATGCCACATTTTGTACCCAATTTGTCCACAAAAGCCCCTTCTCGACGACAGAAGGGACAGCTCATGAGGGAGCCGCTTGAAATGGCAACTATCGCGCTTGTCGATGACGACCGCAACATTCTGACTTCGGTCTCGATCGCGCTCGAATCCGAGGGCTACCGCGTCGAAACCTACACGGATGGTGCGTCGGCGCTGGAAGGCCTGGCGGCTCGCCCGCCGAACCTTGCCATACTCGACATCAAGATGCCGCGCATGGACGGCATGGAGCTGTTGCGCCGGATGCGCCAGAAATCTGACCTGCCAGTGATCTTCCTGACCTCGAAGGACGACGAGATCGACGAATTGTTCGGTCTCAAGATGGGCGCCGACGACTTCATCCGCAAACCGTTCTCGCAGCGCCTGCTGGTCGAGCGGGTGCGCGCGGTACTGCGTCGCACCAGCGCCCGCGAAGCGGCCGCCAAGGCACCCAGCCAGCAGGCGCGCTCGCTCGAGCGCGGCCAGCTGGTGATGGACCAGGAGCGGCACACCTGCACCTGGAAGGGCGAGCCGGTGACGCTGACGGTGACCGAGTTCCTGATCCTGCATTCGCTGGCGCAGCGCCCCGGTGTGGTAAAAAGCCGTGATGCGCTGATGGATTCGGCCTATGATGAGCAGGTCTATGTCGACGACCGCACCATCGACAGCCATATCAAGCGGCTGCGCAAGAAGTTCAAGGCTGTCGACGACGACTTCGAGATGATCGAAACCCTTTACGGAGTCGGGTACCGGTTCCGCGAAGCATGAATAGGCAGTAGGCAGTAGGGAATAGTCGGTAGTCAGTTTTGAATGGCGCTAGCGGCCACTCATGCTAGCCGCGGTCTCAGCCAATCATTTCTCTATTCCCTACTGCCTACTCACTACTCACTAATTTAACCAGGGACTGCTAGTTGATGGCAGTGGAAGTAGAGCGAGGCAGGCGGGCGGGCGCGGCAAAGCGCCCGTCGCGGATCGTGCCCGCGTTCCTGTCGAAGATCACCGTGCCGATGCGCCGGTTTCTCGGCCACCACATCTTCTCCAGCCTGACGCGGCGCATCCTGTTCCTCAACCTGGCCGGCCTTGCCGTGCTGGTCACCGGCATCCTCTATCTCAACACCTTCCGCGACGGGCTGATCGACGCCCGCGTCGAAAGCCTGATGACGCAAGGCGAGATCATTGCCGGCGCCATCGCGGCCTCGGCGACGGTCGAGACCGACTCGATCAGCATCGATCCGGAAAAGCTGCTCGAGCTGCAGGCCGGCGAAAGCCTGGGGCCGGGTTCCGACCAGCTCGACAACCTCGACTTCCCGATCAATCCCGAACGCGTGGCGCCGGTGTTGAGAAGGCTGATCTCGCCGACCCGCACGCGCGCCCGCATCTATGACCGCGACGCGAACCTGCTGCTTGATTCGCGACATCTCTATTCGCGCGGCCAGATCCTGCGCTACGACCTGCCGCCGGTCGACGACGAGCAGCCGGATCTTTTGGAGCGCGTCGAGAAATTCGTCTTCGACTTCTTCCGCAACAAGGACCTGCCCGTCTATCACGAGCAGCCCGGCGGCAACGGCGCGGCCTTCCCCGAAGTGGTCAAGGCGCTGACCGGCGGCCCCTCGACCATCGTGCGGGTGAGCGAGCAGGGCGAGCAGATCGTGTCGGTGGCGGTGCCGATCCAGCGCTTCCGCGCCGTGCTCGGCGTCTTGATGCTGTCCACCGAAGGCGGCGACATCGACAAGATCGTCGCGGCCGAGCGCAAGGCGATCCTGCGCGTGTTCGGCATCGCGGCGCTCGTCACCGCGATCCTGTCGCTGCTTTTGGCCTCCACCATCGCCAATCCGCTGCGGCGGCTGTCGGCCGCCGCCGTCAGGGTGCGGCGCGGCGTCAAGAACCGCGAGGAGATCCCGGACTTCTCCGACCGTCAGGACGAGATAGGCAATCTGTCGATCGCGGTGCGCGACATGACCAACGCGCTCTATGCGCGCATCGAAGCGATCGAAAGCTTTGCCGCCGATGTCTCGCACGAGCTCAAGAACCCGCTGACCTCGCTGCGCAGCGCGGTGGAAACGCTGCCGCTGGCCAAGAACGACACCTCGCGCGCCCGTCTGATGGAGATCATCCAGCATGACGTGAAGCGGCTCGACCGGCTGATCACCGACATTTCCGATGCGTCGCGTCTCGACGCCGAATTGGCGCGCGAGGACGCCTCGACGGTCGATCTGAAGAAGTTCATCACCGATCTCGTCGCAGTCTCGCGCGAGACGACGCGCAACAAGAAGACGGTCGAGATCGAGCTCAAGGTCGCCAAGCTCCCGCAAGGCGTCAAAGGCTATGTCGTCGTCGGCCATGACCTCAGGATCGGCCAGGTCATCACCAACCTGATCGAGAACGCGCGTTCCTTCGTTCCCGAGGAACACGGCCACATAGCGATATCACTGGCTCGCGCGGGCAAGTTCAACATCGTCACCGTCGACGACAATGGCCCGGGCATCAGGGCCGAGAAGATCGACCGCATCTTCGAGCGCTTCTATACCGACCGGCCCGCCGGCGAGGCCTTTGGCCAGAATTCCGGGCTGGGCCTGTCGATCAGCCGCCAGATCGTCGAAGCGCATGGCGGCACGCTGACGGCGGAAAACATCCCCGGCACCAAGCCTGGCGAGATCAAGGGCGCGCGTTTCGTGGTGACGCTGCCGGCCGAAGGCTGATCTGCGGTCCCAGACACGATACCAGGACACGATCAATGCCCGACCCTGCGGCGAAGCCTGAAAACATCCACGGAACGGCGATCCTCGTCGGCGACCGCGGCGTCCTCATCACCGGGCCGTCCGGCGCCGGCAAGACGACGCTGGCGCTGACGCTCATCGATCATTGCCGGATCCGCGGGCTGTTTTCGCGGCTGATCGGCGACGACAGGCTGCTTGCCGCCGCGCATGGCGGGCGGCTGGTCTGCCGCGCGCCGGCCGCCATCGCCGGTCTCGCCGAAGTGCCGGGCTTCATGCCGCGCCCGCTGCCGTTCGAACCGGGCGGCGTGATCGACCTCCTTGTCCGGCTGGTTCCGAAGCCGGAGATGGCCCGTTTTCAGGAAGAGATCAGCGAGCCGGTCGCGGGCTGCCCGGTGCCGCGCATCGATCTTGCCGAACGCAATGCCGCCACGGCCTTGCCGGCCGTGATGGCGCGGCTGTCGATACCGCCTTTTTCATGATCCGGTCCGCGTTTTTTGCTGCAATGCGTCAAAATGGCCCGGGCTGTCGCAATTTTGGGCTTGTCAACCGGCCGTGCGTCGACAAGATAGCGCTCCCGCCGCCTGCAATGGCCGGCGACCATAAGAAACGCCTGTGAAGCGGCGATGACGGGAGCCACCAACGAATGATCGGACTCGTGCTCGTGACGCACGGTCAACTCGCCACCGAGTTCCGGCATGCCGTAGAACATGTGGTGGGGCCACAGGACAATTTCGAAACGGTGGCGATCGGCGCCGACGACGACATGGAGAGGCGACGCGCCGACATCGTCGACGCGGTGGCGCGCGTCGACACCGGGGCCGGCGTCATCGTGCTCACCGACATGTTCGGCGGCACGCCTTCCAACCTTGCCATCTCGGTGATGGATTCGGGGCGCACCGAGGTCATCGCCGGCATGAACCTGCCGATGCTGATCAAGCTCTCCTCGGTCCGCAAGGGCGACAACATGGCCGCAGCGCTCGACGAGGCGCAGGCCGCGGGGCGCAAATACATCAACGTCGCCAGCCAGCTTCTGAGCAGCAAATGAACGCCCATGCGCCGGAAAAGGACGAGGTGGTGCGAGAGTTCCCGATCGTCAACCAGCGCGGCCTGCATGCCCGCGCCTCGGCCAAGTTCGTGCAGGTCGCCAGCGGCTTCGACGCCACCATCCATGTCGAGAAGGACGGCGTGAAGGTCGGCGGTACCTCGATCATGGGCCTGATGATGCTGGCGGCAAGCCCCGGCTATTCGATCCGAGTCACCGCCACGGGCCCGCAAGCCGGTCCGGCCATGGACGCGCTGGAGCAGCTGGTCGCCTCGCGCTTCGGCGAGGAAATCTGAAGGCCAGGTTTTTGGCTTTTATGCAGAGCGAGGCACCTATGGGCGGGCCGCGATCTCTACGATCCAGCATGGCAGCAAGGCCAGGCCTATGATGCCGGGAGGACGTGGGCGTCAAAAAAAGTGAAAGAGAAGCTCGGGACTAACCGGGCCAGAACACGCGTTGTCCTTAGAATAGGGTAGGAAACGCCCTCAAATAGAGCAAGCCTCGCCACAAAGGGCCGCTTGAAGGTAGCGGCAACGACAGGGCATGGCGCTCTCAAAATCGGAGGAATCCAATGGCACTCCTTGGAGGCGCCGCATTTGCGGCGGCGATGGCGCTTGGCTTGTGGTCGACCGCAGCGTCGGCGGCGACAGTGGTAGATGTCCAGCTTTGGGACCAAGGCGCGGGCATGGTGATGAAGACCGGCATGGCCTACCAAGCTCCCGGCCTCGATCTGTCAAAGGCGACGATGGGAGTGAAAGCGTCACGCTCCAGCGCGCCGGCGGGCGCCGTATCGTTCAAGGTCACCAACACCTCGAAGGGTACCGTCCATGAGATGATCGTCATGCATCTAAAGGACCCGACGCAACCGCTTCCCTATGTCGGGAGCGACGCAAAGGTGGACGAAAGCAAGGCTGAGGACAGGGGCGAGGTCCCCGACCTCGCCCCGGGTAAATCAGGCACACTGACCGTGACCCTGGAACCGGGAAAGTACCTGTTGATCTGCAATCAGCCGAAACACTTCGCCAGCGGCATGTGGGCCCTGTTTGAAGTCACCAAGTAGGCAGCACGGGTTGGCCTCTGCGCGCCGCGCCCTGGCTTGGCGAAACGCCGGCCCGCGTTCTTGCTGCGGCCTTCATGTCCACTGGGCTAAGATCGCGGGTCCGGTCGCGAGGCTGAATGGCATATGAAACGCGTCTCCGTTCATCGCGCACGAGCCGGCCCCTGTTCAAATGCCTGTCGTTATCCCAAAACCGCCGGCCTTTTCGGGCGACATGCATTGCTTCGAGGATATGCACGAATAAAGATTTCTTTATATCCCATTGTCGTTTGACGGCCGATCTGCTAGTCAGGCCGGCAATTCGCGCCCCTCCATGCGCCGTCCAGGCGCCGACGCGATTTTGAAGACAATCACACCGGAGCAGTGCCATGACGGGTAGCAAGGACTATGTGGTCGCCGATATCTCGCTTGCCGGCTGGGGCCGCAAGGAGATCGAGATCGCCGAAACCGAAATGCCGGGCCTGATGGCCTGCCGCGAGGAATTCGGCGACAAGAAACCGCTCAAGGGCGCGCGCATCACCGGCTCGCTGCATATGACGATCCAGACGGCGGTGCTGATCGAGACGCTGAAGGCGCTGGGCGCCGATATCCGCTGGGCCTCCTGCAATATCTTCTCGACGCAGGATCATGCCGCTGCGGCGATCGCCGAGGCCGGCATTCCGGTGTTCGCCATCAAGGGCGAGTCGCTGGAGGACTATTGGGACTACACCGACCGGATCTTCCAGTGGACCGATGGCGGCACCTCCAACATGATCCTCGACGACGGCGGCGACGCCACCATGTACATCCTGCTCGGCGCCCGGGCCGAGGCGGGCGAGGACGTGCTGTCCAACCCGGGCAGCGAAGAGGAAGAGATCCTGTTCGCCCAGATCAAGAAGCGCCTGAAGGCCTCGCCGGGCTTCTTCACCAAGCAGAAGGAAGCGATCCGCGGCGTGACCGAGGAGACGACCACCGGCGTCAACCGGCTCTATCAGCTGCAGAAGAAGGGCCTGCTGCCCTTCCCGGCGATCAACGTCAACGACTCCGTCACCAAGTCGAAATTCGACAACAAATACGGCTGCAAGGAATCGCTGGTCGACGGCATCCGCCGCGGCACCGACACAATGATGGCCGGCAAGGTCGCGGTGGTCTGCGGCTACGGCGACGTCGGCAAGGGCTCTTCGGCATCGCTGCGCGGCGCCGGCGCCCGCGTCAAGGTGACCGAGGTCGACCCGATCTGCGCGCTGCAGGCGGCGATGGACGGCTTCGAGGTGGTCACGCTGGAAGACGCAGCCCCCACCGCCGACATCGTCATCACCACCACCGGCAACAAGGACGTCGTCACGCTCGACCATATGCGGGCGATGAAGGACATGGTGATCGTCGGCAATATCGGCCACTTCGACAACGAGATCCAGGTGGCGTCGCTGCGCAACCTGAAATGGACCAACGTCAAGCCGCAGGTGGACTTGATCACCTTTCCGGACGGCAAGCGCATGATCCTTCTGTCCGAAGGCCGCCTGCTGAACCTCGGCAACGCCACCGGACATCCGAGCTTCGTCATGTCGGCCTCGTTCACCAACCAGGTGCTGGCGCAGATCGAGCTTTTCACCAAGCACGGCCAGTACCAGAACCAGGTCTATGTGCTGCCCAAGCACCTCGACGAGAAGGTGGCGCGGCTGCATCTCGACAAGCTTGGCGCCAAGCTCACCGAGCTGTCGGGCGAGCAAGCCGCTTATATCGGCGTGACGCCGCAGGGCCCCTACAAGCCGGAACACTACCGCTATTAACCAAAGCGAAATAATCTACAATATATTGAAGCCGGGCATTGACTTTCCGCCCGGCTTTATTTTTTGCGCCCGTGATTCTTCACGCCGATTCCGGCAGGCGTTATTGTTGTGATTCGCGGTCCGGGGACAGATGGGCCGGAGACGCATTCAGGGCGGTCTTGCATTCAAGCGGCGAAGAGGACCAAGACATGCCGGGGGAATACCCGCCACGCGCGGGAAAGGCCGTTTCCGGCGGCCACGAGGATTCGATCATGACCGGCTCCGCCGCGACGGGCGGCAGTCTGCGATGGCGCGCCGGCGCCCGCCTCGTCACGCTTCTTGCCGCTTCCACGCTTGCAGGCCCATTGCTTGGCCTTGCGGCGCGCGCCGATACCGGCATCGCGCAGAAGGCGGCCCCGGCGGTCGGCACGGTCGAGGTGATGCAGCTTGCCATGTTCGCCGGCGTCATGGGGGCGGCGCTCGTCTCGGCGATATTCCTGATCCGCGAGCGGGCACGAACGGCGTCGCAAAATGTCCAGCTCAGAGCGCGCATCGCCGATGTGAACGCGGCCCTGCAGCGCTCGGAGGCACTGCTCAATCTGCGCGACCAGCGCGTTGTCGTGTGGAGTTCCGAGAACAAGAAGCCGGAGCTGATCGGTAGCCTGCCGCTCGAAAGCGGCGCGCCGGACGAGCGGTCCGCCTTCCTCGCCTTCGGCCGCTGGCTGATGCCGCGCTCCGCCGCGGCACTCGAGAACGCCATAGCAGCGCTCCGCGACCAGGCGAAGGCTTTCGACCTGGTCATCGAAACGCAGGCGGGCATGCCGCTCGAAGTGCACGGCCGCAAGAGCGCCATGCATGTGCTGGTCCGCTTCATCTCGCTGTCGGAAACGCTCCGCAGCCAGGCCCGGCTGAAGATCGAGAACCAGCGGCTCAGCGCCGACTACGATACCATGCTCGGCCTGCTCGACGCGCTGAAGATGCCGACATGGCTGCGCGCCGCCGACGGGCGGCTGAAATGGGTCAACCGGGCCTATGCCGAGGCGGTGGAAGCGGAAAGCGCGGGGGCCGCCGTGCGCGAGGCCAAGGAGTTCCTCGGCGGACAGGCGCGCGAGCAGATCGCCGAGCAGCACAAGTCGCGCCCTGTCTTCGAGCAGACTTTGTCGACGGTGATCGAGGGCGATCGCCACATGTTTTCGGTCACCGACTTCGCCAGCGGCGATGGCTCAGCGGGGCTCGCCTGCGACATCAGCGCCATCGAGACGATCCGCGCCGAATATGAGCGCACCGTGCGCAGCCATGCCGACACGCTGGACCAGCTCAACACGGCCGTGGCGATCTTCGATACGGACGAAAACCTGCGCTTCTTCAACCAGGCATTCCAGAAACTGTGGGGCCTGGACGGCGGCTTCCTGCACAGCGCCCCCTCCAACGCGCTGCTGCTCGACCGGCTGCGCAGCGAAGGCAAGATCGCCGAGCAGCCGGAATGGCGGCGCTGGAAGGAAAACCTGCTCGGCGCCTATCGCGCCGTCGAATCGCAGGAGCATTGGTGGCACTTGCCGGACGGCAAGACGATCCGCGTGGTGGCCAACCCGCAGCCCAAGGGCGGCGTCACCTGGGTGTTCGAGAACCTGACCGAGAAGATGGACCTCGAAAGCCGCTACCAGACCGCGGTGCGCGTGCAGGGCGAGACCCTGGACAATCTCGCGGAGGGCGTGGCGGTGTTCGGCCCGGACGGTCGGCTGCGCCTGTCCAACCCCGCCTTCATCGCGCTGTGGGGGCTGATGCCGGACGCGATCAAGCCGAACGTGCATGTCTCGGCGATCCGCGATCTTTGCGACCGGCGTGCGGCTGACAGCCCGTGGGGCGGCTTCGTCGCCGCCATTACCGGCTTCGACGACGAGCGCCGCGACCGCCACGGCCAGACGGAACTCGTCAACGGCACGGTGCTGAGCTATGCCGTGATCCACCTGCCCAACGGGCAAGTGATGATGACCTTTGTCGACGTCACCGACACCGTCAATGTCGAGCGGGCGCTGAAGGACAGGAACGAGGCGCTGGAGAAGTCCGACCAGTTGAAGAACGAGTTCGTGCAGCACGTCTCATACGAACTGCGCTCGCCGCTGACCAACATCATCGGCTTCACCGAGCTGTTGTCGCTGCCCACCACCGGACCGCTGACGCCGAAGCAGCGCGAATATGTCGAGCATGTCGGCTCGTCGTCCTCGGTGCTGCTCACCATCGTCAACGACATACTGGATCTGGCGACGGTCGATGCCGGCATCATGCAGCTCGACATTTCCGAGATGAGCATCGACAGGACGATCGCGGCCGCCGCCGAGCTGGTTGCCGACCGGCTGGAGGAGCACCAGATCAAGCTCCAGGTCGACGCAGCGTCGGCGCCAAAGAGCTTCCATGGCGACGAGATCCGTGTCCGCCAGATCCTCTACAATCTCCTGAGCAATGCTGCGAACTACGCGCCAGAGGCGAGCACGATCACGCTCACCTGCCGTCAGCTCGCCGAAGGGGTCGAATTCTCCGTCCATGACGACGGGCCCGGCATGCCGCCGGACGTGCTGGAATCGGTCTTCCGCCGCTTCGAACCGCGCGCCAACGGCGGCCGCCGGCGCGGCGCCGGATTGGGGCTGTCGATCGTCAAGAGCTTCGTCGAATTGCATGGCGGAACGGTGCGCATCGAGACCGGCATTGACAAGGGCACGACGGTGATCTGCACCTTCCCGGACACGCCCTCCGGCGGCATCCGCGAAGCGGCCGAGTAACGCGCTTTGGCAGAGACGGTATTGGAACGTTTTCTCGCCGACGAGGCGGCGACGGCAAGGCTTGGCGAAGACCTCGCCATGGCGCTGCGTGCGGGCGACGCTATCGCGCTCAAAGGCGATCTTGGCGCCGGCAAGTCGACGCTGGCCCGCGCGCTCATCCGGGCGCTTGCCGACGATGCCGGCCTCGAAGTGCCTAGCCCGACCTTCACGCTGGTGCAGAGCTACGAGACGCGGATACCGGTCCATCATTTCGACCTCTACCGCCTCGCCTCGCCGGACGAGCTTGACGAGCTCGGCCTCGACGACGCGCTGGCGCAGGGCGCGGTGCTGATCGAATGGCCGGAACGGGCCGGGGACCAGCTGCCGGCCAATGCGCTCGAGGTCGAGCTTGCCGAGCAGGACGCTGGCCGGTCGGCAAGGATCTCCGGGAAGGGAGCCGCCTTCGAGCGCGCGGCGCGCTCGCTGGCGATGCGCGATTTCCTGGCCTCCGCCGGCTGGGGCGAGGCGAGCCGCCGTCATTTCGTCGGCGATGCTTCCGCCCGCTCCTACGAAATCGTCTCGCTACCCGGCCAGGCCCCGAGGGTGCTGATGAACTCGCCGCGCCTCGTGCTCGGGCCGCCGGTGCGCGACGGCAAGTCCTACGCGGTGATCGCCCACACGGCGCAATCCGTCACCGCCTTCGTCGCCATCGACCGCGCGCTGCTTGCCGCCGGTGTCAGCGTGCCGGTGATCCACGCCCAGGATCTCGACCAGGGTTTCCTGCTGCTCGAACATCTCGGCTCGGAAGGTTTTCTCGGCAGCGACGGTGAGCCCATCGCCGAACGCTATGAAGCGGCGGCGGAACTGCTTGCCATGATGCACGGAAAGACCTGGCCAGACAGAATGGAGGCAGCACCAGGCGTGTTCCACGACGTGCCGCCCTTCGACCGCGACGCCATGCTGATCGAGGCAGACCTTCTGGTCGACTGGTATGTGCCGTGGATTTCAGGCAAGCCGGCAAGCGATGCATTGCGAGCCGGCTACCACAAGGAATGGGATGCCTTACTCGACCGGCTCGCAGCCCGCGAATACACGCTGATGCTGCGCGACTTCCATTCACCCAACATCATCTGGCGCGCGGAACGCTCCGGCCTCGACCGGCTCGGCATCGTCGACGTCCAGGACGCGCTGATCGGCCCGGCCGCCTATGACGTCGCCTCGCTTGCAATGGACGCTCGCGTCACCGTTTCGCCCGAGATCGAGCGGCGGACGGTCGCGGCCTATGTCGCGGCCCGGCGCTCGGCCGGCGCCTTCGACGAGGCCGGTTTCTCCGAGGCCTATGCGATCATGGCGGCGCAGCGCAATTCGAAGATCCTCGGCATCTTCGTGCGGCTCGAAAAGCGCGACGGCAAGCCTTACTATCTAAAACACCTGCCGCGCATCCGCGACTATCTGAGGCGGGCGCTGGCGCATCCGGCGCTTGGCCATTTGAAGGAATTTTACATGGCCCACGGCCTGCTCGAGGAACGTTCGCCATGAAGCCGACGACCGCGATGGTGCTTGCGGCCGGCCTCGGCAAGCGCATGCGGCCGATAACCGACACGATACCGAAGCCGCTGGTGAAGATCGCCGGCAAGACCTTGCTCGACTGGGGACTGGACGGCCTGGAAGCTGCCGGCGTCAGCAAGGCGGTTGTCAATGTCCACTACCTGCCTGAGCAGATCATCGCCCATGTCGCTGCCCGCAAAGCGCCGAAGATCGTCATTTCCGACGAGAGCGAGGCCTTGCTGGACTCGGCGGGCGGCATCGTCAAGGCGCTGCCGCTCCTGGGCAGCGAGCCCTTCTACATCATCAATGCCGACACCTTCTGGATCGACAGCGGCAAACCCAGCCTCGAGCGCCTTGCCCTTGCATGGGACGCCGCCAGAATGGATATTCTGCTGATGCTCACCGATCTCGAGTCAGCGACCGGACACTGCGTCGGCACCGATTTCTTCGTGGCGCCGGACGGCGCCTTGCGACGTTCCAAAGGCGATCCGGCCGGTCTCATCTATGCCGGTGCCGCCATCGTCCATCCGCGCATTTTCAAGGACGCTCCGACGGGTTCGCATTCGCTCAATATCTATTTCGACAAGGCGATCGCCGCGGGCCGCCTGTTCGGCATGAAGATGCAAGGCCACTGGATCACCGTCGGCACGCCCGATGCCATTCCGGCCGCCGAGGCGGCGGTCGCCGGCGCCCTAGCGAAAGCGGTATGAGCGGCTCGCGCCGCGTCTTTTCCATCCCACCCGGAGCGCCGTTCCTGCCGACGCTGGCGGAGGCGTTGCTCGACGGCCGCCTGATCCCGAGCTTCCGCTTCGACGGCGACCCGCTGGCGCTGGCGGACGCCGCGATCTACGTGCCGACGCGGCGCGCGGCGCGTGCTCTGCGCGGCGCTTTCGTCGACATCCTCGGCAAGCGCTCTGCCATCCTGCCGACGGTGCGGCCGCTCGGCGAATTCGACGAGGACGAGGCCGCCTTCGACGCCCAGGCGGCACCGGCAATCGACCTCGCGCCGCCGATCGCCGCGCAGGAGCGGCTGCTGCTGCTCGCGCCTTTGGTGCGCGCCTGGAAGGAGAGCCTGCCGGCGCATGTCAGGGCTCGATTCAACGAGGAATTCGTGGTGCCGACCTCGGCCGCCGATGCCATCTGGCTGGCGCGCGACCTAGCCCGGCTCATGGACGAGATCGAGACCGAAGGCACGGACTGGGCCAAGCTCGCCACGCTGGTCACCGGCAACCTCGCCGGCTGGTGGCAAGTGACCCTCGATTTCCTCGGCATCGTCACCGACAACTGGCCGCAACTGCTTGAGGAACGCAATCGCTCCAATCCTTCCGCGCACCGCAGCGCGCTGATCCGGCTGGAGGCGGCGCGGCTGAAGCGCAATCCGCCGACCGGACCGGTGATCGCCGCTGGTTCGACCGGCTCCATTCCCGCGACCGCCGAATTGCTCGCCGTGATCGCCGGCCTGCCCGACGGCGCCGTTGTGCTGCCCGGGCTCGATCGAGAGCTGGATGACACGTCCTTTGCGGCAATAACGGCGCCCGGTGCGCGGCCAGCCACGCTCGGCCACCCGCAATACGGCCTAGCGAAGCTGATCGGCGGCATCGGCATCGAGCGCCGCGACGTCGAGGAGGTCGGCGCGGCGTCGAGGCCGCTCGCGCTGCGCGCCGCGCTTGTCGGCGAGGCATTGCGGCCGGCCGAAACCACCGAGCGCTGGACGGAGACGCGGCCACATTTCTCGATCAACGATCTCGAGCAGGCGCTGGCCGGCGTGACGCTGGTGGAAGCGGCCAATGAGCGCGACGAGGCGGCGGCGATCGCGATTGCGCTGAAGCGCGCGGTGGAAACGCCGGGCAAGCGCGCGGCGCTCGTCACCGGCGACCGCGCCCTGGCACGGCGGGTTTCGGCCGAGCTGTTGCGCTTCGGGGTCGTCGCCGACGATTCAGGCGGCGCACCGCTAAGGAACACACCGGCAGCAAGCCTGCTCAGGCTGGCGCTGAGCGCCGCGTTCCGGCCGGGCGATCCGGTGGGCTTGGTGTCGCTGCTCAAGCATCCGCTGCTTGGTCTCGGCCTTGAACGCCAGGTCGTTCGCAAGGCGGCCGAATTGATCGAGCTGGTTGCCTTGCGCGGTGGCACCGGCCGACCGGATATCGCCTCGCTGGGTGAGCTGTTCGAGGTGCGGCTCGCGGGCCTTAGTGGCGACAGCCGTCAACCCTTCTGGTTCCCGCGCCTTACCGTGCGTGGCATCGAGCAGGCGCGGGACGTGCTTAGCCGTCTCACCGACGCGCTCTCGCCGCTCACGGCTATGCGCGGCGAGCAGCGTGCCGACATCGCGACGCTGACGCGGGCGAGCGTCGTGGCGCTGGAAGGCCTTGGCCGCGCGGCCGACGGCAGTGTGACCGAATTCTATGCCGGCGATGCCGGTGAAAAGCTTGCCGAGCTGCTGCGCGGACTGGTCGCCGCGTCCTCGCCCTTCGCCTTCGCCGCCAGCGAATGGCCCGACGTGGTGGAGGCGCTGATCGCGCCGGAAACGGTCAAGCCGGCGCAAGGCACCGACCGCAACATTGCCATCTGGGGCGCGCTGGAAGCGCGGCTGCAGAGCGTCGACACGCTCGTCATCGGCGGGCTCAATGAAGGCGTGTGGCCGCGCAAGCCCGAGAGCGACCGCTTCATGTCGCGGCTGATGAAGACCGGCATCGACCTCGAACCGCCCGAGCGGCGCATCGGCCTTGCCGCCCATGATTTCCAGATGGCGATGGGCACTGAAACGGTGGTGCTGACGCGTTCGGCGCGATCGGGCGACGCGCCCGCAGTGCCTTCGCGCTGGCTGCAGCGCATCCTCACCTTCATCGGCAAGGACCAGGCGACAATACTTAGCCGGCGCGGTGACGCGCTGCTTGCCTGGGCGCGGGCGCTCGACGCCGGCGAAAGGAAGGATTTCGCGGCCCGCCCGCAGCCGAAGCCGCCGCTGCGCCTGCGGCCACAGCATTTCTCGGTCACCGAGATCGAGACGCTGCGCCGCGACCCCTATGCGATCTATGCCCGGCGCATCCTCGGCCTGATGCCGCTCGACCCGGTGATCCGCGATCCCGGTGCCGCCGAGCGCGGCACGCTGTTCCACGAAATCCTACATTTGTTCTCGCGGCGGGTGGAGGATCCCAGGGCGCCTGGCGCACTCGCGAGCCTCATCGAAGCCGGCCGCATCGCATTTGCCGGTGCAGCGCTTCCGCCCGATATCGAAGCGGTGTGGTGGCCGCGCTTCGAGAAACTCGCCGCCAATATCATCGAATGGGAGCATACCCGCGCCGAGGCGGTCGCCAGGCGCCATGCCGAGGAGCGCGCCGAGAAGACCGTCGTCGGCCGCACCGGCGTCACGCTCTCCGGCTATGCCGACCGTGTCGACCTGCTCGCCGGCGGCATGGCCGACATCCTCGACTACAAGACCGGTTCCTCGCCCTCGAAGGCGCAAGCGCACACGCTGTTGTCGCCGCAGCTGGCGCTCGAAGGCGCGCTGCTCAGGCGCGGCGCCTTCAAGGATCTCGGCATTTGTGAACCGTCGCAGCTTGCCTTCGTGCGGCTGAAGCCGAATGGCGAGGTGTTCGAGGAATCGATCCTCGAATACAACCGCAAGCCGAAGACCGCCAACGAGCTTGCCGAGGAGGCCTGGGCGCGGCTGGAAAGGCTGCTCTTCCACTATGCCGACCCTACGACCGGCTATCTGTCGCGCGCGCTGCCGTTCCGCGAGGGCGAGGCCGATGGCGACTACGACCATCTCGCCCGCGTGCTCGAATGGTCGGCGGGCGGCGCAAGCGAGGACGAGGCGGAAGGATGAAATATCCGATCCCCTCCGATACCGCCGCCAGCCAGGCGCGCGCCTCCGACCCGCAAAATTCCGCCTGGGTGTCGGCCAATGCCGGCTCGGGCAAGACGCATGTGCTGGCGCAGCGCGTGATCCGGCTTCTGCTCAACGGCACCGATCCATCGAAGATCCTGTGTCTGACTTATACGCGCGCCGCCGCCGCCAACATGTCGAACCGCGTGTTCTCGACGCTGTCGGAATGGACCGCGCTTCCCGATGCCGAACTGGCGTCGCGGATTGCGGCGCTCGACGGGCGCGGTGCCGACCGCGACACGATGCGGCGTGCGCGCCGGCTGTTCGCCGAGGCGCTGGAGACGCCGGGCGGCCTGAAGATCCAGACCATCCACGCCTTTTGCGAATCGGTGCTGCACCAGTTCCCGCTGGAGGCCAACATCCCCGCGCATTTCGAGATGCTCGATCCGCAAATGGAGGCCTCGCTGTTTGCAGACGCCCGCCGCGACATGATCTCGGGCGCAGGCGCCGGCGTCGAAGGCCTGGCGGAGGCGTTCGCCACGGTGCTGGAGCGTGGCGGCGAGTTCGGGCTCGACACATTGCTGTCGGAGATTGTGAGCAAGCGCGACGAGTTGCACGGCTTCATCGCCAAGATCGGCAAGGGCCGGGATTTCCGGGCGCTCTTTGCCGAGTTCGGCTTCGGGCTGGGACAGACGGGCGAGAATATCGCCGCCTCCGTCTGGCCGCTGCCGGGCTTCGCGCCCGGCCAGTTCGCCGAGTTCGCGCGCGCGGCGGAAGCGGCCGACGCCCGGCAGGTGCTGAACAATGTACTGCCTTACGCGCAGATCGCCTTTGCCGAGGCCGATCCGATCCGGCGGCTGCGACTGCTTGCCAAGGCGTTCCTGCGCTCCGACGGCGACCCCTACGACCCGCCCAAAGTCTTTAAGAAGGCCCTGGTCGATCGGCTGCCCGACCTTCCCGAGCGTTATCTCGCGGCGGCCAAGGCGATCCTCGACGTGTCGGACCGGCTGGCGCTGTTCCGCATGCTGGAGGGGACAGCGGCAGCGCTCACCGTCGCCGGCTGGCTGATCGCCCGCTACGAGCAGCTGAAGCGAAGCCGCGGCTTCCTCGACTTCAACGACCTGATCACCCGCACGGTCAGCCTGCTGTCGCGACCCGATGCCGGCCCCTGGGTGCAGTTCAAGCTCGATCAGGGCATCGACCATATCCTGCTCGACGAGGCGCAGGACACCAGTCCCGACCAATGGGAGGTGGTGAAGAAGCTGACGGAAGAGTTCTTTGCCGGCCTCGGCCAGCGCGAGGCGGTGCGGCGCACGGTGTTCGCCGTCGGCGACGAGAAACAATCGATCTATTCCTTCCAGGGCGCGGCGCCGGATTCCTTTGCCGAAAGCCGGCTTTTGTTTGCCGGGCGCGTCCGCAACGCTGAAGCCTCCTTCGCCGACCTGAAACTCACCTGGTCGTTCCGCTCGAGCGACGACGTGCTGGCCGCCGTCGACCGCGTCTTCGCCGAGCCAGGCGTGCGGCGCGGCATCAGCCACGATCCCGATCCGCTGAGCCACAAGGCGATTCGCACCGATGCGCCCGGCTATGTCGAAGTGTGGCCCTCGATCGGCGCCGAGATGGTCGAGGAGCCGGACGACTGGACCTTGCCGGTCAACCATGCCAGCGCGCCGGCTGTGCGCGTGGCCGAGCATGTGGCGACAACCATCCAGAACTGGCTAAGGAATGGCGAGGTTATCGAAGGCAAGGGCCGGAAGCTGACCGCCGGCGACATTCTTGTCCTGGTGCGCAAGCGCGACCGTTTTGTCCATGCGCTGTCGCGCAGCCTCAAGAACCGGCAGATCCCGGTTGCCGGCGCCGACAGGCTCAGCCTGCCAGGCCATATCGCCGTGCAGGACCTGATCGCGCTCGGCCATTTTCTGATCCAGCCGGAGGACGACCTGTCTCTGGCCGCCGTGCTGCGCAGCCCGATTTTCGAGGTCTCCGAGGAGACGCTGCTGACGCTCGCCGGCGAGCGGCCGAAAGGCCAGTCGCTGATCGCCTCGCTGAGGCAGCATGCGGCCGGCGATGTGGCCCTCGCCGCGGTCGTTAGCCGGCTCGACGCCTGGGCGAGCGAGGTCGCCTTCAAGCCGGTGTTCGAGTTCTATGCCGCCGCGCTGGCGCGCGATGGCCTGCGGCGCAAGATGACGGCCCGGCTCGGGCCGGAAGCCGGCGACATCCTCGACGAATTCCTGAGCTTCTGCCTGGCCGAGGAACGCACCGGCCTGCCGGGGATGGAATCCTTTCTCTCTACGCTCGAAAACAGCGGCCCCGAGATCAAGCGCGAGATGGACCAGACCCGCGACGAAGTGCGCGTCATGACCGTGCATGCCGCCAAGGGCCTCGAAGCGCCGGTCGTTTTCCTCGTCGACGGCGGCTCGGCGCCGTTCAGCGACCAGCATCTGCCGCGGCTGATGGCGTTCGAAGGTTCGGGCGCTGAGTGGAAGGGCAAGGGCTACCTCTGGCGCTCGGCCAGCGACGTTGCCAATGGCGTTTCGCGGGCGGCTTCGGCGCGAGCGCGCGAGTTGGCCGACGACGAATACCGGCGGCTGCTCTATGTCGGCATGACGCGGGCCGAGGACCGGCTGATCGTCTGCGGCTATCATGGCAAGCGGGCGCCCAGCACCGGCACCTGGCACTCAATCGTCAGCCGGGCGCTGCTCGGCGCGCCCGAAAGCGCGGAGCGCCGGCACCCGGCAACGGCCGAGGTGGCGGTGCATCGCTTCCACATGACCAAGCTGCCGCCGGTGGCTCTGGCGCGAGCCGACGAGACAATGCCATTCGACCACGCGGCGCCGCTGCCGGACGGCCTGTTCCAGCCGCTGCCGCCCTATGAGGAGCTGCCGCGACCGCTGTCGCCCTCCGGCGCCTCGGCGCTGATCGACGAAGCGACGGAAAGCTTGCCCGACACACGCTCGCCGGTGCTCGACGCCGCGGCCGAGCCGGGCTTTGCCGTGATGCGCGGACTGGCCCTGCACAAATTGCTGCAGATGCTGCCCGGCATCGCCGAGGATGAAAGGCGGAGCGCAGCGGAACGCTATCTGGCGCGCGCCGGCGCCGATTGGCCGGCGGGCGAGCGCGACAAGGCGCTGGAAGCGGTGCTTTCGATCCTGTCCGACAGCCGCTTCGGGGCGCTGTTCTCGCCGTCCTCGCGGGCGGAAGTCGCAGTCATGGGCAGCCTGGAGGTGAAGGGCAAGCTGCGCTCCATCTCCGGCAAGATCGACCGACTGGCCGTCACGCCGGATAAAGTATCGATCGTCGACTACAAGACCAACCGGCCGGCGCCGGCGAGCCTGGCCGAAGTGCCGCCGGCCTATGTCCTGCAGCTTGCGCTCTACCGCGCCCTGCTCGAACCGCTCTATCCGGGCCGCGGGGTAACGGCCGCGCTGCTCTTCACCGAGGCGCCGCTTCTGATCGAGCTCCCGGCAAAGGCCATGGACGATGCCCTTGCCCGACTCACGGTTGCGTGACACAAGAACTGCTTGAACATCGCCGCCACAACCACCACATTTGGTGCAACCCCGAGTTTTCGAAAGGATTTCAGCATGGCCACCGTCAAGGTCGACAAGGGCAATTTCCAGGCCGATGTGCTCAACGCCAAGGAGCCGGTCGTCGTGGATTTCTGGGCTGAGTGGTGCGGTCCCTGCAAGATGATAGCTCCGGCGCTGGAAGACATCGCCAAAGAGCTTGGCTCCAAGATAAAGGTCGCCAAGCTCAACATCGACGAGAATCCCGAGTTGGCCGCGCAGTACGGCGTGCGCTCGATCCCGACGCTGATGATCTTCAAGGACGGTGAAGTCGCCGACATGAAGGTTGGCGCCGCGCCCAAGACCGCGCTGTCGCACTGGATCAACGGCAGCCTCGCCTGAGCCAAGCCAAAAGATTTCAAGATCAAGCCCGGCCATCGCGCCGGGCTTTTCTTTGGCGTCATCGCTGACAGCGCTCTGGCCCTGACGTGATGGCCTTCCATCGCCTTCTCTACGAAAAAGGGAGAAGCCCATGACCGGAACAGCCAAGGCCACCGTCTTCATCGACAACGAGCGGGTCATCGTCACCGAATACCGCTTCGCGCCGGGCGCCAATACCGGTTGGCACCGCCATGGCCACGACTACGTCGTCGTGCCGCTGATGGACGGCAAGGTGAAGCTGGTGACCAGGGACGGCGAAGCCTTCGCCGAGATGAAGAAGGGCGCGCCCTATTTCCGCAGGGAAGGCGTCGAGCACGACGTCATCAACGCCAACGACGGCGAATACGCCTTCATCGAGATCGAGCTGAAGTGAAGAGGCTGGCGAGCCACCAATTGCCATCTTGATGGCAGCACTCTATATCTCTCTCAAACGGAGTTTCAGATGGCCGAACCGCAGCTCTCAGTCCGTAGCGCAAAAGCACGAGACCTTGCTCATCGACTTGCTCGTCGCGAAAACCGCTCCATAGCCGATGTCGTCGAACGCGCGCTTGAATCTTATGAGGTCCGTGAAGCGGGGCGCGAACCCGCATCCACCTTCTATGCCCGCCTGGCGGCAAACTATGGCGCAGACATTGATCTGGAGAAAATCATCCGCGAAGGCCGCCAAGTTCATACCGGACCCGAGCTTTGATTTTCGTCGACACCAATGTGATTTCGGAGACCCTTAAGAAGGTGCCGGACGCGGCCGTTATGGCTTGGCTTGTCCGCAACGATGCCGAATTGGCTCTTCCCACAGTGGCGATTGCTGAAATCGCCTTCGGCATCCAGAAGATACGACCTGATGAGCGTGCCGATCGCGTTGAGCAGGGGCTTTCTCAGTGGCGCCATCGCTTTGCCGACCGCATTTTCGGACTGACGGAGGAGGCCGCCCTGGCTTATGGCGAGATCATGGGACGCGCCTGGCGCCAAGGCCGGGGCATTTCGGCCCCCGACGGTATGATTGCAGCCATCGCACGCGTGAACGGTGGCCGGCTGGCAACACGCAATCTGAACGACTTCGGTTCTGCCAGCCTCGACTTGGTCTCACCGTGGGACTTCTGAACTGCATTTCAGACTGATCCGCTACCGAAAGCGCGTCGCGTTAAAACGGGTTGCAGCTGCGCGCTTCAGGTCTTGGATGTCGTCTCCCAAAACCGCTGCGCACTTTGGGTGACATGCATATCACCAGTCGGCGACGCGATCGCCGCCGGCAAATTGCGCGCTTTTGTCGGTATATTCGAACAACTCGATCTTCACCCTGTTGGGATCTGTGATCCAGGCCTGAAACGTGTCGTCGCAGGCGAGCTTCTTCGGTGTCACCTCGACGCCCTTCGACCGGATATGGGCGATCGCGGCATCGATATCTTCCACCTCAAGGCAGAAGTGGTTGATCTGGTTGCGCTCGCCGTAGCTGGCCTCGCTCTTCTCGAACACCTCGACATGGCTGCGGCCGCCACAATCGAGGTAGAAGCCGAAGATCCTGCCGTCGCGCAGGAAATTGAAACGGGTGTCCATGCCGAGCACGTCGCGGTAGAAGCCGCGCGTCGCCTCCAGGTTATGCGCGAAGATGCAGACATGGGCGAGCTGCTTGACCTTGATCATGACCGGATCCTTGCGGCTCGGCGAACCTCGCTCAGGTCGGCGGCGTGCCGTTCTCGTCCAGCACCGCGCCGGCGAAATAGAGCGAGCCGCCGATGAGGATGCGCGGCGCCGGGCCATCCCAGCTGTCGCGCAACAGCATCAGCGCATTGGCGACGGAGCTGACCGGCTCGGCCGAAAGGCCGGCTTCGGTGGCGCGCAGCGCCAGCTCGTCGTTAGGCACGCCGGCATCGCTCTTGCTGACCGGCACCGTGTAGACATGCCGGGCAAGCCCCTTGAAGGCGCTGAAATAACCGCTCTGGTCCTTGGTGTTGATCATGCCGGAGATGAGGATCAGCGGGCGCGGGTTCTTTTCCTCCTGCTCGGCCAGTGCTTCGGCGATCACGACCCCGGCGCCCGGATTGTGACCGCCGTCGAGCCAGATCTCGGAGCCCTTGGGTGCCAGGTCCACCAGACGGCCTTGCGACAATTTCTGCATCCGGGCCGGCCAGGCGACTTGTGCCATCGCTTGTTCGGCAGCGCGGTGGCCGATCTCGAAGCCGGCGGCCTTGACCGCGGCGATCGCGGCGGCGGCATTGGCGAACTGGTGCCGTCCCGGCAGGCGCGGCAGCGGCAGGTCCATCAAGCCGTCCTCGTCCTGATAGACCATGCGGCCGTTCTCCTCGAAGGCGAGGAAATCCTGGCCGTAGACGACAGTCGGGCAGTCGAGCCGCTCGGCGGTTTCGATCAGCACCTCCAGCGCCGTCTCGCTTTCCTGAGCACCGATCACCACCGGGCAGCCGCGCTTCATGATGCCGGCCTTCTCGGCGGCGATCACCTCGACGCGGTCGCCGAGATAGGCCTCGTGGTCCAACGACACCGGCATGATCACCGAGACCGCCGGCCGCGCGACCACATTGGTGGCGTCGAAACGGCCGCCTAGGCCGACCTCGATGATCGCGGCCTCGGCCGGATGCTCGGAAAACAAAATGAAGGTGACGGCGGTCAGGATCTCGAAGACGGTGATCTTCTGGCCCTGGTTGGCCTTGGCGACGCGCGCGATCGCCTCGGCAAAGACCTGGTCGTCGACCAGCTTGCCGCCGCCCTCGGCCGCCAACCGGTAGCGCTCGTGCCAGTTCACCAGATGCGGCGAGGTGTGCACGTGCACGAGGTGGCCAGCGGCCTCCAGCAGCGCTCGCGAGAAGGCGGCGCAGGAACCCTTGCCGTTGGTGCCGGCGATATGGATGACCGGCGGCAGCCGCTCCTGCGGATTGCCGAGCCGCTCGAGCAGGCGGGTGATGCGGTCCAGCGAAAGGTCGAAACCTTTCGGGTGGAGCGTCATCAGATGTTCGATTTCGCGGTCGGCGGCGAGCGTTGTCATGGCGGAATCCTAGGCTCGCTCGAGGCGAGCCGCAATCGCGGTTCGCGGCGAACGGTGTCGCGTCAGGCCTGCGGCCGTGCTTCCGGCTGGGCTAGTGCCGGCGGCAGGATCTCCGGCTCCGCCGGCTTCTCGGCAGACGGCACCTTGAGCAGCATCTTCAGGAGCCGCGCGATGGTCGGGCGCATCTCCAGACGCGAGACGACCATGTCGACCATGCCGTGCTCCATCAGATATTCGGCGCGCTGGAAGCCGTCCGGTAGCTTCTCGCGGATGGTCTGCTCGATGACGCGCGGGCCGGCAAAGCCGATCAACGCGCCGGGCTCGGCAATGTGGACGTCGCCCAGCATGGCGTAGGACGCGGTGACGCCGCCGGTCGTGGGATTGGTGAGCACGACGATATAGGGCAGGCCGGCTTCCTTCAGCCGGTCGACGCCGACCGTGGTGCGCGGCAATTGCATCAGCGACAAAATGCCTTCCTGCATGCGGGCGCCACCCGAGGCGGCGAACAGAATCAACGGCCGCCTGCGCTGCAAGGCAACCTCGAAGGCGTGAACGATAGCCTCGCCGGCGGCCATGCCGAGCGAACCGCCCATGAAAGCGAAATCCTGCACCGTGACGACGACCGGCAGGCCATCGATGGTGCCGGTGGCATTGAGGATTGCGTCTTCCAGGGCGGTCTTGGTCTTCGCCTCTTTCAGGCGATCGGTGTAGCGCTTCTCGTCGCGGAATTTCAGCGGGTCCAGGACGACCTTGGGGTTTTCCAGCGTCTCATATTTGCCGTCGTCGAAGAAGTATTTCAGCCGCTCCTTGGCCGAGATCTTCATGTGGTGGCCGGAAGACGGGATGACGAACTGGTTGGATTCGAGATCCTTGTGGAAGATCATCTCGCCGGTCTCGGGATCCTTGATCCAGAGGTTTTCCGGCATGTCGGTGCGCCGGCCGAGCATCGAATTGATCTTCGGGCGAACGTAATTGGTGATCCAGTTCATCGCTTCGGCTCCCGTCCTGACAAGGAGGAGGTAGGAAAACTATTCGGCGGCAGCAAGGCGGGCCGAACGCACGCCCTGGGCAAGGCCGCTGACCAGAGTGGCGACGGCTTCGGCCGGATCGGCCGTCTTCTCGCCCTTGGGTCCAAGCACATTGGCGACCGCGTTGACGATCGCGGTGCCGACGACGACACCGTCGGCCGAGGCGCCGATCACCCGGGCCTGCTCGGCGGTCTTGACGCCGAAGCCGACGCAGACCGGCAGCGCGGTGTGGCCCTTGATGCGCTTGACCGCTGCCGACACCTTGGCGGTATCGGCCAGCGCCGAGCCGGTGATGCCGGTCATCGACACGTAGTAGACGAAGCCGGAGGTGTTCTCCAAAACCTTGGGCAGGCGCTTGTCGTCGGTGGTCGGCGTCGCCAGGCGGATGAAGTTGATGCCGGCTTTCAGCGCCGGGATGCAGAGCTCCTCGTCCATTTCCGGCGGCAGGTCGACGACGATCAGGCCGTCAATGCCGCTGGCCTTGGCGTCCACGAGGAAGCGATCGACGCCGTAGATGTAGATCGGGTTGTAGTAGCCCATCAGCACGATCGGCGTCTCGTCGTCGCCGGCGCGGAATTCGGACGCCATCTTCAACGTCTTGACCAGCGTCTGGCCGCCTTTCAGCGCCCTGAGCCCCGCCGCCTGGATGGCCGGACCGTCGGCCATCGGATCGGAGAACGGCATGCCGAGCTCGATGACGTCGGCGCCGGCCTCGGGCAGGCCTTTCATGATGGCCAAAGAGGTGTCGTAGTCCGGATCGCCGCCCATGATATAGGTGACCAAAGCCGGACGGCCCTCGGACTTGAGCTTCGCCATGCGGCGGTCGATGCGGGTCGTCATTGTCAGATCTCCATGCCCAGCATCTTGGCCACCGTGTGCACGTCCTTGTCGCCGCGGCCGGACAGATTGACGATGACGATCTGGTCCTTGTCCATGGTCGGCACGATCTTCATCGCATGCGCGATGGCGTGCGCCGATTCCAGCGCCGGGATGATGCCTTCGACGCGGGTGGTCAGCTGGAAGGCCTCCAGCGCCTCGTCGTCGAGGATCGGCTCATACTGGACGCGGCTCGAATCGCGCAGCCATGAATGCTCGGGCCCGACGCCCGGATAGTCGAGGCCTGCCGAGATCGAATGGCCGTCGAGGATCTGGCCGTCGCCATTCTGCAAGAGATAGGTGCGGTTGCCGTGCAGCACGCCAGGCTTGCCGGCATTCATCGAAGCGCAGTGCTCGACGCCGTCGAGGCCGCGCCCGCCGGCCTCGATGCCGATGATGCGGACCTGGCTGTCGTCGAGGAAAGGATGAAACAGGCCGATGGCGTTGGAGCCACCACCGACGCAGGCGATGATGACGTCCGGCAGGCGGCCTTCCTGCTCCAGCATCTGGGCACGCGCTTCCGTGCCGATCACCGACTGGAAGTCGCGCACCAACTCCGGATAGGGATGCGGACCGGCGGCGGTGCCGATCAGGTAGTAGGTATCCTCGACATTGGTGACCCAGTCACGCAGGGCCTCGTTCATGGCATCCTTCAGCGTGCCGTGGCCGGCGGTGACCGGCCGCACCTCGGCGCCGAGCAGCTTCATGCGGAAGACGTTGGGGCTCTGCCGGGCTACGTCGGTGGCGCCCATGTAGACGACGCAAGGGTAGCCGAAGCGGGCCGCCACGGTGGCGGAGGCGACGCCGTGCTGGCCGGCACCGGTCTCGGCGATGATGCGCTTCTTGCCCATGCGCTTGGCAAGCAGGATCTGGCCGAGGCAGTTGTTGATCTTGTGCGAGCCGGTGTGGTTCAGGTCCTCACGCTTGAAATAGACCTTGGCGCCGCCGAGATGCTTCGTCAGGCCCTCTGCGAAATAGAGCTTTGACGGGCGCCCGGCATAGTGGGTCGACAGGTTCTGCAGCTCGGCCTTGAATTCCGGATCGTCCTTGGCCTTGTTCCACTGCTCTTCGAGATCGAGGATCAGCGGCATCAGCGTCTCGGCGACGAAGCGGCCGCCGAAAATGCCGAACATGCCCTGCTCGTCGGGCCCGGTGCGGAAGGAATTGGGCATGGCCGGCTTGTTCATCGCCGATCTCCTGGTTGGAAAGAACCTGTTCAGGCGGCGCGGTCGTCGCGCGCGGCCCTGACGGCCCGGAAAAACTGCTCGATCAGCGCCGGATCCTTGACGCCCGGAGCGCTTTCCACGCCCGACGAAATATCTATTCCGGGCGGATTGGCCAGTTTCAGGGCATCGCCGACATTGGCGGCGTTGAGCCCTCCGGAAAGCATGTAATCGAGGCCGGCGTCAAGGCCGGCAAGGATGCGCCAGTCGAAGGCGACGCCGTTGCCGCCGGGCAATTGCGACCCCTTGGGCGGCTTGGCGTCGAACATCAAGCGGTCGGCGATGCCGATATAGGGTTTTATCCGGTCGATATCCGCCGCTTCGCTGACCGACAGCACCTTCATCACCGGGATGCCGTGGCGCGCCCTGAGCTCCGCCACCCGCGCAGGCGTTTCGGACCCATGGAGCTGCAGCATGTCGGGCTGCATCCTGGCGACGATCTCGTCGAGAAATGCATCATCGGCGTCGACGGTGACGGCGACCGCCTTGGCCTTGCCGCGCGCGGCTTCGCGCAGGCGCCCGGCCTCTGCCGGCTCTACATATCGCGGGCTTTTGGCAAAAAAGATGAAGCCGACATGGCTGGCGCCGCCGGCAAGCGCGGCGGCCATCGCGGCGTCGGTCCTCAATCCGCAGATCTTGATGTCGAGCGTCATGGCGCGGGATTGGCACGAAACGGCCGAAGAGTCGAGAAAAAGCATGCTGTTGCCGGGCGGCCGGAAAACACTACCTTCATATAGGGAATCAGGCGGGAGCAGGAAAATGGCCGACCAAACCGTCGCCGAACTCAGGCAGAAGATCGTGCAGGCGCGCGAGGTGATCGCGCATCTGATGGAGAAGTCCGATTTCAACGGCGCAGAGGCGCATCGGGCGCTCGACTATTTCGGCAGCGATGCGTTCGACCGGAATTTTTTGCCTTGGCCGCATCAGGGCGATGAGGGGCTGAAGCCGGAAGAGCTGAATGCGGCGAATGATGATTGATAGTCTGGGTTAAGCCGATATTAGAGAGGACAGCGGGACAGCACCCCCCTCTGGCCTGCCGGCCATCTCCCCCGCAAGGGGGGAGATCGGATGTCACCACGGCCTTCGCCAATCTCGAGCGTTGCAGGAAGGGCTAAGCGCCGAAGCTGCTGATCTCCCCCCTTGCGGGGGAGATGTCCGGCAGGACAGAGGGGGGTGGGAAGGATCGCGGCATGGCAGTTTTTGTCCTCTTTGCAGCCGCCGCCACCTACTCAAACACAATCGCCTGCAGCGCGCCGCCATTGCGCTTCAGCCAGTCCTTGCAGCGGTCGGTGTCGGGGCAGAGCTTTTCGCACAGCTTCCAGAATTTCGGGCCGTGATTCATCTCTTTCAGATGCGCGACCTCATGCGCCACCAGGTAGTTTATCACCGGCGGCGGCGCCATCATGATGCGCCACGAGAAGGAAAGATTGCCCTCCGAGGTGCATGACCCCCAGCGGCTGGAGGTATCCTTGTACCGGATCGCCTTGGCGCGCTTACCGATCGCTTCGGTGTGCTTGACCACCAGCTTCTCGATCTCGCGCTTGGCCTCGCGTTTCAGATAGTCGGCAATGCGGCGCGGCAGATGGACACGCTCGCCATGGATGATCAGCAGCGGGCCACGATCGTCGCGCGCAATGGTGACGGTGCCGCGCTTTGCCGGCTCATGGACGATGCGGTGCGGCACGCCGCGGATCGGAATCTTGATGCCGGGCCTGACCTGCGGGCGCGTCGGCACCTTGGCCAGGCGCTGCTCCAGCCAGTCTTGATGACGGTCGAGGAACTTCTCCACCTCGCCGCGGCGCAAGCCGGGCGGCACGGTGATGCGCAGGCCCTGGCCGCCGGAATCGATGCGCAGCGTCAGCCGCCGGGCCCTGGCGCTCTCGACGATCTTGAGCGGCAGCGTGCGGCCGGCGACGCAATGCTCGCGCTCCACGACGGGAGCGGGCTTGGGCTTGGTCAGATTGCGAAAGAAGCCGATGGACATGGCTGGACGATACGCGATTCGAGAAAAACGGCCAGTGGAGTGAAGCTACATAGAGAACAAAAAAGAAACGGCGCCGCTTGCGCGACGCCGTTGTATCACCCTGAGACCTGTCGCAGCATCTCAGTCGTCGAGCAGGTTCGTGCCCTTGCCGCGCTTCGGGGCGGTCTTTCCGGTCGTGTCGCTCGTCGTGGTCGGCGCGGTCGACTTGTTGCGGTTCGCCATGAAGCGGTCGAACTCTTCCTGGTCCTTGGCGCGGCGCAGCTCACGGGCATACTCATCGAACTCGGTCAGCATCTCGTCCAGCTTGCGGCGCTCCTCGGCGAGGCGCTCGAGTTCCTTCTCGCGCCAGTCGTCGAAGGCGACGTTGCCGGTGCGGGACGAGCCATGGCCCCAGCGGGCCGCCTTGTCGGAACCGCGGCGGCAGCCGGCGAAGATGCCGTCGGTGGCGCGGTTGACGTCGCGCTTGAAGCCTTCGAGCCGATCGCCCCAGATGATGTAGGCGAGCATGGCGAAGCCGAGCGGCCAGAACACCATGAAGCCGATCACCATCAGCGCGATGGTCGCCGGCGTCCAGGCCGGACGGATCAATGCGGTTGTGTTCATTTTCTCCCAATCCTTCCGTTGGAAACAGCCAAACCGGCTGCGTGGAATCGAAATGGGAAGGCGAAATCGGCGATTCAAGGCAAGGCCGGCCAAAACCGGCGAAGCAGCTGAAATGATTATCGCTTTTTGAGCTTTTCGAGAGAAAGCACTGCCACTCCGGCAACCAGCCCCCAAAACGCAGCGCCGACGCCGACGAGCGTAAGCCCCGAGGCCGTCACCGCGAAGGTGGCGGTGGCCGGCATGCGCTCGCCCGTGTCGTGGAGCGCGATCGACAGCGCGTTGGCCAAAGGCGCCATCAGCGCCAGGCCGGCGACCAGCACGATCAGGCTCTGCGGCAGGACGGCGAAGATCGCCACCAGCGAGGCGCCGAAGACGGCGAAGACCAGGTAGGCGAGCGCATAGAACGGGCCCGTCTTCCAGCGCTCGCCGGGGTCCGGATGGACATCCGGGCCCGTGCAGATGGCTGCCGAGATCGCCGCCAGATTGGTGGTCGAGGCGCCGAACGGCGCCGAAAGCAGCGAAAAGAAGCCGGTGACACCGATCAGCGGACCAGGTTCCGGATGGTAGCCTGCCGCCTTCAACACGGCGAGGCCGGACAGGTTCTGCGAGGCCATGGTGACGAGGTAGAGCGGCAGGGCCAGGCCGATGATCGCCGAGGCGGTGAACTGCGGCGCAATCAGCGTCAGCGTCGACAGTTCGGGCGCCGGCAGGCCGCCGACGCGGCCGGTGAGGAAGGCGGCAAGGCCACCGCCGATCAGCACCACCAGCACCGACACCGCCGGGTTGAACAGCCGGATGACGAAGAAAGCGGCGATCAGCGGCAGGATCAGCCAGGGATCGGTCGGAATGGCCTTCACCGCATTGATGCCGAAGCCGACCAGGATGCCGGCCAGCATGCCGGACGCGACCGAGGCGGGAATCATGGCGATCAGCCGGGTCAGCGGCTTGAACAGGCCGGTGGCGATCAAAAGGATGCCGGTAACGATGAAGGCGCCGACGGCTTGCGCCATGGTGAAGCCGCTGGAGGCCGCAATCAGCGCCAGGCCCGGCGTCGACCAGGCTGTGATGACCGGCATCCTGGTGCGCCAGGACAGCCACAGGCATTCGATGGCCATGGCCAGGCAGATCGCGGTCACCCCGCTCGCGGTCTCGATCTGGGTCGCGCCGACCGCCTTGGCGGCGGCAATGACGATGGCCAGCGTGCCGCCGAAGCCGACGATCGCCGCAACGAAGGCCGATATCGGTATGGAAATGCGCATCGTCAGGCGACCCGCTGGACCATATCGCCAACGGCGCGCTTGAGCATGTCGAGATCCTCGGGGCGGGACAGGCGATGGTCGCCGTCGGGGATCAGCGACAGCGTGACGTCGTCTGCCGGCAAGAGCGCCGCGAGCTTCAGCGCATGGCCGGACGGTACGTCCGGATCGGCCAGGCCCTGCAGGATATGCACGGGGCAATGGCTGTCGATCGGCCCGGTCATCACCCGATTCGCGCGGCCGTCCTCGATCAGCGCGCGCGTATAGATATAGGGCTCGTCCGAATAATCGGACCGTTCGGCGAAAAATCCCTTTTTCGAAAGGTCGCGCTTTTGCGCCTTGGTCAGCACCGGCTCGATCAGCTCGACGGTGAAGTCCGGCGCCGGCGCAAGCAGCACAAGGCCGGCGACGCTGGTGTCGCCCGCCTTGCGCAATTCCTGCACCATGCGCAGCGCGATCCATGCCCCCATCGAGGAGCCGACCAGGATCTGCTTGCCCTTGCCGAAACGCCGGAAGACCGCGAGGCTTTCGGCCAGCCATTTCGAGATCGTGCCATCGGCGAATTCGCCGCCCGACTCGCCGTGTCCGGAATAGTCGTGGCGCAGATAGGCGCGGCCTTCGCGGCCCGTCCAGTCCGACAGCGCCTCGGCCTTGGTGCCCAGCATGTCGGACTTGTAGCCGCCCAGCCAGACGATGCCCGGTGCCGAGCCCGGTACGTGCCTGACGGCGATCTCCGACCCGTCGACGTCGATGAAAACTGGTGCGCTGGCGTTCATGACCTTGTCCTTCCCGGGCGGTCTTTTGGCACAACCAGCGGTTCGCCGGAAAGTGCTCGCGCCGTTTCTTCGCTTGGTGCAGACAATGGCAAGGTTCCGGGCAAGCTTTGAGGTGATTTCCTGGCGAGGCTGTGCTATTGACTCCGGCCGCGCGCTCACCACATAGGCGCGTCCAAGCAATTGAACTCAAAGAACCCTGAACGAAACGGCCGAGGAGACCACGACCATTCGCAGACCTTTCAAAGCAGCGGCACCCACCAAGGACGGTCCGCGCTCCAACCGAGACATCCGGGTCCCCCGGGTCCAGCTTATCGACGCCGAAGGCCAGAACCGTGGCGAAGTTTCCATCAACGACGCATTGCTGCTCGCCGAAGAGGCGGGGCTCGATCTCGTTGAGATATCGCCCAACGCGCAGCCGCCCGTCGTAAAAATTCTCGATCTCGGCAAGCTGAAATACGCCAACCAGAAGAAGGCGGCCGAAGCGCGCAAGAATCAGAAGGTCATCGAGATCAAAGAGATCAAGATGCGCCCGAACATCGACAGCCATGACTACGAGACCAAGATGAAGGCCGTGCGGCGCTTCTTCGAGGAAGGCGACAAGGTCAAGCTTACGCTGCGCTTCCGCGGCCGCGAGATGGCGCATATGGAACTCGGCATGCAGCTCCTGAACAAGGTTCGCGAGGAAGTGGCGCCGATCGCCAAGGTCGAGGCCGAGCCGAAGCTCGAAGGCCGCCAGATGATGATGGTGCTGGCGCCCCGCTGACAGGCGGGCGCCCGCGTCTTCCCCCCTTGTTTGTTCCGATGCCTGCCGGCGCGAGATCCGTGTCCATCACGGTTTCGAGAAACAGAATTGAGCGGCATCGTGCTCTAAAATCTGCCTGAATTGCGGAGCACGGCGTCCCGACGATCGGCGGGGCGCCTGTTTTCTATCCGATCGCGAGCAAAACACGACGATCGGATTGGCCATGGTCGATGAAACAAAGGTCCCGACCGACAACCAGATAGAAGGGTTGGGCGGCTACCAGTACATGCGCCGCATCGTGCTGGCGGTGCTCATCGTGGTGCTGTTTGCGGCACTCTTGTTCGGCCAGTCGACGTTCCCTCCCGAAACGCCGGTCCACGAGTCGATCGAGATGTTCGGCGTGCTCCTGATCTTCCTCGGCATCGTCGGGCGCCTGTGGTCCACGCTCTATATCGGCGGACGCAAATCCTCCGAAGTGGTCACCGGCGGGCCCTATTCGGTCACCCGCAACCCGCTTTACCTGTTCTCGACCGTGGCCGCCGCCGGCGTCGGCGCGCAGATCGGCTCGTTCTCGGGCATCATCCTTTTCGCGCTCCTGTGCGCTGGCGCCTTCCACATCGTCATCCTGCGCGAGGAGCGCTATCTCAAGGAAGCGCTCGGCGCTCCTTACAACGCCTATCTGGCAAAGGTGCCACGCTTCTTCCCCAACCTCTCGCTCTACCAGGAAGGCGACACCGGCAGCTTCAAGCCGCGCCTGCTGTTGAACACGCTGCTCGACGGACTGGTGTTCCTGGTGGCGCTGCCGGCCTTCGAGCTGATCGACGGCGCGCAGCAGTCGGGGATGTTGCCGGTGTGGTTCCGCCTGCCGTAGGAACGAGTTGATATTCAGGTGAGGCCGGCCTGCAAATGGACAGCGCGCCGCACCGTCTCGGGTGTTGCGCGCGCGCCGTCTTTGATCTATAGGACCGCCGTTCCAAGAAAACCGCCCGGCAGGGCATGCCGTGGCGGTTTCATTTGCTTTTCGGGCTTTGGTCGGCCCGAAGCGAACATCGGCCCGATTGGGGGCCCCCACGAAAGGAAAGCAAAATGCCCAAGATGAAGACCAAATCGGCCGCCAAGAAGCGGTTCAAGATTACTGCCACCGGAAAGGTGCTGTCGGCTGCCGCCGGCAAGCGCCACGGCATGATCAAGCGTTCCAACAAGTTCATTCGCGATGCCCGCGGCACGATGGTTCTGGCTGAACCGGACGGCAAGAAGGTCATCAAGAATTTTCTGCCGAACGGCCTTTAAAGCATTCGGCCTGGACAGCGTTTAAGGAGATCATGACATGGCACGCGTAAAGAGAGGCGTCACCGCCCACGCCAAGCACAAGAAGGTCCTGAAAGCCGCCAAGGGTTTCTACGGCCGCCGCAAGAACACCATCCGCATCGCCAAGCAGGCGGTGGAAAAGTCGCTGCAGTACGCCTATCGCGACCGCAAGAACCGCAAGCGCTCGTTCCGCGCGCTGTGGATCCAGCGCATCAACGCGGCGGTGCACGAGCACGGCCTGACCTATGGCCGCTTCATCGACGGCCTCAACAAGGCCGGCATCGAGATCGACCGCAAGATCCTGTCGGACATGGCCATCCACGAGCCGCAGGCTTTCGCAGCACTTGTGGCCAAAGCCAAGGTCGCGCTCGAATATCTGAAGAACACCACGCCGAATGCGTTTGAGAGCGCTGTCGCCTAAGCCAGCGCTTCCCAAGCATTCGTAAATCTGATTTTGGGGAACCCGCGCTGGCAGGCTGGCGCGGGTTTTTCTTTGTTCCTGATGTAACCAAAATGGTACCGCACCGCACGATGTCGGTTACCCCATCAAAAGAGTTTCGCCGTGAACGCTACTGCTGGAAATCTGGAAACCCTTGAAGCTTCACTGCTTGCCGACATCGCCGCAGCAGCGGATGAGCAGGCGATCGAGGCGGTGCGCGTCTCGGCGCTGGGCAAGAAGGGCTCGGTCTCCGAAATGCTGAAGACGCTCGGCGCCATGAGCGCCGAGGAGCGGCAGGTGAAGGGCCCGGCGATCAACGGCCTGAAGAACCGCGTCGCCGAGGCGCTGACGGCGCGCAAAGCGGAACTGAAGGACGTCGCGATCGCCGCACGGCTCGCGGCCGAGACGGTCGACGTCACGCTGCCGGTGCGCCAGTCGCCGGCCGAGCGCGGCCGCATCCATCCGATCAGCCAGGTGATCGACGAGATCGCGGCGATCTTCGGCGACCTCGGCTTCTCGATCGCCGAAGGTCCGGATATCGAGACCGATTACTACAATTTCACCGCGCTCAACTTCCCCGAGGGACATCCGGCGCGCGAGATGCACGACACCTTCTTCTTCCAGCCGGACGAGAAGGGCGAGCGCAAGCTGTTGCGCACGCACACCTCGCCCGTGCAGATCCGCACCATGGAGCAGCAGAAGCCGCCGATCCGCATCGTCATCCCCGGCAAGACCTACCGGCAGGATTCGGACGCCACGCACTCGCCGATGTTCCACCAGGTCGAGGGGCTGGTGATCGACAAAACCGCCAACATCGCCAACATGAAGTGGGTGCTGGAGGAGTTCTGCAAGGCCTTCTTCGAGGTGCCGAGCGTCAAGATGCGTTTCCGGCCGTCCTTCTTCCCGTTCACCGAGCCCAGCCTCGAGGTCGACATCCAGTGCGACCGTTCGCGTCCGGGCGAAGTGCGCTTCGGCGAAGGCTCCGACTGGATGGAGATCCTGGGCTGCGGCATGGTGCACCCCAACGTGCTGCGTCACGGCGGGCTCGATCCCGACGAATACCAGGGCTTCGCCTGGGGCATGGGCATCGACCGCATCGCCATGCTGAAATACGGCATGCCGGACCTGCGCGCCTTTTTCGACGCGGATGTGCGCTGGCTCACGCATTACGGCTTCAGGCCGCTCGACCTGCCGACGCTGTTCGGGGGGCTCTCGACATGACGGCCCCGCACACCGGCGGCTGCCGCTGCGGCGCGGTGCGGTTCGAGGCGTCAGCCGAGCCGCACCACATCAGCTATTGCCATTGCGGTGATTGCCGGCGCGCCAGCGGCGCGCCGGTCTCGGCCTTTGTCGGCTTCATGGCCGACCAGATCGCGCTCGACGGCAAGGCGCTGAAGACGTTCGAGAACGGCCCGGTGACGCGCTCGTTCTGCGGCATCTGCGGCTCGCCGATCGCCTATACGGACGAGCGGCTCAGCAATCAGATCTACTTTACGCTCGGTTCGATGGACATGCCGGCCTATTTCAAGCCGACGCTGCATGCCCATGTGCGCGAGCAACTGCCCTTCCTGCACATGCCGGACGACCTGCCGCGCCATCTCAGGACCAGCGTGCCCAGACCGAATGGGCAAAGACCAGACGGAACACAGTCATGAAATTCACCCTCTCCTGGCTCAAGGACCATCTCGAGACCGACGCCTCGCTTGCCGAGATCGTCGAGCGGCTGACCGCGATCGGCCTCGAAGTCGAACGTGTCGACGATAAGGCGAGCCTGAAGCCCTTCGTCATCGCCAAGGTGCTGACGGCGGTGCAGCATCCCGACGCCGACCGGCTGCGCGTGCTGACCGTCGATACCGGCGACGGCAAGCCGCCGGTGCAGGTGGTGTGCGGCGCGCCGAATGCCCGCGCCGGCCTGATCGGCGCCTTCGCCGCGCCCGGCACCTATGTGCCCGGCATCGACGTGACGCTTTCCGTCGGCAAGATCCGCGGCGTCGAAAGCCACGGCATGATGTGCTCCGAGCGCGAGCTGGAAATCTCCGACGAGCACAACGGCATCATCGACCTGCCCGAAGACGCGCCGGTCGGCACCAGCTTCGCGGCTTACGCGCATCTCGACGATCCGGTGATCGAGATCAATCTGACGCCGAACCGGCCGGACGCGACCAGCGTCTACGGCATCGCGCGCGATCTCGCGGCGAGCGGGCTCGGCCGGCTCACCGGCGGCGCGATCATGCCGCATGCCGGCGAAGGCATGTGCCCGGTCAAGGTCAAGATCGAGGCGCCGGACCTCTGCCCCGGCTTCGCGCTGACGCTGGTGAAGGGCGTGAAGAACGGCCCATCGCCGAAATGGCTGCAGCAACGGCTGCTCGCCATCGGCTTGCGCCCGATCAGCGCGCTGGTCGACATCACCAACTACGTCACCTTCGACCGCGGCCGGCCGCTGCATGTCTTCGACGCCAACAAGGTCGCCGGCAATCTCGTCGTGCGCCGGGCGAAGGACGGCGAGAAGGTGCTGGCGCTCGATGGGCGCGAATACACGCTGACGCCGGAAATGTGCGTGATCGCCGACGACAACGGCGTCGAATCGATCGCCGGCATCATGGGCGGCGAACATTCGGGCTGCGACGAGAACACCACCGACGTGCTGATCGAATCGGCGCTCTGGGATCCGATCACCACCGCCCGCACCGGCCGTACGCTCGGCATCATCAGCGATGCGCGCTATCGCTTCGAGCGCGGCGTCGATCCCGAATTCATGGTGCCGGGTGTCGAGCTCGCGACCAAGCTGGTGCTCGATTTCTGCGGCGGCTCGCCGACGGAAATCGAAGTGGCGGGCTATGCCGGCCACAAGCCGAAGATCATCTTCTTTCCGCTGTCGGAAGTGAAGCGGCTGACCGGCATCGAGGTGCCACGAGAGGAAGCGCTCGCTATCCTGACCCGCCTCGGCTTCGAGCCGCGCAGCTCGGGCGACACTGTCGAGGTGAAGGTGCCGTCCTGGCGGCCGGACGTCGACGGCAAGGCCGACCTCGTCGAGGAGGTGATGCGCATCCACGGCGTCGACAACATCTTGGCCCAGCCGCTGACCTCGCATGACGCCGTCAACGGCAGAATTCTGACGACGCTGCAGGTGCGCACCCGCGCGGCCAAGCGTTCGCTGGCCGTGCGCGGCATGATGGAGGCGGTCACCTGGTCGTTCATTCCGGCAAAGCACGCCGAGCTGTTCGGCGGCGGCCAGAACGGGCTGAAGCTCGCCAACCCGATCGCCGCCGAGATGTCCGACATGCGGCCCTCGCTGCTGCCGGGACTGATCGCGGCCGCGCAGCGCAATGCCGACCGCGGCATCGGCGACGT
This sequence comes from Mesorhizobium dulcispinae, assembly GCF_033977345.1. Taxonomy (NCBI): domain Bacteria; kingdom Pseudomonadati; phylum Pseudomonadota; class Alphaproteobacteria; order Hyphomicrobiales; family Phyllobacteriaceae; genus Mesorhizobium; species Mesorhizobium dulcispinae. Next base: position 263,241 of record NZ_JAVIIY010000006.1, read on the forward strand.
GGCGCTGTTCGAGGTCTCCGGCACCTATGAAGGCGACTTGCCCGATCAGCAGCGGCGCGTTGCCGCCGGCGTCAGGCGCGGCACGGCCAAGCTCGACGGCTCCGGCCGCAGCTGGTCCGGCAATTCCGGCCCGGTCGGCGTGTTCGACGCCAAGGCGGACGCGATCGCGGCGCTCGAAGCCTGCGGCGCGCCGGTCGACCGGCTGCAGATCGAGCCAGGCGGCCCAGCATGGTACCATCCCGGGCGCTCAGGCACGATCAAGCTCGGCCCGAAGACGGTGCTCGGCACCTTCGGCGAGTTCCATCCGAAGACGCTGGACGCGCTCGACGCTTCCGGACCGCTCTGCGGCTTCGAGGTTTTCGTCGACGCCGTGCCGGAGCCGAAGGCCAAGCCGACGCGCACCAAGCCCAAGCTGGAACTCTCGCCATTCCAGGCGGTGAAGCGCGACTTCGCCTTCGTCGTCGACCGGTCGGTCGAGGCCGGCACGCTGGTGCGCGCAGCTTTAGCCGCCGACAAGAAGCTGGTCACCGGCGTTTCGGTGTTCGACGTCTTCGAAGGCGCTTCGCTCGGCACGGCCAAGAAGTCGATCGCCATCGAGGTGTCGATCCAGCCGGTCGAAAAAACGCTGACCGACGAGGATTTCGAGGCGCTCGCAAAACGCATCGTCGAGAACGTCAACAAGCAGACGGGCGGCGTGCTGAGGGCTTAGAACAGCTCGACGCCGCTCTAAGCATTTGTTTTTACGCAATTCCGGACGGAAAGCGGCTACGCACTTTTCCTGGAATTGCTTGCGAGGATTGCCGGCAGGTGGCGAATCGCCCTTCAAAAGGACGATGAACCACCTCCGCTATTCCGGCCTTCCCTTCGACGAGCAGCGCGCGGCCTTCCTCGATATTGTGGCGGCCGACCCGTTGCTGGCGGAGACGCTGGCGCGGGTGCGTGCGCTCGCCTTGCCGGACTGGCTGGTGGTTTCCGGCGCGCTCTACAACAGCGTCTGGAACCATCTGACCGGCAAGCCGCCGGGCTACGGCATCAAGGATGTCGACCTGTTCTATTTCGACAATGCCGACCTTTCCTACGAGGCCGAGGATGCGGTGATCCGCCGGGCCGCGCGGCATTTCGAAGGATTACCGCTGCCGGTCGAGGTGCGCAACCAGGCGCGCGTGCATCTGTGGTATCCGGTGAAGTTCGGGCAGGAATGCCCGCGCTACACGAGCGCGAGCGAATCGGTCAGCTATTTTGCATCGAAGACGCATGCGGTGGGGGTGCGGTTCGATGGCGATGGCGAGTTCGAGTTGGTGGCGCCGTTCGGGCTCGACGACATTTTCTCCTTCCGCATCACGCCGAACCGGGTGCTGGATAACCAGCGCACGCATGAGGCGAAGGGGAAGCGGGCGCAGGAGTACTGGCCGGAGATTGAGGTGGTGCCATGGTGAGACGAGCGAAACAGGAAAACTCGGCGGGACAGCGCCCCCCTCTGCCCTGCCGGGCATCTCCCCCACGAGGGGGGAGATTGGCTGTCGTCACGGCTTTCGCCAATCACCATCGTTGCAAGAAAGAGCGCCGCGCCGAAGCTGCTGATCTCCCCCCTCGTGGGGGAGATGTCCGGCAGGACAGAGGGGGGCGCTGTCCCGCCAGCGTTTCAAGGCGAGTGGGTAGTGAACCGTCTACCCATTCACCAGCGCCAGCAATTCCTCGGTGTAGCGCTTGCCGACCACCTTGTCGGGCGACAGCGCGTCGCCGATCGCGGCGGCTTCGGTCGCGCTCAGCCCGATCCCGGCCGCGGCCGTGTTCTGCTCCAGGTGGCGGATTTTCCGCGCACCGGGGATCGGCACGATGAAATCGCCCTGGTGCAGCACCCAGGCGAGCGCCAGCTGCGCCGGCGTCACACCCTTCTCGGCTGCCAGCTTTTCCAGCACCGCGATGACGGCGTTGTTGGCTTCCATGGCTTCGGCCTGGAACCGCGGAAGGCCGAGGCGCCAGTCGCCGGCGCCGAGCGTATCTCGCTTGCCGATGGTGCCGGTGAGCAGGCCGCGGCCGAGCGGGCTGTAGGGGACGAAGCCGATGCCGAGTTCGCGGCAGACAGCCAAGACCCCGTCTTCCGGGTCGCGGGTCCACAGCGAATATTCGCTCTGCACGGCCGCGATCGGGTGCACGGCATGCGCCCGGCGGATGGTCGCCGCACTTGCCTCGGACAGGCCGAGCGCACGCACCTTGCCCTCGCGCACCAATTCGGCCATGGCGCCGACGGTGTCCTCGATCGGGACATTCGGATCGACGCGGTGCTGGTAGTAGAGGTCGATGACGTCGGTATCGAGGCGCTTCAGCGAGGCCTCGGCCACCGCCTTGACGTGCTCGGGGCGGCTGTCGACACCGATCATCCGCTCGGTGCCCGAGCCCTCCTCGGCGATCTTGAAGCCGAATTTGGTGGCGATCGTCACCTTGTCACGCACCGGCTTCAGTGCCTTGCCGAGCAGGATCTCGTTCTCGAATGGTCCATAGACTTCGGCCGTATCAAAGAAGGTGACGCCGATGTCGACGGCGCGCCTCAGCGTGGCGATGGCCTCGGCCTTCGGCTGACCGCCATACACGAAGCTCATGCCCATGCAGCCGAGGCCGACGGGGAAGACTTCGAGTTCAGTTCCAAGTTTGCGGGTTTGCATGGCGCATCTCCTTGTTGCGGTGAGGGAGAGATAGCGCCTCGCAATGCGTTCGATAATTCTGTCTCTTTTGCACGGCTTGTTCTATAAAATAGATCAATGAGCCGAACGAACCTTTCCCAACTCGCTGTGCTTGCCGCCGTCGCCCAAAGCGCCAGCTTTCGCGGCGCCGCGCGCGAACTCGGCATCGCGCCTTCGGCGGTGAGCCATGCGGTATCGAGCCTGGAAGCGCGGCTTGGCGTGCGGCTCTTGGCGCGCAGCACGCGCAGCGTCGCGCCGACGGAGGAGGGCGCGCAGCTTCTGGAGCGGCTGCGGCCGGCATTGTCCGAGATCGACCTCGCGCTGGAAACGGCGGTCGAGGCGCGCGACCGGCCGGCGGGCAATCTGCGGCTCACCGTGCCGCGCACGGCCGCCCACCTGACACTCACGCCCAGGCTTAGCGCCTTTGCCGCGGCTTATCCCGATATCGTGCTGGAGATCGTCATCGAGGACCGCTTCACCGACGTGGTCGAAGGGGGCTTCGATGCCGGCGTGCGCCTCGGCGAAAGCCTGCAGCGCGACATGATCGCGGTGCGCATCGGGCCCGACCTCCGCGGCGCGGTGGTCGCTGCGCCGTCCTATTTCAAGGCGATGCCGAAACCTCGCCATCCACGCGATCTGGCCGACCACCGCTGCATCCGCTTTCGTTTCTCCAGCGGCATCCTCTACCGCTGGGAATTCGAGAAGGACGGCGAGGAAATAGAAATCGCCGTGCAAGGGCCGCTGATCCTCGACGAGGACCACCTTATCGCCCAGGCCGCGATCGACGGCGCCGGCCTAGCCTTCGTCTTCGAGCCTTATGTGCGCGCACCGCTCGCCGACGGCCGGCTGATCCGCGTGCTGGAGGACTGGTGCCCGACCTTTGACGGCTTCTTCGTCTACTATCCGAGCCGCCGCCAGATGCGCCCGGCGCTCAGGGCTTTCGTCGATTTCTTCAGGGTGGCGGGTTAAGCTCCACTCTCCCCCTTGTTGGGAGAGTGGAAGAAAGCTGACCTCAGCGGCGTTTTTCGGCCATGCAATTACCCATCACCAACACCGCGAAACGCTACGGCTGGGCAATGATCATCCTCCACTGGCTGATCGGCATCATCTTCATCGGCCAGTTCGTGCTCGGCTTCGTCATGATGCGGATCGAAAGCCAGCGGACGTCCTTCGAGCTGATCCAGCTGCACAAATCCTTCGGCTTCCTGCTGCTTGGGCTGATCATCCTGCGCATCGCCTGGCGGCTCGGCAATCGGGCGCCGGCACTCCCGCCTTCGGTCGGAACCCTGGAGCGCAAGGCGGCGCCGCTGGCGCATTTCGCGCTCTATGCCTTCCAGGTCGCCTTGCCGCTCTCCGGCTGGGCGCTGGTTTCGGTCTCGACGCTGGAAATCCCGACGATGCCGTTCAACCTGTTCGTGATGCCCAACCTGCCGCTCAGCGAATCCGACGCCGCGGAAAGCTTCTGGTCGGCGGCGCACTGGTATCTCGCCTATGCCGGCATCGCGCTGGTCGCGCTGCATATCGCGGCAGCGCTGCGCCACCATTTCCTGCTGCGCGATACCGTGCTCGCGCGCATAATCACGCCTTCGTCAGGACGGGAATAGAGCGGGCCGCCCGTTCGTTGGTGGCGGGAAGACAGCAATGCGCTGGCTCAGGATAGGACAGATTTCCATGCATGCGCGCATCCTCGGATTGGCGGCTTTCGCCGCTTGCCTCGCCGTGCCTGTTTACGCCGCCGTGGCGCTCAGCGACGCCGCCGGCAGCTACACGATCAGCCCGTCGGGCTCCAGCATCCGCTTCACCATCGGCAAGGCCGGCGGCGGCGGCTTCGACGGCACCTTCGGCCGCTTCAAGGGCACGATCCGCATCGACAACAGTGATGTCGGGCGTTCGAAGGTCGACCTCACCATCTATCCGGAGAGCGTCGGGACCGGACAGGGCCGCATCGATGCCTTCCTGCGCTCCGACGCGGTGTTCGACAGCGCCAACAATCCGGAGATCCAGTTCCGTTCGACCAACGTGACACGCACCGGCGACACCACCGCCGTGGTCACCGGCCGGCTGACGGCGCGCGGCAAGACGTTCTCGGAAAAGTTCACCGCCGAGCTTGACGGACTGAAGTCCGGCACGATCAAGTTCCATGTCACCGGCAAGGTGCTCCGGTCGCGCTACGGCATGGATGTCGGCACGCCGCTCTATTCCAATGTTGTCGACTTCAACATGACGCTGACGGGCAGAAGGGGCTAGTTCTAAGCCCCGCCTCCCCGGGTTCGTCATGCTAGGGCGAAGCAAGGAGCGAAGCGACGCGCGCAGACCCTAGGATCCATTCCGTGACGCTAAGGCATTGCAACGGCTACAGAATTCTGCACCATTGCACTTTACGTCATAGGTCACGGAATGGATCCTCGGGTCAAGCCCGAGGATGACGAACGCGCTTTGTGGCCCGCGTCCCGCATTGGCTTTTCCGCCGATTTCGGGCAAACCTCGTCGCCTGTAAACCGACATGGAGAAGCACAATGTTCCGGTGGGGTGTTCTGTCGACGGCCAAGATCGGCCGCGAGCAGCTTTTGCCGGCGATCGTGGAGTCGGAGAACGGCGTGCTGTCGGCGATCGCCAGCCGCGATCTGGCGAAGGCCCGCGCCCTTGGCGAGCGCTTCGGCGCGCAGCACGCTTTCGGCTCCTATGAGGAATTGCTCGCCTCCAAGGAGGTCGACGGCGTCTATATCCCGCTGCCCACCTCGCAGCACGTCGAATGGACGGCAAAGGCGATTCAAGCGGGAAAACATGTGCTGGTCGAGAAGCCTCTCGCGCTCGACGCCAAGGACATTCCGCCGCTGATCAAGCTGCGCGACGAGAAGGAGGTGCTGGTCTGCGAGGCCTTCATGGTCGTCTACCATCCGCAATGGATCAAGGTGCGCGACCTCATCGCCGGCGGCGCGATCGGCCGGCTGCGCCATGTGCAGGGCGCGTTTTCCTATTACAACGTCGACCCCAAGAACATGCGCAACCAGCTCGATCTCGGCGGCGGCGCGCTGCCCGACATCGGCGTCTATCCGACAGTGTCGACGCGGTTCTCGACCGGCAAGGAGCCGATCCGCGTGCAGGCGACGATCGAGCGCGACAAGACCTTCGGCACCGACATCTATTCCTCGATCCGCGCCGATTTCGGCGACTTCGAACTGTCCTTCTACCTCTCGACCCAGATGGCCGCGCGCCAGGTGATGGTGTTCCACGGCGAGACGGGTTTCATCGAAGTGTTCTCGCCCTTCAATGCCGGGCTCTACGACCACCACCGCATCGAGCTGCACAACCAGAACCACACCGAGGCGCAGGTGTTCCGCTTCCCGGGCACGCAGCAGTACCGGCTGGAGTGCGAGACCTTCGTGCGCGCCGCCCAGGGCGGCAAGGACCGCGTCTTCACGCTGGAGGAATCGGTGCTTAACCAGAAGGTAATCGACGCCATCTTCCGCGCCGGCAATAAGGACGGCTGGGAACCCGTCTGAGACGTCGCCAACAGCCGTATTTGGGGGGAGGAAAACATGGCTGACGACGCGGATGTGATCATCGTCGGCGCGGGGCTGGCCGGCCTCGTTGCCGCGGCCGAGCTGACTGACGCCGGCAGGAAAATCATCATCGTCGACCAGGAGCCGGAGCAGTCGCTGGGCGGCCAGGCCTTCTGGTCGTTCGGCGGGCTGTTCCTGGTCAATTCGCCCGAGCAGCGGCGCATGCGCATCCGCGATTCGCACGACCTCGCGCTGGAAGACTGGATGGGCACCGCCGCCTTCGACCGTCCGGAGGATTTCTGGCCGCGCAAATGGGCGGAAGCCTATGTCGGCTTCGCCGCCGGCGAGAAGCGCTCCTGGCTGATCGAGCGCGGGCTGAAATTCTTCCCCGTGGTCGGCTGGGCCGAGCGCGGCGGCGGCAATGCCTCCGGCCACGGCAATTCGGTGCCGCGCTTCCACATCACCTGGGGTACGGGACCCGGCGTGATCGAACCTTTCGTGCTGCGCGTGCGCGAGGCGCAAAAGCGCGGGCTCGTCCAGGTCAAATTCCGCCACCGGGTCAACGAAATCATCCGCAGCGGCAAGACGGTGACCGGCGTGCGCGGCGACGTTTTGGAGCCGAGCAGCGTCGAGCGCGGGCATAAAAGCTCGCGCGACGCGGTCGGCGATTTCGAGTTCCACGCCCAGGCGGTGATCGTCGCGTCCGGCGGCATCGGCGGCAATCACGAGCTGGTGCGCAAGAATTGGCCTGAGCGGCTTGGCGCACCGCCGAAGCGCATGATCACCGGCGTGCCCGACCATGTCGACGGCCGCATGCTGGCGATCTCGGAAGCGGCCGGCGGGAGGATCATCAACCGCGATCGCATGTGGCACTATGTCGAGGGGATAAAAAACTGGGCGCCGATCTGGACGGAGCACGCGATCCGCATCCTGCCCGGCCCCTCCTCGCTCTGGCTCGACGCGCGCGGAAAAAGGCTGCCGGTGCCGCTCTATCCGGGCTTCGATACGCTGGCCACGCTCAGCCACATCATGGGCACGGGCTTCGACTATTCCTGGTTCATCCTGACCAAGAAGATCATCCAGAAGGAGTTCGCGCTGTCGGGCTCGGAGCAGAACCCTGACCTGACGGGAAAAAGCTGGCGCCAGGTGCTGGGCCGCGCGACGTCAGGCATTCCAAGCCCGGTCAAGGCGTTCATGGAAAAGGGCGAGGATTTCATCGTCGAGGCTGACCTTTCGAAGCTGGTGGCGCGCATGAACGCGCTGGCCGGCGGCGAGCCGCTGCTCGACGTGGCGCAGGTCGAGCGCGAGATCCGCGCCCGCGACATGCAGCTCGACAACCCGTTCTCCAAGGATGCGCAGATCACCGCGCTGCGCGGCGCCCGCGCCTATCTCGGCGACAGGCTGATCCGCACGGCGCAACCGCACAAGATGCTCGATCCGGCGAACGGCCCGCTGATCGCGGTCCGCCTCAACGTGCTCACCCGCAAGACGCTGGGCGGACTCCAGACCGATCTCGACAGCCGCGTGCTCGACGTCGACGGCCAGCCGGTGCCGGGGCTCTATGCGGTGGGCGAAGTGGCAGGCTTCGGCGGCGGCGGCGTGCATGGCTACGCGGCGCTGGAAGGCACTTTTCTTGGCGGCTGCATCTTTTCAGGACGCAGCGCGGGACGGGCGGCTGGCAAGGCGGTTGGCTGAGCGGAGGGCGACGCCATAACTGAGATGCTGGCGGGACAGCGCCCCCCTCTGTCCTGCCGGACATCTCCCCCACAAGGGGGGAGATTGGCGGTTCCAGCGCCCCGCCCATTCCTGCAACGTTGGCGATTGGCGAAAGCAGTTGAGCGCGTGATCTCCCCCTCGTGGGCCCAAGTGGGGGAGATGTCCGGCAGGACGAAGGGGGCGCGAAGGATCGCGACGGCGCGGTTTTCGCTCCCGCTCAGCCTTTCAAAAGATCTTTCGCGACCTGCGAATCCTTTCGCCCACGCCGATCGTCTTTCTCCTGCAACCCGCAAACAGGAGACGACCATGACCTACAACCTCATCCGCTACGGCGTGAAGGACGCCAGCATCGCCGAGAACCGGGCGCTGGTGGCAAAGGTGTTCGAGGCGCTGGATGAAACCAAGCCGCAATCCGTGCGCTATCTGGTGCTCGAGCTGGAGAATGGCGAGTTCGTCCATCTCGTCGGCTACGACAAGGACAGCTCGGGGCTGACCGAGCTCGAGGCGTTCAAACTGTTCGGAGCGAACCATGCCGAGCGGCGCTCGACACCGCTCGCCAGATCGTCGGCGAGGATCATCGGCAACTATCATATGCTGGCGAATGCCGAGGAGGCCGTGCCGGCCTGACCGGGCGTGGCGGCGCAGCTGGCCGGCGATGCGAGAGTGAGAAGGATGAGCACAGCGAAATTCGACCGCGCGGCGCTCGAAGCCATGCTCGTCGGCCTGCGGCCGAAACTGCACCGCTATGCCGCCCGCATGGCCGGCTCGGTCATCGAGGGCGAGGACATCGTGCAGGAGGCGGCGGTGAAGGCGCTTGCCGCGCATGACGGCGGCGCTGCGGTCGAGCGTCCCGAGCAGTGGCTGTTCCGCATCGCCCACAATGCGGCGCAGGATCATCTGCGCCGCCGCCAGCGGGAGCGTTCGCGCATGACCGAGGCCGACATGACCGGAATAGAAGACCTCTCCGCCAGCGCGGAGACCAGGCTCGCGGCGGCGACCAGCCTGCACAGCTTCATGCGGCTGACGCTGGCGCAACGCAGCGCCGTGATCCTGGTCGATGTGCTCGGCCTCAGCCTGCATGAGACCTGCGCGGTGACGGGCGCGACGCTCGCCGCCACCAAGGCGGCGCTGCATCGCGGCCGGGCGGAGCTGAAGGCGCTGGCAGCGGCACCGGATGATGTGCCTTTGCCGAAGCTCGATCCGGATGAAGAGCGGCGGCTGCGCCGCTACATCGACCTGTTCAACGCGCGCGACTTCGACGCCGTCAGGGCGCTGATCGCCGAGGATATCCAGGTCGACGTCGTCAACCGCACTCGCCTCAGCGGCAAGAAGGAGGCCTCGACCTATTTCGGCAATTACGACCGGCTCAGCGATTGGGCACTGTCGCTCGGCTTCGTCGACGGCCGGCCGGCGATCCTGATCCACAACCCGCAGGCGGACAACGCGGTGCGCGGCTTCGTGCTGGTTGACTGGCGCGGCGATGAGGTCGCGGCGATCCGCGATTTCCGTCACGCGCCCTATTGCGTCCTCGACGCCGATATCCATGCAATCGACGGCTAATCACTTTACGCGAACAGTAAGCGCATTCCGCGAATAGGCCGCATGGGGCATGGATGGAAGCGGCTCTGGCCCATAAAACACGCGCCGGTGGATTACCATCAACATCGATGTTTCAAACATCAATCCTTGACGATGAGACCTTTTAATGTAGGCTACAACACCGAGACCTCATATTTCAGAACTGAACAGAAGAGTCCTCGGTGATAACCGCACCGCAATTGCGCGCCGCCAGATCGCTGCTCGGCATCGATCAGCGACGGCTTGCCGAATTGTCCGGCCTTTCGGTGCCGACCATCCAGCGCATGGAAGCCAGCGGCTCGATCATTCGAGGCAACGTCGATTCGCTGATGAAGCTGATCGCCGCGCTTGAAGTTGCCGGCATCGAATTGATCGGCGAAGGCGCGGTCAGCCAGGGTGGTGGACGCGGCGTGCGGCTGAAGGCCGGGCTCGGTCCGGCTAGGGCGCCCGATGATGTCGAGCTCGGCGGGAGCCTGCCGTGATGTCGACCGCAGCTCTTCTGCTGTGCGGCCCCGCCGCGCTTCTGGCAACAGCCATACTGGCCGCAGTGGTCGGCCGGCACGCCTCGGCGACGCGCCTGGTCTATGGCGCGGCGCTCGCGATTTCCGCCGCCTTGCTCGCCATTGTCGCGGGCCATCTCGCGGACAATCCCGGCGAGGTGTCCGCCGTCACCTTGCCGCTCGGCCTGCCGTGGACCGGCGCCCGGTTCCGTCTCGACGGCCTGTCGGCGTTCTTCCTCGTCGTCGTGAACCTGGGCGGCGCCATCACCAGCCTCTACGGCCTTGGCTATGGCCAACACGAATCCCAGCCGCATCGGGTGCTGCCGTTCTACCCGGCCTTCCTCGCCGGCATGAACCTCGTGGTGCTCGCCAACGACGCCTTCAGCTTCCTGCTGTCGTGGGAATTCATGTCGCTCGCCTCCTGGGCGCTGGTCATGGCGCACCATCGCGACGAGGCCAACCGGCGGGCCGGCTACATCTATCTGGTGATGGCGAGCTTCGGCACGCTGGCGCTGCTGCTGGCCTTCGGCCTGCTGGCGGGGCCGGCGGGAACCTATGCGTTCGACGCGATGCGGGCGGCGCATCCCGGCCGGCTCGCCGCAGGCGCGGTGCTCGCGCTCATGCTGCTCGGGGCCGGCTCCAAGGCCGGCCTGGTGCCGCTGCATGCCTGGCTGCCGCTTGCCCATCCGGCAGCACCCAGCCACGTCTCGGCGTTGATGAGCGGCATCATGACGAAGGTCGCCATCTACGGCTTCATCCGCGTGGTGTTCGACCTGCTGGGCGAGCCGGCGTGGTGGTCGGGCGTCGTCGTCCTTCTCATCGGCGGCACGACGGCGGTCCTCGGCATTCTGCACGCGCTGATGGAAAAGGATCTCAAGCGGCTGCTGGCCTACTCGACCATCGAGAATATCGGCGTCGTCTTTGCCAGCCTTGGCCTGGCGCTTGCCTTCAAGGCGAATGCCATGCCGACGGCCGCGGCGCTAGCCTTCACGGCGGCCCTCTTCCACGTGCTCAACCATTCCTTCTTCAAGAGCCTGCTTTTCTTCGGCGCCGGCGCGGTGCTCTCGGCGACCGGCGAGCGCGACATGGAGAAGCTTGGCGGCCTCATCCATCGCCTGCCGGTGACCAGCTTCGTCTTCCTCGTCGGCTGCGTCTCGATCTCGGCGCTGCCGCCCTTCAACGGCTTCGCCTCCGAATGGCTGGTCTTCCAGGCCATATTGCAGAGCCCCGAGCTGCCGCAATGGGGCCTGAAAGTCATCGTGCCGGCCGTCGGCGGCATGCTGGCGCTGGCGGCAGCGTTGGCCGCGGCGTGCTTCGTGAAGGCATTCGGCATCACCTTCCTCGGCCGGGCGCGATCGGCGGCGGTGGAACGGGCGCATGAGGTCGATCGCTGGTCGTTGGCGGCGATGGCCGTGCTCGCCGTCTTCTGCCTGCTCGCCGGCATTCTGCCCGGCTTTGTCATCGACAAGCTCTCGCCGGTGACGCTTTCGCTGATCGGCGAGAGCATGCCGGTGCAGGCGGCGCAGCCCTGGCTGTCGATCGTGCCGATCGCCGAGAGCCGCAGCTCCTACAACGGCCTCTTAGTGTTCGTCTTCATCACCATCTCGGCCTCGCTGGCGGCCTTCTTCATCCACCGCTTCGCCTCGCACGCGCTGCGCCGGGGCCCGGCCTGGGGATGCGGTTTCGCCGACGCGGTGCCCGCCGCGCAATACACGGCCGTCAGCTTCGCGCAGCCCATTCGCCGGGTGTTCGGCAGCTTCGCGTTCCGCGCCCGCGAGACGGTGGAAATGCCGGCGCCGGGCGCGCTCGAACCAGCACGCCTCAAGGTGGATTTCCACGATGTGGCCTGGGAGATTTTCTACCAGCCGATCACCGGCGCGATCGACTTCGCCACCGAGCGGCTGAACCACCTGCAGTTCCTGACCATCCGCCGCTATCTGACGCTGGTCTTCCTCTACCTCGTCATCCTGCTTCTGGTGCTTGCGCTATGGCCGTGATTTTCGAGCTGGCCGTGCAGGGCGCGCAGATGTTTCTGGTGCTTTTGCTGGCGCCGCTGCTGATCGGCTTCGTGCGCAAGGTCAAGGCGAGGCTGGTCAGGCGGCAGGGACCTTCGCTGATCCAGCCCTATCGCGATCTTATCCGGCTGATGCGCAAGGAGGTCGTGCTGGCCGACAACGCCTCCTGGCTGTTCCGGGTGACGCCCTACCTGATCTTTGCCGCCACCTGGGTTGCGGCGGCGCTGGTTCCGACATTCGCCGCCGGCCTCCAGTTCAGCTGGACCGCCGATCTCATCGTCATCGTGGCGCTGCTCGGCAGCGCGCGCTTCTTCCAGGCGTTGGCCGGGATGGACGTCGGCACCAGCTTCGGCGGCATCGGCGCCAGCCGCGAGGTGATGATCGCCTCGCTGGCCGAACCCGCGATGCTGCTCATCGTGTTCAGCCTGGCGCTGGTGGCCGGCGCCACGCAGCTTTCGACGGTTGCCGCCTTCATGAGCTCGCCAGAGGTCGGCCTGCGCGTGTCGCTCGGCATGTCGCTAATCGCCTTGGTGATGGTGGCGATCGCCGAAAACGCGCGCATCCCGGTCGACAATCCGGCCACGCATCTTGAGCTCACCATGGTGCACGAGGCGATGATCCTGGAATATTCCGGCCGCCATCTGGCGATGATCGAGCTCGCCACCTTCCTCAAGCTCGTGCTCTACGTGTCGCTGATCTCCTGCGTCTTCCTGCCCTGGGGCCTGGCGCATGCCGGGGCGGGGCCGAAAGCGCTGGTCATCGGAGCAGCCGCCTATCTGGTCAAGCTCGCGGCGCTAGCCATCCTGCTTGCCGTGTTCGAGACGGCGGTCGCCAAGATGCGCGTCTTCCGCGTGCCGGATTTCCTCGGCGCGGCGCTGATGCTGGCGCTGCTCGGCACGCTTCTGCTGTTCGTCTCGCGGAGCCTGTGATGAACGGTCTCACCTTCGACATCGCCCATCTGCTTGCCGGCAGCCTGGTGCTGGTTTCCTTCATGATGCTCTACCAGGACCGGCTGTTCGCGCTGATCAATGTCTTTGCGGTGCATGCGGTGGTGCTTGCGCTGTCGGTGGCCTGGCAGGCCTATATCCAGGACGCGCATCATCTCTACATCACCGCGGCAATAGCGCTGGTCTTCAAGGCGGTCGTCATTCCGGTCGGGCTGCATCGCATCATCCAGCGGCTCGGCATCCACCGCGACATCGAGACCGCCGTCGGCATCGGTCCGACCATGCTCGCGGGCATCGGGCTGGTGACGCTCTCCATGGTGCTGATGCTGCGAGTGACGCCCGAGGCCGACCCGCTCGCCCGCGAGGATCTCGCTTTCGCGCTGTCGATCATTTTGCTGGGACTGCTGGTGATGGTCACAAGGCGCAACGCCGTCAGCCAGGTCGTCGGCTTCATGTCGCTGGAGAACGGCCTGGTGCTCGCCGCCACCGGCGCCAAGGGCATGCCGCTGGTCGTCGAGATCAGCGTCGCCTTCTCGATCCTGATCGCCTTCATCGTCATCGGCGTCTTCCTGTTCCGCATCCGGGAGCGGTTCGATTCGGTCGATGTCGGCGCACTCGATGACTACCGGGGAGAGCGCCAATGACCGCCTTCTCCTTCGATGCCGTGGCCGCGATCCTTTTCATTCCGGCGGGCGCCGCGGCCATTCTGGCGGCGCTGCCGAACTACAAGATGACGGCGAGCGTCAATGTTGCGGCAAGCTTCCTGACCCTGCTCGCGGCGCTGTCGCTGTTCGTCACCGACCGGCCGGCGCCGGGGCAATATCTGCTGGTCGACGACCTCAACATCGTCTTCATCGTGCTCAACACATTCGTCGGCTTCACCACCAGCGTGTTCAGCGCCTCCTATATCGCGCATGAGCTGGAGACCGGCCGGCTGACCGCGCCGAACCTGCGGTTCTACCACGCGATGTACCAGATCATGATGTTCGGCATGAACCTGGCCTTCGTGTCGAACAATATCGGCCTGATGTGGGTCGCGGTGGAGCTCGCCACGCTGACCACCGTGCTGATGGTCGGCATCTACCGTACCCACGAGGCGCTGGAGGCGGCGTGGAAATATTTCATCCTGGGAAGCGTCGGCATCGCGCTCGCTCTCTTCGGCACCATCCTCGTCTACATGGCCGCGCAGCCGGTCGTCGGCGCGGGCACCAACGCCATGGTCTGGTCGGTGCTGATCGACAAGGCGGCGCATTTCGACCCTGCCCTGCTCAGCGTCGCCTTCATCTTCCTGCTGCTCGGCTATGGCACCAAGGTCGGGCTCGCGCCGCTGCATGCCTGGCTGCCCGACGCGCATGCCGAGGGCCCGACGCCGATCTCGGCGGTGCTGTCGGGCCTGCTGCTCAACGTCGCGCTCTACGCCGTGCTGCGCTTTAAGCTCTTGCTCGCCGCGAGCCCGGAGGCGATCGGCCCGGGGCCGCTGATGGCGACGATGGGGCTCACCTCGCTGATCTTCGCGGCCTTCATGCTCTACCGCCGCCGCGACATCAAACGCCTGTTCGCTTATTCCTCGATCGAGCACATGGGCATCATCGTCTTCGCCTTCGGCATGGGCGGGCCGCTCGCCAACTTCGCCGGCCTGCTGCACATGGTCATGCACAGCCTGACCAAGTCGGCGATCTTCTTCGCCGTCGGCCATATCGCGCAGGTCAAGGGCACGCAGAAGATCTCCGAGATCAGGGGGCTGACCGAAAGCCACCCAGGGCTTGGCTGGGCGCTCGTCATCGGCGTCGTGGCGATCGCCGGCCTGCCGCCGCTCGGCATCTTCATGAGCGAGTTCCTGGTCGTCAGCTCGACTTTCGCCAGATATCCGTGGCTGGCGATCCCGCTGGTGTTCGGGCTGCTCATCGCCTTCGGCGCGCTACTTTTGCGGCTGACCGGCCTCGCCTTCGGCGAGCCGCGCGGCGGCATGGCGCCGGTCGAGGCGTCCTACGTGCCGATGTATTCGCACCTCGCTCTGGTGTTTGCCGCCGGCATCTATCTGCCGGCGCCGCTGGTCGCGTGGTTCCAGCATGTCGCCGGCATCCTGGGGTGAGGCCATGAGCAGGAAGGACATGCCCGCGCTTAGCGATCTCATCGAGGCCGGTCGCCGCCCGGTCGAGCACCACGCGCCATGGCAGCGCGCCGCAGTGGCTCCGAAGGCCTGGAATCTTGCCGTCGAGCAGCTCGCCGCCGGCCGCTGGAGCCTGCTCGGCCTGTGGGGAGAGCCGGACAGGGTGCACATGGCGCTTCTCGACGAGGCGCGGCATGTGGGCATCATCAGCCTGGACTGCCGCGGTGGCCGCTATCCGTCGGTCGGCCAATACCATCCGCCGGCCCTGCGGCCGGAGCGCGCCGCGGCAGACCTCTTCGGGCTTGTGCCGCAAGGCCTTCCCGACACCCGCCGCTGGCTCGACCACGGCCAGTGGGGGGTCTCGCATCCCCTGGCGGCGCGGCCGGGCGAGCCGGCGGCCGCGCCCTCCTACCGGTTCCTCGCGGCGGAGGGCGAGAGCCTCCACCAGATCGCGGTCGGGCCGGTGCATGCCGGCATCATCGAGCCGGGGCATTTCCGCTTCACGGCAAGCGGTGAAACCGTGGTGCGGCTGGAGGAGCGGCTGGGCTATGTGCACAAGGGCATCGAAGGCCTGATGGCCGGCGCGCCCATCGATCGCGCGGCAAAACTCGCGGGCAGGACGTCGGGCGACAGCACGGTCGCCTATTCCCTTGCCTTCGCCCGCGCGGTGGAGGCGGCGCTCGGAGTCACGCCGCCGCCGCGCGCAATCTGGCTGCGGGCACTGATGGCGGAACTGGAACGCCTGGCCAACCACCTCGGCGATATTGGCGCAATCTGCAACGACGCTGCCTTCGCGCTGATGCACGCGCATTGCGGCGTGCTGCGCGAACGCGTGCTGCGCGCCGCCGACGCCGCCTTCGGCCATCGCCTGATGCGCGACCGCATCGTGCCCGGCGGCGTGGCAGGCGATCTGAATGAGGCGGGCGCGAGCGCCATCCGATCGCTGGTCGCGGAGATCAGGCAGCGCTTTCCGCATCTGGTCGAGCTCTACGACAACACGGCATCGCTGCAGGACCGTACGGTGGCGACTGGCCGGCTCAAAGTCGAGCTTGCCCGGCAATATGCCGCCGGCGGCTATGTCGGGCGGGCGTCGGGCCGCGATTTCGATGCGCGGCGCGATCTTGCCTACGCGCCCTATGACGAGCTCGCCTTTGATGTGCCGGTGCTGCAGGAGGGCGACGTCAACGCGCGCGTCTGGATCCGCGTGCGCGAGGTCGAGCAGAGCCTGTCGCTCGTCGAGCAGATCCTGGGGCGGCTGCCCGCCGGCTCGCTCCGCGCGGACATTGCTCTTGCGGATGGGCCGGGTGAGGGCATGGCGCTGGTCGAGGGTTTTCGCGGCGACATACTGGCCTGGCTGCGCATCGGCGAGGGCGGCACGATCGAGCGCTGCCACCTGCGCGACCCGTCATGGTTCCAGTGGCCGCTGCTGGAAGCGGCGATCGAGGGCAACATCGTCGCCGACTTCCCGATCTGCAACAAATCCTTCAACTGCTCCTATTCCGGCCATGATCTCTAAGCTGGTCGAAGGCACCTCGTCATGCGCAAGCTCCTTTTCGAAAGCCTGATCCGCCCACCCCTGACCGAGCGCCCGCCGCAGGCGAGCGATGCGGCGGTCGACGAGCTGGCGCGCGCGCTCGACGGCCTTGCCCGCAAGCGGCTCGGCCGGAGCCTGTCGATCCGCGCGGTCGACGCCGGCTCCTGCAATGGCTGCGAGCTCGAAATGCATGCGTTGAACAACGCCTTCTACGACATCGAGCGCTTCGGCTTCCGCTTCGTCGCCTCGCCCCGCCATGCCGACGTGCTTTTGGTCACCGGACCGGTCACCAAAAACATGCGCGAGGCGCTGAAGCGGACCTGGGACGCGACGCCCAACCCGAAATGGGTGGTCGCGCTCGGCGACTGTGCCAAGGACGGCGGCTGCTTCGCCGGCAGCTACGCGGTTGTCGGCGGCGTGTCCGACGTAGTGCCCGTCGACATGCACATTCCGGGCTGCCCGCCGCCGCCGCTCGAGATCCTCAAGGGATTGATCGCGCTGCTGGAGGGCGCGGACGGGAAGGCCGGTGCGTCCAAGGGCTGAAGAGCAAAAGGGGATCCGTACGCCATGCGGCAGTTTACTGATCGATGACGAGCCGCAGCACACTTGGACGCGGCGACAGCCGCACCTGCCTGCCCCAGTGATAGGCGATGAAATCCTGCTTGATGCCGTTGCCGAAAATGACGATTACAAGCCTACGCCCGTGGCCCTTCGGACCGGCATGGGGCTTCTTGCCCAGACAGGACGCAAAGATGCTTTGCCTATCTGCTAAGCGCCCTTAGCAGCGTCCTCGATCAGCTTGACAACCAAATTGCGAAACCTCTCGGCAGACCTATCCCCTATGTTTCCGACATCCTCCGCCACCATCCCGGGCGAAGAAACCGACGCCTCCCCACTCAGTTGAACCCTGACTGTGAACGTCTTTCTGGCCTTCTTTTCCAATCCTTCTCTGTAGATCTGGAACCGGAGGGAGGGTGTTACCGCTTTGACTTCGCGGCGTGGCGTGGTGTCTATGTATATGGTCACCTCGCCCGCCACCTCTGCCCTGGCCGCTTCCAACGACGCGACGACGATGTCGTCTAACCAAGCCTTGGCTTGAGCACCGAAGTCCGCCGTTTGGGTATCCGCCTTGTCATTGCGCTTCTCTTGCTGACGGTGAGCTTGCTTGCCGCGTTCAAGGGCTTCTTTGAATTTAGACATCCTAGTCGCCTCCGATTTTGTCAGCACATGAGGCTAGCCACTAAATCGGCCACGGTTCCTCCCAATAGAACGCGCGCAATCGACGTCCGTTGCCTAGGCTGTACCCCGGAATTTTCCACGGTCTTTGGCCGGCATCGCGCCCCGCTCGCGGCGGATCATGTGGGCCGCTAGGGCAGGGTCGAGGCCGCCGCGGTTAACCACCTTCGTATCTTAAGCCGAACTCAATGGGGAATTGGCCGTTTTGGGGCCATGGAAGACCGCCAACCCAGATTCCGCTGTCATCCTGAGCCGTCTGGAACCTGGACCGTCTGGGATGATGTAGCCGATGAGCCAGCAACCTTGGGAGGACGCAAGCTGGTTGGCCGCACATGGGAGCGCGCCAAGGCTGCCCGCGACTTGCTCAGGCGGATTTACGACAATCGGCTCGACGATCGATCGGTCAGACAAGAGTCACCGATCACTTCCGCCAGTCGCGTCGATGATCCCATTTCATCAATTCAGAGGGCAAGATTTCGATAGAGGCATAGGCGGGGCTTCCGCGCTCATGCGCGGGCAGGCTTGACAGTCTCATAGGACGCTTCTCATCCACGCCAGGAAGGCCTCCATCACCGCGGATCGCAGGCTGTGGTGCATCCAGACGACGTAGAAGCTGTAGCCCGGCAGGGACAATGGATGCGCCTTGACGAGCGAACCGTTTTCCAACTCGCGGCCGACCACGACGTCACTTAGGATCGCAATGCCTTGCCCGGCGGCAACCGCATCGATCGCATGCAACTCCTCGCGGAAGCTCAAATCCCAGGCCTTGTCCGGGATCAGCTCCGGATCGATCGAGCGGGCCGTCGCCAGCCATCGGGACCAGGTGGGAGCGTCCGGATCCCGGTTCATCCAGTCGAAATGGACCAACGGATAGCGCAACAGATCAGCGGCGCGCTCGATCGCCCGCCCATCGCTTGCCAGCAATCGCGGACTGCAGATGGGAAAGAAGGAATCGCGGCACAGCTCTTGCCCGGCAAAGCCCACAGGCGGGCGCCGCGTATAGCGGATCGCCACGTCGGCGGCGCCGGCGCGCAGATCGAGCAGCGCGTCCGTCCCGATGATCTCGAGCGGCACGGCCGGATTGGCCTCCCGCCATTTCGGCAACCGCGGCGCCAGCCATCGGCTGGCGAAAGCGTTCGGACTTGTCACCCGCAATGGCGCCTGAACATCCGGCTCGGCGACGGCGGCAAGCGAGCCGGCGAGAAGATCAAAGCTGTTGCGCAGGACAGGGAACAGCCGCGCTCCCGCGCTCGTCAGCACGAGCGGGCGCGGCCGGCGCTGGAAGAGCTTGCAACCGCATATCTCTTCCAGCAAGCGGACCTGGTGGCTGATCGCCGTCGGCGTCACGCCGAGCTCCGCCGCCGCGGCCTTGAAGCTGCCGTGCCGGGCGGCCGCCTCGAAGGCGTGCAAGGCGCGGAGCGGCGGGATATTCCTCATGCCGGCAGTGTAGATGAATTCTGCTCATCCAGTAGCGAAGAATTTCGCTTTTGCGGAAGGTTGGGCCCTATGAGACCATGCTTCCTGTCGGAACCGAGGGCGACTGCGATGGAGATTCCGCGACAGACCGATGCGTTGTCGGGCAGGTCCCATTCTTCCAATGCCGCGATCGAACAGCTGCGGCAAGGCCTGCGGGGTGAAATGGTGTTGCCGACAGACGCGGCCTATAACCAGGCGCGCGTGGTCTGGAACGGGGCAATCGACAAACGCCCTGCCGCGATCGTCTTTTGCGCTGATCCCGATGACGTCGTCCGTGCCGTCACCTATGCCAGGTCACAAGGCTCGCTCGTGGCAGTTCGCAGCGGCGGCCATAACGTCGCCGGGCTGTCCGTGTGCGACGATGGGGTGGTGATCGACCTGTCCCGCATGAAGAAGATCGTCGTCGATCCCGAGCGCCGTATCGCCAGGGCCGAAGCTGGTCTCAATCTCGGCGAATTCGATGCTGCCACGCAGGCCCACGGCCTTGCCACGACCATGGGCATCAACAGCGACACCGGGATTGCCGGCCTGACGCTGGGCGGAGGCTTCGGCAAGCTCGGGCGGAAGCACGGCCTGAGTTGCGACAATCTGATCGCGGCCGAAATCGTCACCGCCGACGGACGGCTGTTGCGGACAAGCGCCGGCGAGCATCCCGACCTGTTCTGGGCCTTGCGCGGCGGCGGCGGCAATTTCGGCATCGTGACGGCGTTCGAATACCGTTTGCACCCGCTCGGCCCTGCCCTTCTCGTGGGCTCTGTGCTTCACGCCTACGATCAGGCGCGCGAGGCCATGCGGTTCTACGACAAATTCTCCCGCGACGCCCCGGACGAGTTGAGCGTCGACGCCGCGCTCGTCACACTGCCCTCCGGCGACCGCGCCTTCAGCATCTCGGCTTGCTATGTCGGGTCGCCCGAAGCCGGCGAGCCCGTCATCGCACCGCTGATGAAATTCGGATCTCCCATCGAAAGCCGCCTGCAAGCCGTTCCTTATCTCCAGATTCAATCGGCGGTAGACAGCCTCTTTCCCCGCGGACGACGCTATTACTGGAAAGCACAGTTCCTGCGCGAGATCGGCGACGGTGCGGTCGAGGCGCTGCTCGACAGTTACGCGAAGGCTCCCACTCGCTCGTCCCTGCTGGTGTTCCAGCAGGTCGGCGGCGCGATCGCCCGCGTGCCCGTGCCGCACTCGCCCTACGCCAATCGCGATGCGGCGCTCGACTGCTTCCCGATCGCCATCTGGGACGATCCCGCCGATGATGAAGCAAATATCCGCTGGGCCCGCGAGCTGTGGAATGCGGTGAGACCATTCTCAACCGGCGGTGTCTATGCCAACAATCTCGGTGACGAGGGTGAGGAGCGGGTGCGTGATGCCTACGGCGAAAACTATGCGCGCCTCGCCGCCATCAAGAAGCAATACGATCCGACCAATTTCTTCCGATTGAACCAGAATATCAGGCCTGGATAATCCGGAATCCTTGGGGGAACGGTGCGCAGTCGCTGGACGATCCTTGCCGTGCTCTTTGTCGCCCGTGCGGTGATGGCGGTTCAGTTCCAGAGCATCGCGGCCATTGCGCCGGAATTGGGCAAGGAGCTGAACGCAAACCTCGCCGATATCGGCGTGCTCATCGGCCTCTATTTCGCGCCGGGCGTTGCGCTGGCGCTTCCCGGCGGCGCGATCGGCAAGCACTTCGGCGAGAAGGCGGTGGTGCTCGCCGGCCTGGCCCTGATGCTCGTGGGGGAAATCCTGCTGTGTGCGTCGTCTTCATGGAGCGTTGAGATCACCAGCAGGCTGATCTCCGGCGTGGGCGGCGTCCTGCTGAACGTGCTGATGACCAAGATGGTCGTCGACTGGTTCGCGGGCCGGCAGATCGCCACGGCAATGGCGATCTTCATCAACTCGTGGCCGTTGGGCATTGCCCTCACGCTTATTGTGCTGCCGCTGATCCAGGCGGAATTCGGCATAGCGGAGACGCAGATCGCGGTGATGGCACTCATCGCCGCCGCGCTGGCATTGGTAGCGTTTTTCTACCAGCGGCCCGGCCAGGCCGTCGCTCCGGTTTCGGCGGAAGCCTCGTGGCTTGCGATGCCGGCCGCCTGGGCCGTGCTGCTCGCAGGCTCGATATGGGCTTTCTACAATGTCGGCTTCGCCATGATCTTCAGTTTCGCGCCGTCCATGCTGGTCGAACGCGGCTGGTCGACCGCCGCGGCCGGCTCTGCCGTCAGCATCGTCTTGTGGCTCGCCGCGCTGTCCGTTCCAATCGGCGGCTCCCTCGCGGATCGCACCGGGAGCCGACACGCCATGCTATCGGCCAGCTGCCTCGCCTTCGCGGCACTGGTTCTCGCGCTGTGGCACGGTTCTGAGACGCTGCCCACCCTGGTTGCTGTCGGCCTGTTCTGCGGCCTGCCGGCCGGAGCGATCATGAGCTTGCCGGCACGCGCCCTGACGCCGTCGACGCGGGCGCCTGGAATGGGCCTCTTCTACACGGTGTACTACGCCACGATGCTCGTCGCTCCCTGGCTCGGCGGCAAGTTTGCGCTTTGGGCAGGCAGCGCCGGCGCAGCCCTCGGCCTTGGCTCGGCCGCTCTTCTGGCGTGTCCGATTCTGCTGTGGGAGTTCGAACGTCGGCTGCTCCTGCCGGAGCGGACGGCACCGCAGGTCAATTGAAACGCGGCGACTTCCGGCAAGTTCGCCGACGGCCTGACCTCACCGCTGCAACCTCAATATGGCTTTCAAGAAAGCTGGGCGGTTCCTTCGATCGCATAGACCGAGGTTCGCAGCCAACGGCCCATGCTGCGGGCAAGGCCGGGCTCGCCGCTCAGGAAAAGGCCGCCCCTTTCTTTCTCGCGCTCGATGCTGGAGCGGCCCTCGATGATGGCCCCTAGCGAAACAACGCCGGTCTCGACGTAAAGGTCGACCTCTCGGCCGGGATCGAGCGAACATAGCTCGGGAAAGTGTGCACCTGGCTCGACCACAAACCAGTAATGTGGATACTTCGGTGGTGGATCGTCGCGGAAATGGAAGCGAATGACGGCGCGCCGCCGCGGCAGTTCAGCGAGGTCGATCATTCGCCGCACGGCCCACATGATGGTCGAGGCATCCGCACCGCTGAGCGCGATCTCCGCCTCGATGTTGCATTGCGCCCATTCCGCCAGCGCGTTCATCGCCGGTTCGAGCTTGATCGACTTGTCGGTGCGGAAATAGTCGACGGTCCCCGCCGCCTTGTCCTCTACGCGCTCAACCAGGCCCAACGCTTCCATCTCCTTGAGCCGCCTCGACAGGATGGCGGATGAGATGTTGCCAACCCCCCTGCGAATGTCGTTGAAGCGGGTCGAGCCGTTCCAGAGCTCGGTCAGGATTTGGATCGTCCAGCGCGGTTCCAGGATCTCGCAGGCGAGCGAGATCGGGCAGATCAGTCCGTAAGGCCGTCGCGTCATGGCCGGGCACTCCCGTGCCGCGAAGTTAGCCCTTGCGGAGGTCCAAGGCCAGTTCACAATCTGAACCGGAGCACTTCCGAAGCTGCCCTAGCGCCCGCCCGCCTCATGCCGTCATGGTGATCGTCATTCGAGCAACCCCAACCATCGGAGGTTACCATGACCACGTCGGCCAAAATCCTGCAAATCAACTACAAGCTCAACGGGCCGAGGGCCGAGTATGAGAGAGAAAACCTGCCCTATGCTGAACCCATCGCGAACATACCTGACCTGCGTTGGAAGGTCTGGATCATGAACGAGGCCCAAAGCGAAGCTGGCGGGATCTACCTCTTCGATAATGACACCGCAGTGCAAGCCTTCTTGAACGGGCCAATTGTTGCGGAGATGAAAGGTGATCCGACGTTGAGCATCAAGGCGTTTGACGTGATCGCAGAACTCACGACCATCACACGTGGCCCGGTGAAGTAGTATTCCCGGAGGGTTGGGAGGGCGCATGTTGCGGCGAAAGCGGCGGCGTATCTTCATGCCAACTCCGATGCCGACGGCATTCGGCATTCCTGAAGGGCACTCGCCTGCGGACTGGGCTCGTGCATGCCAGGCGACTTGACAGCCATCCTACTAGAAGGTAGGTAAGGGCATGAGCAACTTATCCACCTCTGACGATATCCTGGCTTGTGCGCGTTCTCTGATCGTCGCTGGCGGCTATAACGGTTTCAGTTATGCCGACATCGCGGATGTGGTCGGGATTCGTAAGGCGAGCATCCATCACCATTTCCCGAGCAAGGTCGATCTGGTCCGAAGGCTGGTTGCGCGGTATCGGGAAGAAGCTCAAGCGGGGATGGCGAACCTCGAACTTCAGATATCCAACCCGCTCGAACAGCTTCGGTTCTATGTTGGGTATTGGGAAGCCTGCATCGCGGACGCCAGCGCTCCGTTTTGTGTCTGCGCGCTGTTGGCAAGCCAGCTCCCCGTCCTGCCCGAGGAAGTTGGCCTGGAGGTCCGGGCGCATTTCCGCTCCGTGTCGAAGTGGCTGACATCCGTGCTGGAGCGCGGCGCGCGGCAGGGCCAACTTCAACTGACGAGCACCCCTCGTGCCGAGGCCGAAGCGTTCATGGCGACGGTTCACGGCGCGATGCTTACGGCGCGGGCCTATGGCGATCCGAAGATATTCGCGGTCGTGACAGGCCCGCTCCTGGAGCGACTCGCTCCAGGTACGATCCCAGATCTCAAATAACCGTGGCCGTGATCGCTCTGCGACGTTTGTCGAGAGCCTCTACCTACTAGTCGAAAGGACGAGACGATATGTTTGGAATTTCACCACTCGGCTGGGTGCATACGCTCGGCAGCCTGCCTGCCATTCCGCTGGCTGTATATATGTTTGCCCGTCACCGGCGGATCGTGCCTCGGTCGAGGCCCGGCGCCGTCTACTTCGTCTCGATGCTGGTTGGCGCGGCCACGGTGTTCCTCGTCGCGCATCAACCGGTGAGCTACGGGATTGGCGCGGCAACGATCCTGCTGCTGCTCGCCGGATACGGCATCGGTCGTATTTCGAGCTTTGGGCGTGCGGGAAAATATCTCGAAACAATCTTCCTCAGCCTGACGGCATTTCTGCTGATGTTGCCGACCGTTACCGAAATCCTGCGCCGTGTTCCAGATGGCCATCCCTTGGTCACCGATCTGAACTCACCGCTTCTCCTCGGCTCGCAAGCCAGTCTTCTTGTCATTCTCATCGTTGGCTTGACAGCCCAGATCATCCATTTGCGCAGGCAAGGCAGGCTCGCGGCATTCGCCTCGCCAGCCAAGATGCCCGCCGAATGATGTGGGTGGGCGGACAATGCGAAGAGGCCAAATGGGTTCGCCGGCATCTTGGTGAGCTTGCCTGAGCGTTCGTAGGAAATCGCCGTAGGGCAAGCGCGTCCGAATGCGTTCTCGTTGGTCACCCTCCGGTCTGAGGCAGAAGACATCTGAAGGCCCGCGAGCCGCCCTGGCGCCTTTAGTGCAGAGAGGTCGTCGCGAAGACCGTGAGAATGCAGGACGGGAATGGGGGCGGCGAATTCCCGCTCGCGCAACCTTCGAGCCCCTTGCAAGACTTATCCAAGGTAGCCGCATTTGGATTTCAGGCCACGTCGCTCAAGGGGCGATATTTTGGATTTGGACTAACCGTTAAATGCGCCGACGTCGGTAAGCTGAACTCAAGCGACCACTGCCAAGCCCGGCGAAGCGCGCAAGCGAGCTATGTCGCGCGCCGGCGGTTCGCCAAAGTGGCGGCGATATTCGCGGCTGAACTGCGTCGGGCTTTCGTAACCCACGTGGAAGGCGGCAGTCGTGGCGTCGATGTCCTGGACCAGCATCAGGCTGCGCGCGTCCTGGAGCCTGAGCTGCTTCTGGAATTGCAGCGGCGTCATCGCCGTCACGGCGCGAAAATGCTCGTGCAGGCTCGACGGACTCATGCCTACTTCCGCGGCAAGCCGCTCGATGCTGAACCGTTCCCGGAAGTTCTGCCCGATCCAGGCGATGGCGCGGCCGACCTGGGCCACCCGACCCTGGCTGGAGGTGATGTGGCGCATCCTGGCACCGTCCGGGCCGGCGAGCAGGCGATAGAGAATTTCCTGCTCGGCAAGCGGCCCGAGCACGGGCAGCGCCGCCGGATCGTCGAGCAGGCGCAGCAGGCGAAGGACCGCGTCGAGCAGACTGGCGCCGGCGTCGGACACCGTTTTGCCTATGGGCGGAGAGGGCGCTCCCGGCGGCGGCGGCACGCGCAACGCCAACTGCCCCAGCATGACCGGATCGAAATCGAGGCACAGGCAGAGATAGGGCTTGTCGG
Organism: Mesorhizobium dulcispinae; assembly: GCF_033977345.1. Taxonomy (NCBI): domain Bacteria; kingdom Pseudomonadati; phylum Pseudomonadota; class Alphaproteobacteria; order Hyphomicrobiales; family Phyllobacteriaceae; genus Mesorhizobium; species Mesorhizobium dulcispinae. Next base: position 288,792 of record NZ_JAVIIY010000006.1, read on the forward strand.
GCGTCGCCTCGACCACCTGGCCCGTCACCGGCAGGTCGTGGGTCACGATGCCATAGCGGCCCGGTGCATATCTGAACACGCGGTCGCCCAGCGTGACCTCCTTTTGCCCCTGCGCGACGAGGCACAGTTGCGGCCGGTAAACATTCGGCATCGGCATCGTCACCGTGGAGGATTGAACAAGCGTCACACGTTCGATCGAAGTAGCGTGGAAGCCATCCTTCGAGACGTGCCGGGCAATCACGGCGGCGATTTCGGTCAGTGTTTCCATGAAACGGACCATCGCACGCGCGCGGAAGGGCGGCAATGCGAACCCGCGGCTTCTGGAGGATTGGGCAGCAATCCCGGCGCATCGGGCTAACGGTTCGGCGTCGCCGCGCATCACTGTGTCGGCAGCGCCTAGGTCACAGCAAACCTGGCTGCAGAACAAGTATGGAGCGAACATGACAATCGATAATCTGAAGATCCCCACGGTCGCACTCGGGACCTGGGCCTGGGGCGACAGCGGCGAGACTGGCGACGGCTACTTTGGCAGCCACTCACTCAGGCTGGCCTGGAAGAGGTCGCGGACAAGGCGCATGCGGCCGGGTTCACCCTGTGGGACACCGCCCTTGTGTACGGCATGGGCCGATCAGAAGCCGTGCTCGGGGAGGTGCTGAAGCGCTACGCCCGCGACGACTACCGGCTCTCCACGAAGTTCACCCCGCAGGCCGCGGCGACCAGCGATGATCCGGTGGCGGACATGCTGGAGCAGAGTCTGGCACGCCTCGGCACCGACTACATCGACCTCTACTGGATTCACAATCCAGCAGATGTAGCACGGTGGACTCCGCACCTGATCCCGTTGCTGAGAAGTGGGAAGGTCAAACATGTGGGCGTCTCGAATCACAAGCTGAGCGAAATCGAGCTCGCCAACCAGATCCTCGGAGAAGCCGGGTTCCGGGTCGAGGCCATCCAGAACCACTATAGCCTCCTCTACCGCAGCTCTGAGGATGCCGGCATCATGGACTACTGCCGTAGCCGGGGCATCCCATTCTTCGCCTATATGGTGCTTGAACAGGGCGCCTTGGCCGGCAAGTACAGTCCGGAGAACCCGCTGCCGGAAGGCAGCAGCCGGGCGGAGACTTACAATGGTATGCTGCCTCAGTTGAAGGCGCTGACGGACAAGCTCGCCTCGATCGGCCAGAAGCAGGGCGCCGCAGCTCCCGATGTCGCGACAGCCTGGGCTATCGCCAAGGGCGCGACGCCGATCATCGGCGTCACCAAGCCCAACTACATCGATGGTCTGGTCCGAGCCACCAGCATGACGCTCTCCAGCGACGACATTGCAGAGCTGGAAGCTCTCGCTGACGCCGCAAACGTGAACACCCGCGGCTGGTGGGAAAAGGAGATGCAGGTTTGAAGCTCCGCGGTCCTAAGACCTCGGACCGCCGCTTCGAGCAATGCGGCAGGCGATCGTCTCGTTCCGCGGGATGATCGCCTGTGACCGAGCAGGTTGCCGGTTGACTCCATCTGATTGTGCGGGTGCTCAACCGAAGCGCCGATCCTCCGCTGCAGTTCTTCCTGCCGAACGAATCCATCCGACGATGCAAACCGTTTCAAATCGGCCATTCGAAACGATGGGGTTCGGCTAAACATCTGAAAATGTTGGCGCGCCCGAAGAGATTCGAACTCCTGACCCCCAGATTCGTAGTCTGGTGCTCTATCCAGCTGAGCTACGGGCGCGCAACAGGCCGTGTAAGACACAAGCCCCGCAATCCGGTCGAGACGGCCGGCCGCGATGTGGAGTGTTCCCTAACGACTGAATTTCGGAAAAGCAAGCCGATCCGGCAAAAGTTTTGTCGCAGGTGTTTTCAGGACGACATTCCCGCGGAATTCCAAACCGGGAGCGTCTTCCCGGGCTTGCCGAGGTCAAGCGGGACGGCGCAGGCCATTACGCGCCTGGTCGAGGCGCACCGGCTGGTCGGGGATGGTGACGGCGAAAACCGTGCGGCCGCCGATCGATTCGACCAGCTCCACCGTGCCGCCATGGGCGCGGATCAGCTCATAGGCGATGGCCAGGCCAAGACCGGTGCCGCCGCTGCGCGCCGAGCCGCGGAAGGCGGCGAACAGATTTTCGCGCGCCTTGGGCGGCAGGCCGGGGCCGGTGTCGGTGACGGTGATGCGGCTGACGCTGCCGATACGCTCGGCCGAGACGGCGAGACGGCGCACCACCGCGCTCTCGGTATCGGCGGCCATCGCCTGCACCGCGTTGCGGCAGAGATTGGTGAGCACGCGGAAGAGCTGGTCGGAATCGGCGTCGACCTCGAAGGCATGTTCGACGGCATTGATGAATTCGATGCCTTCCTCAATGTCGAGCAAGCCGTGCACGTCGTCGACAAGTTGGCGCAGCCTGAGCCTGCGGCGCGACGGTGCCGGCTCCTGGGTGCGGCCATAAGCGAGCACGCCTTCCGAATAGGCGACGGCGCGGTCGAGCGCGCGGAGCAGCTTCGGCGCGAAGGACTGCACGGTCGGGTCCTTCACCTGGCGCAGGCGGTCCGACATCAGCTGCGCGGAAGCGAGGATGTTGCGCATGTCGTGGTTGATCTTCGACACGGCGAGACCGAGGTCGGCGAGGTGCTTCTGCTCGGAAAGCATTTTTTGCAGCCGATCCTGCATCTGCGCCAGCTCGCGCTCGGCGACGCCGATCTCGTCGGCGCGCTCCGTCGGGCAGATGATGCGCCCGGGATCGTCGGGCGCCTCGGAGAAGGACAGGATCGAGCGCGTCATGGTGCGGATCGGGCCGATCATGATCAGATCGATCGCCGCATAGACGAGCATGGCGGTGAACAGCGAGATCAGCAGCGAGACGACGGCGACGTTGCGCGAATAGCGCAGCATCGCATTGCGCAGGCTGCGGTCCGGCATGATCAGCTCGAATTCCTTGTCGCTGTCGCCGACCGGGCCGAAGACGCGCAGCATGCGGTTGCCGCCGGCGAACAGCGTTTCCAGCGCGCCGGTCATGCCGTTGACCAGGCCGACATTGGCGATGTCAATATGCTCGTCGACCTTCGGCGGCATGTCGGCCACGACCAGCAGCCGCGAGACACCGCCGTCGCGCACCGCGATCGCCTTGACGCCGATCGCCATCAGCACGTCGTTCTGGGCCGTATGTGACAACGAGTTGGGCTCGCCCTGCAACAGAACGATCGAGACGGCGGCGGCGGTGCTCAGCCGCTCCTTCAGCCAGTTCACCCGGTAGCTGGCGATCCAGGGCAGGAAGATCAGGATTTCGGCGAGCAGCACGAAGACGATGGTGAGAAGCAGAAGCTTGGTCGACAAGCCGCGCGACAGCGGCACGCGGCGCGGCGAGCTCTCAGCCGCCGGGCGTGCCTTTTCATCCGTGGACAGGACTTCACTCGTCATGACGCGGTTTTCACGAGGCTTGATCGGACAAGGTTATGCGATTTGCGGCTTTTTTGCCAATTTCGCCCCTGGCGTCGTGAAAAAATACCTCTGGGCGGGCCGGATTGACTTCCAAAATCCTTCTTTCTATAAGCCCGCTCACGCTCGGGCCATCCGTCCCGGCGCGGTTTCGATCGCGCCTAAAACCGGCCCGGCAAAGCTCCTGTTACAGAGTGACAGAATCAAGAAGGGCCGCACGCCGCGGTATTAAAACAAATGAAGCGTACCTACCAACCGTCCAAACTCGTCCGCAAGCGCCGGCACGGTTTCCGTGCCCGCATGGCCACCAAGGGTGGCCGCGGCGTCGTCGCAGCCCGCCGCAACCGCGGCCGCAAGCGGCTCAGCGCCTGAACGAAAGACGAGATCGTTGCCCGCAACCGGCAAGCCAAAGGGAATAACTCCCGGGCGGCTTCTGAAACGCGCGGATTTCCTGGCTGTGCGCGGCGGCGAGAAGCGCCGCGGGCGGCTTTTTCTCGTCGAGGTTCTCGACCGTGGCGACGACAGTGCGCCACGCGTCGGCTATACCGTCACCAAGAAGGTCGGCAACGCCGTGATGCGCAACCGCGTCCGGCGGCGGCTCAGAGAAGCCGTTCGCACGCATGCCGCCGATGACATGGCGCCCGGTAATGACTATGTCATCGTCGGGCGCGAAGACGTGCTTGCCGTTCCGTTCGGCCAGTTGAAGGCCGAGCTTTCCCGCCGACTGCGCGGAACACGATAGGCTTTCGATGGAAAACAACCGCAATTTCTTCATCACCATCGCGCTGTCGGTGCTTATCCTGACGCTGTGGCAGGTGTTCTACATGAACCCGCGCATGGAGCAGCAGCGCGAGCAGGCCCGCATCGAGCAGCAGCGCGCCGAAGCGCAGAAGAAGGAAGCCGGCGGCACCGCCAACTCCGGCGCGGCAGGCACGCAGGCTCCGTCGCCGGGCACCGTTCCAGCCGCGCCCGGCGGCGAGGCCGTGACCGCGGCCAACCGCGATCAGGCGGTTGCGGCGTCGAAGCGCATCAAGATCGACACGCCGAGCCTCGAAGGCTCGATCAACCTCACCGGCGCGCGCCTCGACGACCTGAGGCTGAAGCACTACCGTGAGACGGTCGACAAGAACTCGCCTGAAATCGAGCTGCTCAACCCCTCGTCGCTGCCCAACGGCTATTTCGCCGAGATCGGCTTCGTCGGCAACGACAAGACCGGAGCGGTGCCGGGCGCGGAGACGGTGTGGACCGTCGACGGCAATCCCACGCTGACGCCGACGACGCCGGTGACGCTGACCTACACCAACGACAAGGGCCTCACCTTCAAGCGCACCATCTCGGTCGACAACGACTATATGTTCACCGTCTCCGATACCGTGCAGAATTCGGGCAGCGCCCCCGTCTCCTTGTTCAACTACGGCCGCGTCACCCGCTACGACAAGCCGGCTGTCGCCAGCACCTATGTGCTGCACGAAGGACTGATCGGCTATACCGGCACCGAAGGCCTGCAGGAGCACAAATACGCGGCGATCGAGAAGGACAAGCAGTTCCAGCCAGGCAAGTCGACCGACGGCTGGCTCGGCATCACCGACAAATACTGGGCGGTGACGCTGGTGCCGACCGAGAAGCAGCCTTTCCAGCCGCGCTATGCCTATTTCGAGGACGGCCGTCATCGCTACCAGTCCGACTTCCTGACCGACCCGATCAATGTCGAGGCCGGCCAGTCCGCGACGGTCGAGACCGAGCTGTTCGCCGGCGCCAAGGAAGTCGCCAAGATCAACGCCTATGAGGAAGACCGCCACATCAAGCGCTTCGACCTGCTGATCGACTGGGGCTGGTTCCACTTCATCACCAAGCCGATGTTCTGGCTGATCGACACGCTTTACAAATTCTTCGGCAATTTCGGGCTGGCGATCCTGGCCACCACCGTCATCGTCAAGGCCATCTTCTTCCCTTTAGCCAACAAGTCCTACGCGTCGATGGCGAACATGAAGAAGGTGCAGCCGAAGATGCTCGAGATCCGCGAGAAATACGCGGACGACAAGATGAAACAGCAACAGGCGATGATGGAGCTCTACAAGACGGAGAAGATCAATCCGCTGGCCGGCTGCTGGCCGGTGGCGCTGCAGATCCCGGTCTTCTTCTCGCTCTACAAGGTGCTCTACATCACCATCGAGATGCGGCATGCGCCGTTCTTCGGCTGGATCCACGACCTTGCGGCGCCCGATCCGACCTCGGTGTTCAACCTGTTCGGCCTGCTCCCCTTCGCGCCGCCGGCCTTCCTGCCGCATCTGGGCGCCTGGGCGGTGGTGATGGGCATCACCATGTTCCTGCAGATGCGCATGAACCCGGCGCCGCCGGACCCGACGCAGGCCCAGATATTCACCTGGATGCCGGTGATCTTCACCTTCATGATGGGCAGCTTCCCCGCCGGCCTCGTCATCTACTGGGCCTGGAACAACCTGCTCTCGATCCTGCAGCAGGGCGTGATCATGAAGCGCCAGGGCGCCAAGATCGAATTGTGGGACAATCTGGCGGCGATGTTCCGCAAGAAACCATCGCCGGCGGAGTAGCCGGCGCCGACCCCCGAAATACCAAAACCCCGGCATGTCCGGGGTTTTTGTTGGCCGATATCGTTCAAACCTTCGGACGGAAACGCGCGGCTTGCCTTTGGAATTCGCTTGGCCCCGCGAAACTCCAGCCCGGTGCGTTTCGTAGCTTTCCGGTCCTCCCCAACAAGGCCGCGGCGGCTTCCGGCGCAGCGTCGCCGGTGTTTGGGAGGCCGTCCGGCAGGCCGGGGTCCCGCGCTGCTTCGCAGGACCCCGGCTACGCGGGTAGACCGCGCTGGCGCATGTCCATATAAGCTGCGCGCTGCAAGGCGGACGGAGCAGCCCATGACCGGACCCAATCCCCACATCAAGCATCCGATCGCGATGCATCCGCGCGTCGGCTTCCTGAAGCCGCTGGTCACCGCGCCAAACATCGAGATCGGCGACTTCACCTATTACGACGATCCCGAAGGGCCGGATAAATTCGCCGAGAAATGCGTGCTGCATCACTATCCCTTCATCGGCGACAGACTGATCATCGGCAGGTTCTGCGCCATTGCCGAGGGCGCACGCTTCATCATGAACGGCGCCAACCATTCCATGTCCGGCTTCTCGACCTACCCGTTCAACATTTTTGGCCATGGCTGGGAGGAAGGTTTCGACCCTGAGACCTGGTCGAAGGAGATCCGCGGCGACACGGTCATCGGCAATGACGTCTGGATCGGCATGGATGCGGTGATCATGCCCGGCATTGAGATCGGCCACGGTGCTATCGTCGCCGCAAAATCGGTTGTCACGCATGACGTGCCGCCCTATGCGATCGTAGCCGGCAACGCGGCAAAGGTGGTGAAGATGCGCTTCGACGAATTCACGGTGCGGCGGCTGTTGAAAGCGGAGTGGTGGGACTGGCCGGTCGACAAGATCAGCCGCAACCTCGATGCCATCCGTGGCGCCGACATTTCAAAGCTGGAGGCCGCCGTTTGAACGCGCCGGATAAAACCACGAGCGAAACTGCAATAAGTCCGGACCTGTTCACCCGGGCGTGGATCTTCATCCGCGGCGTGCCGTCGATGAAGTTCCTGCCGCCGGAAGGACCGCCGGAGATCGCCTTTGCCGGCCGCTCCAATGTCGGCAAGTCGTCGCTGATCAACGCGCTGGTCGGCCAGAAAGGCCTGGCGCGCACCTCGAACACGCCGGGGCGCACGCAGGAGCTCAACTATTTCGTGCCGGACGGCTTTTCCGGCGAAGGCGCCGACCTGCCGCCGATGGCGCTGGTCGACATGCCGGGCTACGGCTATGCCAGCGCGCCGAAGGACAAGGTCGACGCCTGGACGAAGCTGATCTTCGAATATCTGCAAGGGCGCGTGACGCTGAAGCGCGTCTATGTGCTGATCGATGCTCGCCACGGCATCAAGGCCAAGGATGAGGAAGTGCTGTCGCTGCTCGACAAGGCGGCGGTCTCCTACCAGATCGTGCTGACCAAGACCGACAAGATCAAGACCGCCGGCGTGCCGAAGCTGATCGAGGAGACGCTGGCCAAGATCAAGAAAAGGCCGGCGGCGTTTCCGACAGTGCTCGCGACCTCGTCGGAAAAGGCCGCGGGGCTCGACGAGCTGCGCGCCGCGATCGCGCTGGTGGCGAACGGCGGCTGAGCGGCTCTCGCCTTGGAGCGGGGCAGCCGCGTATGGCGCTCCCCCTCACCCAGCCTCCGCTTCGCTCGGCTGACCTCTCCCCGAGGGGAGAGGAGATTGCCGGCGCTGGCGCCAGTCTCTTCTCCCCGACGGGGAGAAGGTGGCCGCGAAGCGGCCGGATGAGGGGCTGGCGCCGCCATATGCGATTGCCCTGCCCGAAAGCGCATCAGATCGAACACGACGGGCAGGACCAGCCGTGGCTTTGACCCGCCCATCAAGTCCCGCTCAATCCGTCTCGTCGCGTTCTGCCGCATGGTCCCGCCGACCGGCGAGGATTTCGCGCTTGCCGACATGGCTGGGGGCGCCGACCAGACCTTCCTTCTCCATGCGCTCGACCAGCGAGGCGGCGCGGTTATAGCCGATGCCGAGGCGGCGCTGGATGTAGGAGGTCGAGCATTTCTTGTCGCGCTTGACCACCTTGACGGCCTCCTCATAGAGGGCGTCGCCATCCTCGGCGTCGATCGAGCCCTTGTCGAAGACCGGACCGGTGTCGGCTTGATCTTCCTCCGCTTCCTCGTCGGCGGTGACGGTATCGAGATATTCCGGACGGCCCTGCGCCTTCAGATGCGCCACGACGTGCTCGACCTCCAGGTCGGAGACGAAGGGGCCATGCACGCGCACGATACGCCCGCCGCCGGCCATGTGCAGCATATCTCCCTGGCCGAGCAACTGCTCTGCGCCCTGCTCGCCCAGGATCGTGCGGCTGTCGATCTTCGACGTCACCTGGAAGGAGATGCGGGTGGGGAAATTGGCCTTGATGGTGCCGGTGATGACATCGACCGACGGACGCTGCGTGGCCATGATCAAATGGATGCCGGCGGCGCGGGCCATCTGCGCCAGCCGCTGGATGGCGCCTTCGATCTCCTTGCCGGCCACCATCATCAGGTCGGCCATCTCGTCGACGATGATGACGATGTAGGGCATCGGCGCGAGGTCGATCTCGCGCTCCTCGAACAGCGGCTCGCCCGTGCCCTTCTCGAAGCCGACCTGCACCTGCATGACCACGACCTCGCCCTTGTCGCGGGCGCTTGCCGCGCGCTGGTTGTAGCCGTCGATGTTGCGCACGCCGAGGCGCGCCATCTTGCGGTAGCGCTCCTCCATCTCGCGCACCGCCCATTTGAGCGCGGTGACCGCTTTCTTGGAATCGGTGACGACCGGCGTGAGCAGATGCGGGATGCCGTCATAGACTGAGAGCTCGAGCATCTTCGGGTCGACCATGATGAGGCGGCATTCCTCCGGCTTCATACGGTAGAGCAGCGACAGGATCATGGTGTTGATGGCGACCGACTTGCCCGAGCCGGTGGTGCCGGCGACCAGCAGATGCGGCATCTTGGCAAGGTCGGCGATGACCGGCTCGCCGCCGATCGTCTTGCCGAGGCCGAGCGCCAGCCTGCAGGAGGTATTGCGAAAGCCGGCCGATTCGATCAGCTCGCGGAAATAGACCGTCTCGCGTGTCTCGTTGGGCAGCTCGATGCCTATGACGTTGCGGCCCGGCACGACGGCGACGCGCGCCGAGATGGCCGACATGGAGCGGGCGATGTCGTCGGCCAGCCCGATGACGCGGCTGGATTTGACGCCCGGCGCCGGCTCGAACTCGTAGAGCGTAACGACCGGGCCTGGCCGGACGTGGATGATCTCGCCCTTGACGCCGAAATCCTCCAGCACGCTTTCGAGCAGGTCGGCATTCTGCTCCATCCGCTCCTGCGACATGTAGAAGCCCTGGCCCTCCGGCGGCATCTGCAGCAGGTCCTCAGAAGGAAGCTCGTAGCCGGCCGAGGCGGCCGGCGGCGCGACCTTGCCGGCGACAGGCAGGGAGGGCGCGGTCCGGGCGCTCCTTGCCTTGGAAACCGGCGCGGCGGCGGCCGCTTCCGGCATGCGCTGTTCGGTCTCCACCGAAGCAGGCCGGACTGCAGGCGTGCCGGCCGGTACGGCCATCGGGACCGGGCTTGCGGCAGGCCCATTCGAGCGCCATTCGATGACGCGGTAGAACGAGGTCGCCTCGCCCATGGAAGCCGGGCGGGATGGGCTCGGCTGCACCGGCGTAGGTCTTACCGCCACGGGGGCAACGGGCGGCTGTGCGGGATCGTTCAGGCGTGCCCGCGCCAGACGCTCGGCCAGCAAGGGCATGCTGAACTCGAAAAACGCTTCGTCGGAAAGATAGGACCAGCGGAATTTCGGCTGCGGCTTCTGCGACGGGGTGGCGACCGCCTGCGGCGGCGCGGCTACGACCTGCGACGGCTTGGCAGGAGCAGCAAAGGCTGCAGTGGGAATTGCGCTGACCGGGTTGGCCGCCGTGGGCGCCGGCGGCGCAGGGCGGATGGAATCGCCGATGGGGGCCGCCTTCGCCGGCGCTTCATCGTCCGGTTGCGGTGCGGGCCGCTTGTCGGAATCCGGCGTGCGGGTGAACCGCACATTGGGCGCTAGGAAGAAATATTGCTGCCAGGGCTGACGGCTGAACTCGTCGCCGCCAGCCGAATCGAACGAGGCGGCGTTCGATTCGGCTTCAATCGAATCTCGCAGCGTGACGACCTGCCTCGTCTGCCCCTGCCGCGGCGGGGCCGCGCCATGGTCGCCCGCCTCCGCCGCACGACGGTGATCGTCGTTGTCGTAGGCGGAAGCACCGGAAAGATTGGCACGGGATAAACGCATGGATGTCACACTCGAGACTCATCGACGGAAGCTGTCCCGAGACATAGAAAGCGATGGTTAACAAGACCTTCCAACAGGCTCGGCGAAGGAGCAAGGAGTGGAGACCCTAGGATGGTGTAGCGCCGCGTTCCTTCACACCCCCTCTGGCCTGCCGGCCATCTCCCCCGCAAGGGGGGAGATTGGCAGCTTCAGTGGCGGCGCTCTTCCTTCAACGTAGGCGATTGGCGAAAGCCGCGGTGACATCCGATCTCCCCCCTTGCGGGGGAGATGTCCGGCAGGACAGAGGGGGGGTGCTGTCCCGCCAGCATTTCGGATTTCTGCGCCGCGCCCTTCACTCCGACCAACCGACAGGCGTCCCGGTCAGGCCGGTTCCGACACCTGCTCTTCCGCCGCAAGCTTTTCAGTGCCGTAGGCCTTCAGGAAGACGTTCACGCCTGAGCGGACGACATGCTCGATCTCAGCCGGGCTCGGCGCCTTGGTGCGGTAGGAGAAGATGCACTGGCGGAAAAGGCCGGCGAGGCACAGCTCGGTGAACTGATAGGCGGCGAGGTCGACATCGTCGATCTTCAGGAGACCGCGTTCCACGGCTTCATTGAGGAAGATCATCACCTTGTCGTGGCCGCGCTTCGGGCCGCGCTCGTAGAAGCGGGCGCCAAGCTCGGGAATTCGGTCGGAGGCGCCGACCACCGTGCGCTGCGCCTGGATGACCTTGGCCGAGGTAATCTTGGCGGAGAGCACCATGCCGAACTTCACCAGCGTCTTGCGCAGGTCGTCGAAATGGTCGAGCACCTCATACATGTTCTTGAAGATGGTGCCGCGCTCTTCCTCGATGAGGGCCTCGAACAGCTCTTCCTTGTTGGCGAAATAGACGTAGATCGTACCCTTCGAGACCCCGGCCTCGCGGGTGATGTCGTTCATGGACGCGGCCTCGAAGCCCTTGTCGATGAAGACACGGCGCGCGCCTTCGATGATCTGGGCGCGCTTGACCGGATCCTGGCCGGCCGCCGGACGGCCTTTGCGCAGGTCGAGCAGATCGCCGTCTGCTGTCGTTTCGACCATTGAAGTCATACCTCACGAAATATTTCGAACCAAGCGGTTCGATTTGCTCTTGATATGGTCTTCTTTCCGTACTATGTCAATGACCAATTCGAACCGAACGGTTCAGTCTGACTGACTTACCCAGAGAGATTATCATGTCCTCGAACGCGCCCGCTACCGCCGAAGTCCGCACGTTTCCCAACGCCAAGGTCCAGCCGTCGACCGAAGTCCCGGAAGTGCCCGTGCAGCCCACTCCCGTCGCGCCTGCCGAAGCGCCCGCCAAGAAGAAGCGTTCGGTCCGCTCGTTCCTGCTGCCGATCATCGGGCTCGCCCTCCTCGGCGCCGGCTCCTGGTACGGCTATAACTACTGGGCCAACGGCCGGTTCATGATCTCCACCGACGACGCCTATGTCCAGGCCAACATGTCGTTCGTGTCGCCGAAAATCTCGGGTTATGTGGATAAGGTGCTGGTAAGCGAGAACCAGAGGGTCAGGGCCGGCGATCCGCTGTTCGTCATCGACGACGGCGACTACAGGATAGCCGTTGCCCAGGCCGAGGCGCAGATCGCGACCTTGGCGAAGACGCTCGACCGCATCGACGCGCAGACCAAGGCGGCGCAAGCCTCGCTGGCGCAGGCCGAAGCGCAGAAGATCGCCGACCAGGCCGCCGCCGACAATGCGGCGCGCGCTCAGGACCGCGCGGCGCAATTGCTCAAGACCCATGTCGGCACCCAGGCGCAGCTCGACGACGCCCAGACCGCGCTCGACCAGGCCAAGGCGGCACTTGCCGGCGCCGACGCGCAGATCACCGCGGCCCAGGCCAATATCGGCGTGCTCGAAGCCCAGCGCGCGGAATCGGCAAGCACGCTCGCCTCGCTGCAGCTCACCCGCGACAAGGCCCAGCGCGACCTGTCCTTCACCGTGCTCAAGGCGCCCTATGACGGCGTCGTGGGCAACCGCTCGGTCGAGCAGGGCGACCTCGTCAGCCCCGGCCAGAAGCTCGCCGTCGTCGTGCCGATGGACAAGCTCTACATCGTCGGCAACTTCAAGGAGACGCAGCTTGGCCGGCTGGTGCCCGGCGAGAAGGTCCGCATCACGGTCGACGCCATCGACGGCCAGACCTTCGAGGGCACGGTCTCGTCGCTGGCGCCGGCCTCGGGCGCGGTGTTCTCGCTGCTGCCGCCGGAAAACGCCACCGGCAACTTCACCAAGGTCGTGCAGCGCGTGCCTGTGCGCATCGACGTGCCGGCCGACGTGCTGAAGACCGGCAAGCTGCGCGCCGGCCTGAGCGTCATCGTCGCCGCCGACAGCCGCACCGCGCCGGCCTCGACAACCAACTAAGCACTTTGGGGGGCGGCCCGGTGGCCGATCGAGCGCCGGACCGCGCCGCCTGCCAGCTATTTGTTTCGACGCAATTCCGGACGGAAAACCGCTTTGCCGGAATTGCTCTAGGGAGGCCATGACATGGCAACCGCAACCATCACCGCAGGATCGGCGCCGGCACGGCCGGCCGCCGCCGCGCCCGCCGACCATATGCCGGCGCGCCGCGTCATCGCCTTCCTGGCGATGGTGTTCGGCATGTTCATGGCGATCCTCGACATCCAGATCGTCTCGGCCTCGCTGGCCGAGATCCAGGCGGGCCTCAGCGCCAGCTCGGACGAGATTCCGTGGGTGCAGACCGCCTATCTGATCGCCGAAGTGGTGATGATCCCGCTGTCGGGCTTCCTCAGCCGCATGCTGTCGACGCGCGTGCTGTTCACCATCGCCGCCGCCGGCTTCACCGCCGCCAGTGCGCTCGCCGCGACGGCGACCAACATCGACCAGATGATCATCTACCGCGCCATCCAGGGCTTTATCGGCGGCGGCATGATCCCGAGCGTGTTTGCGGCCGCCTTCACCATCTTCCCGCCGTCGCGCCGCGCTGTCGTCTCGCCGATGATCGGCCTGGTGGCGACGCTGGCGCCGACCATCGGCCCGACGGTCGGCGGCTATATCAGCCATGCCATGTCCTGGCACTGGCTGTTCCTGATCAATGTCGTGCCCGGCATTTTGGTGGCGACGGCTGCCTGGTCTCTGATCGACTTCGACAAGCCCAACCTCAAGCTGTTCTCCAAGTTCGACTGGTGGGGCCTGATCGGCATGGCCGCCTTCCTCGGCTGCATGGAATATGTGCTGGAGGAAGGCCCGAACCATGACTGGCTGCAGGAACAGGCCGTCTTCATCTGCGCCGTCATCATGACCATCGGCGGCATCATCTTCTTCTGGCGCGTCTTCACCGCCGAGGAGCCGATCGTCGATCTCAGGGCCTTTACCAATGTCAACTTCGCCTTCGGCTCGCTGTTCTCGTTCGTCGTTGGCATCGGGCTCTACGGGCTCACCTATCTCTATCCGGTGTTCCTCGGCCGTATCCGCGGTTACGATTCGATGATGATCGGCGAGGCATTGTTCGTCAGCGGCATGGCGATGTTCTTCACCGCGCCCGTTGCCGGCATCCTGTCGAACAAGATCGATCTCAGGCTGATGATGATGATCGGCTTCTTCGGCTTCGCCACCGGCACCTGGTGGATGACGCATCTGACCGCCGACTGGGATTTTTATGAGCTCTTGATCCCGCAGATCCTGCGCGGCTGTTCGATGATGCTGTGCATGGTGCCGATCAACAACATCGCGCTCGGCACGCTGCCGCCGGAGCGGCTGAAGAACGCGTCGGGCCTGTTCAACCTGACCCGCAATCTCGGCGGCGCCGTAGGCCTGGCCATCATCAACACGGTGCTGATCGACCGCAACGCCTTCCACTATGCAAGGCTCTCCGAGCATGTCGAGTGGGGCAGCCAGGCGGCTCAGACCAAGCTGCAGAACATGACGCTGAACTTCGAGCAGTCCGCCGGTCTCGATGCAGGCACCGCCGCGATCTCGAAACTGTCGGGCATGGTGCATCAGCAGGCGGCGCTGCTCTCATTCATGGACGTGTTCTTCATGCTGACGGCGCTGTTCGCGACGCTCGGACTGTTCGTGCTGTTCATCAACAAGCCGGCCGGCCAGGGCGGCGGTGGCGGCGGAGGCCATTGAGGAGCCGGAACCCCCGCCTGGCATCCTCAACGTGTGACCCCGGAAATCGGCGACGGTTTCCGGGTCATGTTTTTCAAGAACCATCCATTCGCCTGACATGTGCCGAAGTCGGCGGTGAGAGCCATCCCTCGCGGTTTCGGCTAGAGTTCAGGCATGAACATCCTGATTCTCGGCGCGACCGGCTTCATCGGTTCAGCCGTTACAGCGAAGCTTGCCGCGGAAGGCCACCAGGTCACAGGGTTTGGGCGCGAGCCGGCACGCGCGGCATTGAAGATGCCGCGCGCCCGCTGGCTGAAAGCCGACCTGGCCGGCATGACGCGGAGCCAAGACTGGCAAGGCGCGCTGGATGGCCAGCAGGTCGTCATCAATTGCGCCGGCGCGCTGCAGGACGGGCTTTCGGACGACTTAGCCGCGACCCAGGAACGGGCGATGCTCGCCCTCTATGAGGCGGCGCGCGAGCGGGAACTGCTGATCGTGCAGATATCGGCGGAAACGGAGGGCGCCGGCCGCGACCTGCCTTTTCTCGACACCAAGAGGCGCGCCGATGCCGCGCTCGCGGCAAGCGGCGTGCGCCATGTCATCCTGCGCCCGGCGCTGGTGCTCGGCCGCAATGCGCATGGCGGCTCCGCCTTGCTGAGGGCGCTCGCGGCCTTTCCGTTTGTGGTCCCCTTGGCCTATGCCGACAGCCCGGTCATGACGGTTGCTCTTGACGATGTCGCAAGCGCCGTCAGCGCCGCTGTCCAGGGTACGCTGCCGTCCGGCTCCGAAATCGCCCTCGGCAGCGATGATCGATTGATGCTGAAGGACCTTGTCCTGCTGCATCGCAATTGGCTCGGCCTGCCCCCGGCTCCAGTGTTTGCCGTGCCGCCTCCGGTGGCGAGGCCGGTGACATGGCTGGCCGATCTCGCCGGGCGGCTCGGCTGGCGCTCGCCGCTGCGCTCGACGGCGCTGGCGGTGATGTCGGGCGGCGTCAGGGTTCGGCGGCAGCCAGGCACCGACCAACGTCTTTTGTCGGCGGCAGAGACACTCGCCGCCGCTCCATCGGGCGTGCAGGATTTATGGTTTGCCCGCCTCTATCTTCTGAAGGCGCCCATCATCGTCACGCTCGCGCTGTTCTGGGTGGTCTCCGGCCTCGCGCCATTCCTGGGATTCGAGGCGGCGCGCGGTCATTTCGCAACCTTCCTGCCCGATCGGCCGGCGAGCATCATGCTGGCGGTGACGTGTCTTGCCGACATCGCGTTGGGACTTGCGGTGCTTTTCCGGCCTTGGGCACGGCGCGCTCTGCTCGGCATGCTCCTGCTGACGCTGATATACCTGCTTGCCGCGACCTTCGCGGAACCCGCGCTCTGGCTCGACCCGCTCGGCCCCCTGGTCAAGGTGGTGCCGTCGATGCTGCTGACGCTGGCCGCCCTTGCCATTCTGGACGAACGCTGATGCTGCTCGAGGACGTCCTTCGCCTTGTCCATGTGCTCGGCGCGACGGTGCTGTTCGGCACCGGGATCGGTATCGCCTTCTTCATGGTGATGGCCGTCAAGACCCGCGATCCCCGCATCATCGCCCATGTCGCCGGCATCGTGGTGATTGCCGACACCGTCTTCACGGCCACTGCGGTCGTGCTGCAGCCGCTGACGGGCTACGGCCTGGCGCGTGTCATCGGCTGGCCGCTCGACAATGGCTGGATCCTGCTTTCGCTGACGCTTTATGTGGTCATCGGCCTGTTCTGGCTCCCGGTGGTCTGGATCCAGATCCGCCTGCGCGATATGGCGCGGCATGCGGCTGCCGAAGCGACCGCCCTGCCGGCGGGCTTCGACCGGCTCTACCGCATCTGGTTCGCCTTCGGCTTTCCGGCGTTTTTCGCCGTGGTCGCCATCTTCTGGCTGATGTTGACCAAGCCCAGCATCGCTCCGTTCGGCCTCGACTGAAGCGAGCTCCGGAAGCCGCCAGTCAAGCCGCGGCCGGCTTGAAGCTCAGCGCCACGCCGTTGATGCAGTGGCGCAGGCCGGTGGGCGGCGGGCCGTCATCGAAGACATGGCCGAGATGGCCGCCGCAGCGGCGGCAATGGACCTCGGTGCGCGTCATGCCGAGCGAACGGTCCTCGGTCTTGCCGATGGCGTTGGGAATCTCCTGCCAGAAGCTCGGCCAGCCGGTGCCGGAATCGAACTTGGTCTCCGACGGATAGACCGGCAGGTCGCAGCCGGCGCAGGCGAAGATGCCCTTGCGGTGCTCGTTGAGCAGCGGGCTGGTGCCCGGATATTCGGTTCCCTGCTTGCGCAGCACGTCGAAGGCGGCATCGGAAAGGATGGCGTGCCATTCGGCGTCGGTCTTGGTGACCTCGAATGTCTCGGAGGCCAGGGCAGGCTTGGCGCCGCCCAGGCGCAACGCCGCTCCGGTTCCGATGATGAGGGCAGTGGCGGCGGCACCGCTCCAGAGAAAGTCGCGACGGTTCATGGCCATTCCTCCTGGCGTGATCTTACAAACTGGGACGCCGCCGGAAAGTCAAAAGCCGGTGACGGTCCGCGCGCCACCCCGCGTCGACCCAAGCCCTGGCGATGCGGAGCGGCGCTTGACGGCAACACGGATCGTGGGAGGGAGAACCGTGCGGCCAGTGGGACACACCTCACTTCGCCGGCCGCACGCGCTTTGTTACATCTTCGGCAGAAGAACCTTGTCGATGACGTGGATGACGCCGTTCGACTGGCGCACGTCGGCGATGGTGACATGAGCGACATTGCCGTTCTCGTCGGTCACCGTGACCTTGCCCTTTGCGGACTTCAGCGTCAGCGCGCAGCCGCCGACGGTCTTCACCTCATGCGCGCCGCCATCGGCCTTGGCCATCTTGGCGACATCGGCGGCCATCGCCTTGGCGGCGATGACGTGGCAGGTGAGGATCTTGGTCAACTTGTCCTTGTTCTCGGGCTTGAGCAGGGTCTCGACCGTCCCGGCCGGAAGCGCTGCGAAAGCTTCGTTGGTCGGGGCGAAGACGGTGAACGGACCGGCGCCCTGGAGGGTGTCGACCAGGCCGGCGGCCTTGACGGCGGCGACCAGCGTGGTGTGATCCTTCGAATTGACGGCATTCTCGATGATGTTCTTCTTGGCATACATCGGCGCGCCGCCGACCATCGGATTGGCGGCATAAGCAACGGCGCCGAGCGCGGAAAGGCCGATCGTGGAGGCGAGCAAAAGGGTGGCGAGTTTACGCATTTTATCAGTCTCCTCGGGTTGTTTTTCCCGTTTGTGGGAACGCGAAGAGATACGGGCGAGGAAAAACTTAGTTTCGCGAACCTGGAAGATTTTTGTTTGCCGAGCAGATTTCAGGCACGCCGCGCCTGACCGCACGAAAGTCCATCCTCCAGCGCACCGCCGGCAGATAGACTTCCGCTAATCTTTCAAAACGATCAGATGCCTTTCAGATCGCCCGCGGCGACGACGGGACCGGTGGGCTGGCCGGTCGGCGAACCGCCGGTCGGCTCGAGGCTGACGGCAAGCACGGCGCCTTGCGCCAGTTTCTGCTGGACGGCCGGCGAAACAGTCATGCGCGCGGTCTGGCCGGCCGGGATGACGCCCATCGAGACCGGCGCATTCTTGCCTTCGATCATCCACAGCTCGAAGTCCTTGCCAGCGTCGTGCTCGCCGGAGACCAGCGAGAGGCCGACCTCGTGGCGGGCCGCGTCGTAAACGGCGAGGTATTTGACGTTGCTGTTGTCGGCGGCCAGAGAGGCGACCAGCCTGGTCTCGGGCGGTGGCAATGGCGGATTGACGAGAGGCAGGGCGACAAAGACGGCCAAAGCGGCAAGCGCCGCGGCGGCAAGCCCGCGCCAGAAGGCGAGGCTTCCCAGCAAGCCGGCACCGGGTGCGGCGGAGGTGGCAGCCGAAGAGGCAAACAGCCGGCGGTCGATCGCCGCCTTGACCGATGCCGGCGGCTCGACCGCCGCATAGGCGGCCGCCATCGGCGAGAAGTTGACCTCCCAGGCATCGACCAGGCGGGCGAACGCCGTCTCGGTGTCGATGCGGCGCGAGGCGATCTGGCGTTCGTCGGCCGACAGAACGCCGAGAACGTATTCGGCGGCGAGCAGGTCGTCGCCTCCGCGTTCCGGTCCGTTGTCTTCCGCCAGCGTCATCTTTCCAGACATTCTCTCAGTTTGAGCAGGCTTCGCCGCAGCCAAGTCCGCATCGTGTTCAGCGGAACTCTGTGGCGCTCCGCCAGCTCGGCATAGCTCTCGCCGTTGAGATAGGCGCCCCGGACGGCCGCCGCCCGGTCTTTCTCCAGTTCGTCGAGGCAATGGTGGATGCGTTCGCTCTCGCCGCCCGCAACAGCCATGGCCTCAGGTCCCGGCGCCGGATCGGCGACATCGAGGGCTGCGTCGATGTTGGCGGAAGGACTGCGCCGCGCCCTGATGCGGTCGATCGCATGATTGCGCGCAATGGCCACCAGCCAGGAAATCGGGCTCAGATCGGAAACCGCGAAACGATCCGCTTTCGTCCAGATCTTGACGAAGACCTCCTGCAGCGCTTCTTCCGCCTCGCCCCTGTCCCTCAATACACGAAGACAGACGCCGAAAAGTTTCCCGCTGGTCTGCTTGTACAGCAGATCGAACGCAGCCCGGTCCTTCATCGAAGTCCGGACGATCAGCTTGCTGATGTCCTGAGGCCCCATGCAGGCAAATTAGAAGATTGCGATTTATTTGCAACGGGGGCGCCGAAGACTTTGCCCACTGAAGGTTGTCGTGTCGTTGGCTTGTCGAATCCCGATTCCGATTTGCAAGCTCATGCGATAGCTTCTGCCAAAACAGGGGTGCGGCGATGTCAATTGAACGCGTGCTTTGGGAACAGGATGTGACCGGACTCGCCGAGCTCGTCCACAAAGGGGAAATCTCGCCGCCGGAGCTGGTCGACGCGGCGATCGCGCGCGCCGAAGCAACAAGGCCCGACATCAACGCCATAGCCACGCCGCTCTACGACGCCGCCAGGGCGCGGGCGAAAGCGACCGACCGCAAGCTGCCGCTTGCCGGCGTGCCTTTCGCGCTGAAGGATCTGGGCATCGGCATCAAGGGCGTGCCGATCCATGGCGGCAGCCGCATCCCGGCCTTCACGGCGGATTTCAACTCGGTGATGGTCGAGCGGTATCTGGCTGCGGGTTTGATCCCGATCGCCACCAGCACCTCGCCCGAGCACGGGCTTCGCCTGATGACGGAATCGGCACGCTTCGGCATCACCCGCAATCCTTGGAACACGGGCCACACCACCGGCGGCTCGTCGGGCGGATCGGCGGCGCTGGTCGCGGCGGGCGTGGTTCCGGCCGCGCACGCCTCCGATGGCGGCGGCTCGATCCGCGTGCCTTCGGCTTGCAGCGGACTGGTCGGATTGAAGACCTCGCGCGGCCGGGTGCCTCTGACGCCGCTCACCAGCGAAACCTGGTACGGCATGGTCGTCGACCATGCCATCAGCCGCTCGGTGCGCGACACCGCACTCCTGCTCGACCTGACGCATGGTGCCGACCCGCTGTCGCCCTATGCGGCGCGGGAACCGAAAGGCTCCTTTGCCGCCGCCGCGGCGCGCGATCCGGGCAAGCTTAGCCTCGCCATCTACCGCAAGTCGCCGCTCGGCCTGCCGATCTCGGCCGAGACGCTTGAAGCGCTGGATACGGCGGTGGCGCTGGCGCGCGAAGGCGGGCACACGGTGGACGAGATCGACCTGCCCTATGTCGGCCGCGACTTCATGGCCGATTTCTGCAAGAGCGTCGCCTCGGCGGTTGCAGGCATGATGCGGGCCGAGGCGCTGCGCGTCGGCCGCCCCGTCAGCGGCGAGGTCGAGCGCGCGACGCGCGTGCTCGGCCGGCTCGGCGAAATGCTGTCCGCCGGCGAAGTCTATGACGCGGTGCAGCGGTTGAACGCCACGGCGCGACGGATGATCGAGGAGACCGCGCGCTTCGATGCCGTGCTGATGCCGATCATCGCCCACCCTCCGCTCGCCTGCGGCTCGATGGATCCGAAGGGTGCCGACGAGCTGATCGAGAACCTTCTCGACAAGCTGCACCTGACCGGACTGCTCAGGATCAAGTCGGTGTTTGGCCAGCTGATGGACAAAAGCCTGTGGTTCACCCACTGGCCGGCAATCCACAATGTCAGCGGCCAGCCCTCGATCGCGATGCCGGTGCATGTCACGGCGGACGGCCTGCCGCTCGGCATCCAGGCCGCGGGGCGGCCAGGCGACGAGGAGACGCTTTTGTCCTTCGCCGCGCAGATGGAGAAGATTTCCGGATGGCTGAAGCGCCGGGCGCCGCTCAAGGTGCCCGGCTGATTTCGCAATTGTTACAGCAAAGCCGTTTGCGGCCTGCGGCATTTCCCGCTAAGAGGCCGCCCATCCTTGCCACTCAGGGGAAACGCACCGATGACGGACATCGCCGCCACCGCCGAAATGCAGGCCGCGCTGCTTTCCAGGGCGCTGCCCTACATGCAGCGCTACGAGAACAAGACCGTGGTGGTGAAGTATGGCGGCCATGCCATGGGCGACAACGAGCTCGGCAAGGCCTTTGCCCGCGACATCGCGCTCCTGAAGCAGTCCGGCGTCAATCCGATCGTCGTGCATGGCGGCGGGCCGCAGATCGGCGCGATGCTCAACAAGATGGGCATCGAATCCAAGTTCGAGGGCGGCCTGCGCGTCACCGACCAGAAGACGGTCGAGATCGTCGAGATGGTGCTGGCCGGCTCGATCAACAAGGAGATCGTGGCGCTGATCAACGCAGAGGGCGAATGGGCGATCGGCCTATGCGGCAAGGACGGCAACATGGTGTTCGCCGAAAAGGCGCGCAAGACCATGATCGATCCGGATTCCAACATCGAGCGGGTGCTGGACCTCGGCTTCGTCGGCGAGCCGGTCGAGGTCGACCGCACGCTGCTCGATCTGCTCGCCCGCTCGGAAATGATCCCGGTGCTGGCGCCGGTGGCGCCCGGCCGCGACGGTCATACCTATAACATCAACGCCGACACGTTCGCCGGCGCCATTGCCGGCGCCTGCCGCGCCTCGCGCCTCTTGTTCCTCACCGACGTGCCTGGCGTGCTCGACAAGAACAAGAAGCTGATCGACGAGCTGACCGTCGCCGAAGCCAAGGCGCTGATCAAGGACGGCACCGTTTCGGGCGGCATGATACCGAAGGTCGAGACCTGCATCGAGGCGATCGAGCGCGGCGTCGAGGGTGTCGTCATCCTCAACGGCAAGACGCCGCATTCGGTGCTGCTCGAGCTGTTCACCGAGCACGGCGCCGGCACGCTGATCGTGCCGTAACAGGAGCAATTCCAGGAAAAGTGTGACACGGTTAGGCTCGGCGACTTCGCCGTAGCCCTTCCGTCCGGAATTGCGTCAGAACAAAGAGATAGCGCAAGTTCACCGTTTCCGTGAAACGGTGAACCGCCATAGTCAGCCGGCTAATCTTCTCCCTTCTGGGACAATCTGATCTCCGATGACGGGCGTGGCCGGCTTCCGCGCCGGGCGCTGAAAAATCATCGATTCCTCCTCGGCGTCCTGCGGCGCGCCCCAGAACTCGGCGAGCGTCGGCCCGTCATTGACGCGGCGGTCGCGGACGAGAAAACCCCAGACCTCGCGGAACCAGACGCGGCGGCCCATCTTGGTGTACCAGCGCATCGAATGCCGCTGCTCGGGATCGGGGTGGAACAGGATGCGCGCCAGCGCCTTCGGGCGGGATTGCACGGCGACTTCGATGAGCTTGACGGCGAAGAACAGCATCCAGGGCTTCAGCCTGGTCATATGCAGGACCTGGTGCTTGTAGTCCCAGAGGCGAACGTCCTTCTGGATCACCTTGCGGTCCTTGGCGATGCGGAAGAACGGCGTCCAGCGGTGCGGCGTGACATAGAGCGCCTGGATCTGGTCGGGATCATAGGCGATGAGCTGGCGGAAGCCGCGCCAGAGATCGCGGAGGCCCTCGTCCTCGAAGCCGGCGACCCAGGTCGCCATCGACAGGATGCCGTGCCGGCGCAGCAGCCGGATCGCTTCGCGATCGGACTTGGTGCTGCCGCCCTTGCGGATCAGCGACAGCGTTTCCTCGTCGGTGTTCTCCATGCCGAGCAGCCAGCGGATGACACCCGCCTTGCGGTAGAGATGCAGGATATCGGCGTCGCGCACGATGTCGTCGGCGCGGGTCGAGCCGACGATCAGCACCGGCACGTCTTCGGCGATCATGGCGTCGAGAAAGGCGCGCCAGGCTTTCTTTGACGAGGTCGGGTTCTCGTCCGCCAGGTTGACCAGCTCGACGCCGTGCTCGCGGTGCAGCCAGGCGATCTCCTTGGCGAATTTGACGGGATCGCGATGCCGCCAGCGGGTCCAGAAGCCGCGCTGGCCGCAATAGTTGCACAAATGCGGGCAGCCGCGCGAGAACTGCATGACCACGGCCCGCTTGCCGCCCCAATAGCTGTAGCGGCCATGGTCGATCAGCTCCCAGCCGACGCGACAGGCGTCGAGATCGGCGATCGTCGCTGCCGGTTGCGTCGCGACGGGGCGGCCGAGATCGTCGCGATAGGCGATGCCGGCGACGCTTGCCACCGGCCGGCGCTTTTCCAGGGCCTCGACCAGCGCCACCGCGGTCGCCTCGCCCTCGCCGCGCACGATGAAGTCGAAGGCATCGGTTGCGGCCAGCACGTCGCGCCAGTGATAGGTCGGGAAGACGCCGCCATAGACGATGATGATCCTCGGCGCGCGGGCCTTGATCGTCGCGGCAATCCGCAACGCGGTCGGATGCGCCGAGGTCGAACCGGAGTGGCCGATGAGGATCAAATCCGGACCGCCGCTCAGGGCGTCATCGACAGCCGTGGCAAGCTGCATCGGCCCGAACTCGGCGTCGACCAGGCGCACGCTGTGGCCGGCATCGAGCAGCGGACCGCCGATCGCCAACAGGCCCAAAGGCGGCAGGTGATCATCCGGGACGCGGCTGCCGATGGCCGTGTGCGGCGGATTGACCAGCGCGATCTTCATGGCGGACCTCTGTTTTTGTCGGTCCGCAGGTCGTATTTGCCGAAGTCGAAGCGGCCTTGGCGCGAATCAGCAGTTTCGCTGCAGCTTTCCCACAGATTTGGCGGCGCGCCGTGACGACACTCATGCCGGGAACCTGCCTCAGCCAGTGCAAAACAGAGGCGCGGAGGTCGTCCGCGCCCCTGCGTCGACAGCGCCACAGCCCGCGCCGACT
Source organism: Mesorhizobium dulcispinae (assembly GCF_033977345.1). Lineage (NCBI taxonomy): Bacteria > Pseudomonadati > Pseudomonadota > Alphaproteobacteria > Hyphomicrobiales > Phyllobacteriaceae > Mesorhizobium > Mesorhizobium dulcispinae. Next base: position 312,397 of record NZ_JAVIIY010000006.1, read on the forward strand.
CAAACCTTCGGGAATTAGCTTTTTAGCTATCGCTAATGCAGCCTGTCCTAAACTTTTATTAAAACTCTATGCATCTATAATTGTCGGTGGGGGACCACAAGGAAATGGCCATATGGCGCTCAATCCCGAACTGAAAATCGATGAGGCGAGCCTCATCACGTCGACGTTGATCAAGAAGCATAAGGCGGCGTCCGCGGAAACGATCGACGCAGCAGAGCTCAAGGCGCGGGCGGCCCAGCTCGCCCTCGTGCTGGACCTCGCCCACCAGGCTTTCGCGCGCCAGGAGCCCGCGGGGCAAATCGTCGAGCGCCTGGCGGGTCGATTGCATGAATTGCGCCGCGATGTCGCTCCGGCCCTCTGGCAGGAGCTGATCCCGCTTGCTCAGCAGCACCGCGTGGCGGCATACCTGAAACAGGATCCGTTCACGCGCTGGTCCTTCGAGAAGCCGCGCGGCTATTCGGGCGACGCGACGCTGCTGGACATCTACTACAAGCATCCGAGCGCCGACGAGATCGTCGCATCATCGAGCGAGCTCGGCCGCGAGATCTTTGCCTATACAAGCGAGGCGGCAAGCTCGGCGGCGGGGCGCGAACGCCGCGAGATACTGGCCAAAACGGTCGACGAAACGACCGCGCGGGTAGAAAATGCCGAGGTGCTGGCAATCGCTTGCGGCCATTTGCGGGAAGCCGAACTCTCGAAGGCGCTCGCCGAGAAAAGGCTGAAGCGCTGGATCGGTCTCGACCAGGATCCGGTGAGCGTCGGCACGGTCAACCGCGACCTCGCCGGCACCGTCGTGGAAGCCGTGGACGGGTCCGTGCGCGGGCTTTTGCGGCGCGCCTATCCGCTTGGCACATTCGACCTCGTCTATGCGTCCGGCCTGTACGACTACCTGCCGCTTCCTGTCGGCGCCCGCCTGCTTCAGCGAGCCATGGAACTGGTCAAGCCGGACGGCGAATTCCTCTTCGCCAATTTCAGCGACGAGATCACGACCGACGGCTACATGGAGACCTTCATGGACTGGCCGCTCATCCTGCGTTCGGCGAGCGACATGTGGGACATCATCAATGCCGCGGTGGACAAGAACCGCGTCGAGGCCGAGGTCTACTACGGATCGAACAGGAACATCGTCTACGCCAGGATCCGCAAGTTCGGGGATCTCGGGTCATAGGCGACGGCGGAGCCGCTTCACAATCCATTTTGATTTTCAAGTCGGGCCGTGCAGCGGCCCGACTTTTTTGATGCAGCGCGTGGCGCCCTCCACATCCTGTTTCGCCGGGATCACGCCGCTCCGCATTCCTGCTGAACCGCGTTAGATCAGGCGACGAGTTCCCGCCTGGACTGCTTGATCTCTTCGATCGGAACGGGGCGCCCGGTGAGGAAACCCTGAACCGACTGAATGCCCATGTGCTGCAGCAAATTTTGCTGCTCCTTCGTCTCGACGCCCTCGACAAGCACCGTGTGGCCCAGATTGCGCAAAAGCCTGACCATGTCCTGCAACAGGCTCAGGCCGCGGATCGTCTGGCAGTCGTGCAGGAAGCTCCGGTCGATCTTGACGACGTCGAATTTGAAACGACGGAGCCAGGCGAGGCCAGCGAACCCGGTTCCAAAGTCATCCAGCCAGATCTGAACGCCAAGGTTTCGAAGCTGCTCGATATTTCTGGCGGCCTGCGCTTCCAGGAAGATATCGCTGCCTTCGGTGACTTCGAGCGCCAGTTTCTGCGGCGCCATGCCATGCCGGCCAAGGATCTCGGTGATGTGGAGCGGGAAATTCGCAGCCTTGAGCTGGACGACCGACACGTTGGCGGACACGACCGATCCCAATCCGTGCTCGACCATGTCGCCGCAGGCCCGATCGATCAGCCACATCCCGAGTTCCTCGATCCCGCCGGTCTGCTCGGCGACGGGTATGAACACGGACGGGCTGATCATGCTGCCGTCGAAGTCGCGCAGCCGCATCAGCGACTCATGGCCAAGCACCTGGCCGGATGTCGCATCGCAGATCGGCTGATAGACAACCGAGACAAGTCCGTCCGAAACGGCATGCTTGAGCAGCTCCGAGAGATTCTGGCTGGCGCGCTTCTGGTCGATGGCCTGCGCGTCATAGATGGTGAAGATCGCGCGGCCCGAGAATTTCGAGGCATAGAGCGCGCGATCGGCCTCCTGCAGCAGGATCCGAAGCTCGATGCTCTGATCGGCGCGCGTCAACGAGGCGCCGGCGCTGATGGTGACGATATTGAGTTTGTCGTCCCGATCGGGGTGAGAGATTTTCAGATCCTCGACGGCGCGGCAGAATTGGTGGGTCACCTCGCGCAGGTGATCCCGTCCGGCGACCTTGCAGAGCACGACGAATTCCTCGCCGCCATAACGCCCCGCGATGGCGTGGTTGGCTGCCGCCGTCTCGTCGAAGGCCCGGGCAAGCTCGATCAGGCAGTCGTCGCCGGCCTGATGGCCGAGCCGGTCGTTGAACCGCTTGAAGTAGTCCACATCCATGAGAATGACGCCTATTTCGTCATTGTCCCTGGCCCATTCCGTGCACAGCTCCGAGAATTCCCGCGTGATCGCCCTGCGGTTCTTAAGCCCGGTAAGCGGATCCGTGTCCGCAATCTCGATGAGCTTTTGACCGTTCTCGATGGCGACCTGCTCCTGTATCTGCGCCTGAAGCGCATGCAGGAAGGTGTGGTATCGCTCCATGCTGAGACGCCATGAAAGATAGAGCGACAAAACAAGGCAATTCGCGAAATAGGTCGAAAGCACCAGGCGGGTGGCAAAGCCGGCGTGAAGAAAGAACAGCGTGGCGCCCACGAAGGCGACCGTTACCGTCGCCGACGACAGAGCCGAAAGCCATAACCGGAAATTGAAGAAAAGGTTGGCGCCGAGAATGAACACCGTGCCAAAGATGATGAAGTGGGACAGCGCCTCCTGATGCGTCGTGCCTAGCGCCGAGAGCAGCCACCCGATGGCGCCCGTCACGATCGCCAGGGCAGCAACGTAGTGCAGAGTGGTGACGGCACGACTGCGCCGGGCAACGAGTTCGACAAGCACCAGGAAGGTCAACCCCAACGTCAGGCGCGTCAGGATCAGACGGTCGGCAACGTCCGGGAAAAGAAAGAAGTCGAAGGCGCCGTAGGAGATGTAGCTCAACACGGCCGCCGCTATACCCCAGCGTACGACCTTGCGATTCTGATCCGCGTTTTTCTGCAGCAGCATCGCGTAAAGCGTCGGATCGGCCGATTTCCACGACGGGCGTGAAATCGCTTCGGTGACCCTTTGAGCCACATCCTCCGTCAACTGCATGCAACGCTCCTTTGCGATCACCCTCCGCATGAACGGTTCGAGCAAGCGAAGTCCGTCAAGTCCTCACGAAGGACGAAGGCAAGCCTGATCCATTATAAGACACTAATGTTGCTAACCGGCGGTAAACGGATCGTGCCACCACATCGGCCTGGCAACGCGGTAAGGATTCCATGCAACTATCTGGAGTTACCGGATAATGCATGGTCGCACTTCCTCCAGATCGCGAGAGAAAAGACGCGTAACATCGATGCTACCGCAGATTCCGGAGCGCGTCTTTTCTTAAGATTCGCACAACCTTAATTTTCGTTTATATCGGGGAAATCGTTCAGAACTAAAATTTGCCCCGAAGTTGTCGGTGCCGCTTTCCGTAGACGGTCCGTTTCGGGCACAGTCCATCACCGCAGATGGCTGAGCGGCACGTGGCCTGGCCCCTTGATGTTCTGCAGCACGAGCTGGGTATGGACGTCGCGCACGCCGGGCAGCCGCATCAACCGGTGCATGACGAAGGCGTTGAGATCGTCCACAGACGGCACCATCACATGCAACAGGAAATCGTGGTCGCCGGTCATCGTCCAGCAGGACGAGACCTCGTCCATGCGCTGCACGGCGGCGATGAAGCTTTCCGGCGAGCCGTCGCTGTGGCTCACTAGGCGGACCTGGATGAACACCTCGACCGTCAGGCCGAGCGCGCGCCGGCTGAGCACGGCGGCAAAGCCCTTGATGATGCCGGCGCCTTGCAGCGCCTCGAAGCGCCGCGCGCAGGGCGTGGTCGACAGGCCGATCTCCTGCGCGAGCTCTGACACGGCCTTGCGCCCGTCGCGCTGCAGGACGTCGAGCATTCTGATTTCGAACTCGTCCAACTGAGGCATTTTCACTCCTAAGCATGGAAATTCGAGCGGAGTTTACCTCGAAATCCATTGCATGGCTACAAACAAGGCTGATTTGCCTCACGAGCCGCGGCTACGATGATGCCACGATCCGGGAGTCACGATTTTGAGGAGGAAAAAATGACGATCAGCGTTGCCGACTATGCCCGCGAATGCGCGGCGCAAGGCCTTCGCGGCGACTATTCGGTGTGCCGCGCCGACTTCACGGTGGCTCAAGGATATAACTATTCGGCCGACGAGCAGGCGGTGTGGCGCACGCTCTGCGACCGTCAGACGAAACTTACCCAGAGGCTGGCGCACCGTTCCTATCTCGACGGCGTCGCAGCACTTGGCCTGCTCGACAAAATTCCGGATTTCGACGCGGTCAGCGAGAAGCTGCGCAAGGCGACCGGCTGGGAGATCGTGGCGGTGCCCGGGCTGATCCCCGCGGGGCCGTTCTTCGACCATCTCGCCAACCGCCGTTTCCCGGTCACCAACTGGCTGCGGACAAGGCAGGAGCTCGACTATATCGTCGAGCCGGACATGTTCCACGACTTCTTCGGCCATGTGCCGATCCTGACGCAGCCGGTGTTCGCCGATTTCATGCAGATGTATGGCGAGAAGGCCGAGGACATGATCGCGCTCGGCGGCGACGAGATGATCACCCGGCTCTACTGGTACAGCGCCGAATATGGCCTCATCCAGGAAGCCGGCCAGCCGCTGAAGGCTTTCGGCGCCGGGCTGATGTCGTCTTTCACCGAGCTGCAGTTCGCGGTCGAAAGCAAGGACGCCCATCATGTGCCGTTCGACCTCGAAACGGTGATGCGCACCGGTTACGAGATCGACAAGTTCCAGCGCGCCTATTTCGTGCTGCCGTCCTTCGACGCATTGCGCGATGCCTTCGCCGGCGGCGACCTTGCCGGCATCGTCGCGCGATTCAAGGGCCAGCCTGCGCTCGACCCGGCCACTGTCTAGACAAAGAGCGGCGCCGTTTCAGCGCCGCGCTTCGAGGTCCGGCTTTCGCCCAGCCGGCTGTCAGGGCGGTTCCGTCGCCGACAAGGCGGCTGAACCGCTCTGGGTTATTCGGAAGCCGCCGCGTGTTCTCTTGTCGCTCAAGTATCAACCAGCCGAAGCCGGCTCCGCCTTGAGCCTCGCCAGTTGCTTGCTCTGCAGGTCGAGCGCGGCGTTGATGAAGCGCAGCACGGTCGCAAGCTCGGCATCGCTGAAGTCCGCCACTACCTTCTCGCCCTCGCGCGCTATGGCGCCATAATAACGTTCGGACAGCTCTCGGGTCAGCTCGGTCGCCTCGATCACCACCTTGCGCCTGTCCTCCAGGCTGCGGGTCCGGGTGACGAGCCCACGCGCCTCCAGACGGTCGATCAATGCCGTGACGGCCGCCGGCGTCAGTCCCGTTGCCGTGGCTACGGCACCCGCCGATTGCGGTCCGGCGTAAAGCAGGCCCAGACAATGCCGCTCGGCCGCGATCAGCCCGAGCCGCGCCCCCACCGCCTCGTCATAAGCCTGCGTCGCGTCCTGCCAGCGCATAACGGCGAGGCTGATAGCCGCTCCCAATTCAGCACGATTCCTACTTGACGAATTTATTTCGATCATCTAACTATCAATCTGCCTAACATTCAGATCATCGTAATCAATATGCGACGCCGCCCTGTGCAAGGCAAGGGCAAAGTCGCCGGCAAGGAATGAACAATGAGCATGATTCAACAGCGCACCCCGCTCTCGAACGAGGAGGAGTACAGATACGCCAAGCTGGCGATGGAGTGGTATGGCTGGGGCTCGCCCATCGGCCTCGGCATTCTGCTGGTAGCGCTTGCCGCCGCGGCCGTTCTGGCACGCGTCGCCGTCTACGGGCTGTAGATCCCATTCCCAAAAGGCGCGCCAGGGCGGCGCCGGTTGCCATTCGGGCGCCGGCGCCGCCTGCTTTTCGGGAGCTCAGACCTTGATCACCTTGCTGAGGTGATCCCCCAGCCGGCAGGCGAGCGCGGTGATGGTGGTTGTCGGGTTGCACTGCCCGGAGGTGCAGAACACCGAGGAGCCGCCGACATAGAGATTGTCCATGCCGTGCACCTTGCAGTTGGCATCGACGACGCTCTTCAGGACATCGGTGCCCATGCGGGTGCCGCCCATATGATGGTGGCCCGCCGTCTCCTGGTTCGTCGGGTAATCGCCGCCATTGCTGATCCAGTCGTCGATGCGGACGCGGCCGAGATTCTTCCGCGCCAAGGTCGTGCCGAAGAGCCTCAGGCCTTCGAGCAGCGTGCGGTGCTCGAGCGGCGACTTCTTCCAGTGCAATTCGATGCGCGGCACGCCGGCGTGGTCGACATCGGTCTTCGACAGCTCGATCTGGTTCGAAGCGAGCGGCGCTTGTTCCCAGGCGACGTAGAGCTGGGCGGCGCAGCGCAGCCTCTGGTCAAGCTGGGAGGACATCCACTCCGCCATGTCGGGAGCCGTGCAGGCGAGATCGGCGATAAGCCGCTTGACGTGGGGATAAGGCGACTCGATCAGGCGGATGCCGAAATTCAGGATCCGCAGCCGCTCCATCGCGGCTGGCGTCGGCGAGAAGAAGGCTTCGTTCGAGGCGTCGACCTCGAACTCGTCATAGTTGGCGAGGATGGCGTTGCCGCCCTGGAAGGTCGGATGCTCCATCCAGTAGCGGCCAAGCGCGGCGGCGTTCGGCACGACGCCGTCATTCGAGCGCCGGTTCGACCATAGAAGCAGCCTGGAATTCTCCAGCCCGCCGGTGCAGGTGATGAAGTAATCCGCAGTGAAGGTCCCGGCATCCTGGCCGTTCGACCACAATCTGGCGCCGGCGACGCGCCTGCCGTCGCCGGCGAGCTCCGTTGCGTAGGTGTTGAGCACGACGGCGATGTTCCTGCTCCGGTCGAGCTCGTCGGCGAATTTCTCGGCGAAGCGCACGGCCGGGCTCTTGATCAGCTGCACCCAGCGGATGTCGTCCGAAATCGGCACATCAGGCCGGAAATCGGGCAGCTCGAGAATGTCGCGGACTTCCCGCAGATAGGGCTCGATGTCGGCGCGGCTGATCGGCCAGCCGGTGTCCGGCGCCCAGGCCTTCGGTTCGAAATCCTGTTTGTCGAGCACACGGCACCAGCCGGCCCAATGGTTGGAGGAGCCGCCCATGAAGCGCAGCCGGGTGATGTCGAGATCGAAATAGTAATCGCCGGCCGTGGTGCCGCGATAGAAATCCTGCGACTCGTCGCTGAATTCGCGCGAGCCGGCCTCGAGAACGACCGCCGGAATGCCGGCGGCGCCCAGTTTCCTGGCGATCGTGGTGCCAGCGGGGCCGGAGCCGAGAATGCAGACCTTGGGCTTGAAGCTTGCCTGCTCGTAAGCCTCGTAGCTGTCGAAGATCATGCGAGATCGCTCCGCCTCAGGATCCAGCCGTTGATCTCCACGATCTCGTCAGGGTCGATGCCGTCCGGGTTGGGGACGGCGGGCCGGTTGCGGAACAGCGACAGCGCGGGCAGCGCGATCAGCGCCTGCAGGATTTTGCGGCGCGATATCTTTTTTATGAAATAGCTCATGACACGTCTCTCGATGGGAGCTCGATACGCATGCCGTTCCCGGACGGCACACATGCCGCGGCGGAAGCTAATTCCGTGCCAAGTCTAGATGAAAACGCCGTTACAACCGCGCAATCGCCGCGGTTGAATTTGGAAAGGGTTAGGAATTTGCTAAGCGCGTCGGGATCCTTCAGATCGCTCCGTGCGCTTTGGATTTTGATCTCACGCATGTCTTTGTCCCGAAACCGGTTCCCACTCGGGAGACATGCGTTAACGCCCGCCCAAGGCCTCAGGCGGCTTCCGAAATGTCGCGATCGAGAATGGATAGGTTGCGGCCGCGATGCTTGGCCTCGTAGAGCCTGCGGTCGGCGGCGCGCATCAGCTCCGACACGGTGGCGCTCTCGCCACAGGTGATGCCGCCGATCGAGACGGTCAACGGCACGGTCCGCTCGTCGACGGGACGGAAGCGGATCAGCTCGACCTCGCGGCGGATGCGCTCGGCCACGCGCCTTGCCTCCGGCTCGGTGGCGCCGACCAGGAAGGCGGCGAACTCCTCGCCGCCGATACGGCCGAGCACATCGCCGCTGCGCACGCCGCGCTCGATGGCGCCGGCGATCAGAAGCAACGCATCGTCGCCGGTCAGGTGACCGTAATTGTCATTGATGGTCTTGAAGTGATCGGCATCGATGATCAGCAGGGCGCCGCGATCGGCCTTGCGCCGGGAGCCGTCGAGCGCGGCAAAGAAGGTCTCGCGGTTGAGCATGCCGGTCATGTCGTCGCGGCTTGCCTTCTCCGACAGGCGCCTGTGGGCGGCGGCAAGCTGGGCGTGCGCACGGGCAAGCTCGCGATGCGCGTTCTTCAGACGGTCGCTTTGCCAGAAGGTGCCCGCGCTGGCGATCCAGGCGAGCATCAAAGGGCAAATCGTGGCCGTCAGCCAGACGGTGCGGCTGACCGGAAAGCCCATCGCCGGGACCACAACCAGCGTCAACAAAAGCGAGACGGCGACCGAAGCGAATGCGACGACTGCGGACTTCAAAATTATGCGACTCATCGCTGACTCCCGACGGAATGCCTCTGTGCCAGCAAGCGCTGAAGGCGACCTTTCCGGGACGGTTAAAATTTGAAGCGAGGTGCCATTTTCACGACGCAAGACGCGCGGAAGTTGTGGATAAAGTCCGCGCCAGCATGCCATAAGGAAGCCATGACAACGACACCCGACCCCTCGCGATTTGCCCATGTCACGGATTGGGTGTTCGACCTCGACAACACGCTCTATCCGCATCATTCGAATCTGTTCGCGCAGATCGACGTGAAGATGACCGCCTATGTCGGCGAGCTGCTGACGCTCTCGCGCGAGGAGGCGCGCAAGCTGCAGAAAGAACTCTACCTGGAGTACGGCACGACGCTGAACGGGCTGATGACGCGCCACGGCATCGACCCAGACGACTTCCTCGAGAAGGTGCACGACATCGACTATTCCTGGCTGGTGCCCGATCCGGTGCTCGGCGCCGCGATCCGGCAGTTGCCGGGCCGCAAGTTCATCTTCACCAATGGCGACCGCAGGCATGCCGAGCGCACCGCACGCCAGCTCGGCATCCTCGAGCATTTCGACGCCATCTTCGACATCGTCGCGGCGGGTCTAAATCCCAAGCCGGCGCGCCAGACCTATGAAAGGTTCGCCGAGCTGCATTCCGTCACCGGCCACAACGCGGTGATGTTCGAGGACCTGGCACGCAATCTCTCGGTGCCGAAATCGCTCGGCATGACGACGGTGCTGGTTGTGCCACGCAATTTCGAGCCGACTTTCTCCGAGATCTGGGAGCGTGACCCGGCCAATGAGGACGACGTGGATTTCGTCACCGACGACCTCGCCGGCTTCCTGACGGCGATCGTCGAAGTCCCGGCCTGAACCAACTCCAGATTGTCGGCGCGGCTGACGCCACCGCGGCGGATCGCGTCCGGGACCTTTGGGCGACACGCGCCAGGGTCTTTTGAGATTCAGGTCAGGCCGAGCCGAAAATGGTGGCTTCCGAGAACCGGAGCGGAGCGTACTTGAAGTACGTGAGCACCGGCCTACGCCGACCGTAGCCTTAATTTAACTGCCAAGCCACTCATGAGTGCTTTGGCCGGCGAAGGCCGGAAGCGCAGGAGGCCGCAATTTGCAGGCCGGCCTCACCTGAATATCAACAGACCTTTAGTCGAAGCCCGGAATCGTACCCGGCGGCAGCCCCAGCTGGCCGTTCAGGTTTTTCAGGAACCGGCACCATTCGGGGATGTCCCCGCGCTTCCTGTTGCCGTTGCCGTCGGACGAAAACCCGTTGCCGAAGCCGCTGCCGCAATTGGCATTGCCGTTGAAGCTCCCCGCGTTGCCATTGCCGTTGAAGCTGCCGGCATTTCCGTTGCCGTTGAAATTGCCGGTGTTGCCGTTGCCGTTGAAATTGCCCGAATTCCAATTGCCGTTTGAGCCATCGGCGTTATCCGGACCGACGCCAAGACCGGCAATCTCGACATCTCCGTGGTCGATGGGGCCGCGGCCGATGGGAAGATCGGCTATCCGGACCACTGTCGAGGCGTCGGCAACCACGATCGCGGCAAGCAGCGTGCAAACCGCGATGCCGTTACCGTCGAACAGCCTCGCCGGCTTCGCGTCACGACGGACAGAAGCGGATGGTCTGGACCCGGCCATCAGTGGTTTCCCCGGCCGTTGAAATTGCCGTTGAACGCGCCGACATTGCCGGTGCCGTTGAACGAGCCGCCGTTTCCGTTGCCGTTAAAGGCGCCGACATTGGTGTTGCCATCATATTCGCCGGTGTTGCCGTTGCCGTTGAAAGCCCCGATGTTGTGGTTTCCGCTCGTCGAGGAGGTGTTGTCGTTGCCGTTGAAGGCGCCGACATTGCCGGTGCCGCTGTTGAAGGCGCCGACATTGCCGCTGCCGGTGTTCTTGTAGCCGACATTGCCGCCCAGGCTGCCGAGCGGGTCCATGCTCCTGACGTTCGAACCGATATATCGGCCGTATTGGCCGGCGGTCTGAGCAATGCGAGACGTGCTGAAAGCCTGGCTGCCCGTCGTGGTGTCGGCCTTCGCCGCGGTTGCACTCAACAGGCCCAGGCAAAGCACCGGTATGACACACCGTTTCATCTGCGAACTCCTTCCATGGCTTGCTTGAAAGGGGACCCCCTGCTTGGAAAGGGACTCCCTGCTTGGAAAAGGTACTCCTTGGAAAAGGACTGGGACCGCCGGCGACAATGTCGCGATAGCCTTGCGTGGGGGACGGGCGCGTGGCTCGGCGATCCCAGAAGCGTCAGCGTCTTTCGACGCTGGCGACGCTAATGGTTGGCGACGCTAGTGGTTGGCATTGCCGTTTCCGTTGCCGTTGCCGATGCCCGCGTTGGCGTTACCGTTGGCATTGCCGTTGCCGAAGCCCCAGTTGCCGTTGCCGTTCAGGTTGCCGTTACCGAGGCCGAAGTTGCCGTTGCCGTTGGCATTGCCGTTGGCGGCGCCGGCATTGAGGTTGCCGTTGAAGTTGCCGTTGAAGGCGCCCATGTTGGCATTGCCGTTCCCGTTACCGTTGCCGATGCCGAAATTGCCGTTGCCGTTGAAGTTGCCGTTGAAGGCGCCGGTGTTGGCATTGCCGTTCCCATTGCCGTTGCCGACCCCGACATTGCCGTTGCCGTTGCCGTTGCCGCTACCGATCGACAGTGCGGACGCCGAACCTGTCAGAGCCGACAGGACAGCTGCGGCCAGAATGATCTTCCTCATGACGTTCTCCTTGGTTTGCGTTGAACATCCCGGCGAGCACAAGATGACCGGGACCACGCAAAAAGGATGCGCGCAGAAGAGACGGTGAAACATCGGGGCTGATCAGCAAGGTCTGCCGGTTTTTCAGCTGAGGCGCTTGTCAGGAAAAGTTGAAGGTATCGGGAAAAAACTGACACGCATAAAGCCCTATGCCTGGTGTATATGTTGCGCGGACATTCACGCCTTTTCTCGCCGACCCATGGGCGGCTTGCGACCCCCGCGGCGGCAAAGAGAAGAGAAGGGCTAATGCGGGCGGGTATCACTGCAGGCAAGGACGACAAGGCCCGGCGCCGGAGGCTGGCGCGGCGTTTGATCGCCGTGCAGGAAGAACAGCGCCTGCGCCTGTCACGCGAGCTGCACGACGATCTCGGCCAGATGCTGGCGAGCGTCGCGCTGGAACTGCACAGCATTCGCGCGGACTCGGCGGAACTCGATGCCCGCCTCGCGCGCGCCGCTCAATTGATCGACCAGCTGAGCGCCCGGGTGCACGACGCCGCCTGGAGCCTGCGGCCCGCGGACCTCGATCGCCTGGGACTTCGCGCCTCAGTCGAGGATCTGGTCAGCGTGCTGTGCGCTCAGCTCGGCATTCCGGGCGACGTGGATCTCGAAGCCCTGTCGAGGCCGCTCGAGCCGGAAGTCGCCCTGACACTCTATCGCATCGCGCAGGAAGCCCTCACCAACATCGGCAAGCACGCCCGGCCGGGCCGGGTCAGCGTTACGGCCCACATCTGGGACAACAAACTGCGGCTGGCCGTCGAGGACAACGGCCATGGGTTCGACGGCACCGTCGCGCCCGGCTCCCACCATTTGGGGCTTGCGGGCATGAAAGAACGCCTTGCCTTGATCGGCGGCGAACTGACGGTCGAAACCGCCAAGGGCAAGGGGACCGCCATCTATGCCGATGTGCTTTTGAGCGACTGAGCACCCGGACGGATGGCTGCAGCCAACGGCTAACTATTTGTTTTTACACAGTCTGAATGGAAAATGGTGAAACAGTTTTTCTGGCATTGCTTTAAGTGAAGCGTTGCACATCCGAAAGCGTCGGCTGCGGCATACAATCCGACTCATGGGGTTAGGCGGGGGATGGCTTACCCGTTGCGGCCGTTCAGGCCTTGCTGAGACAGACGGGCGTCCCGCGCCAGGCGGGGCAGTTGCCTAGACCATCAAGGACAAGAGGACCCTTCTACGTGATAGGGCCTTTGACAGACTGATGGAGGTTAAGGTGTGCTGCAGGCGCATATTCGTGGTCGACGACCATCCGATCATCCTGTCCGGCGTGGGTGCGATGATCAACAGCCAGGACGATCTGACGATCGTCGGTCTGGCGGCGAATGCCGACGAAGCCCTCGAGGGTATCGGCAAGGCTCATCCCGACGTCGCCGTGATCGACATCTCGCTCCCCGGTGCCAACGGCGTCACGTTGATCGAACGGCTCGTCGAACGGTTTCCCGAGCTCGGCTGCATTGCGCTGACGGCGCATGAGGACCCCGGCTGCCTGCGCCAGGTGCTGGCGGCCGGGGGGCGCGGCTTCGTGGTCAAACGGTCGACCGCGATGGATTTGCTGCAGGCCATCCGATGCGTGCTGGCCGGCGACAATTATGTCGATCCGGCGCTTGCCGCGCGCATCCTGAGCCCGCGCCATGGCCCACAATGCGATCCGGGCAATCTCAGCGAGCGGGAGCGGTCGGTGATCCAGCTGGTCGCGCTCGGCTACAGCAACAAGGAGATATCCTCGCGGCTGAACCTCAGCATAAAAACCATCGAAACCTACCGGACCAGGGCAACCGACAAGCTGGAGCTCCACTCCCGCGCCGCCATCGTGCGCTTCGCGCAATCGAACGGCTGGCTGGCCGAGCTGCAGTAGCGGCCGGTCGGCTGGCTCAGAGTTTGTAGAAGCGGCGCACGATCTCCCAGGCTTCTTCGGCGGTGTCGACGAAATCGATGATGTCCTGGTCGCCGGGCGAGATCGTGCCCTGCTCGGCGAGGAAATCGAGGTCGATCGCCCTTTGCCAGAACGCCTTGCCGAACAGGATAACCGGCACGCGCTCCATGCGCCCGGTCTGGATCAGCGTCAGCGTCTCAAAGAATTCGTCCATCGTGCCGAAACCGCCCGGAAACACAGCAACGGCCTTGGCGCGCATGACGAAATGCATCTTGCGGATGGCGAAATAGTGGAAGTTGAAGCAGAGCTCCGGCGTCACATAGGCGTTCGGCGCCTGCTCGTGCGGCAGCACGATGTTGAGGCCAATCGACGGCGCGCCGACATCGTCGGCGCCGCGGTTTCCGGCTTCCATGACGCCAGGCCCGCCGCCGGTGACGACGACGAATTCGCGGTAGTAGGAGGAGGCCGACTGCTGCGAGCAGAGCCGGGCGAACTTGCGCGCCTCCTCGTAGTATTTGCTGTTCAGCTCGAGGTTCTTCTTCTGCGTCTCGTTCTTCGCCGCCCAGGCAACGCCGCCCGGCTCCGGCAGCCTGGCGCCGCCGAACAGGATGACGGTCGAGCTGATGCCGCGTTCGGCGAGGATCATCTCCGGCTTCAAGAGCTCGAGCTGGAGGCGCACCGGGCGCAATTCGCGCCGCGTCATGAAGTCGGGATCGTTCCAGGCCAGGCGATAGGTTTCGGCGCGCGTCTGCGGCGTATCCGGCACGCTTTTGGCACGCTCCAGATCCTCGTCCGAATGTGGCAGCGGCGTCCAACCCGCCTTTTCCATGGGAGTCATCGAATCCACCGTCCTAAATTCCCTTACTTGCGCCGCGCCGTGACGCAACCGCGATTGACCCCCCCAAAGCCTTCACATAGGGTCCGCGCGATTTCAAAACAGGTTAAGGCGCAGCCCTTAACAGCTTTGTAATGGAGCAAATTCATGTCCATGCCCGATCTGGCGAGCCTCGAAAAGACCGTCGAAAAGGCCTTCGAGGAGCGCGATACGATTTCGACCGCGACGCGCGGCGAAACGCGCGACGCAATCCAGTCGGCGCTGGACCTGCTCGACCGCGGCGTGGTCCGCGTCGCCGAGCGGCAGGATGACGGCAAGTGGCGCGTCAACCAGTGGCTGAAGAAGGCGGTGCTGCTCTCCTTCCGGCTGAACCCGATGGAGATCATCAAGGGCGGTCCGGGCCAGGCGGTCTGGTGGGACAAGGTGCCGTCGAAGTTCGATGGCTGGAGCGCCGTCGATTTCGAGAAGGCCGGCTTCCGCGCCGTGCCGTCCTCGGTCGTGCGCCGCTCGGCCTATGTCGCGCCGGGCGCGGTGCTGATGCCGTCCTTCGTCAATGTCGGCGCCTATGTCGATTCGGGCACGATGGTCGACACCTGGGCCTCGGTCGGCTCCTGCGCGCAGATCGGCAAGAACGTGCATCTTTCAGGCGGCGTCGGCATCGGCGGCGTGCTTGAGCCGATGCAGGCCGGTCCGACCATCATCGAGGACAATTGCTTCGTCGGCGCGCGCTCCGAGGTGGTCGAAGGCTGCATCGTGCGCGAAGGCTCGGTGCTCGGCATGGGCGTGTTCATCGGCCAGTCGACCAAGATCGTCGACCGCGCCACCGGCGAGGTCTTCTACGGCGAGGTGCCGGCAAATTCCGTGGTCGTGGCCGGCTCGCTGCCGGGCAAGCCGCTGCCCAATGGCGAGCCGGGCCCCAGCCTCTACTGCGCCGTCATCGTCAAGCGTGTCGATGCCAAGACCCGCTCCAAGACCTCGATCAACGAGTTGCTGCGCGATTGATCTTTTCCGGAAACGGACGCACCTTCCGCCGGCGCGACATTCGGTCGCGCTGGTTCAACGGAGGGGCGTCATGGACTGGAAATATCTGCTGACAAGCTTCGACGGCCGCATCAACCGCGCCAAGTTCTGGGCCGGCATCGGCGTCTTCATCGTCCTTGCTATTATTGCCTTCATTCTCGATTCGATCCTCGGCACGCGTTTCACCACGGCCGGCGGCGACCAGATCGGCATCGTCGGCATCCTCGTCATGCTGGCGTCGATCTATTTCGCGATTGCTCTCTATGCCAAACGCTGGCACGACCGTAACAAGTCGGGCTGGTGGACGCTGATCGGCCTTATCCCCATCATCGGCGGCATCTGGCTGCTCATCGAACTGGGCATCCTCGAAGGCACCAGAGGCGCCAATCAATACGGACCGGACCCGCTTGCCTGAAAAAGCAGACTTCATCTGGCTCTTCTTCAAAACCTCGGGCCGCGTCAGCCGCGCGGCCTATTTCCTCGGTGGATTGCTGGTGGCGCTCGTCCAGGCTTTCCCGCTCTACCGCTTCACGCTGGTGCCGGAAGGCTCGGCCGAGAGCAACATGTGGTCGTTCGTCTTCTTCCTCACCTTCCTCGCCTCGCTATGGTCGAACATCGTGCTGGCGGTGAAGCGGCTGCACGACCTCGACAAGCCCGGCATCGCGGCGCTGGTGCTGTTCGTCCCCGTCGTATCGATCATCGCCTTCCTGGTGCTCTGCCTGTTTCCGGGACAACCCGGATCCAATCGCTACGGCAGCCGCACCAATGCGCCGGCTGACCGCTGAGCGCCAAAGCGACCATGCGCTACCGCACGCTCGATCCGCAACTGATCATCGAGACCGCCAAACGGCTTGAGGAGCGGGTCGCCGAGCGTTTTCCGGAAGCCGGCCTGCGCGGTGTCGCCGGCGAGCTGGTCTCGCTGTCGGGCGACCTGGCGAAGGCCGCCAAGGAGCTGGAGGCGCCGATCTGGTGGTTGCGCGGCGTCATCGTCGCGGCTGTCGTCGCCGGCGCTTTGGTCTTCCTGTTCGTCGGCACCATCTTGCCGCTCGGCCGCTTTTCCGGACCCAACGACGCCGTTCAGTCCGTGCAAGGCATCGAATCCTCCCTCAATGTGCTCATCCTCGCCGTCGTCGGCTTCCTGGCGCTGATAAGGGCCGAGGAGCGCATCAAGCGCAAGAAGGTGTTCCGGCAACTGCATGGCCTTCGATCGCTGATCCATGTCATCGACATGCACCAGCTGACCAAGGATCCAGCGACACTGTCGGCCAATTTCAAGCCGACCGCGCATTCGCCGGCACGCATCACCAACGCAGCCGACCTCGCGCGCTATCTCGACTATTGCTCGGAAATGCTGTCGATCACCGGCAAGATCGCGGCGCTGTTCGCCCAGTCGGTCAACGACGACGTAGTCGTCGACGGGGTCAACGATATCGAAAACCTGGCCTCCAACCTGTCGCGCAAAATCTGGCAGAAGATCACGCTGATCGAGGACCACCGCTGACTTCGTCCGGCGTCAACCCGGGCGAGCCGCGCCTGTCCGCTTCCGCCCGACGCACCAGCGCGACGATGCGCTTTGTCAGCGGCACCGGCACGCCGGTCTTTTGCGCGAGCCGCAGGATCGCGCCCTGCAATTCGTCGATCTCGGTCGGCCGGTCGCGCTGGAGATCGTCCCACATCGAGGAGCGGGCGTTGGGGTCGATGGCAAGCATGCGCCGCGCCAGCAGTTTGAACAGCCAGTCCGGCAATCGCAGCACCTTCGGCAACAGCGCCGGCGGCAGGGCGGCAATCCGCGCCGTCTTGATGCCCGCGGCCTTCATCGCGCCGAGCGCCTCGTCGATCTGGTCGGCAAGGATCTGCCGCCAGCGCCGATCGGCCAGCTGCGTGGCCAGCGGCAGGCCGCAAAGCGCCACCAGCGCATTGTTCAGGTTGAAGAGCAGCTTGCTCCACTGCACCGCTTTCATGTCGGCGCGGGCTTCGACGGCAAGCCCATCGACGTCGAGCAGGTCGACAAGGCCCTCGACCCCGTCATCGATCATCACGTCGCCCTCGCTGGCGCGATGAACCCGGAACGGTGTCTCTCCATCCGGCGACTGAACCACGTTGAACAGCACCATGCCGGCAAGCACGTGCCGGCCGGGAAGCCCGGCGCGCAGCCGGTCGGCATTGTCGACGCCGTTCTGCAGGCTGATCACGACGACGTCCCGGCGACCGTGGGCGGCGATCTCGGCCGCCATCTCCTGCGTCGCGCCGCTCTTCACCGCCACAAGGACAATATCCGCGTCGCGCAATGCGGTTGCCGGATCGTCGGTGGCCACAAGCGCCTGCGCGGCGATGCGGCGGTCGCGGCCGTCGAGATCGCTGACCCGCAGCCCGTCCTTGCGCATGGCCTCGACAATGCGGCCGCGGCCCAGGAAGACGACCTTGCGCCCGGCGAGCGCCAGGCAGCCGCCGGCATAGCAGCCGATGCTGCCGGCACCGGCGACGGCAATGGTTTTTTCTGCCTTGGCCATGCAATCGCCCCGACTTGGCTCGCAACTATACGACATGAAAACCATAATGTCGGCGGCGTGATCGCCCACCATGACCGACCGTGACAGGCTCGTTGCTTTCGACTATCGCTTTGCCCATGAAATTGCCGACCGATCCCGCCCGGAACCTTGCCGTCCTGATCCGCTGTCCTTCCGTGACGCCCGCCGAAGGCGGCGCGCTGCAGACGCTGGAGGACATGCTGGAGCCGCTCGGCTTCTCCGTCGAGCGGCCGGTGTTCTCGGAGGATGGCACGCCGGACATCGAAAACCTCTATGCGCGCCGCTCCGGCAACGGCCCGCATCTGATGTTTGCCGGCCATACCGACGTCGTGCCGGTCGGCGACGAGGCGGCCTGGACGCATCCGCCCTTTGCCGCCGAGATCGCCAATGGTGAGATGTATGGCCGCGGCGCCGTCGACATGAAGGGCGGCATCGCCTGCTTCATCGCCGCAGTGGCGCGCCATATCGAGAAGAATGGCGGCCCGAAAGGCTCGGTGTCGCTGCTGATCACCGGCGACGAGGAAGGACCGGCCATCAACGGCACGGTGAAGCTGCTCGACTGGGCGGCCGCCAAGGGCGAGAGATGGGACGCCTCGATCGTCGGCGAGCCGACCAATCCGGACGCGCTCGGCGACATGATCAAGATCGGCCGGCGCGGCTCGCTCTCCGGCAGCGTCATCGTCAACGGCCGCCAGGGCCACGCCGCCTATCCGCACCTTGCCGACAATCCGGTGCGCGGACTGATGAGCCTGGTCGACGCGCTGCTTCATCCGGTGTTCGACAAGGGAACCAGGGATTTCCAGCCGACCAATCTGGAAGTGACGTCGATCGATGTCGGCAACCCGGCGACCAACGTCATCCCGGCCAGGGCGACGGCCACCTTCAACA
Source organism: Mesorhizobium dulcispinae (assembly GCF_033977345.1). NCBI lineage: Bacteria > Pseudomonadati > Pseudomonadota > Alphaproteobacteria > Hyphomicrobiales > Phyllobacteriaceae > Mesorhizobium > Mesorhizobium dulcispinae. Next base: position 331,047 of record NZ_JAVIIY010000006.1, read on the forward strand.
TCCGCTTCAACGATACGTGGACCGCCGAAACCATCCAGGCCGAGATCCACAACCGGCTCGACCAGGCGGCCGGCCGCAAGAAATACCGGCCGGGCAAGAAGACCGCTATCGACTATGAGCTTGTCTGGCGCGACCGGCCGAGCCATGTATTCCTTACCCGCGACGACAAGCTGATCGACACGCTGAGCAGCTCCGTGGCAGCGGTGGTCGGCAAGTCGCCCTCGCTCTCCACCTCCGGCGGCACGTCGGATGCGCGCTTCATCAAGGATTATTGCCCGGTGGTCGAGTTCGGGCTGGTCGGCAAGACCATGCACATGGTGGACGAGCGCGTGGCGGTGGCCGATCTCGAGACGCTGACGCGGATCTACGAGCGCTTTATCGAGGACTGGTTCGGACAAGGTCTGACGTGACCATGCTCTCAACGGACGAAACCTTTGCTTCGCTGGCTGGCGCCTGGCGGCTGATGTTGGGTAAGGCCGACGGGCTGCGCATGCTCGACCTTTCGGCGGACGGTTTCTGGAATTCCTTCTTCGCCATCATCGTGGCATTGCCGGCGCTGATCGTCGGCTGGGTCGGCATCGCCAACGAGATCGGCGATCCGAACGCGTTCGCCGGGCGGCTCAGCATGCTCATCCGGCTGGCAACCGTCGACATCGGCTCCTGGGTGCTGCCGCTGGTGGTGCTGGCGCTGGTCGCGCCGCGCGCCGGCATCGGCGGACGCTTCGTCCATTATGTCGTCGCCTCCAACTGGGCCTCGGCGATCATCGCCTGGCTGATGCTGCCGTCGGCGCTGCTCAGGCTCTTCCTGCCCTCGACCGACGAGATCAGCGGGCTGGTCTCGCTGCTTCTGTTCGCGCTCTCGATGGTGCTGACCTGGCGCATGACCAACGCGACGATCGGCAAGGGGCCGGCCGCCGGCACCGCTGTGTTTGCCGGCATGTTCGTGGCCTCGCTGCTCGTCCTGTTCGGGCTGCAGGCGCTGCTCGGCATCGACATGCCGGACGGCGCGAGGGGCTGAAGTCGGATCGAGCGGCGGTCTTCCAATTCGTCGTCGGCCTGGTATGATAGTTTCACACCGTCTCTTCCGGTAGAGAGCATATGTCCGCCACCGAAAAACGCACTTTTAGCCTGCCGACAGAGCAAGCCAACTTTATAGACCAGCTCGTCCGGTCAGGCGCGTATGCAACCAGCAGCGAGGTCATCCGCGCCGGGCTTCGCGCCCTGCGGGAACGCGATGCCGCCGTAGAGCGCTGGCTGCGCGAGGAGGTCGCTCCGACCTATGATGCCTGGAAGTCAAATCCCGGCAAGGGCATCTCACCGGAGGAAATGGCCGAACGGGCGCGCAGGCGCCATGAGACTCGTTTGCAGAAGAAACCGTGAAGCGTCGCGCAGTCGTCTACACGCTTGATGCCGGCGACGATCTCGATCGAATCTACAACCTCATTGCGGAAGCCAGCAGCGCGACCACGGCCGACCGCTACGACAGTCGCATACGGGCCTTCTGCGAGCGCCTCGAATATGGCTCTGAACGCGGCACGCGCCGCGATGACGTGCGGCCTGATCTTCGTGTCGTCGGATTTGAGCGCCGCGTAACCGTTGCTTTCATCGTGGAGCCGGAACGCGTGGTGATTTTGCGCCTGTTCTACGGCGGCGCGAATTGGTCTCACGATCTGGCAGAGGGCGACGCTGACTAACCGGTTTGGCCCGCGGATTGCGGATAATCCACCCCGACAAGAAACAGCCCATCGGGCGGCGCCACCTGACCGCAGGCGGCTCGGTCGCGCGTTTCGAGCGCCGCCTTGAGATCGGCGGCGCTCCAGGAGCCGTCGCCGACCCGCCGCAAGGAGCCGACCATCGAACGCACCTGGTTGTGCAGGAAGGAGCGCGCCGAGGTCCGCACCTCGATGAGGTCCCCGGCGCGGGTCACGTCGAGGCGGTCAAGCGTGCGGACCGGGCTTTCGGCCTGGCACTGGGTGGAGCGGAAGGTGGTGAAATCATGCCGCCCGAGCAGCACCTTCGCCGCCTCGTGCATGGCTTCGGCATCGAGGCGTTTCGGCACCCACCAGACCTTGCCTTTTTCCAGCGCCGACGGCGCGCGGCGGTTGAGGATGCGGTAGAGATAGTGGCGGCCGGTGGCCGAGAAGCGCGCGTCGAAATCGTCAGCGACGACCGCCGCCTTCAGGATGGCAATGCGCGCGCCGGCAGCCTGCAGATGGGCGTTGACGGCATCGCGCACCTTGTCGCCCGCCCAAGCTTTGGCGAGATCGACATGCGCCACCTGGGCGGTGGCATGCACGCCGGCATCGGTGCGGCCGGCGGCACGTATCCTTACCGCTTCGCCGCAGAACCTTTCGATCGCCTGCTCGATCGCCTGCTGCACCGAGAGCTGGTCCGCCTGATGCTGCCAGCCGGCGAACTGGCTGCCGTCATATTCGATATCGAGCCGAAAACGCGGCATGCCAGCTCTACATCTGCGCTCGCCTAGGCGGCCAAAGCGGTGAAAGCCGAAGCGTAGACCAGCTTGCCGGCCTCGGGCGCTTCGCCCCAGGCCAGAGCCTGTAGCGCCTCGCCCTGGTATTCGCTCTCGAACTTTTCGGCCCGGGCGTGAGTGTAGCCGAAGCGACCGTAATAGGCCGGATCGCCGAGCACCACGGCCAGCGTCTCGCCCGCTTCCTTGAGGCGGATATGGGCCTCGCGGATCAGCGCGCCGCCGATGCCGGTGCCGTGGAAGGACGGCTCGACCGCCAGCGGCGCCAGCGCCACGGCGGCAAACCGCTTGCCGCCATTCTGCACGAAAAGCCTGGAAAACAGGATGTGGCCGACAACCTGGCCATCTTCTTCGGCAACCAGTTCGACGACGGTGTCGCCACCGGCCACCAGCGCGTCGACCAGGCCGGCCTCCGCCTGCTGGCCGAAGGCATGCTCTTCGACGAGGCGGATCGCCTCGCGATCCCGCGGCGTCGCCGCGCGTATCGACATCATGCTCATTTGAGTTTCGTTCCTTTTTCGATCTTGGCCCCGCGCAGAAACTCCTGCGCGGCGGCGGGCCTTCCGCCCGCCCGTTGAACTTCGACCAGCCGGACCGCGCCTGACCCGCAGGCGACCGTCAGCCGGTCATCGAGAATACCTCCCGACTCGCCGACGCCATCAGATAGCGTCGAGCGAAGCAGTTTCAGCCGCTCCATGCGGCCACCAATTTCGACCTCGCACCACGCGCCCGGGAAGGGCGAGAGGCCGCGAATGTGATTGTGGACTTCGCCGGCAGGCCGCGTCCAGTCTACGCGCGTCTCCGATTTATCGATCTTTCGGGCGTAGGTCACCCCTTCCGTCGCCTGCGGGGTAAATGTCAGACAATTTATCCCCAACTGTGCGAGTGCATCCACCATCAGCGAAGCGCCCTGAGCCATCAAGCGGTCGTGCAATTCGCCGGCGGTCATATCGGGTGCGATGGCGCATTTTTCAACCAATGCCACCGGACCGGTGTCCAGACCCTCCTCCATGCGCATCACCATCATGCCGGTTTCGGCATCGCCGGCCATGATGGCGCGCTGGATGGGCGCGGCACCGCGCCAGCGCGGCAAAAGCGAGGCATGGCCGTTGAGACAGCCAAGTCTGGTGGCCTCCAGCACGGGCTTCGGCAGCAGCAGGCCATAGGCGACGACCACGGCGACATCGGCCTGCAAGGCGGCGAAGGCCTGCTGCTCGGCCTCGCCCTTGAGCGAGGTCGGCGTCCGCACCTCGAGGCCGTGCCGCTCCGCCTCGCGTTGCACCGGCGAGGGCGTCAGTTCCAGCCCGCGACGGCCGGCGGCGCGCGGCGGCTGCGTGTAGACGGCCGCGATGTCATGGCCGGCCTCGGCGATGGCGCGCAAGGTCGGCACGGAAAAATCCGGCGTGCCCATGAAGATGACGCGAAGGGGCATCGTGTCCTGCGATCCTGTTTTGTGCTTGCGCCGCGGGCCCGCGTAGGCACTCGCTTCAAAAGTCCACCAGTTTCAGGTCAATTCCGTCGAATCGAGATGCAGCCGAAGTCGCGCTTCCGCTCGGTCTCGATCTCACGCATCGTATTGGCAAATTCGTCGTCGATTGCGTTTTCAGCCGCGTACGCCGAGCGGATCGCATCCCATGCCGAAAGATGCGGTTCTGGGCTGGCTTCTGGAATATTTCTGATCAGCATGTCGCCCATTGAAAACCTCAGCCTGATATACTCTGGCTTTGGCTACCCCACCATCTTGCCTGGCGCCTTGTCCTTGGCGAGCTTCTTGAATTTCCTCACCACCATGTCGCGCTTCAGCTTCGAGATGTGGTCGATGAACAGCACGCCGTTGAGATGGTCGATCTCGTGCTGCAGGCAGGTCGCCATCAAGCCTTCGGCCTGCATCTCCTGCAGCTTGCCGTCGCGGTCGAGATATTTCACACGCACGGCGGCGGGACGCTCGACCTCGGCATAGTAATCGGGAATCGACAGGCAGCCTTCCTCATAGACAGAGCGCTGGTCGGAGCTTTCGAGGATTTCCGGATTGATGAATACATGCGGCGCCGGCGGCTCGCCTTCCTTGGCAAGGTCGATGACCAGCAGGCGCCGCGGCTCGCCGACCTGGATCGCCGCCAGCCCGATGCCCGGCGCGTCATACATGGTTTCCAACATGTCGTCGGCGAGCTTGCGCAAATCGCCGTCGACGCGCTCCACCGGCTTGGAAACCTGGCGCAGGATCGGATCAGGAAGAATGATGAGCGGCTTGATCGACATGGCGTCTCACCTAAGACCTCGCCACAGAAGCGTCAACCGGGACATCTTTCGCCTGTTCACGTTTTGATCTGTGCCGACGGGCCGAATCGGCTATGCTGCCGGCATGAACGACATGACCTTGATCCTTTCGCAACCGGTCGCGCGGCTCGGCGCCACCACGATCACGCTCGGTGAGGCGCTCGGCTTCGGCGCGCTTCTGCTGCTGGCGCAGTTCCTGGCGCTCGTCGTCGCGTTGTGGCGCGCCGGAAAGGCGCGCGCGATTGCCGCGGCGGAGACCGCCGATCATGCGCGCGATACCGAGGCGCGGATGGCAGACATCCTGCAGGCGCAGGCCGAGATGCAAGGGCGCATGGGCGCGATCGCCGAAGTGTTCGGCGCCAGGCAAGCCGAGCTCACCCAATCGCTCGGACAGCGGCTCGACGCCATGACCGGCCGGCTTGGCCAGACCATGGCCGAGCAGACCAGGTCGACGCATGAGAGCCTGGCCAAGCTGCAGGAGCGGCTGGCGGTGATCGACACGGCGCAAGGCAACATCCAGTCGCTTGCAGGCCAGGTCGTGCAGCTGCAGGCAATCCTCTCCAACAAGCAGACGCGCGGCGCCTTCGGCCAGTCGCGCATGGAGGCGATCATCGCCGACGGCCTGCCGCATGGCGCCTATGAGTTCCAGGCGAGCCTTTCCAACGGCAGCCGGCCGGATTGCCTGGTGCGGATGCCGAACGGCGCGCCGATGCTTGCCATCGACGCCAAGTTCCCGCTGGAGGCCTGGAACGCCATCCGCGCCGCGGAGGGTGCCGACCTGCAGAAGGTGGCGGCGCAGGCATTCCGGCGCGATATCGAGGTGCATATCCGCGATATCGCCGAGAAATACCTGATCCAGGGCGAGACGCAGGACACCGCATTCATGTTCGTGCCGTCGGAATCGGTGTTCGCCGAGATCCACGAGAATTTCGAGGCCGTGGTGCAGAAGGCGCACCGCGCCCGCGTCGTCATCGTCTCGCCGTCGCTTTTGATGCTGTCGATCCAGGTCATCCAGGCGATCCTGAAGGACGCGCGCATGCGCGAGCAAGCGCATCTCATCCAGGGCGAGGTCATCCGCCTGATGGAGGACGTGGCGCGCGTCGACGAGCGCGTGCGCCGGCTGCAGACGCATTTCGGCCAGGCGGCCAAGGACATCGACGACATCCTCGTTTCGACGTCGAAAGTGACCAAGCGCGGCCAGAAGATCGAGGCGCTGGAATTTGCTGAAGGGGAAACCGAGGCGCCGCGCCAGGCGAAGGTGGAGGCTGGCGCGCGCGTGGCCGATTCCAAGACGGGCCAATTGCGGCTCAGGGTCGTCGAAGGCGACGACTGATCTCTACTGCTCCTCGACGACCCTCGTGCCCTCGAATTCCGGCAGCCAGTGCAACGCCGAGCGATGCCAATACTGCGTCCTCGGCACGAGCTGGTCACGCTGGCGCGCCGTGCCGGTCCTGATGCCGTAGACCTTCGGCCCGTCGCCGACCGACGTGGCATAGAGATGCGAGCCGCACTCGCCGCAAAAGCCCTGAGCCCGCTTGGCGCCGCTCGACCCGGTCTTGATGTAGACCTTGGGCTCGCCCTTGGTGATGCGGTAGTCCTCCTCGGGCACGCGCACGGTGACGCGGAACGCGGTGCCGGTCAGTTGCTGGCAATCCGTGCAGTGGCAGATCGAGGTTTTTTCGGGATCGACCTCCGCCTCATAGGTGATGGCGCCGCAATGGCACCCGCCGTCGATTCTCATCGGGAATACTCCGCAAAAGGTTGCTTCGCTCGAACCTAATCCTCTTCGGAGGCCTCGGCGATAACCTTGCGCCTGCGCTCCCATGTGCCAGTCGCCTGCGGCTTGACGAACAGCCTGGTGATTTCGGGCATGTCCTTTTTCAGTCGTGCCTCCAGGCGCTCGACGCAGGCTTCGATCTCCGGGGCCGTGAGATGATCCTCGAATTCGATGCTCAGGCCTGCGACGATCTCTTCCGGGCCGATATGAACGCTCAATATGCCGTTCGCCCGCTGCACCGCCGGATCATCCTCGGCGATCGCCAGGACCTTGCGCTGCACCTTGAGCGAGGCGGGCTCGCCGAGAAGCAGGCCCTTGCTCTCGCGCGCCAGGAAGATCGCGGTCGCGCCCAGTATGGCCGCGATGCCGATCGAGCCGGCGCCGTCGAGTTCCGGGATCTCCAGCAGTTCGGACGCGAGGATGCCCGCGAAGGCAACGATCAGGCCAAGCAGTGCCGCGCTGTCCTCGAAAAGCACGGTATAGACGCTCGGATCCTTGCTTCGGCGCACCGCCTCGAACCAGCCCTGGTTGCCCTTCTGCCGGCGAAACTCCTTCAGCGCCACCAGCCAGGAACTGCCCTCGAACAGGAAGGACAGGCCGAGCACGATGTAATTGACCCTGGCGTTGACAACCGGCTCGGGCGCCATGATGTGGATGACGCCCTCATAGAAGGAAACGCCGGCGCCGAGCGCAAAAACCAAGAGCGCGACGATGAAGCTCCAGAAATAGAGCTCGCGCCCATGGCCGAGCGGATGCGCGCGGTCGGGTGGGCGCGCGGCACGCCGCATGCCATGAAGGAGAAGCGCGCCATTGCCGGTGTCGACCAGCGAATGCACGCCTTCCGACAGCATGGCGGAGGAGCCGGTGACGAGTGCGGCGGCGAACTTGGTCAGCGCGATCGCCAAATTGCCGGCGAGCGCGGCGTAGATCACCCGTCTCGAACCGCTATGTCCTGCCATTCGTTTCTGATCCTCGCCGAAGCACCGAGCTTAGCGACCTGCCGGCCGAAGCTCCACCGACAACGCGCCGACCGGTCGGAGGTTCAAGGATGCTGGCGGATATTCCGTCCGGCTGCCGAAGACGGCTTCAAGGCCCTCCCGTTCAAGGGAAAACGGTTGACATCGGGGAAGCCGGCTTTCGAAGCGGCAAGCCGCCTCTTGCGGTCGGGCGCTTCTCTTGTTTCACTTGGGCTGCCCACAATCGGAGGAGCGAATCATGGCGAAAGGTGCGATGAAGGCGGGCAAGGAACCCCGCAAGCCGAAGAAGGACGCGAAGAAACCAGCCGCGGCCCCGGCCCCGAAAGCGCCGCCGGTCAAGGCGATGCGCATCAAGGAGAAGTAAGCCGCCAGCGCGGCCGATCCGTCGCGATGCGGATTTGAACCGGCGGCATGCCGAATGCTGCCGGTGTTTTGTTGAGCGGGGAGCAGAACTGCCTATATCACTGCCGCGAGGACGACCTCGCTTCCCCTAAAAAACCGGCCGGGACGACCCGCCACCCCAAGCATCGGATGACCGATGCTGGAATGACGGAGTATTTGCGATGTCCTGGATTTTTCTCTTCTTCGCCGGCCTGTTCGAGATCGGCTGGGCGATCGGCCTCAAATATACCGACGGCTTCTCGAGGCCGCTGCCGACCGTGCTCACCGTCGCCTCGATGATCGTCAGCCTCGGCCTGCTTGGGCTTGCCTTGAAGACCTTGCCCGTCGGCACGGCCTATGCGGTGTGGACCGGCATCGGCACCGTCGGCACGGCCCTGCTCGGCATCTGGCTGCTCGGCGAGCCGGCGACCGCGGTCAGGCTTGCCTGCATCGGGCTGATCGTCTCAGGCATCGTCGGACTGAAGCTCGTCGCCTGACGCGTCAGCACAAACGCCTTCAGGGCCGCCATTGGCGACCCTGAAACATCTTCGAACGACACTATGTCAGCGGGCGGAGAAGCCCGGCGGCTGTCGGCCGACGCGCGCCTTGCGGGCGGCGTAGCGTGCGTCCCGCTTAGCCTTGCGCTCGGCCTCATCGGCGAGCAGACGCGCGATGCGCTCCGCCTCCTCGGCCTCGCGGATCTTGGCCTCGGCTGCCGCCGCTTCTTCGGCGACAATGCGCGCCGCTTCTGCCGCTGCCTCGCGCTCAGCCTTCTCGGCCGCCTCGCGCGCCAGCTTTTCCTGCTTCAGCCTGGCCTTCTCGGCCTCGCGGATCGCGCGAGCCTCGAGGATCGCCTTGCGCTCCGCCTGACGCGCCAGCACCGCTGGATCGTCCGCCGCCGGCTTTGCCTTGAAGCGCTCCAGGAGCGCCTTCTTTGCCTCGTTCGCGGCGTTGCGCCGCTCGAATATGTCTTTTTCCCTGTAGATAGCCAAATCCACTTCCCTGCAGTCAATTCGCGACGCTTACATACGCGCGAAAGCGATGAGTTCAAGCGCCAAAACGGTATGCCAGCCATGAAAATCTGCGCTGTTGCCGCCGGGATACGTCCTACCGCGCGATGCACTGTTCACAAATCGTGCCTCTGGCGGCCGACCTGACCGATCGCTACCTCTTGCGCCAACAATCAACGCTCAACCAGCGCATCAGGATGCAATCGACATGGAACTCGGCCTCTATACATTCGCGGATGTCAGCCCGGAAACGGGGCCGGGTGCCATCGGCCCGCATGAACGGTTGCGCAACCTGATCGAGGAGATCGAACTGGCCGACCAGGTCGGTCTCGACGTGTTCGGCCTCGGCGAGCATCATCGCCCCGACTATGCAGCCTCGGCGCCGGTCGTGGCGCTCGCGGCAGCGGCGGAGCGGACCAAGCGCATCAAGCTCACCAGCGCGGTCACCGTGCTCTCTTCCGACGATCCGGTGCGGGTCTTCCAGCAGTTCGCGACGCTCGACCTTCTGTCCGGCGGCCGCGCCGAAATCATGGCCGGCCGCGGCTCGTTCATCGAATCCTTCCCGCTCTTCGGCTACAATCTCGAGGACTATGACGAGCTCTTCGCCGAGAAGCTCGACCTGTTGCTCGCCATCCGCGACCAGGTGAAGGTGACGTGGCAAGGCAAGCTGCGCGCGCCGATCAACGGCCGCGGCGTCTATCCGCGGCCTTTCCAGGACAAGCTGCCGATCTGGATCGCGATCGGGGGGACGCCGCAGTCCGCCGCCCGCGCCGGCGTGCTCGGCCTGCCGCTGGCGCTTGCCATCATCGGCGGAGAGCCGGCCCGCTTCGCGCCGCTGTTCGACATCTATCGCGAGGCGGCAAGGCGCGCCGGCAACGATCCCGCCTCGCTCGCCACCAGCCTCAACGTGCACGGCTTCATCGCCGAGACGACCGAGACGGCAGCGGACGATTTCTATGGCCCGCAGGCCGAGGTGATGAACCGCATCGGCCGCGAGCGCGGCTGGGGGCCGACCTCGCGGGCACATTTCGACCAGGCGCGTGGGCCGAACGGCGCGCTGTTCGTCGGCAATCCTGAGGCTGTAGCCGAAAAAATCGTCGCCCAGCACAAGATCTTCGGCAACGACCGCTTCCTCCTGCAGATGGCGATCGGCACCATGCCGCACGCCAAGATCATGAAGGCGATCGAGCTCTACGGCACCAAGGTGGCGCCGATCGTGCGGCGCGAGACGGCGAAAGCCGTGCCCGCCGCACCGGCGCCTGCCGCCTGAAGACACCGGCCCGGCAAGGCTCTCCCATCGCCGCCGGCTCGAGCGGTTCATCGTTTCTCTGAGACGCAGAACCGCTTTATCTCGTTGTTTTAACGCAATTCCGGACGGAAAACCGTTTCACACTTTTCCTGGAATTGCTCCAAAGGAACCTTGGCGCGGCGGACACGTTTTTCTCGACGATCGCACCGGTAGCGGTGCTCGAGGGGAACGATGAAAGCCGAGACGACCGCTTCAGGCGCGAGCGTTGGCGAAAGCCCTGATTCCGGCGACAGAGCCCACGCGGAATTGCGGCTGATGCGATCGCTGCTGATCGGCATCTTCGTTCTGCTGACGGTATTCGCGCTCTATTTCGGCCGCGCTTTCTTCATGCCGGTGATCCTCGCCTTCCTGCTGGCGCTGACGCTGACGCCGATCGTGCGCTTCCTGCGCAAGCGTCGTATTCCCGATGTGCTGTCCGCGACACTGCTGGTGCTGCTCTCGGTCTTCCTCGTCGGAAGCGCCGGCTATCTGCTCAGCGGCCCGGTCATCGAGCTCATAAACAACAGCTCGTCCATTGGCCTCCAACTGACCGACAGGCTGGCGCCGTTCAAGCAACCGCTCCAAAGGATCGTCGATATCTCGCGCCAACTGGAGGCGCTGACCGAGACGGCACAGGAGCCGAACGTGCAAAAGGTGGCGGTGGCGCCATCCGGCATGCTCTCCACGGCCGCCAGCAACATTCTGGGTGCCGGCACCAGCATCACCATCGTCTTCGTGCTGTCGTTGTTCCTGCTCGCTTCAGGCACTTTGTTCTACGAGAAGATCGTTCAGTCCTTCGCCAGCCTCAGCGACAAGAAGCGGGCGCTGCGCGTCGTTTATGACGTCGAACGCGAGATCTCGCACTATCTGCTCACAGTCGCCCTCATCAATGTCGGCCTCGGCACGGTGATCGGGCTCGGCCTGTGGGGGCTCGGCATGCCGAACCCCCTGGTCTGGGGCGCGGCCGCGGCGCTGCTCAATTTCCTGCCCTATGTCGGCGCGCTGATGACCATCCTCCTGGTCACGGCCATCGCGCTGATCAGCTTCGATACGATCTCCTACGCGTTGCTGGCGCCCGCTTTTGTTTTGTTGTGCGACATCGTCGAGGGCCAGTTCGTGACCCCGACGGTGGTCGGCCGGCGGCTCGAGATAAACGCCGTGGCAATCTTCATCGCCATCGCCTTCTGGTCCTGGCTGTGGGGCTTCGTCGGCGCATTGATGGCGGTGCCGCTGCTGGTGGTCATCAAGGTGTTCTGCGACCATTTCGACGGCCTCAGCCATGTCGGCAATTTCCTCGCCGCGCAGCAGACCATGGCGATCGACGACGAGGTTGCCGAAAACAATCACAAACCCGCCGCGTAACGCCTGGCCCAATCCGATGTCCGGCCGGTTGTTTGCGACACCCATGGCAAGTGCCTATATCGGTCCGGTCTAGCCGGACCTGCATGCATGAATGACTTCGATCTCGATGCCTACTTCGCCCGCATCGGCTACAGCGGGCCGACCGACCCTTCGCTCGCCACGCTCGCGTCGCTGCATCTGGCCCATCCGCAGGCGATCCCGTTCGAGAACATCGACGCGCTGATGGGCGTTTCGGTCGGGCTCGATCCGGCGTCGCTGCAGGACAAGGTCTTCCGCCAAGGCCGCGGCGGCTATTGCTTCGAGCACAATCTGATCTTCATGCATGGGCTCGAAGCGCTGGGCTTTGCCGTCAGCGGGCTCGCCGCGCGCGTGCTGTGGGGCCAGCCGGACGACGCCATCACGGCGCGCAGCCATGTGCTGCTGCGTGTCGATCTCGATGGCAAAACATACATTGCCGATGTCGGCTTCGGCGGCCTGACGCTGACGGCGCCGCTGCTGCTCGAGCCGGGTATCGAACAGCAGACACCGCATGAGACCTTCCGCATCGCCGAGGCCGGCGATCATTTTCGGCTACAGGCCAATATCGGCGGCGATTGGCGCACGCTCTACCGCTTCGACATGCAGCGGACCTACGAGGTCGATTACCAGGTGAGCAGCCATTTCCTGTCGACGCATCCGGGCTCGCATTTCCTGTCGACCCTGGTCGCGGCGCGCGCTTTGCCCGACCGGCGCTACGGACTGCGCAACAACCGTTTGTCGACCCATCATATCGGCGGCCGCAGCGAGCAGCGGGAGATCGCCTCGGCGAGCGAACTCGCCGATGCGCTGGAGAATGAGCTCGCCATCGTCATCCCCGACCGCGCCGCCTTCGAGGCGAGGCTGCGGCAGAAGCATATCGTGGAGACCTGATCAATGACTGCCCTTTCGGTTCTCGACCTGTCGCCGATCACGCTAGGCAGCAATGCCTCGCAATCGCTCGCCAATTCGCTCGACCTTGCCCGCCATGCCGAGCGGCTGGGCTATAAGCGCTACTGGCTCGCCGAGCACCACAACATGCCGGGCATCGCAAGTGCGGCGACTTCCGTTGTCATCGCGCACGTCGCCGGCGGCACCAGGACGATCCGCGTCGGCGCCGGCGGCATCATGCTGCCCAACCACGCGCCGCTGGTGATCGCCGAGCAGTTCGGCACGCTCAACGCCCTTTTTCCGGGGCGCATCGATCTCGGCCTCGGCCGCGCGCCGGGCACCGACATGATGACGGCGCGGGCGCTGCGCCGCAACCTGGAGGCCAGCGACAACTTCCCCCAGGACGTGGTCGAGCTGATGGGCTACTTCCAGCCGGCCGAGGAAGGACAGCGCATCCGCGCGGTGCCGGGCGAAGGCCAGGAGGTGCCGGTCTGGATCCTGGGCTCCAGCCTCTACGGCGCGCAGCTCGCGGCGCTGCTTGGTCTGCCCTACGCTTTCGCCTCACATTTCGCGCCGGCCGAGCTCGACCACGCGCTGGAGGTCTACCGCTCGCGATTCCAGCCGTCGGCCCAACTCGACAAACCCTATGTGATGCTTGGCCTCAATGTCTTTGCGGCACCCACCGACGCCGAGGCGAAGCTTTTGTTCACCTCGCTGCAGCAGGCCTTCGTCAATCTGCGCAGCGGCCGGCCCGGCCAGCTGCCGCCGCCGGTCGAAAACTATGATCGCGACCTCGACCCGGTCGCCAGGACCATGCTTGCCCAGGCGCTGTCCTGCGCCGTCGTCGGTTCGCCGGAAACGGTCCGCCAGGGCATCGACGCCTTCGTGCGCCGCACCGGCGCCGACGAATTGATGGTGACGGCGCAGATGTTCGACCACGCGGCGCGCGTGCGCTCCTTCGAGATTCTGGCGGACGCGCATAGATCGCTGTCGCAAGCGGCCTGACCAACGCAACGGCTTCTGTCTGACATACTCGTCTGCTAAGGGCAGGCTCCTTCCTCAAGCGCGAGCCCTTCCTGTGAATGACGACCTCGACCAGCGCATGCATTTCGCCATCGACCTCGCGCGGCGCGCCGGCGAGCTGGGGCTGAAATATTTTCGCGACCTCGACAACCTCACCATCGAGAGCAAGGGCCATCAGGACCTCGTCTCCGACGGCGACCGCGAGGTCGAGCTGTTCATCCGAGCGGCAATCGCCGAAACCTATCCGCAGGATGGCATTGTAGGCGAGGAGCATGCGCCGGTGACGGGAAAGACCGGCTATGTCTGGGTGATCGACCCGATCGACGGCACCGCCAATTTCGGGCGCGGCATTCCCGCCTGGTGCGTGGTGATCGCCTGCGCGAGGGACGGCGAGACCGTCGTCGGCGTCATCCACGAGGCTTCGACCGGCGAAACCTTCCACGGCCGCCTCGGCGGCGGCGCCTTCGTCAACGGCCGGCCGATCAAGGCGAGCGGCGCCGCAGCGCTCTCAGAAGGCTCGGTCGGAACCGGGCTTTCGAACCGTGCGTCGACCGAACATGTCGCCGTATTGATCAGCATGATCATGGCCGAGGGCGGCGTCTTCTACCGTAACGCGTCCGGCGCCCTGATGCTCGCCTATGCCGCCGCCGGGCGGCTGCTCGGCTATGTCGAGGAGCATATGAATGCCTGGGACTGCCTGGCCGGCATGCTTCTGGTCGAAGAGGCCGGCGGCACGGTGCTGAAGCCCGACTCGGGGACGGTCATCAGCCAGGGGACGCAAGTGATCGCCGGCGGAAGCAACATCTTCCCGAAGCTGCGCGCGCTTTGCGCGGAAGCGTTCCGAAGCTAGTCCTTCGCACGGTATTGGGGCGGCTGCGGGAAGACGGAGACGCGGCGTCTATATGACGATGACCTTGGTGCCGATTGGGGCGCGGTCATAGAGATCGATGATGTCCTGGTTCATGAGCCGGATGCAGCCCGCCGAAACGGCCTTGCCGATGGACCACCATTCGGGGCTGCCGTGCAGGCGATATCCCGTGTCACCTTTCTCGTTGAAGAGATAGAGCGCCCGCGCGCCGAGCGGGTTCATGAGTCCGGCTTCCATATGGGCAGGTATGATGTGGCCCCGGTTGCGCTCGCGCACGATCATCTGGGGAGGCGCGCTCCAATCCGGCCATTCGCGCTTCCTCGCGACATGAGCGGTGCCATGCCACTCGAAGCCCGCCTTGCCGACGCCGATGCCGTAGCGCATCGCCTGGCCGTCTCCCAGCACGTAGTAGAGGAACTTCGCCCCTGTATCGACAATGATCGTGCCGGGCGCCTCGTCGGTCGGATAGGCCACCGTCTGCCGACGGAACTTTTGGTCGACCTTGTAGATCGGAACCGGCGGAATGCGGAAGGCGGCGTCGGTGAGGCCGCCATAGGCAGAGGGTGACGTCTGCAATGCGCCGCCGGCAGTGCAGCCGGAGAATGCGAGCATCCCGGCAAGTACCCCGATGAGAAACGATTTCGCGCGCATGGCCCAAGCCGGCACCGCGCCGGCGATCAGCCGCATCTTGCCTTATTCGTAATCCCGCATGACTCGCTTGCCAAGCATTCCATCTTCCCCGCGGTGGATTTCCGGCACATGGCGGCAATGATGTTTTCAGACTTGTTCGCGACCCAAAGTCACGCCCCCAGGGCAAAGCTTCCCCGCCCGGCATGCAACTGGCGCATTGATGATGATGCCCCGTCCGGAAAAAATCCTCTCTGGACAAGCAGATAGAGCAAATCTGGATCGACCCGGCATATGGCAGGCCGGTCCGTTTCCCGAGCCCCTGCCGGACAGCAGACACCTTGCGCAGAATGCTTGCGCCCCGTGCCGCCTGTTCTTATATACGCGCCAGCCGTCCGGCCTTGAAAATCCGGGACCGTGGCGGAATTTCTTGTGAACAGGGGCTTTCGTCGGAACGCCTTATCAGGGTCCTGAGAGCCTGCTTAGAGGAGAGACTAGAACAATGGCAAAAGTAATCGGTATCGACCTCGGAACCACAAACTCCTGCATCGCCATCATGGACGGCAAGGAGCCCAAGGTTATCGAGAATGCGGAAGGCGCGCGCACGACCCCTTCCATCGTCGCCATCAACAACGACGGAGAGCGCCTCGTCGGCCAGCCGGCCAAGCGTCAGGCGGTCACCAATCCTGAAAACACCATCTTCGCGGTCAAGCGCCTGATCGGCCGCCGCTATGACGACCCGGTGACGGAGAAGGACAAGAAGCTTGTCCCCTACAAGATCGTCAAGGGCGACAATGGCGATGCCTGGGTCGAGGCCGGCGGCAAGAAGCTGTCGCCCAGCCAGATCTCGGCCATGATCCTGCAGAAGATGAAGGAGACGGCGGAAGCCTATCTCGGCGAGAAGGTCGAGAAGGCGGTCATCACCGTTCCGGCCTATTTCAACGACGCCCAGCGCCAGGCGACCAAGGACGCTGGCAAGATCGCCGGCCTCGAAGTGCTGCGCATCATCAACGAGCCGACGGCTGCCGCGCTCGCCTATGGTCTCGAGAAGAAGGACGGCAAGACCATCGCCGTCTATGACCTTGGCGGCGGCACGTTCGACATTTCGGTGCTCGAGATCGGCGATGGCGTCTTCGAGGTGAAGTCGACCAATGGCGACACCTTCCTTGGCGGCGAGGACTTCGACATGCGCCTGGTCGAGTACCTGGCGGCCGAGTTCAAGAAGGAACAGGGCATCGACCTCAAGGCCGACAAGCTTGCGCTGCAGCGCCTGAAGGAAGCGGCCGAGAAGGCCAAGATCGAGCTGTCGTCGACGACGCAGACCGAGATCAACCTGCCCTTCATCACCGCCGACGCCACCGGGCCGAAGCACCTGACGATGAAGCTCACCCGGGCGAAGTTCGAAAGCCTGGTCGAGGATCTCGTGCAGCGCACGATCGATCCCTGCAAGGCGGCGCTCAAGGATGCCGGCCTGAAGGCGGGCGAGATCGACGAGGTTGTCCTGGTCGGCGGCATGACCCGCATGCCCAAGATCCAGGAGATCGTGAAGCAGTTCTTCGGCAAGGACCCGCACAAGGGCGTCAACCCCGATGAGGTCGTGGCGCTGGGTGCTGCCATCCAGGCCGGCGTGCTGCAGGGCGACGTCAAGGACGTGCTGCTGCTCGACGTGACACCGCTGTCGCTCGGCATCGAGACGCTGGGCGGCGTGTTCACCCGGCTGATCGAGCGCAACACCACGATCCCGACCAAGAAGAGCCAGGTGTTCTCGACGGCAGAGGATTCGCAGTCGGCGGTGACGATCCGCGTCTTCCAGGGTGAGCGCGAGATGGCGGCCGACAACAAGCTGCTCGGCCAGTTCGACCTGGTCGGCATTCCGCCGGCTCCGCGCGGCGTGCCGCAGATCGAGGTCACCTTCGACATCGACGCCAACGGCATCGTCAACGTCTCGGCCAAGGACAAGGGCACCGGCAAGGAGCACCAGATCCGCATCCAGGCTTCGGGCGGCCTGTCCGACGCCGACATCGAGAAGATGGTGAAGGACGCCGAGGCCAATGCCGAGGCCGACAAGAAGCGCCGTGCCCTCGTCGAGGCCCGCAACCAGGCCGAATCCCTGGTGCATTCGTCCGAGAAGTCGCTGAAGGACTATGGCGACAAGGTCTCGGAGGCCGACCGCACCGCGATCGCCGACGCCATCAGCGCGCTGAAGACCGCCGCCGAGGGCGATGACGTGGCCGATATCGAGGCCAAGTCGCAGTCGCTCGCCGAGGCTTCGATGAAGCTTGGCCAGGCCATGTACGAGACCTCGCAGAAGGAAGCGGCCGAAGCCGACGCCAAGGCGGATGCCGCCAAGGATTCGGACGTGGTCGACGCCGACTTCGAGGAAATCGACGAAGACGACGACAAGAAGAAGTCGGCCTGAGCCGCTGACGGCAAATAATGCGAAAAGCCCGGCGCAAGGCCGGGCTTTTTTGCAACCTTGAACGAAAAAGTGCGAGTCTGACCGAAAAAGTGACGGAAAAACACGGGCCAGGCATGTGCCGGCTCTGGCATCCGGGCAGCATCGCTCCTAAATCGAACAACGTGCCGGCGACGACGCAACAATGCTTGAAGACATTGAGCATCCGGACAGCGGGAAAAAATGAAAGCTGATTTCTACGAAACGCTGGGCGTGCACAAAGGTGCCGACGACAAGGAGCTGAAGAGCGCTTTCCGCAAGCTCGCCATGCAGTTCCATCCCGACCGCAATCCCGGCGATCATGCCTGCGAGCACAAGTTCAAGGAAATCAACGAAGCCTATGAGACGCTGAAGGACCCGCAGAAGCGCGCGGCCTATGACCGGTTCGGCCACGCCGCCTTCGAGCAGGGCGGCATGAACGGCGCGGCGCACGGTTTCGGCGCCGGCGGCTTCGCCGACATCTTCGAGGACATTTTCGGCGACATGATGGGCGGCCGCCAGCGCCGCTCGTCGGGCGGCCGCGAGCGCGGGGCGGACCTGCGCTACAATATGGAAATCTCGCTGGAGGAGGCATTCTCCGGCAAGACGGCGCAGATCCGCGTGCCGGCCTCCATTTCCTGCTCGGAATGCTCCGGCAGCGGCGCCAAGCCCGGCACGCAGCCGGTGACCTGCGCCATGTGCCACGGCCACGGCAAGGTGCGCGCCACACAAGGCTTCTTCTCGATCGAGCGCACCTGCCCGCAATGCCAGGGCCGCGGCCAGACGATCAAGGACCCCTGCCCGAAATGCGCCGGCCAGGGCCGCGTCACCGAGGAGCGGTCGCTGTCGGTCAACATCCCGGCCGGCATCGAGGACGGCACCCGCATCCGGCTTGCCAATGAGGGCGAGGCCGGCCTGCGCGGCGGCCCTTCGGGCGACCTCTACATCTTCCTCGCGGTCAAGCCGCACGAATTCTTCCAGCGCGACGGCGCCGACCTCTATTGCAAGGTGCCGATCTCGATGACGACCGCCGCCCTCGGCGGCTCGTTCGAGGTGACCACGCTCGACGGCACGCAGACCAAGGTGAAGGTGCCGGAAGGCACCCAGAACGGCCGCCAATTCCGCTTGAAGGGCAAGGGCATGCCGGTGCTGCGGCAGCCCAATGTCGGCGATCTCTACATCCAGACGGCGGTCGAGACGCCGCAGAATCTGTCGCGCCGCCAGCGCGAGCTCCTGGAAGAGTTCGAGCAGCTCTCCTCGAAGGACAACTCGCCCCAGTCGAGCGGATTCTTCGCCCGCATGAAGGACTTTTTCGAGTCCTTTGGCGAGCACTAAGGTTTTCTGCCGGAAGTCGCGCTTCCCGAGCGTCATCAACATCTTATACCAGGTTGACGCCTTGCCTTGCTCCACCTAGCTGATAAGTAGCGGTTCGGGGAGCATTGAGGAGAGCTCGCAATGGCACGTGGTCCCGGATTGCGCAAAGCGCTGGCGGAAAAATTCGACGACGAGCTAAAGTTCTTCAAAGGCTGGATCGACAAGCCGAAAGCGGTCGGCTCCATCGTTCCCACCAGCTCCGTCACCGCCCGCAAGATGGCCTCGATCGTCAACCCGAAATCGGGCCTGCCGGTGCTGGAGGTCGGACCCGGCACCGGCGTCATCACCCGCGCCATCCTGGCCCAGGGCGTGAAGCCGGAAAATCTCTACGCGATCGAGTATTCGACCGACTTCGTGCGTCACCTGCGCCGGCTCTATCCTCGCGTCAACGTCATCGAGGGCGACGCCTTCAATCTCAACGCCACGCTCGGCGACAAGCGCGACATGGTGTTCGATTCGGTCGTCTCCGGCGTGCCGCTGCTCAATTTCCCGGTTGCCCAGCGCATCGCCTATATCGAAAGCCTGCTCGACCGCATCCCCGCCGGCCGGCCGATCGTGCAGCTGACCTACGGCCCGCTGTCGCCGATCCCGCCCGGCCGCGGCGACTACACGGTCAAGCATTTCGACTTCATCATCCGCAACATCCCGCCGACGCAGCTTTGGATCTACCGGCGCAAGGCGCATTAGATGTGAAGGGAATAAGGCAGTAGGGGAGTAAGGGAGTAAGGGAGTAGGGAATGGACGGTTCAGCTTCCGCGCTATCCCTACTCCCCTACTGCCTTACTCCCTACTCCCTCATCCAGCCGTTGATTTGAGCGACCCTTGGCTGTACCTGTCCCGGAACAAGGGTGGCCGATGGCAGTGATCCCGAAAATTCTCGTCTTTGCCGGCTCGGTCCGGACCGGCGCTTTCAGCGGCCGGACCGCCGACCTGGCGCAGAAGGAACTTGCCATGCAGGGCGCGGAAGTGACTCGCATCTCGCTCGGCGACTATCCGCTGCCGATCATGGACGAGGATCTGGAGAAGGAAAAAGGCATTCCCGAGAATGCCGTGAAGCTCGGCCGGCAGATCGCGGACCATGACGGCCTGCTGATCGCGACGCCCGAATATAACGGCTCGATCCCGCCGCTGCTCAAGAACTCGATCGACTGGGTGAGCCGGATCCGGCGCGACGGCAGCCACTCGTTCCGGCCGTTTTACGGCAAGCCTGTCGGCCTCTGCTCCTCCTCCGAAGGCAAGTTTGCCGGCATACGCTGCATCAACCATCTACGCGCCGTGCTGGTGCGCTGCCAGATGGAAGTGATCACGCCGGAATGCTCGGTGTCCGGCGCCGATGAGGCCTTCGCCGAGGACGGACAATTCCGAGACGCCAGACTACACCAATCGATGGAGCGCCTATGCCGCACACTGATCGAAACCTCGCGCATGCTGTCGGTGCGGATCGAGGCCTGATGCATCCCGGCGTTTCCCTGCACGGCGATACCATGCGCGATCGGCTAATCGTCGGCCTCGACGTGCCGACGCTGAAAGAGGCCGAAAAGGCCGTGCGAGAGCTCGAAGGCACCGTCTCCTTCTATAAGATCGGCTACCAGCTCGCCTTTGCCGGCGGGCTCGATTTCGCGCGCGAGCTGGTGAGCGGCAGCAACAAGGTCTTCCTCGATATGAAGTTGCTCGACATCGACAACACGGTGGCCAAGGGCGTCGAAAACATCGTCAAAATGGGGGTCTCGATGCTGACGCTGCATGCCTACCCCAAGACCATGAAGGCGGCGGTCGAGGCGGCCAAGGGCAGCGATCTCTGCCTGCTTGCGGTAACCGTGCTCACCTCGATGGACGAGCAGGACATGATCGACGCCGGCTACGAATATGATCCGCACACGCTGGTGCTGCGACGCGCCGAACAGGCGCTGCATGCCGGCATGGGCGGCATCGTCTGCTCGGCCGAGGAGGCTGAAGCCGTGCGCCGGATCGTCGGCCCCGACATGGCGGTGGTGACGCCGGGCATACGGCCGGCGGGCAGCGATCATGGCGACCAGAAGCGTGTCGTGACGCCGGCGCAAGCCATTCGCAACGGCTCCAGCCACCTCGTCGTCGGCCGGCCGATCGTCAAGGCTGCGGACCGGCGGGCGGCGGCCGAAGCGATCCTGGCCGAAATGTGCTCGGCATAGCCGGTTCGCGGACGAACAATAAACAAGGAGACAAGAATGCCAAAGGGATATTGGATTGCCCGCGTCGATGTGCGCGACCCGGAAGGCTACAAGGATTATGTCGCCGCCGCCAAGCTCGCTTTCGATCGTTTCGGCGTGAAATTCCTGGCGCGCGGCGGCGAGCATGAAAAGGCTGAGGGAACGGGGCGCGCGCGCAACGTGATCATCGAGTTCGAATCGCTTGCCGCAGCGCATGAGTGCTACCACTCGCCGGAATATCAGCGCGCCGTCGCCATCCGCCAGAAAGTGGCCGACGGCGAGATCGTGTTGGTCGAGGGGGTCTAGGTCCTGGGCGCAGGGGCCTTGGCAGGTCCGACAATGCCGGTGTTGTGACACGCTGGAGATTGGCCGAAGCCCTTCTTGCGCTTCGTCATTCCAGGGCGAAGCAGGAGCGAAGCTCCGTCGCGGAGACCCTGGAATCCATGCCGTAACCTCGATCGAAGGGTGCAGCGGAGCAGAATTCTGCATCGTCGCAATACTTCGGAGTCACGGCATGGATCCTTGGGTCTGCGCTGCGTCGCTGCGCTCCTTGCTACGCCCAAGGATTGTTTGAGAAGGATCGGGTAGTTTGGCGGCCGGGACTGCAGGCCCATCACAGCCAGCAGTCCCGGCGG
>NZ_JAVIIY010000007.1:0-344677 GCF_033977345.1 Mesorhizobium dulcispinae
AGGAAGACCTCGGCAAGGAAAACATCGAGGCGGTCAAGAAGGGCTGCCTCAACCTCGGCCGCCACATCGAGAACGTCAAGCAGTTCGGCGTGCCGGCGGTGGTGGCGATCAACCACTTCACCACCGACACCGATGCCGAGATCCAGGCGATGAAGGATTTCGTCAAGGCGCAGGGCGCCGAGGCGATCCTGTGCAAGCACTGGGCGCAAGGCTCGGCCGGCATCGAGGACCTGGCGAAGAAGGTCGTCGAGATCGCCGAATCCGGCGCCTCGCAGTTCTCGCCGCTCTATCCGGACGAGATGCCGCTGTTCGAGAAGGTCAACACCATCGTCAAGCGCATCTATCGCGGCGACGAGGCGATTGCCGACAAGTCGATCCGCGACCAGCTGCATGCCTGGGAGCAGGCCGGCTATGGCAACCTGCCGGTCTGCATGGCCAAGACCCAGTACTCGTTTTCGACCGACCCGAACCTGCGCGGCGCGCCGACCGGCCATACCGTGCCGGTGCGCGAGGTCAGGCTTTCGGCCGGCGCCGGCTTCGTCGTCATCATCTGCGGCGAGATCATGACCATGCCCGGCCTGCCCAAGGCCCCGTCCTCGGAAAAGATCTTCCTCAACGAGCAGGGCCAGATCGAAGGGCTGTTCTGAGATTTCTTTCGCCTGCGATGAAGGCGCTTTTGCCTGAAGCAAGGACTGGCAGCTTGCTGCCAGTCCTTGCAGCTTACCAGCTTTTACTTTCCGCCGAATTTGCTGATTGCATTTGTGGAAATGAAAACCAGCCGGTCGAGCAGTGAAAAAAAGACGTCTATACTAAACCCGACCACAAAGGCGAAGGTAAAGAGGCCAAAACCGACAGCCTTGAATTCGCTGTTGCCGCCGAATGCGGGACCCCAAAACCAGGCCAGGATCATTCCGGCCAGCGCCGCCAACGCCATGCGATGGGCTATGCGATAGACTGGGGGATTCGGTTGCGTCGTATCCAGAATAAGCCTCATAAAGTAGATCATTGAACCTAAGGCTGCATAGAGACACGGTAGAATCCACACCGCATAGGGGTCGATGGAATCTCTAATCCTCAGGGACCAGGAATCGACCGGCGGCACAGTCATCGACACATAGTTCAACGAATACTTGCAGGCCTGGTCCACAATCTTTCTCATGTCCATCCCAAGGACCTGAGAATCGGGAGCTTGTGGTGCGGTCGCTTGCGTCGTGGCGCCATTCGGCGCGCCGCCATCTTTGTTTTGCAGTTTTGCCGCCGGTTGGGTCTGGCAAAAGAAGTTCATGGTGTCGTATACGGCAGGCGATTTCTTGATGGTCTCTGCATTGCCGGCGTTAGGCTTCGTTTCAGATGCAGGCAGTCCCGCAGTGGCATCCGCGGCTTTGAATGCCCCAACGAAATTGCGGCCGCTCGCCATCGCCCCACTCACGAAGTCTTCAAACTTCAATACCCCCGGGAATGGCGAGGCCGACAAGTTCTCGAAATCGCCTACCCTTGTTTCCAAGGATTTCAGCCTGAAGTTCAGATCACGAAGCTCGTGCAGGGTCACGTAGGACGATTCACGAGCCAACTCGTCGATCGGCCTTTTTGCTTGAACCGCAGGGTCTTCCGGCTTTCCGCCCAACTCGACGGGAAGGCTCGCGAGTTGCATCTGGTCCAGAGGGAACAGATCATCCTGAGCGACAAGCAGTTGCCGCTCCAACTGACCAAAGCGACGATCGGGTTGCTGCGCCGCCAAAGTTTCCACCTCTGAAAGCAAGGCGACGCCCTTATTGTAGACCAGAGATAGAGACCCGACCAGAAACATGAGCAGCATCGAAAGAAAAATGCAGGTATAGACCATGCCCCTGGAGACAGGATTATCGTTAGCGCTCTTCAACGACTGCTGAGCCGATTCCACTTGGGCTCTCAGCTCAATAACATCGGGGTGGTCATTTTTTCTTTGATCTACCGGCAGCGCCGCGACTTTTGCTTGAGCGGCAATAAGTGGCTCGTTTCGCGACCTTCCGTTGCTTGCCGCCTCCGCGACAAGCCGGTCCGCTTCCAGCAGCAGATCCTCGACACTTTCAGTCTGTGCCGCTTGCGCCAAGTTCCCTCCTCAGCCCAGCCATCCAGGCACAAAGCCATAAGGACTTGGGCATCCGCAGGGCGATCCCGGCGGGCCTGGCGGCTGCGCCCAACACCAGAAATTCGGAGTAAAACAGATTGTGCCTGGAGCGTGCGGGGGAACTTGAGCGAAAGCAGGCCGCGGCAAGATTGTCGCGACACAGACCAATGCCGCGGCCACCGCATTTCGTGCAACCCGCGCTTTCAATTGCTAGCCCCCGCAGCCTGCAAACTGAGCCCGAACTAAAGCTCAAGCCTTATTTTGCAACAAGACAAAAGCGGCGTATGTGAAATACATCACTCTTTTTGCGTGTTTCCTGTTTGCTTTGGCACCGTCGCAAACGAAGTGATCGATGCGTGCGTTGTTTGAGCGGCGATTTGCCGGGAAGAAACGTCGGGCGCGATAGATTGCGGTCGCGCCCGAAGCATATTCATGGAAAAGCTGAGCGCCTTATCGTTTCCGCGGCGTTTTGTTTCTCGTGCCGATCCCGGTTCAGGCGGCGTTGCGTGCCAGCGCCCGCTGGTTCGACGCATAGATGGTATCGCGTTCCGGCAGGGCGCCGGTCTTCAGGCAGTCGATCCATTCGGCGGTCTTGAGCACCGCGGCGAAGCGCGACTGCAGCACCACGCTCACCACGCGATGGATGTCCTCGGCGGACGCGTAGCCGGCGCTGTTGGCATAGGGCACCGAGCCGCTGGCATCCGAAAGGAATTCGACGGCAAAGCCCATATGCACCGCATGGATGATGGTCGACAGGTCGCAATTATGCGTCATGTAGCCGACGACCGCGATCGTATCGATGTGGTTGGCGCGCAGCCAATCCTCGAGGTCCGTGCCGGTGAAGGCGGAGGGCAGCGTCTTCTCGACATAATGGTCGCGGGCACGCCGGGCGATCTCGGGATGCAGCTCGCCGCCATGGCTGCCTTTGGCGAAGATCGGCGAGGTTTCCGGCGCCATCTGCTTGACGACCACGACCTTGATACCGGCCGCGGCCGCGGCGTCCATCGCGCGCGCCACATTGGCGACGCTGTCGGCAAAGGGCGGATGCTGGATGGCGAGATTGCCGCCGTTATAGTCATTCTGGACATCGACGACGACGAGCGCGCGGCGCGGCTGGGTGGCTGGTGCTGACATGGCGGTTTCCTTTCGACCGGGTTGATGGGCGCAAAAGCTAGGCCGACCATCCGCACGCAAAAGTGGCCCGATTGACATTATTCGAAAGAATTGGGACAATTCGGCTTCAACTCAACGGTATCTGTCATGCGCAATCCGGTCATCGCAGCCGTCGCCTTCGACGGCATCAGTCCCTTCCATCTTTCCGTGCCGTGCCTGGTGTTCGGCGCGGACCGCACGAAGCTCGGACTGCCGCGGTTCGACTTCCGCGTCTGCGCGGCCGAACAGGGGCCAATTCATACCGACGCCGGTTTGAGCATCTCGGTCCCGCACGATCTTTCGGCGCTCGACGAGGCCGAAATCGTCATCATCCCAAGCTGGAAGGATCTGGAGGCTCCCTTGGCCGCGCCGCTCAAGGATGCGCTAGAGCGGGCGCACAAGCGCGGCGCGCTGATCGTCGGCCTGTGTCTCGGCACCTTCGCTATCGCCGGCGCCGGACTGCTTGCCGGGCGAAAGGCGACAACGCATTGGGCCTATACCGATCAGCTCCAGGCGCTCCACCCCGACATCGCCGTCGATGCCGACGTGCTCTATGTCGACGACGGCGACATCGTCACCTCGGCCGGCGTCGCCGCCGGGCTGGACTGCTGCCTGCACATCGTGCGCGCCCGCTACGGCGCCGAGGCGGCGCTTCGGCTCGCCCGCCACGTCGTGCTTTCGCCGCACCGGCAGGGGGGCCAGGCCCAATTCATCGAACGCCCCCTCGCGCCGACGCCGACCGCCGACCGCTTCGCCAAGGCCCTAGACGAGGTGCGGGCGACGCTTGGCGAAGCGCACAGCCTGGACAGCGTCGCCGAAGCGGCGGGTCTCACCCGCCGCACCTTCACACGCCGCTTCCAGAAAACGACCGGCACCAGCTTCGGCGACTGGCTGGCCGACCAGCGCGTGGCGCTGGCGCAGCGGCTGCTGGAACAGACGGACAAATCGATGGATATGGTGGCCTTCGAGGCCGGCTTCGGCAGCGCCACGTCGCTGCGCCAGCACTTTGCGGCAAGGCTCAGAACCTCGCCGATGCAGTACCGGCGCGAATTCTCCCGAAGCGCTCAGGCACCAGGCGCACTCAGCCTCTTGTGACGACCCGCGCCGGGTTGCCGACCACGGTCGCATTGGCCGGCACGTCGCGCGTCACCACCGCGCCGGCGCCGACGATGGCGCCTTCGCCGATGCTGACGCCGGCGAGGATCACCGCGCTGCCGCCGATCCACGCGTTGTCGCCGATCGTCACCGGTTTGGCGATCTCCAGTCCGGCCAACCGGCCGGCGGCTTCGCGGTCATGCTCGGCGCAATAGATCTGCACGTTGGGGCCAAGCAGCGTCCCCTTGCCGATATGCACCGGCGCGGTATCGAGGATGGTGCAGCCGGCGTTGAGGAAGGCACCCTCGCCGAGGAACAGGTTGAAGCCGTAGGCGCAGTGGAACGGCGCTTCGATGCGCGAGCCCTCCCCCGAGGCGCCGAGCAGCGTGCGCAAGGCAGGGCCGATGTCGCCGCGCTGGCGGGGCGGCAGGTTATTGTGCTCGAACACCGCATCGCGGGCGGCGGCGCGCAACGTTTCCAGCTCCGCGTCGATGCAGGTGTACCAATCGCCCGCCGCCATCTTCATGCGTTCGCTTGCGGTCATGAGCGCGCCTCCAATCTTGCCTGCTGCCAAAGCACAATCCATTCCAAGGGAAAAGCCCGTGGCCAAATGCCCGGCCTATGCTAGCCTGCGGTCTCGGGGCTGCGCGAGGCCCTGAATTTGAGGGGGCCAATCATGCTTTATCTGCTTGCATTGCTGATCGGTGTCATTGCCGGCTTGCGCGCCATGACCGCGCCGGCCGCCGTCGCCTGGGGTTCGTATCTCGGCTGGCTCCCGGTTGCCGGCACCTGGGCAAGCTTCATGGGTCACTGGATCGCGGTCGGTATCTTCACCATCCTGGCGATCGTCGAGCTCGTCACCGACCAATTGCCGTCGACGCCGAGCCGCAAGGTGCCGCAGCAGTTCGGCGCCCGCATCGTCACGGGCGCCTTCACCGGCGCGGTGATCGGTGCGACCGGCGGCGCCACCATCGGAGGCCTCATTGCCGGCGCGATCGGCGCGGTGATCGGCACGCTGGGCGGCGCGGAAGCGCGCGGCAGGCTGGCTGCCGCCTTCGGCAAGGATCCGCCCGCCGCCTTCATCGAGGACGCGGTCGCCATCATCGGCGGCCTGCTCATCGTGGCGGCGGTCGCATGAGCGCGAAGGCTTTCGACGCCATCGTCATCGGCGCCGGCCAGGCCGGGCCGCCTCTCGTCGGCCGGCTGGACGCTGCAGGCATGAGCGTCGCGCTGATCGAGCGCAAGTTCATCGGCGGCACCTGCGTCAACACCGGCTGCATGCCGACCAAGGCGATGGTGGCGAGCGCCTATGCGGCGCATCTCGCCCGCCGCGCCGCCGACTATGGCGTCGCGCTCTCCGGTTCGGTCGGGGTCGATTACAAGAGGATCAAGGCGCGCAAGGACAAAGTGACCATCGACGCCCGCGGCAACCTCGAAAGCTGGATCGCCGGGATGAAGGGTTGCACGCTTTATCGCGGCCACGCCCGCTTCGAATCCGCCAACACGGTGCGCGTCGGTGACGAGCTTCTGACCGCGCCAAGGATCTTCCTCAACACCGGCGGCCGTGCCTCCGTGCCCGACCTTCCCGGCGTCAACGACGTCCCCTACCTCACCAACTCGTCGATGATGGATCTCGATGTGCTGCCCAGCCATCTCGTCGTCGTCGGCGGCAGCTACATCTCGCTCGAATTCGCGCAGATGTTCCGCCGCTTCGGCTCCGAGGTCACTGTGATCGAGAAGGCGCCGCGGCTGACCGGCCGCGAGGACGAGGACGTCTCGGCCGCGATCCAGTCGATCCTCGAAAACGAAGGCATCACCGTCCATGTCGGCGCAGACGAGATCGGCTTCGCCAGAAAAGGCAACGAAATCGCCGTGACCTTCTCCGCCGGCAAGCCGCCTGCCGTCGGCTCGCATGTGCTGCTGGCGCTAGGGCGCGTCCCCAACACCGACGATCTCGGCCTCGATAAGGCCGGCGTCGCGGTCGACCAGCGCGGCTACATCGTCGTCGACGACCAGCTGCGCACCAATGTGCCCGGCATCTGGGCAATGGGCGACTGCAACGGCAAGGGCGCCTTCACCCACACCTCCTACAACGACTACGAGATCGTCGCCGCCAACCTGCTCGACAATGATCCGCGACGGGTAAGCGACCGCGTCGAGGCCTATGCGCTCTATATCGATCCGCCGCTTGGCCGCTGCGGCATGACCGAGGCGGCGGTCAAGAAATCCGGCCGTCGCGCGCTTGTCGGCCAGCGGCCGATGACCCGCGTCGGCCGCGCCGTCGAGAAGGGCGAGACGCAAGGCTTCATGAAGATCCTGGCCGACGCCGACACCGGCGAGATCCTCGGCTGCTCGGTGCTCGGCCCGGGCGGCGACGAGGCGATCCACTGCGTGCTCGACCTGATGTATGCCAAGGCGCCGATCAAGACGCTCGCGCGCGCCATGCACATCCACCCCAATGTCTCCGAGCTTCTGCCGACCATCGCCCAGGAGCTGAAACCGCTGGTCTGAAGCAATTCTCGCGCGCTTGACCGCCGTGCCGCAGGCACAGCCGGCCGAATAAGGCTCGGCGGCTTCGCCGTAGCCTTGCTGCCCCGACAGCGCGGCAGGCGCTGGACCACTCGACAGCCCTGCCGCAAACATGCATGTCTGGCCTCGCTATTGGAGGCACCTCATGCAAAAGACGATCGAGCGCATCACCGGCGACAGCGAAGGCGTTGCTTACGAATTTCCGGTTTTCCGCTTCGACGGCGCGGACAGGGCGGCCCCGAGCGCCTATCTGCAGGCGGCGCTTCATGCCGGCGAATTGCCAGGCGTCGTCGCCATCGACGCGCTGATGCCGACGCTTGCCAAGGCGGAAGCGGAAGGCCGCATCAGGGGCGTCATCACCGTCGTGCCCTGGGCCAATCCGATCGGCCGCGCGCAATATCATTTCGGCGAGCACCAGGGCCGCTTCAACCTCGGCACCCGCACCAATTTCAACCGCTCCTTCCCGCTGCTTGCCGCGCCGGACGCCAAGCTTTTGCCAGACGTCGGCCTCGGCGGCGCCGACCGCCGGCTGAAGAACCGGCTGGTCCAGCTCTCGTTCGGCAACGAGATCGTGCTCGACCTCCACTGCGACGACGAGGGCCTTGCCTATCTCTATATCCACACCAGCTTGTGGCCGCATATGGCCGACTGCGCGGCCGCCATGGGCGTCGATGCCGTCTTGCTGTGGAGCGAAGACAATAGCGGCACCTTCGAGGGCGCCTCGATCATGCCTTACCAGAATGTGCCTGCAAGCGTCGCGCGCTTCGACCGCCGCGTCGCCACCACAGTCGAATATCGCGGCATGCTGGACGTCGACGGCGGCTTGGCCGCCTCCGACGCCGCCGGCCTCTACCGCTTGCTGGTGACGCGCGGCGTCATCCAGGATGCTTCCGTTCCGAAGGCAGGCGGCTTCTCCGGCGCGGTCGTGCCGCTGGAAAACATCGACATGATGCCCTCGCCCAAGGCCGGCGCCATCCTTTACGACGTCAAGCCCGGCGATCGCGTCGAGAAAGGCGACCGCCTGGCGACGATCGTCCATGCACCGGGCGAAACAGACGGCCGCACCGAGGTCTTCGCGCCGCAGTCCGGCTTCATCCTGACCCGCCGTTCGCGCCGCATCATCCGCGCCGGCGAGGACCTTTTGAAGCTCGCCGGCGACGAGAGGAGCGACGACGCGCGCTCGGGCACACTGGAGGACTGATGCATGTCGCCCAAAAGTGCGCAGCGGTTTTGGGAGAACGACATGCACCAACAAAGGCCGTCAGGCTTCACCATCCGCGTGAAATCCAGTTGCGCGGGTCGTCATTCGCCGCTATGGGAGTCGCCATGAACATGCGTTCGAACAAGACCGTTTGGTGGTGGGCTCGCTGACAGCGGCCGGTTCGAACGCGCGTGCGTGAAAATGAGGGTGGCCGCAACGGAATGTCCGGGCGGCCATTTGTTTTTTCAAGCCATTCCCGGGTCCGTTGCCCAAAACGCTGATGGAGACGGCAATGACGACAACAGTTTTGGACAACGGGGCGGAGCGCTTCGTCACCGCGGGCGGGGTGACGATCACCCGCGAACGCCATGACCAGCCCTATGAAGGCGCGATCGACGCTTACGTCGATGGTCTGAATTCCCGCCGCGGCGCGGTGTTTTCCTCGAACTACGAATATCCGGGCCGCTACACGCGCTGGGATACGGCCATCATCGACCCGCCGCTGGTGATCTCGGCGCGCGGTCGCGCCATGCGCATCGAGGCGCTGAATGCCCGCGGCGAAGTGCTGCTGCCGGTGATCGGCAAGACGCTTGGCGGCCTGAGCGACGTGACGATCGCCGAAGCCTCGAAAAAGCTGATCCGCCTCGATGTCGCCAAGCCCGGCCGGGTCTTCACCGAGGAGGAGCGCAGCCGCGTTCCGTCCGTCTTCACGGTGCTGCGCGCCATCACCGCGCTGTTCAAGACCGCCGAGGACGCCAATCTCGGCCTTTACGGCGCCTTCGGCTACGATCTCGCCTTCCAGTTCGACCCCGTCGACTACAAGCTCGAGCGCAAGCAGAGCCAGCGCGACCTCGTGCTGTTCCTGCCTGACGAGATCCTGGTCGTCGACCACTATTCGACCAAGGCCTGGACGGATCGCTACGATTATTCCGGCGAAGGCTTTTCGACCGAAGGTCTGCCGCGCGACGCCCACGTCGAGCCCGTCAAGACCGCCGACCGCATCCCGCCACGCGGCGACCACGAGCCGGGCGAGTATGCGAACCTGGTGCGGCGCGCCATGGAGAGCTTCAAACGCGGCGATCTCTTCGAGGTCGTCCCCGGCCAGATGTTCTACGAGCGCTGCGAGACCCAGCCCTCCGACATCTCCCGCAAGCTGAAGTCGATCAACCCCTCGCCCTATTCCTTCTTCATCAATCTCGGCGAGAACGAATATCTGATCGGCGCCTCGCCGGAGATGTTCGTGCGCGTCAACGGCCGCCGCGTCGAGACCTGCCCGATCTCGGGGACCATCAAGCGCGGCGACGACGCGATCTCCGACAGCGAGCAGATCCTCAAGCTGCTCAATTCCAAGAAGGACGAGTCCGAGCTCACAATGTGCTCGGATGTCGACCGCAACGACAAGTCGCGCGTCTGCGAGCCCGGCTCTGTACGCGTCATCGGCCGGCGCCAGATCGAAATGTATTCGCGCCTGATCCACACCGTGGACCACATCGAGGGACGGCTGCGCGAAGGCATGGACGCCTTCGACGCCTTCCTGTCGCACGCCTGGGCGGTCACCGTCACCGGCGCGCCGAAACTCTGGGCCATGCGCTTCATCGAGCAGAACGAGAAGAGCCCGCGCGCCTGGTACGGCGGCGCGATCGGCATGGTCAACTTCAACGGCGACATGAACACCGGGCTGACGCTGCGCACCATCCGCATCAAGGACGGCATCGCCGAGGTGCGCGCCGGTGCCACCTTGCTCTTCGACAGCGTTCCCGAGGAAGAAGAAGCCGAAACCGAATTGAAGGCATCCGCCATGCTCTCCGCCATC
The DNA here is from genome assembly GCF_033977345.1 of Mesorhizobium dulcispinae. NCBI lineage: Bacteria > Pseudomonadati > Pseudomonadota > Alphaproteobacteria > Hyphomicrobiales > Phyllobacteriaceae > Mesorhizobium > Mesorhizobium dulcispinae. Next base: position 9,898 of record NZ_JAVIIY010000007.1, read on the forward strand.
CGCGACGCCAAGACCGGCAATGCCACCGGCGCCGAACGCACCACCGCGCGCGTCGGCGACGGCGTCAACATCCTGCTCGTCGACCATGAGGACTCCTTCGTCCACACCCTGGCCAACTACTTCCGCCAGACCGGCGCCAGTGTCTCGACCGTGCGCTCACCGGTGCCCGAAGAGGTCTTCGAGCGGCTGAAACCGGATCTCGTCGTGCTGTCGCCCGGTCCGGGCACGCCGAAGGATTTCGATTGCGCGGCGACCATCAAGAAGGCGCGCAGCCGGGACCTTCCGGTCTTTGGCGTCTGCCTCGGCCTGCAGGCGCTGGCCGAAGCCTATGGTGGCGAGCTCAGGCAGCTGCATATCCCGATGCACGGCAAGCCCTCGCGCATCCGCGTCTCGAAGCCGGGCATCATCTTCTCTGGGCTTCCGAAGGAAGTGACGGTGGGCCGCTATCATTCGATCTTCGCCGACCCGGTGCGCTTGCCCGACGGTTTCGTGGTGACGGCCGAGACCGAGGACGGCGTCATCATGGCCTTCGAGCATCGCAAGGAGCCAATCGCCGCCGTGCAGTTCCATCCGGAATCGATCATGACGCTCGGGCACAATGCCGGTATGCGCATCATCGAGAACATCGTCGCGCATCTGCCGCGCAAGGCCAAGGAAAAGGCTGCCTAGCAACGATGGCCGCGATGGAAGACACGACGACGGCGGCGGCAAAAGCCGCCGCAAAGCGCAAGGTAGCCAACCTCGCCTTCTGGTCGATCGTCATTGCGTTCCTGGTGATGGGGCTGAAGTTCGTTGCCTGGCAGATCACCGGCTCTGTCGCCCTTTATTCCGATGCCTTGGAATCCATCGTCAACGTCATCACCGCTGCGGCGGCTCTCTGGGCGATCCGCATCAGCTATAAACCGGCCGACAGCGATCATCCGTTCGGCCATCACAAGGCCGAATACTTTTCCGCGGTACTCGAGGGCGTGCTGATCGTCGTTGCGGCGCTGCTGATCATCGCCAAGGTGTGGCAATCGCTTCAGAACCCGGCCTCGCTCGAACAGCCCTGGGAGGGTCTGGCGATCAACGCCGGCGCGGCGCTCGTCAACGCCGTATGGGCCTTCGTGCTGATCCGCAACGGCCGCACCGAACGATCGCCAGCCTTGGTCGCCGACGGCCAGCATATCATGACCGACGTGCTTACCTCGGTTGGCGTCATCGTGGGCCTCGTCGCCGCGGTGATGACTGGATGGCACATCCTTGACCCGCTGCTTGCGCTCCTTGTTGCCCTGAACATTCTTTATCAGGGCTGGAAGCTCACCGGAGAGTCGCTGAGCGGATTGATGGACCGCGCCGTCGACACCCAGGAGCACATGCAGATCCGCGACATCATCTCGGCCAATTCGAAGGGCGCGATGGAGGTGCACGACCTGAAGACGCGCATTGCCGGTCGCGCCACCTTCATCGAGTTCCACCTGGTCGTCGACGCCGACATGACGGTCGGCGCCAGCCACGTCATCTGCGACCGCATCGAGGATGCGCTGAAGGCCGAGATTCCCTCGGTGCGCGTCACCATCCATGTCGAGCCGGACGACGAGGCGAAGCTGCCGAAAGGCACCACCGCGGTGCCTTTCGCCTGAGGCGGTTTCATATCGCAGCCTTGGAGGTTTCGGCGAAGCCTCCCAACTTCGTCATTCTAGGGCGAAGCAGGAGCGAAGCTCCGTCGCGAAGACCCTAGAATCCATGCCGTTACCTTCGCCAAGGAGTGCAACGGAGCAGAATTCCGTACCGTGAGCGGCGCTTCCAAGTCACGGCATGGATTCTATGGTCTGCGCCGCGTCGCTCCGCTCCGTGCTCCGCCATAGAATGACGAAGCGAACATTACGGCGTGCAGGCCGACTGCGGCATCGGATTGAGCCTATAGATCTTGTCGTCGGACTTCGTCTTGCCGCCCGCCGCCTTCGAGCAGAGGTCGACGATGGCGAGCGCGTTGTTGGGGTTGGCCAGCATCATCGTGCCGCTGGCGCCGCGCTTGAGGAAAATCTCCTTCTGCGAGATGTCGCAGGCAAAATCGCTCATCTTGGAGCTTGCCGAGCAGCGCCACTGGTCGGCCTCGCCCTGGCAGGAATAGGTCTGCGTGACCTTGGCCCCCTTCTGCCTGGTCGTTACCGAGATCGCGATATCGGCGCCGTCCGGCCAGTTGGCGGTATCGCCGCCGGCAGCAAAGGAAGCGAGCTCGATCGGGCCGCGGAAAACGCGGATCGACTGCGTCAGCTGATCGGGATGCGACTTCAGATGCGCTTCATCGTAGTCGCGGCCGTAGCAGAAGGCTTGGTCCGGCTTCAGCCGCTCGCGCAGCGGAGGCCCGAGCGCCGGATCGATCGGATCGATGCGCGCGAACTCCGCCTTGCAGGTGTCGGCCGGCATCGGATCGAGACGGAAATTGTCGTCCTCGCTGCCCAGCGCCTGCTCGTCGTACTTCGCCTTGCCGAGATCCTCCTCCGCGCCGGCGTCGAGATAGACGTCAGGCTGCACGTTGGAGAGGATCAGCCGGCCCTTGTCGTCGACCTTCAGCGAGGCGAGCGTGCGGTCGCATTCCATGCCGCAGCGGATGCCGCTCGCCTTGTCGCTCGGATCCTCCTTGCTGCACCAGCCGGCCGCCCATTCCGGCTTCCTGGCGCCGCGCACGGTGGTGGTGAGAAAGCCGTTATAGGCGGCGTCGGACATCGTGCTCGGCTCTTCGTTCGGCCGGCTTACAGGGTCATGGCCGTAGTAGAAAAAGATGCGCGCCACCTTCTGATGCGGATGCGCCTTGAGGTGGGCACCATCGTAGATGCGACCGAAGCAGACGTCGGCGCCGTTGGGGCTCAATTCCGCGAGCTTGGGAGCGTCTTCGGCAAGTGCGGCGCCCGAAATGAACAATGCCGCGCCGAACGCCGCGCCTCCAACCATCCTCGACGTCATGCCACCCTCCTCGCACCGACAGGATTGTGATTTATGCTAGTCTAGGTGTTGAGCCCGGGCCACGCAAAATTGCGCAAGCCGGCCGGACGAAGGAGGATGCGATGCTGCGCCGTGACATTTTCCGCGCCGGTCTTGCCGGAGCCGCCGGTCTTTTCGGCTTCCATCAGGCAAGTGCCGCAGCAAGCGAGGACAGGCTGAAAGTCGCCTATCATCTCAGCGACGCCGACAAGGTCAATTTCGTCCTCGGCAACATCAAGAACCACTACGAGGGCACCGGCGGCAATGTCGAGATCGTGCTGGTCGTGCACGGTCCGGCCCTTGCGGCCTTCAAGGCGAAGAGTGCTTCCGGCGCGACGTCCAGCCGGTTTGCAGGCCTCGTCCAGCAGGGGCTCGTGCCGCAGGCCTGTGGCAACACATTGCGCGGCATGGACATTGCCGTCACCGACCTGCTCGCCGGCTTCCAGGTCGCCGACAAGGGCGGCGTCGTCAAGCTCGCGGAGCTGCAGCGCCAAGGCTATGTCTACCTTCGGCCCTGATCGCGGGACTTGAACGCATAGCCGGCAAGCGTCTACCAATTGCCACCACAATCCCGGAGATATGGACGTGCCAGCTGACCCGACCACGCCAAAGATGACCCCACTTGTCATCCCGGACCTCGCCGGCAAGGCGGTGCTGGTCACCGGCGCTTCGACCGGCATCGGCGCCGCCCTTGCCCTCGCCTATGCCCGGCAGAAATGTCGCGTCGCCCTGCATTACAACTCAAGCCGGGAAGCCGCCGAAAAGCTCGCCAGGACCATTCGCGACGACGGCGGCGAGCTGTTTTTGACCCAGGGCGATTTCTCGGTTTCCGCCGACGTCGAGCGCGTGGTCGAGGAGAGCGCAGAACATTTCGGCCGGCTCGACGGGCTGGTCAACAATGCCGGCGGCATGCTCGGCCGTGTCGCTTATGCCGACCAGACCGAGGCGCATTACGACGCGGTCATGGATCTCAACGCGCGATCGGTGCTGACCGCCTCGCGCAAGGCGATCCCGTGGCTGAAGCGCCAGGGCGGCTTCATCATCAACACCTCCTCGATCGCCGCCCGCAACGGCGCCGGTGGCGGCGCCGGCCTCTACGGCTCGTCCAAGGCCTTCGTCTCCAATGTAACGCGCGGCATGGCCAAGGAGCTGATCGGCTTCGGCATCCGCGTCAATGCCGTGGCGCCCGGAACCATCCTGACGCCGTTCCACGAACGCTATTCGAGCGCCGAGCAGATGAAGGCCATGGTCGCGACCATACCGCAGGGCCGTGCCGGGACGGCCGAGGATTGCGTCGGCGCCTATCTGTTCCTGTCCTCCGGCCTGTTGAGCGGCTACATCGTCGGCCAAGTGATCGAAGTCAATGGTGGCCAGTTGATGCCGTGAGCCGTCGCCTGCATACTCGGGCGACGTACAACCCGCAGGAGAGGTAGGGCATGTTCGGACTGATTGGCAAGATGCGGGCGGCACGCGGCCAGCGTGATGCGGTCATGGACGTGCTGCGCGAGACGACCAGCGCCCTGCCAGGCTGCCTGAGCTACATCATCGCCACCGACCCTGCCGATGCCGACGCGATCTGGGTCACCGAAGTCTGGACCGACCAGGCGAGCCACAAGGCCTCGCTGCAATTGCCGGCGGTCCAGGCGGCGATCGCCAAGGCGCGTCCTTTTATCCACGGCTTCGAATTCCAGGTCGAAACCCATCCTGTCGGCGGTTTTGGCTTACCGCCCGAAAAGACAAGCTGACGGCCAAAGCCGCGACGAAACAGAACTTTCCACGCGAAGCGGGTTCGCATTTGTTCGCCTCCGGTCTAAGAGCCGGATATGGACTCCTCGCCGGAACAATCGTCCCCAGAACAACCGCCTGTTGAACGCATGGCGCGATTGCGCCGGCCGCAGCAGTGGCTGGCGCTGGGGGCATTCTCGCTGCTCTTTGCCGGCGCTCTGGAACTGGCCGCCCTGCCGGCGGCGCTGCTGATCGGCCCGATGATGGCCGCGATCCTGGCCGGCACCAACGGCGCCACCGTGCGCGTGCCACGCCCGCTGTTCGGCTCCGCCCAGGCAGTGGTCGGCTGCCTGGTGGCGAATTCGATCTCGGTCGACATCTTTCCGGTCTTCTACGCCGAATGGGCGCTCTTCTTCGGGACTGTGGTGGCGACGCTCACGGCTTCCAGTCTGCTCGGCTGGCTGATCAGCCGCTGGGGTATCCTTCCCGGCACCACCGCCGTCTGGGGCTCCTCGCCGGGCGCGGCCACCGCCATGGTGCTGATGGCCGGCGCCTTTGGCGCCGACCAACGGCTCGTCGCCTTCATGCAATATCTGCGCGTCATCTTCGTCTCGATGACCGCGGCGCTGGTCGCCAAGATGTGGGTCGACACATCGGGCGTCGAAGTGCCGCCTGTCGTCTGGTTTCCGCCGATCGATCCGCTGGCCTTTGGCGCCACCATCGCCATCACCATCGTCGGCGGCCTGCTCGGCAAGCTGCTCAGGCTCCCCTCGCCCTTCTTCCTCGGCACCTTCATCTTCGGCGCCGTCGTCCACCTGGGCTTCGGCGTGCCGATGCAGTTGCCGCCCTGGCTGCTGGCGGCGAGCTACGCCATGGTCGGCTGGTCGATCGGGCTGAACTTCACTCGGCCGATCCTGCGCCACGCGGCACGCGCCCTGCCGCAGATCATCGCCTCGATCGTGGCGCTGATCGCCTTCTGCGGGGGCATGGCGTTCGTCATCAGCCGCGTGCTCGGCATCGACCCGCTGACGGCATATCTGGCGACGAGCCCCGGCGGCATGGACAGCGTCGCCATCATTGCCGCCGCCGCCCAGAACGTCGACATCTCCTTCGTCATGGCGCTGCAATCGGCCCGCTTCCTGGTCGTGCTGCTCATTGGGCCAAGCGTCGCCAGGCTGGTGGCGCGAAACGTGAAGGACTGATCTGCGGTATCCATTGCAAGGGGAAGCGAAGGAAGCGAGGGGACGCAAAGGAAATGCCCATGAACCGCCGTTTGAACGCCATCGATCTCTCCGGCCGTGTCGCCGTCGTGACGGGCGGCGCGCAAGGCATTGGCCTTGCGGTCGCCCGGCGCCTGCTGTCGTCGGGCGCAAGCGTCGCCATCTGGGATATCGACGAGGCCGCGATGACAAGCGCCGTCGCCGAGCTTTCGCCGCTTGGCCATGTGCAAACCTTCCTCTGCGACCAGTCGCAGATCGAGGCCGTCGACCGCGCCGCCACCGAGACCGAGCGCGCGCTTGGGCCCGTCGATCTCCTCGTCAACAATGCCGGCATTGCCGGACCGGCCGCGACAGTGGTGGATTATGATCCCGCCGCCTGGCGGCAGATCGTCGACATCGACCTCAACGGTGTCTTCTACTGCTGCCGGCGCCTGGTGCCCGGCATGATCGCCCGCAACTACGGCCGCATCGTCAATGTCGCCTCTGTAGCCGGCAAGGAAGGCAATCCCAACGCCGCGGCCTATTCGGCCGCCAAGGCCGGCGTGCTGGCGTTGACCAAGTCGCTCGGCAAGGAGCTCGCCAGCCACGACATCGCCGTCAACGCGCTGACGCCTTCGCCCGCCCGCACCCGGATCCTCGAGCAGCTCACCGAGGCCCAGGTGACCTACATGCTTGGCAAGGTGCCGCGCGGCCGCTTCGTCGAGGTGGAGGAGGCAGCGGCGATGGTGGCCTTCATGCTGTCGGACGAGAATTCCTTCACCACCGGCGCCACCTTCGATCTTTCCGGCGGGCGCGCCACCTACTGATCATCGTCGCGGCTTTCGTCCGGCGAAACCTAAAGCATGTCTCCCGAAAGTGGGAACCGGTTTCGGGATAAAGACATGCGTAAAATCAAAAACCTAAAGCGCATGGAGCGAATCTGAAAGATCGCGACGCGCTTTATCGCCCGGCCGCAAGCCGCTCGGGAAGGAAATCGACGAAGACGCGGACCTTCGGCGACAGGTGGCGATTGGACGGCCATAGCATGCGGAACTGGCCGCGGCCGTCGACGTGGTCGTCGAGCACGGTGCGTAGCTTTCCGTCATGCAGCGCCTCCCGCACCAGGAAATCGGGCATGCAGGCGATGCCGAGACCAGCGATCGTGGCGCCCTTTAAAGCTTCCATGTTGTTGCAGGTCAGCATCGAGCGTATCTGCGGTGCCGCGCTGCCGGTAATGAACGGCCAATTGAGCAACCTGCCGCTGTTGAGAAAGCGGAAGTGTATGCCGAAATGCCGAGCCAGATCCGCCGGCGTGCCGGGCGTGCCATGGCGCTCAAGGTAGGAAGCGGCCGCGCATAAGATCATGCGAAAAGGCGCAACCGGCCTCGACACCAATCGTGAATCGGGCAGCTCGCCGCTTCGGATCGCAACGTCGATGCCCTCCTCGATGACGTCGACGATGCGATCGTTGAAATCGATATCGAGCTCGACCTCCGGGTATCGTGCCATGAATTCCGACAGCACCGGCAAAAGCAGATGATAGGTGACGATCGGGGTCGAGATGCGTAGCCGGCCATGCGGCGTTTCCCGGGTCCGCGACAGCACCGCCTCTGCATCTTCGATGTCGTCGAGGATGCGGCGCACGCGTTCGTTGAACAGCCTGCCCTCCTCGGTCAGGCCTATGCGCCGCGTGCTGCGCTGCAGGAGACGCACTCCGAGCTCCTGCTCGAGCCGGGCGACGCTCTTGCCGACGGCGGATGCCGAGATTCCCAGCGCCCGGCCGGCGGTGACAAAACTGCCGAGCTCGGCGGTGCGGGCGAAAGCCAGAAGGCCGTTGAGACGATCCATCGCATCAATCCATTCGAGCGTTTCATTCCGGTATGACTGGAGATTTAATACTATTTTGCCGGAAATGTCGCCGCCCTATTTTGTCGTTGCGACCGGCGCCGCCAATCCGCGGCATGCCGGAAAATCCTGCCTCAGATAGGAAAATCCATGACTTTGATGACCAGAACCGGCCCCGCCGGCAGATGGCTCGTGCTGCTGTCGGTTTGTCTTGCCGCCATGACGATGCCGTTGAGTTTCACCGGTCCCGCCGTGGCGCTCTCCCGCATCGCCGCCGATCTCGGCGGCAGTCCGATCGAGCTCAATTGGGTGACGAACGCCTTCATGCTGACCTTCGGCGCCAGCCTGATGGCGGCCGGAGCACTGGCCGACAACCATGGCCGCAAGCGGATCTTCCTCGCTGGCCTCGCCACCTATGTCCTTGCCGCGCTGGGCGCCACGTTTGCTCCTGACATCGTCTGGTTCGACATTTTCAGGGCCTTGCAAGGCATAGGCGGTGCCGCTGCCTTCGCCGGCGGCGCCTCTGCGCTTGCCCAGGAATTCGACGGCCAATTGCGGCTGCGCGCCTTCAGCTTCCTCGGCACCAGCTTCGGCATCGGCCTCGCCTTCGGCCCGGTTGCCTCCGGCTTGCTCATCGACGCATTCGGCTGGCGCGCGATCTTCTTTCTGGTGGCGGTGCTGGCGGTTGCCGCCGCGACCCTCGGCCTGCGCACCGTCAGCGAATCGCGTGACCCGGATGCAACCGGACTGGACTGGGCGGGGGCCGGCACCTTCACCATCGCGCTTGCCGCGCTGACTTGCGGCGTGCTGCAGGCGCCGCAGAACGGCTGGGCCGATCCCCTCGTCATCGCGCTTCTTGGCGTGGCTGCCATCTGCTTTGTCGCTTTCGTCATTGTCGAGCGGCGCGTGCGCCGGCCGATGCTGGACCTGACGCTGTTTCGCTTTCCGCGTTTCGTCGGCGTCCAGTTCCTGGCCGCCGCGCCCGCCTATGCCTTTGTCGTCCTGCTTGTGCTGTTGCCGATCCGCTTCATCGGCATCGAGGGGATGAGCGAGATCAAGGCAGGGCAATTGATGATCTGCCTCTCCGGGCCGCTGCTGATATTGCCGTTGCTTGCCGGCCAGGTGACACGCTGGATCGCTCCGGCCACGATCTGCGGTGTCGGCCTGCTTGTCGCCGCTGCCGGCCTTGTCTGGCTCAGTCGTGTTCCCGCGACGGACGGCGCACCGGTGGCCCCGCTGGTCCTGATCGGCATCGGCATCGCCTTGCCCTGGGGCCTGATGGACGGGCTTGCCGTCAGCGTCGTGCCGAAGGAGCGCGCCGGCATGGCGGTCGGCATCTTCAACACCACCCGCGTCGCTTGCGAAGGCGTGGCGCTGGCGATCGTCATGGCGGCGCTGTCGGGCTTCACCGCCGCGCAGCTCGGCACTCAAGGACTGGCCTCGCCCGCCGAAGCGGCCGCCGCAGCGCAATTGCTTGCGACCGGCAATATCGCCGAAACGGCGCAACATCTGCCCACGGCCGACGCCACTGTCCTCATCCAGGCCTACGAGACGGCTTTCGACCGGCTGCTCGTCGTGTTGGCGACAATCACCGTCCTCACCGCCATCGTCGTCTTCCTCGGCCTGCGTCGCGGATCGGCGCCGGAACAAGACGTCGCGCCTCTCCCGGCCTGCCAGGAAGGCTAGCCGCCGGCCAAAGCCCGGCGCCCTTTTCGGCCTTCTCCGGCGGGCGCCGACCTCGCCGCGGGGAGGCGCAACCGGAGCCCGTGCCGGCTGACGCCACGTGACGTCACCAAGTTCGGCCAGGCACAAAAAATACTTGACTCAGTTAGTCATATTTGAGAGCGCGAGAGCGCAATCAAACATGAGAATTGGAGACAAGTTAATGCAGGCCGGCATCAGCTGAATATCGGCACAGCTTAGTCGATCCTGTGCATCAGGTCGTCGTCCAGCCAGCGGCCGAAGAAATAGACGAGCTGCTTGTGCCACCACGGCCAGTCGTGGCTGACGTCGCCGCCCCAATAGTCGACCCAGGCGGGAATGGATTTGTCGCGCAGCACCTGCTCCAGTTCGCGCGTTTCGACAAGCATGCGCTCTTCCCAGGCGCCCTGCCCGCAGCAGAAGATCAGCCGCAGCGCCCTCAACCGCCCGAGCAGCTTCTGGTCGACGATGCCCGGCAGATAGTCGAGCGGCGAATTGTAGAAGATGCTGCCCTCGAGCGTCCGGCCGAAGAAGTCGCGGGTGGAATAGACGCCCGACAGCGAGATCACGCCGCTCGCCAGTTCCGGAAACCGGAACACGAAATTCGACGAGTGGTAGCCGCCCATCGAGCAGCCGCAGAACAGCGGCTTGAGGTTGCGTCCGCCATTGGCCTTCGCCGCTACCGACTGCAGCTCCGGCAGCGCCTCCTCGCGCACATAGCGGAAATAGGCCTCGTGACGGGCGATGCGATGAGCAGGGTCGCCATGCTTGTCGAAGAAGGATTCCGAATCGATCCCGTCAAGCGTGAACAGCTGGATGCGGCCGGTGTCGATGAATTCGGCGAGTGCTGAGACGCCGCCGGAATCCTCGAACTGGTAGAAGCGCCCCTGCGAGGTCGGGAATACCACCACCGGCCGCCCGGCATGGCCGTAGCGCTTGTATTCCATATCGCGGCCGAGATTGCGGGCATGGGCCTTGTGGTAGGAAACGTCCATCGCCTCACGCCTTTTCCGCGTGGATGTAGTCGACCGCCTGGCGCAGCGCCTTCTGGTCCTTCGAGCGCATCTGGTAGGCGTAGTTTCCCATGGCGCGGCTGAAAACCTCCTCGATGGCCTGGTGGTGGACGATCTTGTCGCCGTGGGCGGCTAACACGTCCGCATGGCTGTGCAAATAGTCGATATGGCGTTTGCGGCTGGCATAGGCGGTGAAGTACTTGCCCTTGTAAGGACCGCCGGCGGCGTCCTTCACCACCATGTCGGCCCAGGCGGCGTAGACGTCGACGTCGAACGTATAGTTGATGGCGTCCGTCATCCAGGCGCCGGGCGGGCGCATGTTGACCTCGAGCGCGATGATGCGCTTGTCCCTGGTCTCGAACAGCTCGATATGGAAGAAGCGCTCGCGCACGTCGAACGCTTTCAGGATCTTGCGGCCCGCCTCCTCGACCGCCGGGCTGATCTCCGGGAAGCAGGTGTAGCTCATGTGGCGGTCGTTGTTGACCGCGTCCATGATGCTCTGATCGTAGCGGTGGCTTGCCGCCAGCACCACCTCGCCGTCGCGGTTGATCAATCCGTCGAAGGTCACCACCAGCCCCTCGATGAACTGCTCCATGACGAAGGTGACGCCTTCGGGCTTGTCCCTGAAGAACTGGTCGAGCTCCTTCGCGTTGGAGATCTTGAACGTGTTCGAGGCGCCGGAGCCCGAGTCCGGCTTCACCACCACCGGATAGCCGACGCGGCGGATGAAGGTCATCGCGCCGGCGCGATCCGAGCATTTGCGTTGCGGAATGGTCTCGACGCCGCTCTTGCGGAAGAAGGCGCGCATGCGGCTCTTGCGCTTCAAATTCTTCACGAAATCGAGCTTGGTGCCGAAGATGTTGAAGTCGGTGCGAATGTTGGCTTCGAGCTCCAGCCAGTGCTCGTTCAGGGACTCGAAGCGGTCGATGCGGCCCCATTTGTGGATGAAATGGCCCATCGCCCGGAACACGGCATCGTAATCCTCCATGTCGGCGACGCGATAATATTCCGACAGCGCCGCCTTGAGCTTGCCGCTCAGCGTCTCATAGGGCGCGTCGCCAATGCCGAGCACGGTGGCGCCGGCCTTCTTCAGCCGGTCGCAGAAATCGGCACCGTTGGCCGGAAAATGCGGTGAGAAGAACACGAAATTCATGCACGGCCTCCCCCTGAGATCACACGAGTGTGGCGTATTTGCCCTGTCTGGGGAAGAGCTTAACCCTCCCGCGGGTTGGCCGGCACTTGCCTCCGGATGGCCGCTCCTGTAAGAGAGCCGGCATGACCACGCGCACCCGCTCCGTCGCTTCTCCTCGCCCCGGCTTTGCCGGCGAGACCGTGCGCGCGCTTGCTTCGACCCTGCTTCTTCTCGGCCTTATCGGCGATCGCCGGGTTCGCTGAAGGAGCGCCCGGCGGTCGAAAACCGCCCGCTCGAGGCGCATGCTCCTTGGCCAGATTGGCAAGTCACATCAAGCGAACGAAACTTTGGTAAAGGCGCCGCTCGGCACCAATCCGCCTGAAGGCGGTCACACGAGCCGCCGGGAGAAACGACGATGAACAGAAGAGAAGCAATCCGCGCCGGCGAGGCCGAACCGGGCGCGCAAGCGAGCGGGCAGATGCCGGACGCCGCCCGCAAATATCAGCCCTACCCGACCGTCAACATCGCCGATCGCACCTGGCCGTCCAAGGTCATCGACAAGGCGCCGATCTGGTGCTCGGTCGACCTGCGCGACGGCAACCAGGCGCTGATCGACCCGATGGGCCACGAGCGCAAGGCGCGCATGTTCGCGCTGCTGCTCGACATGGGCTTCAAGGAGATCGAGATCGGTTTCCCGTCGGCCTCGCAGACCGATTTCGATTTCGCCCGCTGGTGCATCGAAGAAGGCGGCGTGCCGAACGACGTGTCGCTGCAGGTGCTGGTGCAGTGCCGGCCGGAGCTGATCACGCGGACCTTCGAGGCGCTCAAGGGCGCGCATCGCCCGATTGTGCATTTCTACAACTCGACCAGCGAGCTGCAGCGCCGCGTCGTCTTCGAAAAGGACGTCGCCGGCATCAAACGCCTTGCCACCGACGCCGCCAAGATGATCACCGACATGGCCGCCAAGGCCGGCGGCGGCTTCCGTTTCGAATACTCGCCGGAGAGCTTCACTGGCACCGAGCTCGAGGTCGCGCTGGAGATCTGCAACGCCGTCACCGAGATCGTGAAGCCGACGGACGACAACAAGCTGATCATCAACCTGCCGTCGACGGTCGAGATGTCGACGCCCAACGTCTATGCCGACCGCATCGAGTGGATGTGCCGCAATCTCGACAATCGCGACAAGCTGATCGTCTCGCTGCATCCGCACAATGACCGCGGCACCGGCATCGCCACCACCGAGCTCGGCCTGATGGCCGGCGCCGACCGCGTCGAGGGAACGCTGTTCGGCAATGGCGAGCGCACCGGCAATGTCGACATCGTCACGCTGGCGCTCAACATGTACACGCAAGGGGTCGATCCCGGGCTGGACTGCTCCGACATCAACCGGATGAAGGACGTCTACGAATACTCGAACCAGCTGAAGATCCCGGAACGTCACCCTTACGTCGGCGAGCTGGTCTACACCGCTTTCTCCGGCTCGCACCAGGACGCCATCAACAAGGGCATGAAGGCGCTGCGCAAGGCCAACACGCCGCTCTGGGAAGTGCCTTATCTGCCGATCGACCCTGCCGATGTCGGCCGCACCTATGAGGCGATCATCCGCATCAACTCGCAGTCCGGCAAGGGCGGCATCGCCTATGTGCTGCAGGCCGATTACGGGCTCAACCTGCCGCGCAATCTGCAGATCGAGTTCAGCCAGGACATCCAGGCGATCACCGACGCCGAAGGCAAGGAGGTGCCGGCCAAGCGCATCCATGAGCAATTCCTCGAAACCTATGTCGACCAGCCCGACGCAAGGCTGAAATTCCTCGACCACCGCACCTATCCCGACACCGAGGTGAAAGGCCGGCGCGTGGTGGAGGCGGAGATCATCGACAACGGCAAGGAAGTGACCATCACCGGCTCCGGCACGGGCCCGATCGACGGTTTCGTCGATGCGCTCTCGCGGCATGTCGGCGTCGAGATGTCGGTGCTCGACTATTCCGAGCATTCCTTGCAGCGCGGCTCGAACGCCTCGGCCATCTCCTATGTCGAGATGGAATATCCGGGCGGCAAGCTGTTCGGCGCGGGCATAAATACCAACATCGTCGCCGCCTCGCTGGAGGCCGTGGTCTCGGCCGCCAACCGCATTCTCGGCCGCAGGACCGGCTGACCCTCGAGCTTCTCGCGGCGCGTCCGCCGGGCGCGCCGTGCTTAAGAACGCGCATGATTTCCCTGCCATTCATTAACCGGCAGGGAAATTTGCGGTGGCTTACGCGATCGCATAACAGAAGCATTCTTGTGCGCTGGCGCGAGCGCTATATGATCACGTACTAACCTGTGCCGACTTCGAAAGGTTCGACACTTGGAGCCTGCCACGCCTGCCGCCCCCGCAGTGCGCGAGACATTGGAGCGACTGCTTGCCAGCGAAACGTTCGGACGGTCCGAGCGTGCGCGCAGGCTTTTACGCTATCTCGTGGAGCGCGAGCAGGCCGGCGAAGGCGACAGGCTGAAGGGCCTTTCCATCGCCATGGACGTCTTCGGCAAGGACGGCGATTTCGACTCGGCGACCGACGCCGTCGTCAGGGTCCAGGCCGGGCGGCTGCGTGAGCTTCTGGAGCATTATTTCGCTAATGAGGGCATCGCCGAGCCGGTGCGCATCGCTATCCCGCGCGGCGGCTATGTGCCTTCCTACGAGCTGAACGCCATCCGGCTGCCGGCCGAAGCCAAGCCCCCGGATGCCGGCCAGCTCACCGCGCCGTCGGCCGAGCATTTCGAGACCCCCTCACCCGCCGATGCCTCGCCGGCCGATGCCGTGCCGCTGATGACGACCCCGGCGCCGCCCCCATCCGCCTCGTCGCTGACGCGCCAGTTGCGGTTCTTCTGGGCCGCCATGGTGCTGGTCATCGCCATGCTGGGCGTCTTGGTCGTCCGCCAGGGCAACGCCTTTCTTCACAGTGACGAAGCGGCCGCGCCGGTCGATGTCGAAACGGCAGGCGCGACCGGCAGCGTCGCTCCCCAGACATTCGACAGCTTGCCTTTGATCTACATCGCCATCAAGGCCGACGGACCCCAGGCGGCCCGTGTTGCCTCCACGCTGCGCGCCGGTCTCGCCGGCTTCGATACCATAGACTTCATCGGACGCGACGCCGACGCGACGCGCGATCGTTCCGCCGATCCGGTCAGCTTCGTTTTCGATCTTATTCCCGGACCTGCCGCCGGCGACGTCATGATCGAGCTGCAGAGCGTCGCGACGGGAAGGGTTCTCCTGTCACGCAACCTGACATCGGCCGACAGCGCGCCTGGTGCGGTCGAGAGCAACATCGCCAATCTCCTGACCTCGACCGTCCCCGCTTCGGGCGCGATCTACAGCTATATCGACCAGAGCGACATCCGTACCAGCCAGATCGGATGTCTGGTGCTCGACGACCGCTACTATCTCGACCAGAGCGCCAAGACGCACGAAGCTGCCTATCGTTGCCTGGAGAAGCTGGCCAGCGAAGGCACCAAATCATCGCTCGTCTACTCGGAACTCGCTTCGCTGCATCTGGAAGCCTTCAACAACCACTACGCCTATCCGGCCGGCGCGACGGTCGAGCAGGCCATGTCGTTTGCCCACCGCGCCATCCAGATGGGACCGATGAGCCCGCACGCGCATCGCGCCTATGGCTACCTCAACTCGCGTCTCGGCAATACGGACGAAGCGATCCGCTGGATGCGCAAGGCTTATGAGCTCAACCCTTACGATCTCGGCATGGCCGCCGCCTATGGCTACGGCCTGATCTTCGCCGGCCGATACCAGGAAGGAACGCCGATCCTGGCCCATGCCGTCGAAGCTTTCAGCGGCCACCCGACATGGTGGGATTATGGCCTGTTTGTCGGAGCCTTCATGCAAGGCGATACCAAGAGGGCCGCGATTGCCAGCGAGTCGCTCAGGACCACCGCGTCCAAATCGCACTACCTTGCCGCGCGCCTGATCGGCGCCAAGATTTCAGGCCGCGACAAGCTCGCGAGCGAGTTGGCGAACGAACTGACGGCCGAGTTCCCGAAATTCGCAGCCAATCCGCGCGCGGTCTTCGTCGACAGGAAATATCCCGCCGATCTCACCGACCGGCTGGTGCAGTCCTTGCGCTCCGCGGGAATCGGCAACCCGAGCTGAGTCATCGCCGGCCACGTGCCGGGGCGCGAATTGCAATCGATGTTCGCCGTGCCGGCTCCGCTCAGCCAAGCATGAGACCGAAATTCAACAAGTATTAGGGCATGCTTCTGCATTCGGTTGGGCGTATACAATCCCGGTCGCGAAAATTTTACTGGCTATCGATCGGCCCAGGGAGCAATTCAGCCACAATCTTGAATTGCCGCTCGTCCTCCCCGCAGCTAGTAATTTTGATGCTCCCGTCCCTTCATGTCGCCGAAAGCGGTGCTGGCTCGAAGACGATCATCTTCCTGCACGGCTTCGGCGCTTGCCATTCCATCTGGCGCGACGTGATTGCGCAATTTATGCCCGGCGTGAGAGCATTGGCCTACGATCTGCCCGGCCACGGAAACTCCCTGAAGCGTCGCGAAGAGGGGGGCGCCAAGCAGGCCGCACGGGCCATCCTCGCGGATCTGGCCGCTCGCCGGCTGGGCAAGGTCCACCTCGTTGGCCACTCCATGGGCGGCGCGATCGCAACGTTGATGGCGCTCGCCGACCCTGAAAGCGTTGCCTCGCTGACCTTGCTGGCGCCCGGCGGCTTCGGCCCCGAGATCAACGGTCCGCTGCTGCGCCGTTACGCTGCCGCGGACGACAGGGGCGAGATCCGGGCTTGTCTGGCCGCCATGTCGGGCCCGGGGAGCGTTCCTCCTGAACACGTGGTGGAGGCGCTGTTCCGCATGCGTGGACGGCCGGGCCAGTTGCAGACCCTTGTCGACATGGCGGCCGTGATGACCAAGGATGACCGGCAAGGCGTCATTCCGAGCGAACGGCTGGAAACCTTGAGCATGCCGGTAATGGTGGTTTGGGGAACGGACGATCCCGTCCTGCCCGTCGCCCAGGCCGAAGGCTTGCCGCCGCATTTCCACCTGCACCACGTGCTGGAGGCCGGCCACATGCTGGTCGAGGAGGCGCCTGACCTCGTTGCAGAGGCCGTGCGCCGCAACACGCGCCGCCGCGGCAGAAGCCAGCGGCCGGTACGCGGCGCGGCGGCGAGTTGAGCCCATCTCGCAGTGCATTTTGCCGGCGACTGTGTTAACTCGCTGTTTACCAACAGCGAGGCAGCCGCCATGAAGGATGCAGGCGACAAAATCACCGAGATCGAGCCGTCGCGGAAGCTCGCGGACGCGATCCGCGACGTCAAGAATGCCTTCGCCGACCGCGACGATGTGGTGGTCGACATGCGCGAGGCGCACCGCATGCGGCTCGAACTGCTGGCGACGGAGCTTGCGCCGGTCTTTGCCGGTGTTCCCACCGACATCGACAATTTCGACTTCGCCGTCTCCTCCGGCCTGCAGCCGCGGCTGTGGATCGATGCCGTCAGCCATGTCGCCATGGGACGGGATCGCCGCACCTTCCGCTTCCTCAAGGACACGCGCATCGGTCGCGTGGTGCTGGCCGAATCGACCGATATGAAGCCCGTCGCCGATGCCGTGACGCGATACGTGGCCGAGCGTGTCGTCGAGCGGCAGCGGATGATGGAAGGCGCGGTCGAGAGCGCCGCGCCTGGCCTACATCGCGCCGAGGTCCAGGAAGCCGAGCCGCCCTTGCAATCGACGACGCGCCGCAACGGCTGGACGACCTTCTTCGCCGGCCTCGGCTTGATCGCCGCCGGCGCCCTGGTGGGACTTGCCGTGTCGCTCGTGCTGTTCTGGGACCGTATCGTCCAGATGAAGATCAGCTTCTGACGACGAGCTCCCGAACCACGGGCATGTCGGCGCCGAGCTCGATGACCTGAATATCCGACGGCGGCAAGGCGGGTCCGGCCAGGCCGCGCCGCGTCAGGCGGATCTGCCAGCCGCCCTTTTCGCCGCTGATGTCGAACAGATTGTATTGAGCGGCCGGATGCTTGCCACCCGGCGCCTGGCCGGCGGCGGCCACGCCGACCACCGGCACCTTGGCGCCGCGCAGGCCGATGGTGAACAGGGACGGCAGGTGCGAGTGGCCGTGCAGCACAAGCTCGGCGCCATGCCGGCGAATGACCTTGTGGAAGCGCGCGATGCCGAACAGCCGCTTGTGCTGCGAGACCGCGCCGCGCACCGGCGGATGATGGATCATGATGGCGCGAAACAGCCCCTGCCTGGCCGTGGCGTCGAGGATCTTGCCGAGCCGCTCTGCCTGCCCCTCCATGAAGAAACCGTTGGCCATGAAGGGCGCCGTGGCCCGCGCCGTCGTGACGCCGATCAGCGCAACGTTGCCCCGCACCCGCAGATAGGGAAAGGAATTGCGGTCGACCGGACTGTTGACTCCGTCGCCCGTCATCCACGGCGCCCATGACCGGCAGACCTTGTCGAAGGCGCCCGGCACATAGGCGTCGTGATTGCCCGGCACCACGGACACGTCGTCCGGAGAGCCAAGCGTCTCCAGCCAGTGCTTCGCCATCTCGATCTCGCCGTCGAGCGCCAGGTTGACGAGATCGCCGGTGACGGCGAGGTGGTCGGGGGCGCTGGCCTTGATATTGGCGACGATCGTGTCGATGACCGCGTCGTGCATGTGGCGGCGCCGGTTGCGCTGCCAGTTGACGTAACCCAGCACGCGCTTGGACGCGAGATCGCGATAGGTTACATCGGGCAGCGGCCCCAGATGGACATCGGAAATATGCGCGAGCCTCAGCATAGCCCCTTCTTAAGCGACCCGCTCCGGGCTTTCTACTCAAGGTTTTCAGTCCGCTTGCGGTTTCGTGGATGACCGGCGCCACCGACCCGGAACAGGCGTTCCGTCAGACCGGCTGGGCCGGACTGCGGGCGAGGCTGTTCCATCTCTACTTCCTGCTGCGGCGCCCGATGACGCTTGGCGTGCGTGGCCTTGTCTACGACCGCGCCTCCAACGCCGTCTTCCTCATCCGCCACACCTATGTGCCGGGCTGGCAATTGCCTGGCGGCGGCGTCGAGGTGGGCGAGACGCTCGTCGAGGCGCTGGCGCGCGAACTGGCCGAGGAAGGCAACATCGCGCTGACCGCTCCGCCGGTGCTGAAATCGATGCATTTCAACCGCCGCTCCAGCAGCCGCGACCATGTCGGCCTCTATCTGATCGAAACCTTCAGCCAGACGGCACCGAAGCTGCCCGACCATGAGATCGCAGAGGCCGCCTTCTTCCCGATCGACCGTCTGCCGGAAGATGCGACGCCGGCGACGCGAAGGCGAATTGCCGAAATTTTCGGCGGCGAGCAGGCCTCGGCCTACTGGTAGGTCACGCCGCCTTCCTGAACCGCCCGCGATCGTGTGGCGCGGCGTAGTCCAGCTCAGGCCCGACCGGGATTATGCCCGTCGGATTGATCGATTTGTGGCTGCCGTAATAGTGCGACTTGATGTGATGCAGGTTGACCGTTCCTGAGACGCCGGGCACCTGGTAGAGGTCGCGCAGATAGTTCGACAGGTTCGGATAGTCGGCGATGCGGCGCAGGTTGCATTTGAAGTGGCCGACATAGACCGGATCGAAACGCGCCAGCGTAGTGAACAGCCGCCAGTCCGCTTCAGTGATGCGCTCGCCGACCAGATAGCGCTGCTTCGACAGCCGCTCCTCGATCGTGTCGAGCGCGGCGAACAGTTCGCCGAACGCCTCCTCATAGGCTTCCTGCGTGGTGGCGAAGCCGGTGCGGTAGACGCCGTTATTGATCGCCGGGTAGACGAGCGCGTTGATCTTGTCGATCTCCGTCCGCAGTGCCGGCGGGTAGAAGTCGAGGCTCGCATCGCCCCATTCGTCGAAGGCGGAGTTGAGCATCCGGATGATTTCGGACGACTCGTTGTTGACGATGGTCTCCTGCTTTTTGTCCCACAGCACCGGCACAGTCACCCGGCCCGAATAGGCCGGATCTGCCTTTGCATAGATCTGATGCAGGAAATCGAGGCCGTAGAGCGTGTCGCCGGTAGCGCCATCCTCCGCCCTGAAGGTCCAGCCGTTCTCACCCATGAAATGGTGCACCACGGACACGGAGATGATGTCTTCAAGCTTCTTCAGAACGCGGAAGATCAAAGTCCGGTGCGCCCAGGGGCAGGCGAGCGAGACGTAAAGGTGATAGCGGCCGGGCTCCGCCCTGAAGCCGCGTTTGTGTCCTTCCGCCGGCGCCCCGTCGCGCGTCACCCAGTTGCGCCATTGCGCTTCGGCCCGCACGAACCTACCGCTGCTGTCGGCAACGATCGAGCGGTCCTGCCACTTGCCGTCAATCAGCAATCCCATACGAAATCTCCCAGCGAGTCGAACAAATATTTAGGCGTCTGGCCGGAATGTCGAAGCCCCCAGGCGCTGAACAGTTCGTCAAACGACGAACCAGTTCGTCAAACGGCGGGGTCAGCCGGCGGAAAGAAAGGTGACAAGCGCCGATTGCAGCGGGGAAAAATTGATGCTAGCGGAGGCGCCCATGTTCGACTTTGCCTCGATCCGGTTCGACCGACGACGAAAGGGCGCCCGCGCTTGATGAAGCGCTGACTGGCGAACGCTGCCGCTTGCAGCAAACCTTTCCTCGCATACCGGAACGCAAAGACCATGAGCCTTGCCGACGTGAAATACCTGCCGGAAGCCCCGGCGCACGATGCTGAAATCGAAGCCATCAACGACGAGGCCTTCGGGCCCGGCCGTTTCGTGCTTGCCGCCTACAAGATCCGCGAATCCGGCGGACATGACCGCTCGATGTCCTTTGTCGCCGTCAAGGACGACACGGTTATCGCCTCGGTGCGCATGACGCGTGTGGCGGCCGGCGCCGGACGCGCCATGATGCTCGGCCCGCTTGCGGTGCGGCCCGCCTTCAAGAATCTCGGCATCGGCCGCCGGCTGGTCGCGATCGCGCTCGAGGCCGCCGCGAAGGCTGGCGCGCCGGCCGTCATGCTGGTCGGCGACGAGCCCTACTACGGGCCGCTCGGCTTCAAGCGCTTCCCGCGTGGCCAGATAACCATGCCCCGCCCGGTCGATCTCGACCGGCTCCTCCACCACGAAATCAGGCCGGGCGCGGTGGCCCGGTTCGTCGGCGAGGTCTGCCATGCGGATACGGCGCGGGTTGCCGACCTGGCTCCGGCCGTTGCCCGCGCTTCGGCCAATCCGCAGTCATCGATCGATCCGGTCATCCAGGTTGCGCCGCAGCAGCGCGCTTCGTAGCATGACCCGAAATCCTGGGAGGATGCCGGCATGAACCCGAATGGCCAGATCGCGATCGTCACCGGCGGCGGCTCCGGCCTCGGCGAAGCGACGGCGCGCGTCCTCACCGCCAGGGGCGCCAAGGTTGCGATACTCGATGTAGGCATTGAGCGAGCGGCGAAGGTTGCGGCCGATATCGGCGGCATCGCGGTTCAATGCGATGTCAGCAGCGGCGACAGCGGCATGACCGCCATTGCCGAGGTGGCGGCGAAGCTCGGCGAGCCGCGCATCCTGGTCAACTGCGCCGGCATCGCCATCGGCGTGAAGACGGTCGGCAAGGACGGGCCGCACCCGCTGGACCAGTACCGCAAGGTGATCGAGATCAACCTGATCGGCACCTTCAACATGATCCGCCTCGTCGCCGACCGGGCGGCGAAACTCGACCCGCTCGCCGGCGGCGAACGCGGCGTCATCGTGAACACGGCGTCGGTCGCGGCCTATGACGGCCAGATCGGCCAGGCCGCCTATTCGGCATCCAAGGGCGGCGTCGTCGGTATGACGCTGCCGGTGGCGCGCGACCTCGCGCGCTCGGGCATTCGCGTCTGCACCATCGCTCCAGGCATCTTCAAGACGCCGATGATGGCCGGCATGCCGCAGGAGGTACAGGATTCGCTTGGCGCTTCGGTGCCCTTCCCACCCCGCCTCGGCGAACCCTCGGAATATGCCGCGCTCGCGCTCCACATCGTCGAGAACCAGATGCTGAACGGCGAGACCATCCGCCTCGACGGCGCGATCCGCATGGCGCCCAAATAAAAGGCGATGATCACGCCGCTGACAGCCGCCGACAACACGGGGCCGTTGGCTGGCCTCAGGGTGATCGAGATGGCGGGCCTCGGCCCGGTGCCGCTCGCAGCCCTGATGCTGTCGGAAATGGGTGCGGACGTCCTGCGCATCGAGCGGGCTGACGCCAGGGAGCGGCTTCTGTCCTTGCCTGACGCCTGCGACCTCGACCGCCATGGCCGCTCCAACCTCAGGCTCGACCTGAAACGCCCCGACGGCCCGGAGCTTCTGCTGCGTCTTGCGGAAAAGGCCGACGTCCTCATCGAGGGCTTTCGCCCCGGCGTCATGGAGCGACTGGGCCTCGGACCCGACGTCGTGCTCAAACGCAATCCGGCGCTGATCTATGGCCGCCTCACGGGTTTCGGCCAGGACGGGCCGCTGTCGCGCCGCGCCGGCCATGACATCACCTACCTCGCCTATGCCGGCCTGCTGCACGGCATTGGCCGGCAAGGGGCGCCGCCCGTGCCGCCGCTCAACCTCGTCGCCGATCAGGGCGGCGGCGCCATGATGCTGATTGCCGGCGTGCTGGCCGCCCTCTTCCTGCGCTCGCGCACCGGCGAGGGCCAGGTGATCGACGCTGCGATGGTGGAGGGCGCATCGATGCTCGCCGCGCCGATCCACGCCTTCATGGCGGCGGGCCTCTGGAATGACCGGCGCGGCGAAAACCTGCTCGACTCAGGAGCGCCTTTCTACGACACTTATGAGACGTCGGACGGCCGGCACGTCGCCATCGGCTGCCTCGAGCCGCAGTTCTTTGCCGAATTCGCCAGACTGCTGCCGCTCGACCGGCGTTTTGTCGGCAGCCAGTGTGACAAGGCATCGTGGCCCGAGATGCGCGCCGCCATTGCCGCGAGGATCAGTGAGAAGACGCGCGACGAGTGGGCCGATATCTTTGGCCCGACCGACGCCTGCGTCGCCCCCGTCCTGTCGCTGACCGAGGCCAGGGATCATCCGCAGAGCCGCGCCCGGCAAAGTTTTGCCAGATCGGGCGAGCTCGAACGCCCGGCGCCGGCGCCGCGCTTCTCGAAGGCCGCGCCGACGCTTGCCGCGGCGCCGACGGACGCCGACCGCCGGCCTTCTGATGTGCTGGCACGCTTCGGCATCGACGAAAGTGAAATCGAAGCCCTTGTCAGATCAGGCCTGTTTGGCCAATAAACCGGAGAACAGAAATCAACTTATCGCGGTGAGCGCTGTGACCGAGACCAGGAAGGATGTCATCCGCGAGACCGACGCCGAGGCCGTAAGGCTGGCGAAGACTCTGGTCCGCTCGGCCCGCTTCGGCGCGCTGGCGGTGATCGAGCCCGGCACCGGCGCGCCGCTGGCAAGCCGGGTCGGCGTGGCGACCGACATCGACGGAGCCCCGCTGATCCTGGTCTCGATGCTGTCCGCCCATACCGGCGCGCTCCTCGCCGATGCGCGCTGTTCGTTGCTCGTCGGCGAACCCGGCAAGGGCGATCCGCTCGCGCACCCGCGCATCACGCTTATATGCCGGGCGCTGCCGTTGGAGCGTGGATCGGCCGATCACGCCCGCGCCGAACGGCGCTATCTCAACCGCAACCCGAAGGCGAAGCTCTATGCCGGGCTTGGCGATTTCTCGATATTCCGGCTCGAGCCTGAACGCGCCAGCCTGAATGGCGGCTTCGGCAAGGCCTATCTTCTGGATCGCGCCGACCTGATCACCGTCGGGTCGATCGTCGAGGAGCTCGCGGCCAGTGAGCAATCGGCGCTGGACCACATGAACGCCGACCATCGCGATGCGCTTTGCCTCTATGCGCACCATTTCGGCCGGGTCGAAGGCGATGGCTGGATCGCCACGGGCTTCGATGCCGACGGCATGGACCTGGCTTCCGCGGACGCCACCTGCAGGGTCTTCTTCCCGCGGCCTTTGGGCGCCGCCCGCGAGTTGCGGTCCGTGCTGGTCGAGATGGCAAAGACCGGACGCGCCACCGGCCAGGCACAGTAGCGAAAGTTAATCGCCCCAGATCGAAAGCAACTCTTGAGATTTAGATAAAATGATCTACCTTTTGTTGCAGCGCTGATTCAGCGGCGCTTCCTGACCTGAACATCGTGGAAATCAGCCACCATTGCCCCCATGGCGGCTGGATGAGCCAGAAAACATGGGGGATCTATGATCTCGAGCAAGCTAGTCGCCAACGCCGAATCGGCTGCCGCGTTTCTGACGCTCATGGGCAATGAAAAGCGGCTGTTGATCGTCAGCTATCTGATCGACGGCGAAATGTCGGTCGGTGCCATCGCCGAAAAAGTCCAGTTGAGCCAGTCCGCTCTGTCGCAGCATCTGGCCAAGCTGAGAGCGCTCGATATCGTCGAGACGCGTCGCGATCGCCAGATGATCTATTATTCCTGCAAGTCCGACGCGGTGCGCGAGCTGCTTCGCATGCTGGAAGGCATTTTCGGCGACGGCGACCTGTCCCAGATGGCTTACAGGATGCGTCGCGCCGGGACTTGACCCGCGCTCTCCAAAGCCCCTTACCTCGCTGACAATTTGCCGGCGAGATTTCCATGAACCTCATCCCCATCGACGACCCGCAGGATGCGCGTGTCGCCGCCTATCTCGACATCCGCGAGCGCGATCTCGTTGGCCGCCACGGGCGCTTCGTCGCGGAAGGCAAGGTGGTGCTGGATCTTCTGTTGTCGGCTGGACGCTTCGCCGCGGAATCGGCCCTCATTCTGGAAAACAGGCTGGCCGGCCTCGAAGGCGTCTTGCGCAAAGCGCCAGCCGGCTTTCCTGTCTATGTCGCTAGCAGCGAAGTCGTAGACCGGATCGCCGGCTTCCATATGCATCGCGGCGTATTGGCGATCGGCGTTCGGGGCTCCCCTCGGTCGGCGGAGGTGCTGCTCGAAACCTTGCCCGCGAGCGCGCTGGTCGTGGTTCTGGTCGGCATATCCAATCACGACAATATGGGCTCGATCTTCCGCAACGCCGCGGCCTTTGGCGCGGACGCCGTGCTTCTCGATCCCACCTGCTGCGATCCGCTTTACCGCAAGGCGATCCGCGTTTCGGTCGGCGCGGCGTTGAAGGTTCCCTTCGGCTCCTTCGGTGACGCCCCGAGCTTGACCGCAACGCTTGACCGGCTGGGCTTCAGCCAACTTGCGCTCTCGCCGCGCGGCGAGACCGACATCCGCGCCGCTCAAAGAACGTCTCGGCTAGCGCTCTATCTTGGCACTGAAGGCGAAGGCTTGCCCGAAGCCTTGCTCAAGCGTTTGCGGACCGTGCGGATCGGCATGGCAGAGGGTTTCGACAGCCTGAACGTTGCCGCCGCCTCGGCCATCGCCCTGCATCATTTCTCGAAACGATAGCCGCCCGACAACCGGCGGGCGCTTGCCGGGCGGCTGCCGGCACTGGGATCAGTTGGTCGAACTGGCCTTCTGCAAGGCCCTGACACGGTCCGCGAGGCTGGTGCCGCGCTCGCCGACATCCTGCCGCCCGTCGCGAGGGGTCGCCAGGGCCTTGGCGATCGGCGAATCCGGCCCGTCCAGCCTCATCGTCAGATTGACGACCTCGGCCGCCAGTTCGTTCATTTGTTCGCGAAGCGCCGCGCCGGCGCGCCGTGCATCGCCTGCCTGTTCGGGCTTTGCCGTTTCGACTGCGGCAAGATCGGTCTTGAGCCGCTTGTTCTCCCGCGCAAGCGCCGTCAGCCTCTCCTCCAGCCGCTCGCGATCGCCTTCGAGCTTGGCGATGGCCTTGTCGATGCCACCGCCTTCGTCGGCCTGGCGCGCTCCGCCATTTGCCGCATGATCCTGTTTTGGGCGTTCACGCATCCGGGCCAGCTCCTTCTCGCGTCTGTCGAGCTTTTCCTCGCGATCGGCAAGGGTCGCAAGCAGCCGCTCGACCTGCTTGTCCAGCTCGGTTGCCCGCTTCTTCTCCGCCTTGAGCGTGTCTCTGGCGGCTTTGCTTTCCGCGGCGAGTTCCTGATTGCGGCGGTCCGCTTCCTTGCGCTGGCTGCGCAGCACCGCAATGTCGTTAGCGAGCTTGTCCAGCTCCGATTCGCGGGCCACGAGCTCGATCTGGCGGTTCGAGGAAGAGAAGCTGGCATCGTCATACATCTGCTCCAGCTTTTGCAGGTCCAGCGCGCGCTTCTCCAGGGAGCGCTCCGTCTGCGCCAGCTTTTCCGACAACTTGCGCAGTTCTTCCTCGCGCTGCCTGAGCTCCGCGTTCTTGGTTTGCAGATCGGAAAGCGCCTGGTTTTTGTCCTTCTTCTCGACCGCCAGTCCCTTCAGGGCCTCCTGGCCGCGGCCGATCTCGACCATCTGCTCGGCCACCTTCTCCTTGAGGCCCTTGATGTTCATCTCGAGCCGGCGCGTGTTCATGGCGAACTCGGCGCGGACCCGATCCTTCTCGGCCAGGATCTCGGCAGGCGTCAGCGGCATCGAGGCCTCAAGGCGCCTGCGCGTCAGGACGACGGCCCGCCGCCAGACGGCCGGCGCGATCAGCGACACCAGAAAGACGGCGCAGAGGAAGCCGAGTGCGAAGAACAGGATCGACTGGACCACGGTGGATTATTCCGTATGCGAGGCGGCAACCCGCCAATGCCCGACTGTGCCACCTTGGCATGGCGGAAATCCAGCGCCGCGGCAAGAGCATGCCGCGGCGCGATCGGTCTTATCCGGGCGGTTGTGGCAATCCTGTCCGATCAGAACGGATTCCAGGTCGCCCGTTCCGTAAGCTTCAGATAGCCGAGATTGACGCCGAGCCGGGCGCCGACGCCGGTGCGGATCGGAACGATGAGCACCCTGTTGCTCTGCAGCACGTTGAAGCCGACGCCCGCCACGACATAGGCGGAGCCGGCGACGCCGCCGAAGCGGTTGTAGAGGCTGCTGATGTCGTCGAGATTGTAGACCAGCATCATCACGCGCGAGCCCTCACCGCCGAAATCCCAGCCGAGCGACGGGCCTTGCCAGAACACCTTATGGTCGCCGGCGTTCTTGGTGTAGAGTGTGCCCTCGCCGTAGGTCAGGCCGCCGATCAGCGCGCCGGATCCTTCCTCGCCGAGCAGATAGCCGTTGGGCAGGCCGTAGGACGCAAAGATCTTCTCGACCACGGTGGCGAGACCGCCGGACGTAGCGCCGAAGAACTTGTGGCCGGAATCGATGATCTCCTGCGCGGTGTATTCCTGAGCCCGCGACGCGGAGGTTGAGAAGATGACAGCACCCATGAGGGCGATCGTCATGGTCAGGACGCGGACGAATGTCCGGTCATAGAATCGGGAAAACATGCTTCCAATCTCCGTCAGGGAGCACTTTCGCCGACGCCTCGTACCCCTACGGCTCTTGGCGGCCGTTTCGAGATGACTATCACGGGCAAACTATGCCGTAATCCTTTTTCAACCATTAAGCTGGCGCAGGAAGATGGCGGTTCGAAGGCTGGCGGCCCGACATGGCCTCCATCAGCCTCGTTTTCCCGGCATGAACGCGCCATTTTCGCCGTCCGAGGCGCGGATTTGTTGATGCACGGGCAGGCGCTGTGTATTCAGAAGGCCTTGGAAAAGAGCGTGATTCGCGTGGCGGGCGCGAAAAGGCTCGGCCATGAATATGTGAACCAGCAGGGATTTCTCCGATGGCCGAGCTCTTCACCCTCTCCGCCCCCGATCTGGCTGCGCTTCTGTGCAGCCGCGTGTGCCATGACATCATTTCGCCAGTCGGCGCCATAAACAACGGCCTCGAGTTGCTCGACGAAGGCGGCGCCGACGAAGACGCCATGAAACTGATTCGCCAGAGCGCCAGGAACGCCTCGGCGCGACTGCAGTTTGCCCGCATCGCCTTCGGCGCCGCCGGCTCGGCCGGCATGATGATCGACACCGGCGACGCCGAGGCCGTGGCCATCGCTTTCTTGAAGAACGAGAAGCCGGAGCTGGTCTGGAACGGTGCCCGCGCGCTGCTGCCCAAGAACAAGGTCAAGCTGCTGCTCAATCTCATTCTCGTAGCCAATGCGGCCATACCACGCGGCGGCAACCTGGTGGTCACGCTGGAAAGCCTCGAGACCGAGCCGCGTTTTTCGCTGTCGGCCAGAGGTCCGATGCTGCGCGTGCCGCCGAAATTCCTCGAGCTGCATTCCGGCCACAAGCCCGAGGAGCCGATCGACGCCCATTCGGTCCAGCCCTACTACACGCTGCTTCTGGCGCGCGAAGCCAACATGACGATCTCGATCCATGCGACCGCCGACGAGATCGTGTTGTCGGCGGTCTAATGCATGTCTCGCAAAAGTGTGCAGCGGTTTTGCGAGAACGACATGCATAAAAACAAAGACCTAAAGCGCGTCGCCTGAATCCGTTTCAGCGCGGCGGGCTTTCGGCAACGGCCAGGAACAGACCAAGTATTTATTTCCGCTGATGCCGTCGCTTTCGGCGCAAGCAAAGCAACGTTTGCCGTTGCTGGCGTATCGACCTTGCGGCGAAGAACCGCGCGGTGCGCCTCTTTGGAAAAACTTTACCTAACGGCTTTTCGGCTTCTTTACCAGATTGCCCTATGGTGCCCTGAGGTTACCGGAGGTTGCCGGTTCGGCAGATGGCAAAGAGGGCCCGGAAATGAAGCGCTGCCTGTTCGTGGACGATTCGAGCGTCATCAGGAAGGTTGCAAAGCGTATTCTTGGCGGCTCGGACATCGTCGTCATCGAAGCGGCCACCGGACTTGACGCCATAGAAATCTGCTCCAGCGATATGCCCGATGTCGTCGTCGTCGACGGCGGGCTGGCGGACATGCAGGCGGCGGATCTCATTCGCCGCATCCGCGGCATAGACGGCGCGGTCAAGCCACAGATCCTGGTGTCGCTGATCGAAGTCGATGTCGGCGCGATCATGCGTGCGAAACGTGCCGGCGCCCAGGGTTACCTGCTGAAGCCGTTCAATCGGGCGCAATTGCTCGAAAGCTTCCGTGTCCTGAAGATCGCCGCCTGATCTCGCGGACGGCAGAGGTTTTCGGGCATGAAAAAACCCGGCCGGAGCCGGGTTTTTGTTTGAATTTCCAAGCCTTGGCTCAGGCGCTGACGCGAATGTCTTCCGGCTCGCGCAGCACATAGCCGCGGCCCCATACCGTCTCGATATAGTTCTGGCCGCCGGACGCCGCGTCGAGCTTCTTGCGCAGCTTGCAGATGAAGACGTCGATGATCTTCAGTTCCGGCTCGTCCATGCCGCCATAGAGGTGGTTGAGGAACATCTCCTTGGTCAGCGTCGTGCCCTTGCGCAGCGAGAGCAGCTCCAGCATCTGGTATTCCTTGCCGGTCAGGTGCACACGCTGGCCGCCGACCTCGACCGTCTTGGCGTCGAGATTGACCACCAGGTCGCCGGTGGTGATGACCGACTGGGCATGGCCCTTGGAGCGGCGCACGATGGCGTGGATGCGCGCCACCAGCTCGTCCTTGTGGAAAGGCTTGGTCATATAGTCGTCGGCGCCGAAGCCGAGGCCGCGCACCTTGTCCTCGATGCCGGCCATGCCGGAGAGGATCAGGATCGGCGTCTTGACCTTGGAGAGGCGAAGCGTGCGCAGCACCTCGTAGCCCGACATGTCGGGAAGATTGAGATCGAGAAGGATGATGTCGTAGTCGTAGAGCTTGCCGAGATCGACCCCTTCTTCGCCGAGGTCGGTCGTATAGACGTTGAAGCTTTCCGATTTCAGCATCAACTCGATGCTCTGTGCGGTTGCACTGTCGTCTTCAATCAGCAGAACACGCATTTCATTCCCCTTTTCTGCTGCCGGACCCTGTCACGGCCCGTCCGGGACCCGGAGCAGTGATTGCCTGAACAGAAGGTGCCACCGACTGGTTAACAAATCCTAATTTCGTGTCGGTCACGATATCAGAATTTTTAACCCCTTTCTACACCCACTTGAATCTAATAACGAATCATAGACCCAAATCGCTCATGTGCCACATTAACAAGTCAGCCTAAGTGACTCCAGAGACTCGCAGGCCGCGCTTCCCGCCGCTGCCGGAATTTTTACCCGGCCTTAAGTCCTCGCCCGTATGATTAACAATGCCCGTAAACGAATGGTTACCGCCGGCAAAAATCTTTAGGGCTTTGTTTCCCATAGAATGGGGAAAGCCGGTGGAAACGGGCGACGCTTGGGCCATTCGAGGCCGATGGGACGATAAGCAGATATGCGTTTGCGGAGTACCGAGTCATGAAGTCACGTGAAAACCTCGTTCGACTGAAGCAGTTTCAGGTGAATGAGAAGCGGCGCCAGCTATTGCAGCTCGACATGATGATCGCCGAATTCGAACGCATGGCCGTCGAATTGGAGGCGCAGATCGTCGCCGAAGAGAAAAAAGCCGGCATCACCGACATCAATCATTTTGCCTATCCGACCTTCGCCAAGGCGGCGCGCCTGCGCCGCGACAACCTCAGGAACTCGCAGAGCGACCTTGCCCAGCAGCGAACCATGGCCGAATCATTACTCGGCGAAGCTGAAGCGGAGCTTTCCAAGGCCGAGATGCTGGAATCGCGCGACAGCAAGATCCGCGACGCGGAAGTGGGCGGTCGCAGCGCCATGATCGGCTGAGCCGAACGGGCTTTGCCGCCAACGCCGGGCCTCGCCGGCGCTGCCCTTGAAACCGCGCCGGGACGGATCCTACCCGCGCTCCCAATTCAAGGCCGAATTGCCATATCGTCGTGATGGTTCGCCGATGCCCTGGCACGGGCATCCTTGATGTCGGGCGCATGCTCTTCCGCCCAGGAGCGGATCTGGCTGAGCAACCCCGCCAGGTTCTGGCCAAGCTCGGTCAGCTCATACTCGACCCGCGGCGGGATGACCGGATAGACCTCGCGCCGGACAAGGCCGTCGCGCTCCAGCACACGCAGCGTCTGGGTCAGCATTTTCGGCGTGATGCCTTCCAGCTTGCGCGCCAGCTCGCCATTGCGCAGCCGGCCGCGCCGCAGCGCGCAAACGGTCAGGTAAACCCATTTGCTGGCCAGCATCTCGAGCACGGTATGCGATGGGCAGCTACGCCGGAACGCGTCGTAGCCGAGCGGAGCGTCGTTACTATCCATGGGGTGCGTATATATCAAAAAGGTACATACTGGACAACAGAATATTACTATCCAGATGATAGCGGCATGCCAAACAGGAGGCCTTCATGCGTGCCGTTATCCAGAATTCCGTCGGCGGACCCGACGTCCTTTTCGTCGCCGAACAGCCCGACCCCTCGCCCGAGGCCGGCGAGGTGCTGGTTCGCGTCAGGGCCGCGGGCATCAATCCTGTCGACGGCGCCGTGCGCGGCGGCTTTTACCCGCTGCTTGGCGAGCCGCCCTTCATTCTCGGCTGGGATATTTCGGGAACCGTCGAGGCGGTGGGCGCCGGCGTGACCGCCTTCAAGGCCGGCGACGAGGTGTTCGGCATGCCGCGCTTTCCCAAACAGGCCGGAGCCTATGCCGAGCTCGCGGCGGCACCAGCGGACGCGATCGCCGTCAAGCCGGCCGGCATCGACCACGCCCATGCGGCGGCGCTGCCGCTGGCCGGCCTGACCGCCTGGCAAGGCCTTGTCCGGCACGGCCGCCCGCAATCCGGCCAGCGCGCACTGATCCATGCCGGTGCCGGCGGCGTCGGCCATCTGGCGGTGCAGATCGCCAAGGCGCTGGGCGCCTATGTCGTCTCGACCGCCAGCCCGGACAAGCTCGATTTCGTTCGCTCGATCGGCGCCGACGAGGTGATCGACTACACCCGGGACGATTTCACCGGAAAAGTCCGCGATGTCGATGTGGTGCTGGATTCGATTGGCGGCGACCACGCCGACGAATCGCTGAAGACGCTGCGCGACGGTGGCGTCTTGGTGTCGCTGCTCAACGTTCATGACGCCACCAGGGCGAAGGCCAGCGCGCGCGGCGTCCGCGTCGAGCGCATCTCGGTGGTGCCCGACCGCGAGGGCCTCGTCGAGCTCGCCAAGCTGGTCGACGCCAAGAAGCTGTCGCCCCACGTGGCGAAGGCCTTCCCGCTGGATCAGGCGGGCGCCGCCCATGCCTTCCTTGCGACCCGGCCGATCGGCAAGGTCGTGCTGACGGTCTGAGCGAAGGGCGCTCCGGAAAAATGAAAGGGCGCGGAATTCCGCGCCCTTCTATCTCCGACAGTCTCAGTCTAGTGCCGGTATTGCTGAATCCGCGTCGTGCGCAGCCCGGCAAGGCCATATTCGTCGATCGATGCCTGCCAGGACAGAAATTCCTCGGTGGTGAGCTTGTAGCGCTGGCAGGCTTCTTCCAGGCTGAGCAGTCCGCCGCGGACCGCCGCGACCACTTCCGCCTTGCGCCGGATAACCCAGCGCCGTGTATTCGTCGGCGGCAGATCGGCTATCGTAAGAGGGCTGCCGTCAGGCCCGATAACATATTTGACTCTAGGTCTAACCAGATCGGTCATCGTACTCTCTACTAAAAACTCAAAGACCCAATCCCCGCCACAGTACCGCCACAGCTTTAAAAATTGCCTAAGCGAACCCTAATGACTAGGTAAGGATCGTGAACGTCGCGTTAGGTTTTTGTTCGGCA
This sequence comes from Mesorhizobium dulcispinae, assembly GCF_033977345.1. Lineage (NCBI taxonomy): Bacteria > Pseudomonadati > Pseudomonadota > Alphaproteobacteria > Hyphomicrobiales > Phyllobacteriaceae > Mesorhizobium > Mesorhizobium dulcispinae. The sequence goes on from NZ_JAVIIY010000007.1 coordinate 42,042, forward strand.
TTTGAGATAACAGCGATCCCGGCCCTGATTTTGCGGGGAAAAATCGCTCTGAAGAGCCAAGCTGGCGCAGCCAGGGCGCTTGACCTATATTCCGGCCATTGGCAGCCAGCGCCACGCAGATTGAAAGAACCATGAACAGCCTCGACCTTCCCGGACGCCCAGAGAACACCCGCGTCGTCGTCGCCATGTCGGGCGGCGTCGATTCGTCGGTCGTCGCCGGCATCCTGAAGCACGAAGGCTATGATGTCGTCGGCGTCACCCTGCAGCTTTACGACCATGGCGCGGCGACGCACCGGGCAGGTTCCTGCTGCGCCGGCCAGGACATCGACGATGCCCGCCGCGTCTCCGAGACGCTCGGCATCCCACATTACGTGCTCGACTACGAGGAGCGCTTCCGCAAGGCGGTCATCGATCCCTTCGCCGAGAGCTATGTCGCCGGCGAGACGCCGATCCCGTGCGTGTCCTGCAACCAGACGGTCAAGTTCGCCGATCTTTTGGCCACCGCGCAGGATCTCGGCGCCGACGCTTTGGCCACCGGGCACTACATCCGCTCGCGCGCCAATGGCGCACACCGCGCGCTCTACCGGCCGGTCGATGCCGACCGCGACCAGAGCTATTTCCTGTTCGCCACCACGCAGGCGCAGATCGACTATCTGCGATTTCCCCTGGGCGGTCTCTCCAAGCCCAAGGTGCGGGCGATCGCCGAGGAGATGGGGCTGACGGTCGCCGCCAAGCAGGACAGCCAGGACATCTGCTTCGTGCCGCAGGGCAAGTATTCCGACATCATCGCCAAGCTGAAGCCGGCTGCCGCCAATCCGGGCGACATCGTTCATATCGACGGCCGCGTGCTCGGCCGTCACGAAGGCATCCTGCGCTACACGATCGGCCAGCGCCGCGGCATCGGCGTCGCTTCCGGCGAGCCGCTCTATGTCGTCCATCTCGACGCCGACCGGGCGCGCGTGGTGGTCGGCCCGCGCGAGGCGCTGGAGACGCACAAGATCTATCTGCGCAGCATGAACTGGCTCGGCGATGGCCCGCTCGCGGACGTCCCTGACGGCGGGATCGAGCTTTTCGCAAAGGTCCGCTCGACCAGGCCGCCGCGCCCGGCCGTGCTGCATCATCGCAACGGCGTGACCTCGGTCGAGCTGGTCGACGGCGAATCCGGCATCGCGCCCGGACAGGCCTGCGTGCTCTACTCCGACGACGGCAATGAGGCGCGTGTGTTCGGCGGCGGCTTCATCGAGCGCTCCGAGCGCGGCGCCGAAGCCGAGGCCATGCTGTCCAGGCTTGCCGAGCGGCCCGCGCACATCCCCGCCGAATAACCGGCGTCTTCGACCGACTGGGCGCTTCAGGATTGTCTTTTTCGGACCGCTTTGGGGCCCGTTGAGATTTAACTCAGGCCGAGCCGCTATGCGTCACCGTGCCCGCCGTGAGGATGCGCAGCACCCGGATCGCTTCCTCGCCATCGGTGCGCGGTTCGTCGCGCGTTTCGATGCATTGCATGAAATGCGCGAGCTCGCGCGTCAGCGGCATACCTTCGCCGACCGCCACGTAGGAAGGCTCGTTGGCGGTGAAGGCCCACTGGCCGCTGTCCTGCCAGACCGCGTGCCGGTAGACGGCAAGCTTGCGTTCCCACGGCTCGACGTCGTCGAACACCGCCATCGCCTTGGTGCCGACCACGGTGAGCCGGCGCTCGCGATAGGGGTTGAGCCGCGAGGCGAAGAGATGGCTGCGCACGCCGTTGGGAAAGCGCATGTGCAGATGCGCGAAGTCGCTGAGATTGTCGAGCAGCGCCGCCCCCTCGCCCCTGACCTCGATCGGCTCGGTGCCGGTGATGGCGAGGATCATCGACAGGTCATGCGGCGCAAGGTCCCAGAGCGCGTCGTTCTCGGTGTGGAACTTGCCGAGGCCAAGCCGGTGCGAGTGGATGTAGCGCACCTCGCCGAGCTCGCCGTTGTCGATCAGCGCCTTCAGCGTCTCGAAGGCGGGATGGAAGCGCAGCACGTGGCCGACCATGAAGACGCGGCCGTTCGTCCTTGCCGCCTGCACCGAGCGTTCGGCATCGGCGACCGTCAGCGCGATCGGCTTCTCCACCAGCACGTCCTTGCCGCCCTCGACGGCGCGCACCGCCATGTCGGCATGGTATTGCGGCGGCAGCGCCATGACGACGGCGTCGACATCGGCGTGTTCGAAGAGCTTGTCCGGCTCTATCGCCAGGCAATCCTGCTCGCTGGCGAACCCTTCGGCACGGGCGCGGTTGACGTCGGAAACGGCATGGAGCGCGCCGAGCGCCTTGAGGGTGCGGATGTGGTTGCTGCCCCAGTATCCGCAACCGAGGACGGCGATGCGCGGCTTCATTCGTTCAAACTCTAGAATTTCATGGCCGAGACATAGCGACGTGCCCCGTCGAACTCAACCCCGATGCATGCGCTTCAGCGTCTGCCCGGCAAAGCTTTTCCGGGATGAGATTATGCTGATGCGTCCGGCTTGACAGCTTTGCCCTGCCAACCTTATATCCGCGCGACCTCGGCGAACGCCTCGAAATTGCCCACGACCCGTGTGGTTCTTCGAGCATCATCGCCGCTCCTGGCGGAGTAGCTCAGTTGGTTAGAGCACGGGAATCATAATCCTGGGGTCGGGGGTTCAAGTCCCTCCTCCGCTACCATTTGTGATTAATTTATTGATATTTATATATAATTTGGCGTTTAAGCGCTGAATTTCAGGCTCCACCCGTTACCATACCCCCTGTAACAAGCTATCGGGACCGTGCACCCGCGCCAATACCGGCGCCGGAGACAACACAGATGGCAAAGCGTGGAAGACCCACCAAGGAAATGCTGGAGAATCGGAAGCTGCTTGAAGAGCTCGTGAGGGCTTTGGCCAGGGACTTCGCCCGTCGCGATCATCAGATCGAGAAAAGGCTCAGGGGACCCGGCCCTGAAAACAAACTACCCGTTCTGAAACGAAGAATAAAAACTTGTAGGCCAAATTAGCAAGTACCGGCGCGGGGCGTGGCCAACACGGCCAACCAGGCATCGGGGCCGCTCGCTTCCATTCCCGTCGGTGCTCATCCGGCTCATGTCATTGCGGACCCCGACGGCAAGCGAGCTTTCGTCACGGACTCTGAACGCAACATCGTTTCCGTGATCAATCTCGATAACGGCGCAGCCATCGCGATGGTCCCAACCGGCGACTACCCGCACAGCCTCAGGATGAGCCCTGACGGAAAGTTCATCTACGTCGCCAATGTCAAGGACGGAACTGTATCCATCATAGACGCAGTCAAGCTCCAGGATGCTGCGCGGATCAAGATCGGTAAGGCTCCCGTGCAGGTCGGCTTCACGCCCGACGGCAGCCGCGTCTATGTCTCGCTCAGGGACGAGGACAAGGTGGCGGTGATCGATACGGCCACCCGCAAGGTGATCGCACGTTTGGAGGTCGGGCGGTCGCCCATCCAGATGTACGCCACGCCCGACGGGCGCTTCGTCTATGTCGCCAACCAGGGCACCGAGGCCAAGCCGAACGACACGGTCTCCGTCATCGACGTCGCGAGCGGCAAGGTCGTCAAGACGATCCGCACCGGGTTGGGCGCGCATGGCGTTGCGGTCAGCAACGACGGCGCCTTCGTCTTCGTGACCAACATCGTCGACGGCACCGTGTCTCTGATCTCGGTCAAGGACCAGGCGGTCGTGAAGGCTTATGCAGTCGGCAAGGGGCCAAACGGGATCACGTTCCAGTCCACCAGCCCGGCCTCGGGCGATGCAGGCTGAACGAAGCGCTGACGAAGCCGCAATACCAACAAGGAGACACAGTCATGAAAAACCTCTTTAGTACCTTGGCGATCGGGACGCTGCTTGCGCTCTCGGCGCCCGTTCTCGCGAACGAAGCCCATCATACAACCGGCGGCGGAAACGGGTCGCCGCCCGCTGCCGCGACGGAAAAAGCGGAGGATGCAGGCTCGGCGACGCCCATGATGATGGGCAGATCGATGTCGAACAACATGATGTCGAACGGCATGATGAAGATGATGATGATGGACATGATGTCGGGCGACGACAGCCCCATGGGGCAGATGATGTCGCCTGAGCATATCGAGGGACGAATCGCCTTCCTCTCGACCGAACTGAAGCTCACCAAGGCCCAACGGCCCTTATGGGACGGCGTCGCCGAGGCGCTGCGGGCAAACGCCGGCTCGGCCAAGGACGTGATGGCGAAAATGCCGGCCGGCATGATGAGCGGAGATTCCGCCACCGGAACGCCAGTGAAGCGGATCGAGCTTCAAGAGCGAATGCTGTCGACGCGGCTCGAAGGGCTGCGGCGGCTCAAGGCCGCGCTGGAGCCTTTCTACGCGTCGCTTGATGATGCCCAGAAGGCGGTGGCCGACAAGCTGCTCATGCCGGCGCCGATGGGCATGATGTGAGGTCGAAAGGGCCGTTGCGTCACACCGCGACGGCCCAACACGACAAGGCGAGAGCTCCAGGTGAGACCATGAAGACGAAGCGGAGCGTCCGGACAGAAGAACTGCTGCAGCTGCAGCACGAAACCTTCGATTACTTCCTGGACGAGGTGAATCCTGCCAATGGCCTCATCCGCGACAAGACTGCCGCCGATTGGCCGGCCAGCATCGCGGCGACGGGCCTCGCTCTCACCTGCTACCCAGTCGCCGTCGAACGCGGATACATGGCCCGGCAAGAAGCCGTCGCACGAACCCTGGCTACGCTCCGCTTCTTCCGGACGAGTCCTCAGGGACCCGAGCCGGGCGCAACCGGATACCGCGGCTTCTATTACCATTTCCTCGATATGGAGACCGGTCGGCGCGCCTGGCAATGCGAACTCTCCACGATCGACAGCGCGCTCTTGCTGGCCGGGGCTCTGACTGCAGCCGCCTATTTCGACGCGGAAGTCGCGGACGAACAGGAAATCCGCTCGCTTGCTGATGCGCTTTATCGCCGTGCCGACTGGCAATGGGCGCAGAACCACGGCGCGACGGTGACGCACGGTTGGACCCCGGAAAATGGATTCATCAAATACCGATGGGAGGGCTACGACGAGGCCCTTCTGCTCTACATTCTCGCCCTTGGCTCTCCGACCTTTCCTCTTCCTGAAAGCAGCTACGCCGCCTGGACGTCTACCTATCGCTGGGAGAGCTGCTACCGCTACGAGTACCTCTACGCCGGGCCGCTGTTCACGCATCAGCTGTCACATGTCTGGGTCGACTTTCGCGGGATCCAGGATGCCTTCATGCGGGAAAAGGGCCTCGACTATTTCGAGAACAGCCGGCGGGCGACCTACCTCCAGCAATGCTACGCCATCATGAACCCGCGAAAATTCGAGGGTTACCGAGAGTGCTGCTGGGGCATCACGGCAAGCGAGGGACCAGGTCCGGCTACTCTCAAGCTGAATGGCATCGCGCGTGAGTTCTACGACTATGTCGGCCGAGGGGTTCCCTATGGACCGGATGACGGCACGCTCGCGCCTTGGGCGGTCGCGGCTTCATTGCCGTTCGCTCCGGAGATCGTCCTGGAGGCGCTCGACTTCTGCATCCATCAAGCGAAGCTGAAAGAGTTCAGCAGATACGGCTTCAAGGCCGCCTTCAATCCCACTCATCCAGGAGAGCCAGGCAATCCGTACGGCTTCTGGGTGTCACCCTGGCACTTCGGCATCAACCAAGGCCCCATCGTGCTGATGATCGAGAATTACCTGAGCGACTTGGTTTGGCGCTTGATGCGCGGCTGCCCTTACATCGTCACCGGATTGCACCGCGCTGGATTCGAGAGCGGCTGGCTGGGGCAGGGTCAGGCCTCTTAAGCGCCGACGCTGCCAATTCGTCCTGGCCTAGGAAGGGCGAAGGCGATGGAAGCAACGAAAGGGCATCGCCAATGTCCGTGGGGCGCGAGGCAACGTCCGCGGGAAGACTATTCTTGATCGAAATCAATGCGCATGCGTCATATTTTCGGAAGGATTATGCGCAAAATAACGCTGCAGGAGTCTGTCTGTCGGGAGGCTGATATGACGCCGACGCTCAGAGAGTTGCAAGCCGGGATGATATGCGGCGCCCTTGGCATGGTTTCGCCCGCCGCTGCACAGGACGCGTCTCAAGGCTCGTCCATGATGCAAAGCGGACAAATGTCGCACCGCATGATGAGCCCTGGGCTGATAGTGCCCACCATGAATCCATCCAATGGTCGCAAGCTGTTTGCCGAAAAAGGATGCGTCGTCTGTCATTCCATTAACGGCGTCGGCGGCGGCGACGCGGCGGCATTGGATGCATCGACAATGCCGCCAATGATGAATCCGTTCGAGTTCACGGCGCAGATGTGGGCCGGCGCTCCAGCGATGATCGAGATGCAAAAACAGGAACTGGGCGAGCAGATTGAATTCACGGGGCAGGAACTGGCCGACATAATTGCCTTTGTCCACGACGCCGACGAGCAAAAGAAACTATCTGAGGCCGACATCCCACCCAAGATCAAGAAGCTGATGCATTCAGACACGGAAGGCGGTCATGAAATGAACCAGATGAAGCAAGGCAGCGGAATGAAGATGAACGACGGCCAGTCGCCACAGTAGAAAGCCGGGCTTCAGGTACCCAGCGGCAGGCACGGCCGAGCAAAATAGTTCGAGGTTTCAAACCATCACAAGCGAGCAGTTAAGTCAGATGCTGCCGCGCAAGGATTTCTTCTTTGTAAACGTCCAAATTCCCTATGAAGGGCAGATCAAGGGAACTGACGCCATTATCCCCTACGGACAAGATCGATCGGAATCTTGACAAGCTCCCCGCGGATAAGAACGCGAAGATCGTACTGTACTGCCGCAGTGGCCGCATGAGCGAGATCGCCGCGGAGCAGTTGGCGAGACCCGGCTATCTGCATGTGACGCATCTGTCGGGCGAGATGATCGCTTGGCAGGCTTCCGGACACGCTCTCAAAAAAAGTCCATCACGCCGTCGATGTCCAAATCGGACTCGGCAAAGAGCGCCTTCGGATGAGCTGAAGAACTCCGATGGCGAGGGGTACTTCGCAACATCATGGAAGAGGGAAGCGATAGCCTTCCGCCATGAGATGTCCACCAGATCGCTGGCCGCGAAATGTAGGTCCAAGATCTTGCGTTCGACTTCGACGCGTAGCTCTTCAGAGTTACAGGCACTGATCGCGTCGCCAGTCGAGACGGCGCTCGCGGGCTGGGGTCGATCGAATTGACGTACGTCAAAGCGCATTCGGACTGAGCAGGCGATCATGCAGAACGTGAAGAGCTTGGAAGCCCCTGCTGTGCTTGAACGATCTTGTCAGATCTGGCAGCGAGACCATCGGACCGCAAACGGTACCTTCGGTGCGATCGTGCTTGCCTTCGGGCTTGCTCTTTTCCTGTTGCTGGCTCCTTCGAGCCAGGCACAGGCGCACGAGTTCGCTGCCTCGCAAGGTGTTTCATCAACCAAGATCGTTCCGTTAGTTGCCGACAGCATAGTCGATGGGGCGACCTCGACGACGAGCGTTCTGTCGGTCTCTGCGTTCGATGAACCAGGCTGTCACGACGGCGCAGTCCATGCCAATTGCGGCCTATGTGCGGGCGGGCACTGTTTCGGTTCAGCAGCCATTATGGCAGCACCGCCGGGAATTGGCTTTGTGCCGGGACCCGACGCCTTGGCCTTCCTCGACCAATCAGGCTTCGCACTCGCAAAGCCTGACGTAGCCTTTCGACCTCCTCGTTCCGCTCCCTGACGACCTGCTCGGCGAGCAAACCTCTCGCTTGCCGGCCGAGGCTGCTCTTTGTGCTGGTCCAATACTGGCTCCGGTCGCGAACGTACTTCGAGGAGAAAACTCATGAACATGCGGACAGAAGCCGCAATCCCTGATCATCGGTCTGGTGGCCTGGGCGTGGGGCGCGAGTCTCTCACCCTCCGCATTGGAGGAATGACCTGCGCCCACTGCCCACCAGCGATCGGGAAGGCCGTTCGAGCGGTCAAAGGGGTTCAGGCCGCCCGGCTATGGCCGTAACCACCTGCCACGATGAGGTCTGCCCCGATGTGATCGGCTGCGACGGTGATCGAGTCGCCCGCCGACAATTCGTCGCTCTCCATCACCTGGGATCGAGCCTTCACGCCATGCTTCATCAGGAAACGCACGACATCGGCCGCGCCATCTCGCACGGCGAGCGTGCCTCTTTCAGCGGCGCTCAAAACGGTCACCTCCTTGGCATTGCGCAAGAAAGGCATCGCATCGACCACCGCCCGTCGCGCTTCGCGGCAATCCTTCCAGGCAAGCATGACTTTCTCACCTTTAAGGGCGCTGAGATCATCGGCGGCGAACAGAACCGGCCTGCCGGCGGAAAGGATCAATGCGGCGGGATCGATCGTCCTTTGGAAGTCGCCGGCGGCGGCCGCAGCGGGCGCGCCGGTGATCACCAGATCGGCCGCTCGCGCGTGCAGGGCAACGGCGCGCGTAGGATCGTCAACCTCGGCCCGCCATGATGCGCGCTCGTTGTTGCCGACGACCGCAAGGAACTCCTCTTTGAGTTTCTTGATGCGGTCCTCGAGCTCAAGGGTCCGACGACGCAAAACCTCTGCTGTGGCCGGTGAGGATTCGCTCGGCGACACCAGCATGGAAGGCTCGCCCGCGGTCACGGCTATAAGATCCGCCTCGAACCTCCTCGCGATCTCCTGAGCGAAAATCAGCCGCGGCGTTGCCGGCGCATCGATGTCGAGCTGAACCAGTATTGTCGTGTAGATCATATCTGGGCCCCATCAGAGGCCCGTAGATCAACACGGCCGACAGCTTCTCGCTTTGATGCGCATCAATTTCAATTCAGTCGGAGCACGACAGGCCAAGAGCGTCCAGTCCGGCCGCAAGGTGATCGCCCAGGAGCGGGTTGCCGCAAAGATAGCCGGCCGTGTGTTTGTTGTGGGCATAGGTGGCCTGCTCGCGGACTTCTTCCCAATCGACCGCCTGGCCGTCATCCCTGCCGAGCCACATCAGCGCCACGAGGTCGATCTGCTCATCGATGGAGAGCTCCGAAATCAGCGAGCCAAGCTCTTCACGCACGGGGTCGTCATCATGGTCCTGAAGCACCGCAATCTCATTGTCGTCCGCGGGATTGGATCCCGCGTCCGGCTCGGTAACGGCAACCTTGACGTCGAATTCATATGCCTTGGCGATTATGAAGCAGACTTTCCGGATGGGAATTGCCAGCTCGGGCGCCTCGGTGTCTTCACTACCGATTCCGTGTTTCATTTCGATATCTCCTCTTCGTCTTCGGCGGTTTCTCTTCCGCGGACGATGCGTTGGCCGAGCCATGGCCCGCTCGAAACCGTGACCACGGTGCAGCGACCTTCAGGCTCGCCGTCCTTGTGATAGTAGATGACGACCCAGTCGGACGTCTTATGAAGCCGGTGCGCGAGCTGGCTGTTTGAGAACATAGCGGTGAAATGCCAGTCGCCGTGGCGGGCATGCAGGATGGGTAGCCAAGCATCGCCTGCGGGATTGAAACGCTTCGGCGCTATCTTGCGCAACTGTCCCGCGGCCGTGCGCTCACGGTAGATCCGGTCGACCTGCAAAAGCTGTGAGACAGATGGGCGAGCGGCGATGATTCGCCGGGGGAGTGTCGGCCCGCCGAAGCGTTCCACGATGGCCGCAGCGATCATTCGCATGCGCCGCGGCCCGAGGCCTTTCACATGCAGCTTGCCAAAACGAACGGCATGCTCGAGTTCTTCCAGACTCTCGATCTGGCCCTCGGCGGCAAGGCGACCAGCCAGCTTCGCACCTATGCCTGGGATGCTCCGGAACAGAACCTCAGGTGCAAGTTCTCCTCGCAAACGATCCAGTTGCGACCAGCGCCCGGTGCCGACCATTTCCGCGATCGCGTTGGCGATACCCGTTCCAACGGCAGGAAGCGCGATCAATCCCTCACGGCCTTCCTGCGAAAGTATCTGATCGACCGGGCGATCGAGTGTCGCGACCACATCGGCCGCCCGCCGAAAAGCCTTGGCACGAAACCCGCCCTCGCCCTGCTGCATCAGGACATCGGCGTAGTCACGCAACCTGCCTGCAACCAGCAAGTTGATGGCCGGCAAGATTCGGGAAGCGCCAGCCGTTGACGGGACAGCATGAATGCCAGTCTGAACAGCCCCCATCATCGATCGAGGCTCCCGATGTAGGCGATGATGGCCTCAATCTGATCGGGGGTGGCCACGAACTCGGGCATGTCCGGGTGACCTGTGGAAATCCCCTCTGCGAGAGCTTCTTGCAGGTCTTCGAGCGGATAGCGCAGATGCAGCAGTCTAAAGGGCGGCGCGTCGGGATGGGTGCTTGGTCCGGCCGTGCCAACCGCATGGCAGCGTGCGCAGTTTGTTTCTACGAGCCTCTTGCCGTAGGAAATTTGCGAGTTATCGCCCGCCCGACCCGGAGAGGCGAAGACGACAGCGGCGACGGCAGAGGCCACGATTCTGAATGCTTTTCGACGTTTCATGCCCACCGAATACCGCACGAAGCAACGTCGAGCCTTGACTTGGCTCAAATGCCGCGGCCCACGGTCACCGAGATGCATCGAGCGCCAAGCAAATGGGCTTCAGTCGCCCCCGCAAGAACTTTGACCGGCCGATGGATGTAGCTGTCCCTGTTTCGTTCGCGAAGGCAGTGAAGATGAAGTGACGCTAGATGAACTTCTCGCCCGCTCTCCTGCAATCTCAGGCAAGCAGGGTTGCCGCAGCCATGTCGTCGACGGTTGTTTCCGCCTCTTTCCGAACCCGCCCGGCTGTTTCCGAGGCAAGCTTGGCGCCGATGGAAGCGAACTTGCCGACCTCGTTCGCATAGTCGGAAGTGGCGTTCTGAACAAAATTCACGAACACGTCGAAGGCATCGACGAATTCGTCGCCACCCGTCAATTTATCGAGGAGCTTCAGATCATCCTCCAACCGCCGTTTGAGGAAGGACGCACCTTCGATCTGGTAGCGCAGCAGCGCGCGGATCGAACGCGCCTGCAGATCGGCGCTGACGCGCATGAATTTCTGTCCGGGTTTGGCGAAAGGGAGCAACTCCGGCACGCGGAACTCTTCTGCATTCCAGATCATAATCAAACTCCTTTCGGTTTCCGCTTCAATGTCCTGTCGTTAAGTTAGCGAGGCCATCAGGGGTATCCGAGGAGACAGTACGCCGGCGGGCGCTTGCTTCTCCTGGACGACGCCAGTTCGAAATAGATCGCGGTTCCAGTGATGAAGGCTAGGCAGAGCACGGCCCCAGAGAAGAATGTCTTCTGCAGACATGAGCAAAACCCTTGTTGCTTCCGACCCAACATCGCAGGGCGATTCCAGGCAAGCATTGATCACGATCAATCGAATTCGGTACTGCCCTTGTCCGAGCGCCCGTCACTGCCCGCTCCCACGCCCCCGCATCTCAGCTTTGACCCTGATCAAGGCGAAGGGCTGCGTTGGCGGCAACAAGTCGACGAGAACAAGTTGTTGCGGATGCGCCGCGAGGGACGGAAATGAAAGAATTGCCGCTTGGCGACGTGTATCGGCTTATCGAACCCGGTCCGGTCGTCCTGCTCACGACCAGGTCCAGGCAAGGCCGCGCGAATGTGATGACCATGTCCTGGCACACGATGGCAAAAATTGCGCCGCCGACGATCGCCTGCATCGTGTCGAGCGACGATCTCTCGTTCTTCGCCCTGCGTCAGACCAAGGAATGCGTGATTGCGGTGCCTCCGGTTGGACTTGCGGATAAGGTCGTCAAAGTCGGCAACCGTTCCGGCCGGGATACAGACAAGTTCGCGACAGCCTGGCTGACGCCGCTGCGCGGCGAGCGGGCGTCAGCGCCGCTGGTGGCCGAATGCTTCGCCAATCTCGAATGCCGCGTCGTCGATACGCGTCTGGTAAACAAATACAATTTGTTCGTCCTGGAAGTCCTAAAGGCCTGGATCGATTCGGCGCAGCCGAAACCGAAGACGATCCATCATGTCGGGAACGGCGCCTTCGTAGTGGACGGCGAAGTGATCCATTTCGAATCCCACATACCCTAAGAGCTCCGAGCCGCGGCGGCATCACTTTGATCGGCGTCAAAGCGCGCTTGGCCGCGCAAGGTAGCTTAAGCGCATCGATACATCCTGACCGGAAGCGCTGCCGATGAGCTACAAATCCATTCTCTTGAACCTTGGCATCGACGGTCCGATCGAACCGCTGACGCGGGTCGCAATCGACCTTGCCAAACGTTTCGACGCACGTCTGATCGGCTTCTGCGCCGCTGACGCGCCGTTGCCGGTGACGATGGCGCCTGAGGGCGCGGCCATTGCGGCCGAGCTCTGGGAGCATTTGAGGGATGAAATCCGACAAAGGCTTGGAAGCGTCCGGGGCGAATTCGAGAGTCTCGTCGCCGGAGCCGTCAAAACGGATTGGCGCGGCGCGATCGAGAACCCGGACCATGCCCTGGCCAGGAGTTCACGTCTCGCAGACCTGATCGTGACCAGCGCGTCGCAGGGCGCATCCACGGGCGACTCCTACCGCACAGCCGATCCGGGCAGCCTGGTGTTGCGTGCCGGCAGGCCGGTGCTGGTTGCGGCCCATGGCGCCACGGATTTGCCGGTCGGCAAGGTCGTAGTCGCTTGGAAAGACACGCGCGAAGCGAGGCGTGCGGTGGCAGACGCCTTGCCCCTGATGACCATCGCCAACGAGGTCACCATCGTCGCGATCGATCGCAATCCGGATGATTGGATCAGGGACGGCGTGAAGGACGCGGCGAGCTTCCTGACAGGCCACGGCATCAAGGCACGCACCGAAGTCATCAAGACCGACGATGATGACGGCAATCGCCTCGTTGATTTCCTCGCCTCCGTCAATGCCGAGTTGGTCGTGTCAGGCGCGTACGGGCACAGCCGCTTGCGGGAATGGGTGTTCGGCGGAGTTACGCGTTCGCTGCTCGATGAGGTCTGGCTCAATCGGCTGATGTCAAGTTGATGCTGGCTCTGGAAGCAGCAAGAAGGTGAAGGTGACAGAGCGCGGAGCCGCTGTCGCCTTGCTTCCCAAGGGGAACTCGCTGGTTTGTTCTTCGGCGGGTAGGCACGCCCGGCGGCCCTGAGTTCCGACAAGGCGTGCACCCGGCCTTCGAGTCTCACCGCACTATTGTCGAGGACGTTGACCTTGATCTCCTGCGCCTCGAGCTCCGCTTAAGCGCATCCTCGATGCGCTTCTTGATATCACAGGTTGACGCCGCAGCTTGATCCGACTGTGAGCGGTTCTTTTCGATGCATTGATTGAGATCAAATTCTCCCCCGCATTTTCGGGCATATGCTTTGCCACCAGACACTTAAGGTATCTTCACCTGATGAGAAACGCCGTCGCCAGGCTTGTCGATGCGTGCAACGCCGAAAGAAGCAAGGGATCGGACTTCCCAACCATTTGGAGGGATGTCCTGAGGGCGCACCCGTGCGTGCGCGGGCAACCGGTCCAGGACAGTGGGGAGGACGGTCCCGTCTTAAGAATTCCTCTGATCACCGGCCAATTCCTCGTCTTCTTGGGTTCGCATTTCTCGCTTCTGTGAGCTGGGCGTCCGAAAAGTTCTCCGGTCGGCTGGCGCCTCCCGCGCAACCAATTCGATGATGAGATATCGGACTTCGGGTAGCGATCGGGAAATCGCTGCCTCGTTCAAGACTGAAGCGCGGCATCAATCCGCCCCCTGCCGAGGGCCCTGTTCGATCTCACGCCATCGAAACGGCGTTCTTGATCGCCTCCACCGCGATGGTCAGCATCGTCTCCGACGCCGCCTTGAACAGCAGGTCGTAGACCGCCGCCTTGTTGTGGAAGGCGATGTCGGCGACCTCGGCCGGCAGCGTGAGCACGACGTGGAAGTAGCCGACCGGCAGCAGGTCGGCCTCGCGCTCGGCAAGCCATGTGCGCGCCGTGGCACCCTGGCACTTCGGACAGTGCCGGTTGCGGCAGGAATTGTAGGCGATGCGCCACTGGCCGCAGTCCTCGCAGGCCTCGACGTGACCGCCAAGGGCCGCGGTGCGGCAGTGCTCGATCGCCGACATTACCTTGAGATGCTGCTGGCTCAGGTGTCCGGCATGGGCGGCCGGTAGGCGGGCCCAGCAGCTCGGAAGATGTCGGCAACCTCCAGGTCCGCGCGCACCGGGTTCAGCCGGGAGGCGACTTATCCTCCATCAGCGCCATCAGCCGGTCGAGCGGGCCCTGCGACGTGCACCGCTCCAATGTCGGGCGCCTGCTCAATCGCCTGGGGCTCAGTCATAAAAAACTCTACGGGCTAGCGAGCAGCAACGGGCCGACGTGCGCCAGGCGCGTGAGGTGTGGATCGAACGGCGAAAGCGCTTCTTCAACAAGGCTTTGGCACAGCTGGTCTTCATCGATGAGACGTCGACCAACACCAAGCTGACCAAACGCACTGGCTGGGCGCCGAAGGGCGAGCGCTTCAGGACACATGCGCCATTCGGCAAATGGCAGACGCAGACCTTCATCGCTGGGCTGCGATGCCACGGTCTTGTCGCACCGTGGATCGTCAACGCACCAATGAACGCTGCTATCTTCGAACGCTATGCCGAAAACGCAACTAGCTCCCCAACTCTCGCCCGGTGACGTCGTCATTCTCGACAATGTCGGCTTCCACAAGGGCGAGCGTGCCGTTCAACTAGTTCGCCAAAAGGGCGCATGGTTCCTGTTCCTGCCGCGATACTCGCCCGACCTAAACCCGATCGAGATGGCCTATTCAAACTCAAGGCGCTCCTGCGAAGGAAGGCAGCTAGAACCTTCGACACGCTCTGCCAGGCTCTCGGTGATATCTGCCACCTGTTCGACCCAGCCGAATGCAGTAACTTCTTCAAGGCTGCCGAATATGAGGCCGATTAATCGCGACACGCTTTAGCGGGCGCATTCGACGGCTCGCAACTGATCGTTGAGGTACAGCCGGCCGGCTCTGCCCATATCGGCCGGCTGCATCCTCTCAGACGCGCCGGTGGCAACTTGGGAACTACCCATGGGCCCCTGGCATGAGATGTCGAACAGGCTCACTCTGTACGATGTCCGTTTTCAGGTACCATGATTGCGCGGCTCTATGACCGAGATTGCGCAAAGCAGGCATCCTGGTTGCGTAACAATCTGCGTAACCGGCAGAACGAAAAATAAAACATTTTCAATGTCATAGGCCTGAATTCGAAAGACGCTCTCTCCGCATTTGGGGAATTGTAGATCAAGCTCGGATCCGCTCGAATTCGAGAGCAAACAGGAGTTCTTCCTGTCGGGGGGATCGGCGGTAACGGACCTCCGCTACCACCTCAAACCCACAATCGTACGTAGTAGCCGGGCTATGGGGGCTGTCTGATGCGGCGCTCTCGGGCATAGCGTGCGTTTGGGAATGTCCCCCCGCCAATCAGAATGGCAAGCTTGCCTTTGAACCCGATCTCGACCCCCTTGCGCGCCGGCTTGGGATGTATCGTGACGCTGTGAACAAGCGCCCGAAAGTTTTTTGAATTAGCGGCCCACGGTCGTCAGCCGCAGTTGCGTGCTCGGCCAATGCCTTTGAAAGAACATCGACGGTTTCGATATAGCGCTCGATTGTCGCGGGGTGGAGAAATATGGTCGACGGCGGCTCATCAGGGCTGGCAAGTTGCGCCTCGACCTGAAGCCGCAGTCTTCAGTTCAGCAATGCGCTGTTTGGCATCCTCTTCGGTAATGACGCTCTTGATGACGAGGTCGATCGTGCGCTGCCGTTCAATCGTGCAGCGCTCGAACCGTCGTGGCGCAATTTGCCATCGGACTGACGGAGCAGCGCCACAGGCAATCGAGCGCAGTCCGGCCGTCTTCCGATCGACGCGGCCGCAGGCAGGATAACGTGCGTTCCGTCGTTCCTGGTCTGCATCGGTCCTCATCCGCCGGAGCGGATCTCCTTTGTCTGGCGCCCGTCAGTGCGCGGGCGCCATGCGTTTCAACTGTCGTTGTTCTGCTCATCGATGCGCCCCCAAAAGCTTGCGGGCCTTGTCATGCGCGCGTTGCGCAGCGTCGGCTTGGTCTGCGGCCGGATCGCCGACATAGAACGCGCCGTCGCTCCAGACCGCATGCTGATCACCGCCAGATTGCGCGCCGCCGCGACACGGCCTTGCGGTGGCAAGAGCGCTTGACGCTCTCCCGCCGCAGCTCTTGACCTTGTCCCTGCCCTTGAACCACGTCATCAGTCCCCCTCATAGAGCGCGCGTCGCACGTCCGCGTCGCCGGCCTTCGAGAAGCGCGCCGGCACCGCTCGCTGCGCGCCACCATTTCAACGAGGAGACCACGCAGCCGGCGGTACACTCTCCACAGCACCGCGCGCAGCCAACATGGCGTCGATCAGTTCGGCCGACAGCGGATCATCCGCCACCGCTGCGCGCACCACCTGCTCGAAAGCCGCGCACCTGGCCTTGCTCAACTGAACGCCTCAAGCGAGTGATGAAGGACGTTCTCCAGATCGAAGAACTCGGCGTTCAGATTGCGCCGGTGCGTTAGCAAAAGCCCCTCGCGGGAGCAGCTTTTCGATTTAATGCGGGTCCCGCGAAACCAGCCCGTACGCATCAAATGGGTAATGGCCGGCGCATCGGTGTTGTCGGTTACTGTGACGCGGCGAACAGGATATAAAGCTATTTGGCAGCAGCTGGTCGAGGAAAGCCTCGCCGTCATGAAACCGATGAACGAAGAGCACCTTGCGGTTCTACGCAGGCACATGGTCGAGATGATTGCAATCCATGCCGACCTCGCAAGCGAAGAGCTCGGCAAGGCAACGCTCGACGAGCGGGTGATGGCATCGATGCAGCGGGTCCCGCGACATCTCTTCGTGCCAGCTGCGGTCGCGCCTTATGCCTATCAGGACATGCCGCTGCCGATCGGCTTCGATAAGACCGTCTCGCAGCCCTTCATTGTCGCTCTGATGACCGATCTCCTTGCTCCCCAACCGCGCGAAGCAGTGCTCGAGATCGGGACTGGCCTGGGCTATCAAACCGCGATCCTGGCGGAACTCGCCGGACAAGTTTGGAGCGTCGAAATCATCGAGGAATTCGCAAGCCATGCCGAGGCTCTGCTGCAGGGCCTCGGCTTCTCCAATGTCGCCATTCGTGTCGGAGACGGGTCTCGTGGCTGGCCCGAGCACGCCCCATTTGACAAGATCCTGGTTAGCGTGGCGGCTGAGCGGACGCCGCCGGCTTTGCTGAATCAGCTCAAGCCAGGGGGACGCCTCGTTCTGCCTTTGGTGTCTGAAGAAGTACAATTTCTGACTATCATCGACAAAGATGCGGCGGGGAAACTCGAGACTCGAAAACTCATCCCGGTTCGGTTTAGCCGGCTCGAAACCATCTAACGAGGTGCGCACGACTGGCGCGACTTCGCTTTTCCGACCATCAGCCGGATGCCGGCAGCTCCGCACCCGAGGCAACCGGGCTGTCGCCTCTACTACTAGGTACTAGGCTGGCGCCCGCCATCCAATGCTAACCTTCATTTCCCGGGATCGGAGTTCCATATGTCCCGATAGAGCTTCCAGCTGCCGTCCTGTCCTTTCTTCCAGACCACCACATACTTCCCCGCGGCATCCACCAGCTTTGAATCCTTGCCCGGTGCCTTGAGGGAGAAAGTCCCGGACTCGTATGCAAAATTGCCGCTTTCCTGGACCTCAAGCGTGGTGAGTGTGAGCTCCGATATGCCCATATCGATCGCGCCCTGCCATAGCTTTTGGATATTTTGGCGGCCGTCGACCCGCGCCATATCTGGGGGGAATGCGGCCGCATCATCCGCGTACTTCGATGCGACCCCGGCCGCATCCTTACTGTTGTACGCCTTCACGAACTCGGCATTAGCGGCTTCAATGGCTTCTTTCGCAGACTGGGCCTGGGCAGATCCGAGGCAGAGCGACGTGACAGCAACGACCAGCAGACAATGCTTGAAAGTCATTTCATCCTCCCGTGTTCCGGTCTCTAGCTATTCCCCGCTTGAGGTTATCACACAGACTTTCTGGTGGTCGCCCGGCCACAAGATCATGACGTCGATCTGGTCGCGGTGTCACAGTGCTAGCAAGCATCCCGGCGCATTCCCCGGTGACCGCATCGCCGTGACGGGCTGCAGCCGTGGCCATCACGCTTGCCAGCCCTGCGCATCGTCGTGCACCGAAGGTGCCCCAAACGGTAATCGCAGTCGTCATCATGCAGAGCATCGGACATGCCAAATGGCCCGTTGGACTTTGCGCTGGACGATGCGACCTCAGCATTCACTAATTTGCAAAGCAAACGCGAGGGGCACCTGCGCGACCGATCCCATCCTTCACGACAATTGCTGCGGCAACAAACGATTGCCAACGACGTCAGAGCGACTAAGAAGCTCTTACACGCTCAGGCTGAACGCCGCCGATAGTGGAAGAGCGCTTCTTCGAAGGAGACGCGCCAAATTCCGTCGTCGACTTCCTTGATGCCGAGCTTTTGGCCTGCGAGCACATGCGAGATATTGATCCGCTTACGATGCATGCAGATGCGACCGCAGTTGGTGACGAGAATGTCGCGGTCGTGGAAAGGGTAGTGCAGTTCCTGCAAGCCGGCATAGGCTTTTGAGGAGCGCGCATACAGGTCCGCTGGCACCCGCACCTGCTGAAGATCGATCCCACCAGCACGAACAAGTTCGCACGGGATGAATCCTCCGGGCTGTAAAGCCTGCCAAGGCCTGTTCGATC
This sequence comes from Mesorhizobium dulcispinae, assembly GCF_033977345.1. NCBI lineage: Bacteria > Pseudomonadati > Pseudomonadota > Alphaproteobacteria > Hyphomicrobiales > Phyllobacteriaceae > Mesorhizobium > Mesorhizobium dulcispinae. The sequence continues at coordinate 60,713 of NZ_JAVIIY010000007.1, forward strand.
CACGTCGAGGCAGAGCGACAGGCTTGCGTCATACCTGCCAGCAGCGCCCCTGGGCGGCCCTTTACTGACTTAGCAAATCTAAATGTGAGCGCGGCCGCGGCTGTGCTAGAAACGAATTGTTGGTCTCTCGGGAGGAGTCCTTGGATATAAGATCGAAGCTCGCCAAAATGTCGGCGGCGCTGCTCTCCAGGCGTGGCGCAGCCCCTCAATCCACCACCGCTGTCGTCAAACCGATTCGAACGTCGCTCGTCGATGTTCCTCTTAAGCGCCAGACACTTCCATATAAGCCTAAGCCGCCGATCCGTCCTTGCAGCAATATGTAGAACGATCATTCGTCGCGACCTTCTGGCCAGCGGCCCCACCACCCGCGCTCCACCACGGCAGCCAACATATCGACCGATGGCGAGCGCAGCCAGGCTGCTGCCAAGTCGGTGCCACCGATAGCGCTCCACAAAGCAAGGATGTGCGTTGATAGCCTACCCCGTCTGCCTGGGACACGTTTCCGGATGAACTTTGGCAGCGTCCTCGCGAAGCAGCGAATTCCAGTCGGTCCAAATCAACTTGATCAGCTCGCGAGCCTGCCCTTTGGTAATCTCTGTCTCCCGACAAGCGTAGCCGCTGCCGTTAGCCCGCCGGCGGCTAGGAATTCCCGTGCCCGTTTGGATTTGGCGCCGGTGCCTCTCGTATATCTCGCGGTGCCGGGTCGACATGTTCAGGCTCTGGCGCGTTCTTGTCGGGAGGGCAGCGGATAGGCGTGTTCTTCGGGTCGGGCTTCGGCGGGGGCCGATCTTTGGTTTGGCTTGGCATCAGTTTCACTCTCTCACATTGAAACAGGACAGCCGCTCTCTTTGTTCCCCGGAATGGTGCCAATTAAAAGGCCCGTCACCTGAGCAGCGGGCCTTTATGATCGTCGGAAGGCGTTAGCTCGCGATCGACCGCGGAACCTCAACCGATGTAAGCTTCAGACAAGGCCCTGGGGGTAGCGCGACATAGTGCGGAATGTGGGCCAGCGTGTCCTTGTAGTGACACTGGCCGTTATGCCGGGTGGGTCCCCCCCCCTAGATCCTCACGAAGTCGGGAAGTCCTAGGCATCGTCGCTGCCCTTCGGCGTAGGCCAAAGCGAAGGATTCCAGCACAAATTTTCGGGTGAATTCTTCGTCGTCCTCGACCACGCGAACGAACCATTCGCCACAGGCTTCGACGACTTCGACCACAGGCTGGCGCACTGCATTTTGTTGCACATTGTCCGTCACAACTTCGCTCCAGGAGCATCGGCGGACCGTCAATTTTCATGACCGGCCAGCGGGGGGGGCTTTCAATTAAGAAAGACATATCGCAAACCCGGTATGCAAAATGGAGTCGGCTCATTCCTCGATTGCTACGGCAGCTCGCCCGCGCTCGACACACCCGATCACTTTTGCCGACGGATAGCCGCTTACGACGATTGTCTCGGCCAGTGCGGCGGCGCTGCGGGGCTCGCAGGCAATCAGCAGTCCACCCGAAGTTTGTGGGTCGGTAAGAAGATCGCGTCGCCATTCCGGCATGCCTTCGTGCAGGCGCACCGCTTCGCTGTAGCTCGCCCAGTTGCGACGCGATGCGCCGGTGAAGAAGCCTTGTTCCGCAAGCGACGAGGCTTGCGCAAAGACGGGAACTTCTTGGTCGCTGATCACGAGTGCGCAGGCGGAGCCGCGCGCCATCTCAAGGGCGTGTCCGAGCAGTCCAAAGCCGGTCACATCGGTCATCGCATGCACGTTTGGATCCTTGGAGAGCTCTGACCCGATCCGATTGAGAAGGGTCGTCGAAGCAATCATCTCCTGATAGCCGCCAGGCGACAGTGCCTGCTTTTTGATGGCCGCGGAATAGATTCCGACGCCGAGGGCTTTGGTCAGGATCAAGGCATCTCCCGGCCTTGCTCGCGAATTGCGCCGGACATCCGCCGGCCGGCAGGTGCCGATCACGGCCAGCCCGTAGATCGGTTCCGGCGCGTCGATCGAATGGCCTCCAGCGACCGGTATTCCGGCTGTGGCGCAAATGTCGCGGCCGCCCTTCAGTATTTCCCGCATGATGTGCGTCGGCAGCTTGTCGAGTGGCATTCCCAGGATGGCCAGGGCCATGATCGGCTGTCCGCCCATTGCGTAGACGTCGGAGAGCGCGTTGGCAGCGGCGATCCGGCCGAAGTCGTATGGATCGTCCACCATCGGCATGAAGAAATCGGTGGTTGCAATCACGCAGGTTGTGTCGTCGATCTGCCAGACCGCAGCATCATCTCCGGTTTCGGTGCCGACAAGGAGTTGCCGAAAGAGGCTGGGTTCCGTCCTCTCGGCGAGCAGTTCCTGCAGGATAGAAGGGGCCAGCTTGCAGCCGCAGCCGCCGCCATGAGCAAGGCTGGTCAGGCGCGGAGGTGCTTCGGTGATATCGCCCCGCGACGCGGGAGCCGTTTCCAACACCACGCCCTACTGTAGTGTCGCATTGCGAAAAGCGTCAATCGCATTTTCCCACGCGCAACATTTGCCGACTCCGATCCGCGCCCTAAATCCACATCAGTTTGACATTGCGCCAATTCGGCTCAAAATGGCGTCCGTATCTCTTGGTTCTGGATGCCCCTATGGGCATGGAATTCGGGAGGAAATCCAGATGAATGTTGAGCTATCACGGCGCGCGTTTCTGCAGACGGCAGGCGCGGGTCTCGCCGGCACGACGTTAGGAGCTCTCGGCTTCACCGATATCGAGGCCGCGCATGCGGCGGCGATACGGTCCTTCAAGCTCGCCAATACGACCGAGACGCGCAACACCTGCCCGTACTGCTCGGTGGCCTGCGGCATAATCCTGTATTCGAAGGGCGATCTTAGAAAGGGTGAGCAGGCCGACATCAACCATATCGAGGGTGATACCGACCACCCGACCAATCGCGGCACCCTGTGCCCCAAGGGGTCGGCTTTGCTCGGCTTCGTGAAATCTCCGACCCGCCTGCAGCATCCGATGGTCCGCAAGCCCGGGTCCGACAAGTTCGAGCCGATAAGCTGGGAAGACGCGCTCGGCCGCATCGCCCGCTTGATGAAGGACGATCGCGACAAGAACTTCGTCGCGAGGAACAATGACGGGGTGACGGTCAACCGGTGGATCACCACCGGCTTCCTCGCCGCCTCGGCTTCGACCAATGAAACCGCGTTCGCGACCTACAAGGTGGTGCGCAGCGCGGGAATGCTGGTGTTCGACAACCAGGCGCGTGTCTGACACGGCCCAACGGTGGCGAGTCTCGCCCCAACATTCGGCCGCGGCGCAATGACCAATTCCTGGACGGACATCAGGAATACGGATCTTGTTGTAATCATGGGCGGCAATGCCGCGGAAGCGCATCCTTGCGGCTTCAAATGGGTCACGGAAGCGAAGGCCAACCGCGGCGCCAAGCTTATCGTCATCGACCCGCGCTTCACGCGCTCGGCTTCGGTGTCAGATCTTTACGCGCCGATCCGCCAGGGAACGGACATCGCCTTCCTGCTCGGCCTGATCAACTACTGCATCCAGAAAGACAAGGTGCAATGGGACTATGTGAAGGCCTTCACCAACGCGACCTATGTCGTCAAGCAGGGCTTCGCGTACAAGGACGGCCTCTTCTCCGGCTATGACGAGGCGAAGCGGGACTATGACAAATCCAGTTGGGATTATGACATAGGTCCGGATGGCTTTGCGGTTGTCGACGAGACGCTGGCCAATCCCCGCTGCGTCTGGAATCTGCTCAAGAACCACGTCGCGGTCTATACGCCGGAGATGGTCGAGCGCATCTGTGGCACACCGAAGGAGAAGTTCCTGAAGGTGGCCGCGATGGTCGCGGAAACCGCTTCGCCGACCAAGGCGATGACGTCGATGTACGCGCTCGGCTGGACCCAGCACTCGAAGGGCTCGCAGAACATCCGCGCCATGGCGATGCTGCAACTTGTTCTCGGCAATATCGGCATCCGCGGCGGTGGCATGAACGCGCTTCGCGGCCACTCCAACATCCAGGGGCTGACCGACCTCGGGCTGATGTCGAACCTGCTGCCCGGCTACCTCACGCTGCCGACGCAGAAGGAGCCGGATTTGGCGGCTTACATGTCGACGCGCGGCTTCAAGCCGTTGCGGCCGAACCAGATGAGCTACTGGCAGAATTACAGGAAGTTCTTTGTCAGCTTCCAGAAGTCGATGTGGGGAAGCGCGGCGACGCCGGAGAACGACTTCGCCTATGACTATCTGCCGAAGCTCGACGTGCCGGGCTACGACCTGCTGCGCGCTTTCGAGCTGATGCACCAGGGCAAGATCAACGGCTATTTCTGCCAGGGCTTCAACCCGCTGCAGGCGGCCCCGAACAAGAAGAAGGTGATCGAGTCACTCTCGAAGCTCAAATTCCTCGTCATCATGGATCCATTGGACACGGAGACGGGGCGGTTCTGGGAGAACCATGGGCCCTACAACGATGTCGATCCGTCGCAGATCCAGACGGAGGTCTACCAGCTGCCTTCAACCTGCTTCGCCGAAGACGACGGCTCGCTGGTCAATTCCGGGCGCTGGCTGCAGTGGCATTGGGCCGGCGGCACGCCCCCCGGCGAAGCCAAGCGCGATACGTGGATTATGGCGCAGCTCTATCTGCGCCTGAAAGAGCTCTACACCAAGGAAGGCGGCGCCTTCCCCGATCCGATCGTCAAGCTCAACTGGCCTTATGCCGATCCCGGCGATCCGAAGGCCGAGGAACTTGCCCAGGAGATCAACGGCAGGGCGCTCGCCAGGGTGACCGACACGGCCGACCCGACGAAGGTGCTGGCCGAGGCCGGCAAGCTGCTGCCGGCCTTTGCCGCGCTGCGCGACGACGGCTCGACCGCCTGCGGCTGCTGGATCTATTCCGGCTGCTTCAACGAGAACGGCAACAACATGGCCCGGCGGGATACGACCGATCCGGACGACGCCGGCTTCTATTCGAAATGGGCGTTCTCATGGCCCGCCAACCGCCGCATCCTTTACAACAGGGCGTCGGCTGACCTCACCGGAAAACCTTGGGATCCGAGCCGCAAGGTGATCGCATGGGACGGCACGAAGTGGTCGGGTTACGACGTGCCCGACATTGTGCCTACTGCGAAGCCCGATCAGGTCGGCCCGTTCATCATGAACCCGGAAGGCGTCTCGCGCCTGTTTACCCGGGGCATGATGCGAGACGGACCGTTCCCGGCTCACTACGAGCCGTTCGAGTCGCCGATCGTCAATCCGGTCGCGCCCAAGGTCCGCGGCAATCCGGCCGCCCGCGTCTTCGAGGGCGACATGGCCCAGTTTGCCGAAGCCGCTTCCAAGGAGTTCCCCTATGCGGCGACCTCCTACCGCCTGACCGAGCATTTCCACTTCTGGACCAAGCACGTCATCGTCAATGCGGTGATGCAGCCAGAGTTCTTCGTGGAGATTTCGGAACAACTGGCGGCCGAGAAGGGCATCACCAAGGGCGGCTGGGTCCGCGTCTGGTCGAAGCGCGGCTCGGTTGTGGCGAAGGCCATGGTGACCAAGCGGATCAAGCCTCTCACCTGCGACGGCAAGACCGTTCACATCGTCGGCATTCCGCTGCACTGGGGCTTCACGGGAGCGGCGAAGAAAGGCTTCGGCCCGAACATGCTCACTCCCTTTGTTGGCGACGCCAATATCGAGACGCCCGAGTACAAGGCGTTCCTTGTCAATATCGAGCCCGCACCGGGGCCGGTGGCATAGGAGGAGCAAGCGATGTTTCCTCCCCTTCCCAATCCTTCGACGACGCAGACGGCGCCGCGCCTTTCCGAGAAGGACCTCATCCGCCGCTCGGCATCGAATGTACCTGCCCCCGAGCAGCAGCAGACGGAAGTCGCCAAGCTGATCGACGTCTCGAAATGCATCGGCTGCAAGGCCTGCCAGACGGCCTGCATCGAGTGGAACGACACGCACCCGGAGGTCGGCGTCTTCGCCGGCGCCTTCGAGAACCCTCCCGACCTGACGCCCGACATGTTCACGCTGATGCGCTACAGCGAATGGGACAATCCCGAGACCAACGAGCTCGAATGGCTGATCAGGAAGGACGGCTGCATGCACTGCGCCGACCCCGGCTGCCTCAAGGCCTGTCCGGCGCCGGGCGCGATCGTGCAATATTCGAACGGCATCGTCGATTTCGTCCACGAGAACTGCATCGGCTGCGGCTACTGCATCAAGGGCTGCCCGTTCAACATCCCGCGCATCTCCAAGGTCGACCACACGGCCTATAAATGCACGCTCTGCTCGGACCGCGTCGCGGTCGGCCAGGGCCCGGCCTGTGCCAAGGCATGCCCAACTCAGGCGATCGTGTTCGGCACCAAGGACGAAATGAAGGGCTGGGCCGCCAAGCGCGTCGAGGACTTGAAGTCGCGCGGCTTCGCCAATGCCGGCCTTTACGATCCGCCGGGCGTCGGCGGAACGCATGTGATGTATGTGCTCCATCATGCCGACCAGCCGGAAATTTACTCGGGCCTGCCGAAGGATCCAAGGATCAGTCCGCTGGTGGAGGCGTGGAAAGGTGTGACCAAATATGCAGGCCTCACGGTCTTGGGCGTGGCAGCCGGCGTCGGCTTGCTCCACCACCTGATCATGGGACCGAACAGGGTAACCGAGGCGGATGAGGAGCACGCCGAAGCGTTGACGGAAGGCGACAGCCATGCCCGCCGATGACCTGAAGCCAAACGAACAGATACATCCCGGCAAGCCGGTTGTCGTGGACCGCTACACGGTCGGGGCGCGGATCAACCACTGGATCACGGCGGCCAGCCTGATCCTGCTCGCCCTGTCCGGCCTCGCGATGTTTCATCCGAGCCTGTTCTTCCTGTCCCGCCTTTTCGGCGGGGGTCAGTTCACGCGCTTCATCCATCCGTGGATCGGCGTCGTGCTCTTCTTTAGCTTCCTTGGGCTTTTCCTTCGGTTCTGGAAGGCCAACCTGTGGCAACGCGAGGACGGAACGTGGCTCGCGCGCTTCCGTGACGTATTGGCCAATCACGAGGACAATGTCCCTGAGGTCGGCAAGTACAATGCCGGCCAGAAGCTCGTCTTCTGGTCGATGTCGGTGCTGATTGTGATCCTCATCTCCAGCGGATTGGCGGCATGGGATCAATATTTCTCCCAGTATACGACAATCGATCAGAAGCGCCTGGCCATACTTGTCCACTCCATCGCCGCGGTGGTGATCATCGGCGTCTGGATCGTCCATTTCTACTCGGCCATTTGGGTGCGCGGCACCATTCCCGCCATGACCCGCGGACGGGTGACTGGCGGCTGGGCCTGGCGGCATCACCGCAAATGGCTCCGGGAGCTCGTCTCCAGATCGAGCAAGGAAACAGGATCGTCGGGGTCGAAGCCCGCCGAATAGAGCGAGCGCTGGCGGGATGACTTTTCCGCCCTAGCTTTTGTGTTTGCGCATGATTGTGTGCGCCGGTCAGGCACCACGTGGCCCGTGCGGTTCGTGAGGTTCGAATGCCAAGACAGATCATTCCGGCCGGTTCCGACCCCACCGCCATTGGCGAAGTCTCCGCTCCTCCTTTTGCCCGCCTTCCTGAGCCTGTGCTTCTGTTCTCTCGCCGCGCTGAGCGCTGGAACACGCTGGCGGCAGGCCATGACCTGGGTCCTTACCTTCGCTTTCTTGCCGCTCTCGCCGATGCGCAGCACCGCATCCAGGAAGGCTTGGCGGAGCCGGAGATGCCTGATGCCGCAGCGCGCGAGCGTGCCCGCAGCTTTGGAATGCCGCCGCTCGACCGCGGCAACCTTGCGCCCGACACGGCCGCCGAGACGCTCGACCGCCTGGTCGTAGCGGCGTCGGAGATCGACAAGACGGTCGCCGCGGCCGATGCGCTGGACCGTTTGAAGCAGGCTACTCCGGCGAAGCGTGGTGGCATGGTGCGCAATGTGCTCGCCGACGCGATTCCAATGGAGGCGCTCGCCGAGCATGTCTATGTCGCGGCCGCGCTGCAGGTTCACTTCGCTCGTCTCGCCGCCCGCCTCGATGGCCGCGCGCTGGTGCCGGTAGGCGACGGCGCATGCCCCGCCTGCGGCAGCCCGCCGACATCCTCGATCATCGTCGGCTGGCAGGGCGCTCACGGGGCGCGGTTCTGCGCCTGCTCGCTGTGCGGCACATTGTGGAACTACGTGCGCATCAAATGCACGCTGTGCGGCTCGACCAAGGGCATCGGCTACCAGGAGGTCGACGGCGGGCCTGGGACGGTGAAGGCCGAGACCTGCGATTCCTGCGGCTGCTATGTGAAGATCCTTCACCAGCATAAGGATCCCGGCCTCGACCCGGTTGCCGATGACGTGGCCACGCTTGGGCTCGACATCCTCGTCCGCGAAGGCGGCTACCGCCGCGGGTCCTTCAACCCTTTCCTGATCGGCTATTGAGGGCGCGATGACCAGTCTGCCCACAAGCCGCCTGCGCGATCTCCCGTCAGTCGATCGCGTGCTCAAGTGTCCGCTCGCAGCCGCGGCGGTTGAGCGCTTCGGGCAGCAGGCCGCGACGCGCGCCATCCGGGATGCGCTCGAGGAAGCACGGGCCGCCTGCCGTACCGGGGCTGCGGTGCCTGAACCGAGCGACCTCGCCGCCGACGCGCTCGCCCGCCTCAAGGCCGCGGAGCGCCCATCGCTGCGCCCGGTTTTCAACCTGACCGGCACTGTACTGCACACCAATCTCGGCCGTGCGCTCATCGCGGGCGAGGCGTTAGAGGCGATGCGCGCTGCCATGGGCGAAGCGGTGGCGCTCGAATTCGACATCGGGACAGGCAGACGCGGCGAACGTGACGATCACCTGCGCACCCTCATTTGCGAGTTCACCGGGGCCGAGGACGCGACCGTCGTCAACAACAACGCGGCCGCGGTCCTTCTCGCCCTCAACACGCTCTCGCTTGGCCGCGAGGCTGTCGTGTCGCGTGGCGAATTGATCGAGATCGGCGGCTCTTTCCGCATGCCGGACATAATGACTCGCGCCGGCGCGAAACTCGTTGAAGTCGGCACCACCAACCGCACGCACCCCAGGGATTATCTGTCGGCCATCGGTCCGGCGACCGGGCTTCTTTTCAAGGTGCACACGTCCAACTACCGGATCGATGGGTTCACGGCGGAGGTCTCGGCGCGCGAGCTTTCGGCGATCGCCAAGGAGCGCGGTGTGCCTCTCATCCACGATCTCGGTTCCGGCACGCTCGTCGATCTCACACAATATGGACTCATGCACGAGCCTACCGTGGGCGAGGCGATTGCTGCCGGCGCCGATCTCATCACCTTCTCCGGCGACAAGCTCCTCGGAGGGCCGCAGGCGGGTTTCATCGTCGGCCGCAAGGATCTTCTTGCCGAGATCAACCGAAATCCGATGAAGAGGGCGCTTCGCCTCGACAAGCTCCGGCTGGCCGCGCTGGAGGCGACACTGAAGCTCTACCGCAATCCGGATCGCCTGGTGGAACGTTTGCCGACGCTGAGGCTGCTCGCGCGCTCCGCTGCCGATATTGCCGCGCAGGCCCGGCGCCTCGCGCCCGTCCTTTCCAACGTTCTCGGCGATGAATTTGCAGTGGACGTCGCCGACTGCCGCAGCCAGGTCGGATCGGGCGCAATGCCGCTCGACACCGTGCCGAGCGCCGGCCTTGCCATCAGTCACCAATCGGGAAGCGGTCAGGCCCTGGAAGCGCTCGCGGCAGCATTGCGGGCGCTGCCCATTCCGGTGATTGGGCGCATCGAAAAGCAGGCGCTCATGCTCGATCTGCGCTGCCTCGAAGACGAGGCCGGGTTGGCGGCCAATCTTGCGAGCTTGTTTCCAGGAGGCGGTGATGCGGTGGCTTGATCGTCTTGCGCACAAACCGGCCCGGAGATCCGTGACTGACCAGTTAGCCGTCGCCATCGACGCTGCCAAACGCAACGACTACGCCACAGCGCTTGGCATCTGGGAGCCGCTGGCGCGGTCTGGATCGGCTCGCGCCCAAAACAATATCGGCGCCTGCTTTGCCGAGGGGCTCGGCGTTGAGCGTGACGTCAATCTCGCCTTCCGCTGGCTGGCGATCGCCGCCGAAGCCGGCGATCCGGTCGGGCAGCGGAACCTCGCTTCGCTCTGTTTCCGCGGCGAAGGCGTCGAACAGAACTACCGCCGCGCGGCCGAACTCTATCGGGCCGCGGCCGAACAGGGCGACGGACCGGCGCAGGACATGTTGAGCTGGATGTTGCTTGAGGGCGAGGTGATTGAGCCTGACGTTGCCGAAGCGCGACGCTGGGCGCTGGCCGCCGCCAAGCAAGGGATCGCATCGGCGATGACCCGTATCGGCATGCTCTATCACAATGCACTCGGGGTGTCGCGCGATCCTGCCGAAGCGGTCCGCTGGTGGCGCAAGGCCGCGTTGCGTGGCGACGCGGACGGTCAGGCCCTGCTCGGCGCTGCCAGCCATCTCGGGGCTGGCATTCCCGCCGACGCAGTCGAAGCCTATGCGTGGCTCCTGCGCGCACATGCAGGTGGTAGTGTTCTCGCAGGCCGGTACATGGACGCGGCGCGCGCTGCGCTCGCCGCGAACGAAATCGCCGAGGCTGAACGCCGCGCCAGATCGCCGCTCGAGGAGCCTGACCCATGATCGTCGGCACAGCGGGACATGTCGACCATGGCAAGACGGCGCTGGTGCAGACGCTGACCGGCGTCGACACCGACCGGCTGCAGGAGGAGAAGGCGCGAGGCATGACGATCGATCTCGGCTTCGCCTACCTTCCGACGCCGAGCGAGGACATCGTCGGCTTCATCGACGTTCCTGGCCATGAGCGCTTCGTGCACACGATGGTCGCTGGCGCAAGCGGCATCGATTTCGTGCTGCTGGTCGTGGCGGCCGACGACGGCGTCATGCCGCAGACGCGCGAACATCTGGCGATCATCGATCTCCTTGGCGTCAGGCGTGGGCTGGTCTTGCTTTCGAAGTGCGATCTGGCCGACCCGGCACGACGCGCAGCTGTCGCCGCCGACATCCGCTCGGCCCTCGTGGGCACTGTCCTGGAAGAGGCTGGGGTCATCCCTGTGTCCGCAGTCACGGGCGAAGGCATCGGTGACCTCAAGTGCCTGCTGTTCGAAGAGGCATTGCGCTTTGTCGGGCGCTCAGCCTCGGGCCGCTTTCGATTGGCGGTCGACCGCTGCTTTACCCTGCACGGCATCGGTACGATCGTGACCGGCACCGTCCTTTCAGGCTCCGTCGGAGTTGGCGACAGCGTCGTGGTGAGCCCGTCGGGACTTGCCGCGCGCATTCGCTCGATCCACGCCCAGAACAGGGTAGCCGAGCGCGGCCGCGCCGGAAGCCGTTGTGCGCTAAATCTGGCCGGTGACGGCGTCAGCAAGGAGGCGATCCGGCGCGGAGATATGATCCTCGATCCCGCGCTTCACGCGCCGACGGATAGGATCGACGCCGAGCTGCGTGTGCTGCGTAGCGAGCGAAAGCCGATCGGGCAATGGTTCCCGGTGCGGCTCCATCACGCAGCGACCGAGGTCGGGGCCAGGATCGTTCTTCTCGCCGATGAGCCCATAGCACCAGGCGGCACGGCCAAGGTCCAGATCGTTTTGGAGAGCCCGATCGCTGCTGTGGCCGGCGACGCCTACGTGATGCGCGACACCTCTGCGCAGCGAACCATCGGCGGCGGGCGCTTCATCGACCTTAGGGCACCGAGCCGGAAACGCCGCTCACCGGAACGGCTGGCCAAACTCGAAGCGCAAGCCAACCCTGTTCCGGAAAAGGCCGTCGCCACGCTGCTCGACACACCGCCCCGCTACCTGGACCTGGGAGCCTTCGCCCGCGACCGCGCGCTCGGTGCCGATGAGGTCGCAAGCCTGATCGATCGCCTCGGCCTTGCCACCATTTCCGTCGGTGAGACGCAGTTCGCGGTCTCGTCAATGCGTTGGGCTCGGTTCAAGCATGATCTGAGCATAATCCTGGAGACCTTTCACGCCGACAACCCGGATTTACCGGGCATCGGCATGGAAAAGCTGCGCCTTCAGCTCGATCCCTGTCTTCCTGCGCCGGCCTTCGCTGCTGCCATGCGAAGTCTGGCCCGCGCCGGCCAGATTGAGCTCGACGGCGCCTGGATACGGCTTCCCGGCCATGAGGTCCGTCTCGCGGCCAGGGAGGAGGCACTATGGCGTGAGATCGAGCCGCTGATAGCCGGCCCTGTGAGATTCCACCCCCCAAGAGTGCGCGACATAGCGGGCGAGCTTGGCAGGCCGGAAGCGGAAATCCGCAAACTTCTGAAGCTTACCGGGCGCATCGGTATGGTGCATGAAGTTGCGCATGATCACTTCTTCCTTCGCTCGGCGCTGGCTGAGATCGTCGAGATCGTCTGCAATCTGGCGGCAGAGCATGACGGGCAGTTCAGCGCCGCACAGTTTCGCGACAGTGCGGGCAGCGGGCGCAAGGTCGCCGTTCACATCCTTGAATTTCTCGACCGGCACGGCGTCACCTTGCGGCGCGGCGACCTGCGGCGCATCAACAAACATCGGCTGGACCTGTTTCGCCGTGAGGACGACAACGGCCCGCCGAAAGAGGCCTCTGGAGGAGCATCGTCCCCGGTGGGGCGTCCGGACTTCAAATCCGGGAGGGGCCGCGAGCCGGTCCTTGGTGGGTTCGACTCCCACTCTCTTCCGCCATCCTCTTAGAGTTGGCCCTGAACATGTGTTGGATCTTTCCGAGGAGGCGACGCGATGCCAGCAGCCTTTATGCTTGAACTGAGGACTGCGGCCGAGGCCGCCAAGGCTGCGGAGACGAGTTTCCGGCACGAGGCGGCAAGGCGGATTGCAGCGCTGGAGCAGGACCGCGCATTCGCCTTCAGGCGGCTCAACCTCATGCAGGTGATCGCCGATGCCATGGCCCCGGCGGAAAGTGAGGATATCGCCGTGGCGAGCGCCTTCGCCGCTTTGCGCACTCGCCTCGGCTGGAATGCAGACAGCGATGCGCGCTTGGAGGTGATCTCGCATTTTGGCCCGATCGCGCAAGCAATGTACCGGGATTCAAGCGGAGACCAATCCGCCAACATTCACGCCGCGCTCGCGGAGTTCGAGCATTGGTATTCTGAAACCCGGAGCTCCAGCTTCTGGGCCCTGTTTGAGCAGCAGATACCGGACACGCCTGTTGTCGATTTCTGAAGAATGCAAGTCCATGGAAACCTGCGGATCAGGATTTTGGACCAGACCACCAGCATGCCTATGCTGGCGAAAGCTGAGAACATGCTGGCATTTTTCGCTAGCCATTCGCAGCGTTGTCCTCGTGCGTCCGATGGCGAACAACGTTCCCTTCTTATTGCTCGCCGCGCGACGAGCTACTGGGCTGGCGTGCTGCCGGGAATGAGCAGGAAGCCCCGCCTGACGCGGTGCGCTCTTGAGGCCCTAAGATTTCCGGGCCATCGAGTCGATGCTCCGCCAGTTCTGTGTCAACGCGCCTCCTCATCATGTTTCCAGAAAATCCAGTCCGCGGTAACATGTGACAGAGGGACATGCACCAACCTCAGAAAGGGAGGTCCGCCATGAAAGTCAAAGACGCTATGCACAAGGGTGTCGACTGGGTCAGCCCCGAAACCGCCGTCACCGAACTGGCGAAATTGATGCGAGCCGGGGACATCGGTTCGATTCCAATCGGAGAGAACGACCGGCTGATCGGAATGGTGACCGACCGCGACATTGTCTGCAAAGGACTGGCGGAGGATGGTTTCGACAGCCGCTCCGCGACGGCGCGCGATGTCATGACGACCGGCATTCACTGCTGCCGCGAAGACGACGATCTGGCCAAGGCCGTGCGGCACATGGAGGAACTGAAAATCCGCAGGTTGCCGGTGATCAACAAGAGTATGCGGATGGTCGGCATCCTCAGCGTCGGCGACGTCGGTCAGTCGGCGCCGAGGGAACTTGTGTCCGAGTACGTCAAGAGCGTTTCCGCCCACCACCACTGAAGGGCGGCTCGCCCGGCGGATAGCCGATATCCGTCGGGCTTCGCCCATGCTCTCGATCGAAGACCTCAACCGGCCACTGCGCGCCGGCAGTAATGTCCCTCCTCGTGGCCAAGCTCGACCGCCTCTCGCGCGACATTATTGCCGACTTGATGGACCAGCGTGTCGTTCATCGTCGCAGAACTCGGTGCCGACACTGACCCATCATGCTGCACCGCTACACCGCCCTGACCGAGAAGGAGCGCCGGCAGCCCGAGCGGCGTGGCGAAAGCTGGGTAATTTCACGAAATGCCAACGATGCAACTGCGAACGTCGCCTGGCCCGGTTGAGGCCGCGAACAGTCCGCCTAAATCGTGTTGCCTATCATCGCTTGCCTTCAACGAATTACGCGGCTCAAAGATCGACGCTCGCAAAGGCATCGGGACTCGGACGCAAGCCGCAGCCGACCCCAGCCCAAAAAAGCTCCAGCGAAGCGATATAGCCGAGATTACGTTGCACGCGCGATGCAACGAAAGCCAAGGTGGCAGGTGGATGTGTCGACCGGCTGCGCCATGCGAGCGGCTGGGCGGTAACGCCGGCAGTAGCTAGGGGCGCACAGGAAGGACCCGCCTTTGGTGACCTTGCGCGGAATCCTGATGTCGGGCGTCAGCGGATCGTAGCTCGCCTCGCGCTCGCCGCCGCGCGGATTGTCCATCGTGCAGCACGGGCTCTCGATCCGGCGATGCTCCTGGTACCAGTCCGTGGTCCACTGCCAGACATTGCCGGCCATGTCGTAGAGCCCGTAGCCGTTTGCCGGGAACGAGCCGACCGGGGCGGTCCATTCGTAGCCGTCCTCGCATTCGTTGCGGAACGGGAACTCGCCCTGATAGGTGTTGGCCATATGCTGGCCGCCGGGGGTCATATCGTCGCCCCAGGCGAATTCTGCGCCGTCCAGCCCGCCGCGCGCGGCGAACTCCCACTCGGCCTCAGTCGGCAGCGACTTCCCCGCCCAATCGGCATAAGCTTCCGCATCCTCGTAGGCGATGTGCACGACAGGATGGTTTTCGAGCCCTTTGAGGCCGTTGGCAGGCCCGCGCGGATGCCGCCAGTTTGCTCCCCGAACGTATGCCCACCAGTTGTAATGATTGTTGCGATCGATGCCGCGCGGGGGCCTGACGAACAGGGCTGAAGCCGGCGCCAATGAATCTGCGCTGGCTCCGGGATAGTCCGCGGCATTTGCCGGCCGCTCGGCAAGCGTGACGTAGCGGCTGGCCTCGACGAAGCGCCTGAACTCGGCATTCGTGACCGTGGCGCGATCCATCCAGAAGCCGCCGACGACGACGCGATGCGCCGGCGCCTCTTCCGGATAGTGGCTGTTCGAGCCCATCAGGAATTCGCCGCCGGGGATCCAAAGCATATCGCCGTGTGACGAGACCGCAGGCTTTGGGGCAGATCGTGCCTCAGTCATCGGGTGGTCTCGTCTGAACGGCAGACCGCATCCGCCTTTCAATCCCCCGCAGCGAACATCTCTTCCGGGCTTGGTGTCACCAGCGGTGTGAAGTACGTCAACCGTACCGCTTCAAGCAGCAACAGCGGAGGTTTCATCTGGGTTGCGAGCTCGGTAATCCTTGCCTGCAACGCCTTGACCTTATCAGGATACTTTTCGGCCAGATTGGTGGCTTCCGATTTGTCCTGTGCCAAATTGAACAGCTCTATCTTTTGCGGCAACGTTGCCGACCATACCAGTTTCCATTCGCTCTCGCGTACCGCGCCGGTCATCGGATCGACATTGTAGACGATCTCCGTGCGCGGCGAAGGTTTGCCCTCGCTGATGGCCGGCCACATATCCATGCCGTCCAGCGGTTTGTCCTTGCCAGGCTTGGCACCAGCCAGCCCAGCCAGTGTTGGCAACATGTCAACGACGTGCATAAGGCCGTTGAAGACACCAGGCTTGATCTTGCCGGGCCAGTTCATGAAGGCAACCGAGCGAGTACCTCCCTCATAGAGGGTGCCTTTGCCGTCGCGATAGGGACCATTATCCGCAGGCAGCTTGCCGTTCACCTTCGAGTCACCTGTGAACATCGAGTTGGTGACACCGCCATTGTCGCTCATGAAAACGATCAGGGTGTTGTCGCGAATCCCCTTCTTCTCGAGGGCAGCCACGACATTTCCTATCTCATCGTCGATCACCGAGATCATGGCGGCATAAGCTCTCCGGTTCTCGTCGGCGATGTTCTTATACCGATCAAGATATTCCTTCGGCGCCTGGAACGGCGTGTGGGGCGCGGTGAAGGCGAGATAAAGAAAGAGGGGCTTCTTCTGATCGTGAGTCTTGATGACCCGGACGGCCTCCTGACCGAACAGGGTGTTGTCGAAGCCCGGCTCCTTGATCGGCTTGTTGTTCCTGTACCAGTCCGCGATACCGTGCGAAGCATGTTTGAAATGGTCGATCTCGCCGACCGTTGCCCCGTAGAACGAATCAAACCCACGTTGTTTCGGCCAGTAGTCGGTCTTGGCATGGCCAAGATGCCATTTGCCGCTCATCGCCGTTTGATAACCCGCATCTCTCAGGATTTGCGGAAGAAGGGTCTCGTCAAGCGGAAGGCCATAGGTTCCCGCGGCGGGGACAACGCCAACCTGCATACCATAGCGTAACGGATAGCGGCCGGTCATGAGAGCGCAACGCGTTGGTGTACACATCGGCTGCACGTAATATTCTTCGAGCTTCGCCCCCTCTGCGGCAAGCTTGTCGATGTTGGGCGTCTTGATGTCCGAGCCGTGGTAGCCGACGTCTTTCCACCCCTGATCGTCCGCAACGATGAAGACGACGTTGGGCTGCGAGGGCTGAGCCGCCGCCGGCTGAACGCCTGCGAGGCCGGCAAGCGCCCCCGAAAGGCCAGCAGGAGCGGCAAACCGCGTAACGGCTGCCGCGGTACCTGCCATCAATGCATCCCGACGCGTAATTCTGTTGGTTATGCCGGCTTCAGCCGGGAAGTCACGATCGTTGCTCATGTTACGCCCCTGCTCTGCTGGTTCATGCCGTTCCACTCAAACCCATGCGCGTCTGATCTTACGCAGATCATCTCTCCCGCAGCCTGAAGCAGCTACGCGTTCGTTTGGCCTCGACTTGACCGCCAGCTGACGAGAGATCTCTCGCTCCCCGAATGGAGGTCAGCGCCGTCATGCCCTCGCCAGGCAGCCGACGGCTCCACAACAGTAATTGCTTCAGGGGCATTCGATGTCCTCTGCGCACGTCTCTGAAGTGGTCCTGCCTGTTCATGCTCCCCACTCGCCGTGCGTCGGCGATGTTCCCGCGCTATTTGGTCTCGCGCAATTCAGCTTAAGCTATAGCTAATACAACTGTACTGCTATCCACTTTGCGCAAAGGATGTATTTTTTGGCCTCATGGGCCTGCATCGCCTTCGCACAGAGACGCTCCGCTCAGCCCAGACGAACCTGCTTATGCAGCCTGGGGGTATGTCCAGCCGCAGGCGCTGCCGCGAACCGACTGCTTCGTGACAACCTCTATTGGGCGGCCGAGAATTGATAGGTTAAGCCGAGTATCGGGCCTTGCTGAGTGAGTTTGTTCACGAAGCCGTCGTGGCTATAATTATCGTGCACGGCCCGATACCCGACGAACATCGACATCTTGTCGTTGAACTGATAGCCGGCGCCGCCCATCACATCCCACATGGATTTGGATCCCGCGCCGAAACCACCGACGAGGCCCCAGCCGGCCAGATAGATTCCGTTACCAACGTCGGCCTTGAATTTGGCGCCGATCACCGGGTCGACCCACGTATCGCCGTCACTCGCCGAGCTGCCATCAAGCGCACCGCCATGGAAGTCGAAACTGTTGTCGACCGACCAGAGGCGGGCGCCGGCCACAAGGTCGAAATTCGTCCCATCCTGATAATAAACGCTGTAACCGCCGAGCGCTGTCCCCATGAAAGTGCTCACAGTCGCATCAATGTTGGAGGCGAGGATTCCCTTCGGGGTGCCGATGTTGGCGTCGAGCTTGGCGTAGACTATGTCCGTGCTGATTGTGAAAGGCCCGTTGCGAGCTTCCGTCAGCCCCATAAAGCCGAATTTGAGGTGATTCAGCACGTCGCCGAAACTCACGTCGACATCCTGAGGCGGGAATCCGAAGAGGCCGCTTTCGCCCTTGATTCCCGATATCCAAAGGTACGGTGCGACAGTGAAGGTCCAACCTTGATCTTGCTGCTTGGCAACATCTGCCGCGAGCGCGTTGGCCGCACAAAACACCGATACTGCCCCTGCGCCGAGGGCGACCAAGCGAAGTCTATTCATGAACATTCCAATTTGCCCCTCGTAACCAGTTAGACGTGGCGAAGACTCCGCTGCGACCTGCCCCATGTCGTATCGGATGCTCATCTTAGAAGGTCTGCTGCGTCATACCCACTGCAGCAGCGCTCTATGCCCGCGGTGCGCCCAAAAAAGGTCCTGACCATTGTCCCCGGCTAGCCGTTCTTCGGCGTTTTTTGCACGCTAATCATATGGCGCGATTTGGGTTTAAGGTATAGCTAATATAGCAGTGCGGCAATCCATTTTGCGCAAAGGGACGCCTTGCTTGACCTCGTGGCCCTCATCGCCTTCGTATAGGGATGTGCAACTTGGCCCTGACGACCTTACCAGCGCCGCCTCTGGTCTGCCCGTGAAGGTCGATAGGCTTTCGGCCGGCTGGCTTCCGTCGCGCATCCGGCAATTCCAGTTCCCCGGCAAGTGGGCGCTCGACCTGCCCGAATTCAATTGCGCCTTCCGCGCCAGGGGTGGTTTCGATCCAGGCTCCGTGGCGTTGGTCGCTATCGAACGGGCCTGTGGCTCGACAATATGCGGCATTCCGCTCGAAGACGACTTGATCTTGGCTATCCCTGCGGCACCAACGTGACGGCAACGGTTCAGTCCGGCCTCACCTACGCCGTCGCCATAGTTCCGACCGCGACCTGGATGGAGATCCAGTCGGTTGCCACGGGGGTGGTCCTCGAACAGGTCAGCGATCGCCCGGCCGCAGTTCGGCTCGCCGCCGATGAAGCGCAAAGAATCCGAAGCCAGATGAAGTCCATGGCAGACCGCCTCGGGACAGTTGCAGGCGGCTCGGTTCTGCCGGAGCAGCCTCCAGGTGCGTTCCTGGAATATCTAGAGGTGGCGGCTGACGCCTTCGCGGGCGCAGACAGTCGTGAGACCGGGACAGCCGGTTCCGCGAATCGTCATTTCAGACAAGCGTCAGCGGCCGAGGATTTCATTCGTACTCATATCCGTGAAGACATACCCATTGTTCGACTGTGCAAGGAAATCGGTGTCAGCCGTCGACAGCTCGAGTACGCCTTTCGTACCACCTTCGCTGTAACCCCGCTCGAATTCATCAGAGCGCTCCGCCTCAACGAAGCCAGGCGGCTCCTTACCACGGCACGTGCTAACGGCTTGAGTGTTACGACGATCGCTATGGATGTGGGGGTCACCCATCTGGGCCGCTTCGCCGCGAATTATCGCCTGTTCTTCGGCGAATCTCCCAAGGAAACACTTCAGCGTGCCGGAAGATCGTGACGGGACGTAACGTGCGCGGAGAAATGCGCTGCGGCACTATTGCAAGCAGTTCGATGGAATTTGCGCAATCCGGATAGAAGTCGCGCTCGCGAATTAGTATATTCTAAGATGCTAATAATATGCAGCTTCCGGCCCGCAAGGTCGGGAGTGGGTCCAGTTCGATTTCGGTTCGGCACAGGCTTGCGTCGGGCGCGTCGCTGCATCGGCCGGAAATCATAAACGCAGGGAGCAGTGAGCTCCTGGGGAGGATGTAGAATGACAAGACCTAGCTTGAGATTGACCGGCGCCGCCGGGATCGCCGTCGCCTTGATGTTTGGCGGGCTCGTCGATGCCCTTGCACCCTTCGCCCCTTTCGTCGGCGATGCGCAGGCGCGAGTTGGTCATCCGCTCACGCCCGGCAGCGTCGCAGGTGTCGCGAGGCGTACCACTCGCCGAACGATCCGCCGCTCGACCATTTACGTGACCAGGCTCCCGGCAGCGTGTGTGAAGACCTCGATCAACGGCACCGTGTTGTGGCACTGCGGCAGCACGTATTATCAACCCTACGGCGGACGCTACGTCGTCGTCCACGTACATTGAGAGGGAGTGGACCTCGTCAAAGTCTGGTCGCGCTGTCGACCGAACATTGCCCGAGCGCCCGATGAGCAACGCACTGCCCATTCGAATTGGTATTCTGCTGTCGGCCGTCGTTCCGATTTTCTTTTGGGTGCTGGTTGGAACCTCCTGGGCACAGCAGCCTCCCGTCGGTGTGCCGCCCGAAAAGGCACGGCAGTTCCTCGACCTGCTGTCCGACCCGGAGGTGAAGGTATGGCTCGAAGGAAAGATACCGGCAGCCGCCGAGGAACCGCCTGCCGCGTCGCTCGCCGACGCGATCTCCAACTGGGAGGTAGCCGTTCGCGCACGTCTCGTCGCGCTCGCCGATGCCATTCCCCGCATCCCGCAGGAGCTAGCCAACGCTGCTGGCGTCGTCTCGCGCGACGTGAATTCAGGCAGGCCCGGCCTTGTGATCCTGATCCTGGCAGTCCTGATTGTCGTCGGCTTCGGCGCCGAGTGGCTGGTCCGCCGGGCGTTGGCGCCGGGCGGTTTTGACGGAACGGTCGATCCGGGACAGGCGGTTCTGTCCGAGGTCGCTTCCTTGCTGACGTTTGCTCTGGCCAGCATCGGCTCATTGCTCGCGTTCGAATGGCCGCCTTTGCTACGCCGCATCGTGCTGACCTCGCTGCTCGCCTTCATCGCCGTGCGTGTCGTCCGCACAATAGTCAGGTTGCTGTTTGGACTTGCCGGCGCGGGAGGAGGAACATCGGATGAGGCGCCGACGGCAATCCCTGTCGCAAGCGAGACCGTGCAGCGTTTCTGGCTTTGGCACGTGAGCCTTATCGCCGGGTTTCTGCTGTTTGGCTGGGCTGTGGTCAGCTTCATGCCCAGCATCGGTTTCTCCATCGACGTGGTACAGGTGGTTGCCCTGCTTTGTGGCCTGGGCATGCTGGCCGTCGCCATCGAAATCGTCTGGCGGCGGCCGGGCCGGACAGCTTCCGCTGTCAGGCAATCGCTGCTGACGCTCTACCTGATCGCGCTTTGGCTGGCTTGGGTAGCAGGACTGCTCGCCATGTTGTGGCTCGGCCTCTATGCGTTGCTGTTGCCGGCGGCGGTGCGTGGAGTTGGCAACATCGCAAAATCCTTTGCCGGCAGAGCGCAGCGCAGTAGTGCCTTCGGCGTCATGCTGAACGTGCTGATCGACAGGGGTGCCAGGGCAGTGGTGATTGGCGCTGCGGTCGCTTGGCTCGCCTATATCTGGCGCATCAGGGCTGCAGCCCTTGCCGGCAGTGAAACCGGTGCGGTCGTGATTTCAGGCCTGCTCAATAGCATCATCGTCCTCCTGGTTGCGGATCTGCTTTGGCAGCTGGCGAAAGCGTTGATCGCTTATCGGATGGAGCTTGCGCCAAAGGAAGGGTCCAATGCCGACGACCTTGCCCGCAGCGGCCGGCTGCGCACGTTGCTGCCGATATTCCGCAACGTGCTCGCTGTCTTCATCGCGGCGGTCAGCGTGCTGACAATTCTGTCCGGACTCGGCGTGCAGATCGCGCCTTTGATCGCCGGCGCGGGTATTTTCGGAGTTGCCATCGGCTTCGGTTCGCAGACGCTGGTCAAGGACGTGCTGAGCGGCGTTTTCTATATGCTCGATGATGCCTTCCGTGTCGGCGAGTATATCCAGAGCGGCAGCTATAAGGGCACTGTCGAATCATTCAGCCTACGGTCAGTCAGGCTGCGGCATCACCGCGGCCCGATTTTCACCGTGCCGTTCGGCGAGCTCGGCGCCATCCAGAACATGAGCCGTGACTGGGTGATGGACAAGATGGCTGTCAGTGTCACCTACGATTCTGACGTAGACCTCGCTCGCAGGCTCATCAAGAAGATCGGTCAGGACCTGGCCGCGGATCCTGAGTTCGCGGCCGATACGATTGAGCCGCTGAAAATGCAAGGCGTCGACAGCTTTGGCGACTCCGGAATTGAGCTCAGGCTGAAGCTGATGACCAGGCCGGGAACGCAGTTCGGCATCAAGCGGCGAGCGTTCATGATGATCAAGAAGGCATTCGACGAGAACGGCATCAAGATCGCCGTTCCCACCGTGCATGTGGAGGGTGGCGGAGACAACGCGGCCGCCGCGCAGCAACTACTCAAAATGAAGGGCGCTGCGAGCTAGCGGCAAGCCCGGCGCCTGCCGGCACCTAATCGGTCACACCCCTAGAGACTACCCGCAGCCATAATGTCGAAGAATCGTCCTTCCGCGGGGGCGGACGGTCAGTGGTAGTAGATGCCGCCATCGACGTTGAGCGCCTGTCCGGTGACGAAGGCCGACAAGTCCGAGGCGAAGAACAGCACCGGTCCGACGACATCCTCCGGCGCGCCGAGGCGCTTCAGCGCCGCGACGTCCTCCCAATGGCGGATCGCGGCCTCGTTTCCCAGATTGTTCTTGCCCATCTCGGTCAGGATGATGCCGGGGCAGATCGCATTGACGGTGACGCCGTCCATGCCGACCTCCTGCGCCAGCACGCGGGTCAGCGTGATCACCACAGCCTTGGTCGCCGCGTAATGGCCCTGGGTCGGCACGCCCTGCCGCCCGGCGATCGAGGCGATGTTGATCACCCTGCCCGATTTTTTGGCGCGCATGTGCGGCAGCACCGCCTGGCACATCATCAGCACGCCCTTGGCGTTGACGTCGAAATGTGCGTCCCAATTGGCCTCGTCGAGGTCCTGGAGCAGGCTGGGCTTCAAGATGCCGGCATTGTTGACCAGCACATCAATACTGCCGGCCGCCTTGAGCAGCGCCTGCGCAGTCGCGTCGATGTCCTTCTTCTTGCTGACGTCCATCGTGTAGACATAGGCCTTGCGCCCGGCCGCCTCGATCTCGCCCTTTGTCACGTCAAGCTCCGCCGCTTGTGACGGCAGATCGGTGATGGCGACATCGAAGCCTGCCTCCGCCAATCCCTTGGCGAGCGCCCTGCCGACGCCGCGGCTCGCGCCGGTGACGAGAGCCGTCTTGCCCTTGGCCTCAGGAAGAATGGTCATGCTGCTTGCACCTTTGATGTCTTGAGCGGAAGCGAATGCATTGCCGCGACCGTGTCGTCGAACGAAACGAGCTTGCCGTCGGAGCCGAGCCCCATCGCCACTTTGGCGGCAACGGCGGTGGCGAAGCGCGCCGACTGCTCGAGGTCCCAGCCCTTGACGATGCCGACGATGATGCCGGCGGTGAAGGAATCGCCGCAGCCCGTCGTGTCGAAGACCTGAACGTCGAAGGCAGGCAGGTGGAAATCCTCGCCATGCTCTGGCGAAACATGGACGCCATCGGCGCCGAGCGTGAGGATACAGTTCTTCACGCCCCTCGCCTTGAAGAAGGCGGCGACGCGGGCCGGGTCCCGGTCATGCGCCATCTCGCCGGCTTCGTCGATACTCGGCACGAAATAGTCGATATGGGGCAGGCACGGTTCGACCAGCTTCCACGTTTCGGGCGTTGCCTGGATGAGGTCGAAGGTGGTGACGCGGCCAAGCTCCTTGGCACGCTTCAACAGCTTGACGGTCGGCTCGCCATCAAAACGCTTCAACAGGCCCGTGCCGCCGACATGAACGACGGTCGCATCGAGCGCGGCGTCGAGATCGGCTTCAGCCACTTCGAACACGGCGGCAGTGCCCGGCACATGCAGCGCCGGCCGCTCGCCGTTCGGCCGCACCGGCAGGATGGTGGACGAGGTCTGGACGCTGCCGTCGCGGCGCACGAGGCCGCACTCCAGGCCGTATTTTTGCAGCTTGGCGAGGAACCAGTCGCCCATGTCGTCGGTGCCGACGGTGGTGACCGCGCGCGTCTTCAGCCCGAGAATGGCGCAATCCATGCCGGTTGCGCCGGCCGTGCCGGCGACCGTCATGCGGATCTCCTCGATATAGTCGGCGCGGCCGCCTTCGGGGATGTGCGACACCGGCCGCCCCAGAATGTCGAGGACGTAGAAGCCGATCGAGCTGACGTCGAATTGTGGCATGGTTGGCGGACCTTTCGAACTCAATGGGCGGCGCGGCGCAGGCCGAAGCTCGCGGCCAGCACCAGGAAGACGAGCACGCCGATGCCGACCTGCTGCCAGTAGAAGTTCCAGCCGACGAGCAGCAGCCCGTTCTTGACGATGGCGAGCAGGAGCACGCCGAGCAGCGTGCCGATCACCGATGGCTTGCGCTCGCGGCTGAGCGTCGTGCCGATGAAGGTGGCGCCGATGGCGTCGAGCAGGAAGGCGTTGCCCGACAGCGGCACGTAGGACTTGACGGTGGCCGACAGCAATATGCCGGTGACGCCGGCAAGCAGCGCGCAAAGCACATGCACCATCGATAATTCGCGCGGCACGCGGATGCCCGAATACCAGGCGACGCCGGGCTGCGCGCCCATGGCTTGCACGTAGCGGCCGAAGATCGACCGATGCAGCAGAACGTGGGCCGCGATGGCGCAGATGATCAGCACGATCACCGGCGTCGGAATTCCGAACAAGGCGGTGCGGGCGATGGCGTTGAACTGGTCGCCGGCATAGCCGCTGGTGAGATAGATCGGCTGGCCGCCGCTGGTGGCGAGTTGCTGCGCGCTCTGGCCGATGAACAGCACGCCAAGCGTCGCCAGGAACGGGCTGATGTTGAGCCTGGTGATGAGGATCGCGTTGAGGATGCCGACGATGAGCGCAACGCCAAGGCCGCCGCCGACGCCCACCACGCCGCTGTAGCCGGCGGCCAAAAGCATGACGAAGACCATGCTCGCCATGTCGATGGAGACGCCGACCGAAAGGTCGATGCCGCCGGACGAGATGACGATTGTCAGGCCGAGCGCCACGATCGCCAGCATGACGACGTTGTTGACCAGCACGTTGAAGAGGTTGGCCGGTGTCAGGAAGGTCGGGCTTGCCACGGCGAAGAAGATGACGATCGCCGCGAAGGCGACGAGCACGCTGTATTTGGCGAGGAACGCGCGCAGGCTCGCCTTGGCTGTACTGTCGTTGGCCGAGACGCTCATCGTGAACCCTCCGAACCGCGGGCAAAGGACGTGATCGCGACCACCAAAAGGATCAGCGCGCCCTGCACGCCGTTGACCCAGTAGCTGGAGACGTTGAGCAGCTGGAAGCCGTTGGCTAACAGGCCGATGAACAGCACGCTGAGCAGCGTGCCGCCCATGGTGGGCACGAAACGGCGGGAAAAGACGGTGCCGAGCAAAGCCGCCGCCAGCACCGACAAAAGCAACTCGCCGGAACCTGGCGTGCTGGCCGAGAGCCGCGAGACGGTGAGGACGCTCGCCACGGCCGCGCAGAAGCCGCTCAGCACATAGGTGAAGGACACGTAGAAGGGAACGCTGAGGCCGGCCGCGCGTGCAGCCTCGGGATGCCCGCCGACCGCGTAGAGCCGAAGCCCGAACGAGGTGTAGTGGATAACGGCGATCATGACAGCGGAAAAAAGGATCAGCGCCCAGGCAAGAGCCGAGATGCCGAGGAAGCTGCCCGAAACTAGGAAGCCGAGCAGCGGGGAGGATGCGCCGACGACCGTGTTCTGGGTGAGCGTGAGCTCCATGCCGGCAGCGACGTTGAGCACGGCAAGTGTTGCCAGCAGCGGCAGGATGCCGAGGCCGACGACGGCGATGGCATTCAGCGCGCCGACCGCCATGCCGACGGCAATGGCCGCGAGCACGGAGAGGACGTCGCCATAGCCCATCGACAGCAGCGTTGCGTAGACCGCGGCGCAGAGCCCCATATTGGCGGCGATCGACAGGTCGATGCCGCCTTCGGTGACATCGGAGCCGCCGCCGATGATGACGGCCGTCATGCCATAGGCCAGCACGCCCAGTATCGCCGACTGCTCGACCACGTTGATGAGGTTGAAGGTCGAGGTGAAGCCCGGCGCGAAGATCACGAAATAGGCCATGATCGCGGCGAAGGCGGCAATCGCGCCGAGCCGCACGACCAGCGCCCCAAGACGCCGGCCGGCGCTGTTGGCGGCGGCCTGTTTCTCGTCGGAAACACCGACTTCGGTGCGGAGAGTGGTCGCGCTCATGCCGCTACTCCATCAGCCTTCGAGCGGGCGCCGGACGACGCCGCAAGCAAGGCGTCGCTGTTCATCGACGGACCGGAGAAGCTGCCGGCAAGCCTGCCGCGATAGACGACCAGGACGCGGTCGCAGACACCGACCAGCTCGAGCAGGTCGGACGACAGAAGCAGGATCGCCGCGCCCTCTCCCGCCAGGCGGTTCAAGAGATTGTAGATCTCGACCTTGGCACCGACATCGACGGCCACCGTCGGCTCGTCGAGCACATAGACACGCGACTGGCAGCTCAGCCATTTGGCGATCGCAACCTTCTGCTGGTTGCCGCCCGAGAGCTCGCGCACCAGCGCATCGCGATGCGGCGTCTTGATCGACAGTTCCTTGATCAGGCCGTCGACCGCCTGGTTCTCGCTGCCTCGGCTGACCAGGCCACTCCGCGAATAGCGGCGCAGGCTGGCTAAAGAAATATTCTCGCGCACCGACAGGCCGAGCGCCACGCCATGCGCGCGGCGGTCTTCCGGCAGCATGGCGATGCCGTCGCGCACCGCCTTGACGGGCGTCGAAAGCGAAACCGGTCGGCCTTCGACCTTGATCGAACCGCCATCGGCGGTCTTGAGGCCGAACAGGCACTGCACGATTTCCTTGGCGCCGGACCCGAGCA
Organism: Mesorhizobium dulcispinae; assembly: GCF_033977345.1. NCBI lineage: Bacteria > Pseudomonadati > Pseudomonadota > Alphaproteobacteria > Hyphomicrobiales > Phyllobacteriaceae > Mesorhizobium > Mesorhizobium dulcispinae. Next base: position 87,405 of record NZ_JAVIIY010000007.1, read on the forward strand.
GGCCGGTAAGGCCGACGATCTCGCCGGCGCGCACGTTGAAGCCGATATTCTCGAAACTGCCGCCGAGCCGCAGGTTGGCGACCTCGAGCACAGGCGCGCCCAATGTGACCGAGCGCTTCGGGAACATCTCGCCGACATCGCGGGCGATCATCATCGAGATGATCTCGTCGATCGGCGTCTCGCGCGGGTCGACCGTGCCGACATCGGTGCCGTTGCGCATCACGGTGACGCGGTCGCAGAGCTTCTCGATCTCCTGCATGTAATGGGAGATGAAGACGACAGCGATGCCGTCGTCGCGCAGCCGGCGCAGCACGTCGAACAGGCTGTCCACCTCGCGCTTGACCAGCGCCGCCGTAGGCTCGTCGAGCACGAGCACCGACGCCTTCTGCGCCAGCGCGCGGGTGATCTGCACCACCTTCTGCTGCGCCGTGGTCAGGTCCTTCACCAGCGTTCCCGCCGGCAGTTCCATGCCGAAGAAGCGCTTCAAAAGGTCCGCGGCCCTGCGCTCCATGGCGCGGCGGCTGACGAACGGTCCGAGGCCGATTTCGTGGCCGAGGAACACCGCCTCGCCGACCGTCGCGGTCGGCACCAGGAGCCGGTCCTGGTGGATGAAATGTACGCCCATCTTTTCGACGGATGCAGGTGAGAGCGAGGTGACGGTCTCGCCGTTGACGACGATGGCGCCGCTGTCCGGCTTGATGATGCCGGCCAGCACCTTGATGATCGTCGACTTGCCGGCACCGTTCTGGCCGACAAGGCCGAGGATCGAGCCGCGCGCAATCTCCAGGTTCGCGTTTTCCAGCGCCCGCACCGGACCGAACCGCTTCGATACGCCCGTCATCGATACAGCAACTTCACGCTTTGCTGTCTGCATGGCCGTCTATCCCGATTGCGCGAGGCACGCAGCCGCGCCTTCCGGCACGGCTGCGGATCCTCGTTGATGCCATCCTACTTTACGCCGGCCTTTTCGGCGGCTTCGAGGAACGGTTTTCCCTTTTCGACGGCGTTTTCCTTGTTGATCAGCACCGCGGGCACGAAGGTGAAGGGCGGCACTTTCTGGCCAGCGAGATATTTGGCAACATTGTCGACCGAAGTCTTGCCGATCTCGTAGGGCTGCTGCGCCGCCACCGCGCCGGCGGAGGACTTCTGATCCATCACCATCTTGATGACCTCCGGGCTGCCGTCGATGCCGTAGGTCTTGACCTCGTTGCGGCCCGCGGCCTCGATCGCCTGCGTGGCGCCGATCTGCGGCACGTCCCAGCAGGCCCAGACCGCGCCGATCGAGCCCTTCTCCGGCGACTTGGTCAGCATGTCGGTCACGTTGGAATAGGCGCTCTGCACCGTGTTCGGGATGACGTCGCGCAGCTCCGGCTCGACGATCTTCACATCCGGGAACGAGGTCAGCACATATTTCAGCTGATCGTAGCGGATCTTGCAGACCGGCACGCTGTAGAAGCCGTTGAAGACCAGCACATTGCCCTTGCCGCCCATGTCGGCGACCATCTGCAGCGCGATCTCGGCGCCGATATTGTAGTTGTTGGACGTGGTGTTGTTGATGGCGTGCGGCGTGGCGGTGTCGACCGTGAACAGCGGTATGCCGGCATCGCGGATCTTTTGCAGCCACGGGTTCAGCACTTCGAGATTGCCGAGCTGCTCGATGATGGCGTCGGGCTTCTGCGCGATCAGCGTCTGCAGCTGGGCGATCTGCTGCTGGTCCTTGCGGCCGGCGTCGAGCGCGATGACTTCGCCGCCCAGTTCCTTGACGCGATCCTGGATGCCGCGGAACGCCATCAGGTCCCAATAGTGATCCGTGCCGATGGCGGAGACGCCGACGCGCTTGCCCTTGAGCGACAGTTCCTCGGCTGTTGCGCCGGAGATGGCGGCCAGACTGCAAGCCGCCGCCAACCCCAAAGCAAGCGCCTTCACGAAGCCTTTCATTGATCTGGTCATTCGATTTCCTCCCTTGTTGATCGCTCCGGGCCTTCCCGGAGGATTTCAGAAAAAGTGAGCGCCGCGCTCAAGCTATGGTTGGTCGCTCCGGGCCGAGCCCTCCGCTCAGGCGGCGGCCTCCTTGTCGCGCAGGCCGTAGCTTGCCATCCGCTTGATGACCCTTTCTATCTCCTCGTCGGACAGGACCGGCGGCTGGCCGATCTGCAGGGCGCCGTGATACTGGCGCGCCAGCGTCTCGACCTCGACCGCGAGCCACATCGCCTGGCCGAGGCTCGTGCCGACGGCGATCATGCCGTGCTGCGCGAGCAGGCAGGCCTTGCGGTCGCGCAGCGCCTCCAGGGCATGCGACGAGAGCTCGGCCGTGCCGAAGGTGGCGTATGGCGCGCAGCGTATGTCGCTGCCGCCGGCGACCGCGACCATGTAGTGGATCGCCGGTATCTTCATGCCCATGATGGCGATCGTCGTGCAGTAGGTCGGATGCGCATGGACGACGGCATTGACCTCGGGCCGCGCCTTCATGATGTCGAGATGGAAGCGCCATTCGCTCGACGGCGGCAGCCGGCCGTCGACCTTGCCGTCCCACGTCATGAAGACGATGTCCTCGGGCACCAGCGTGTCGTAGGGCGTGCTGGTCGGCGAGATCAGCATGCCGTCGCCATGGCGCCGGCTGATATTGCCGGAGGTGCCCTGGTTGATGCCCTGCGCGTTCATCTCGATGCAGGCATCGATGATTGCCTGGCGCGCCTCATGGTCCGAAACGGTCATGCGATATTCCATTCCTTGCTCGGCCCCTCACCAGGCCGTGTAGCCGCCATCGATCGACAGGATCGCGCCCGTGACGTAGCTCGATGCCGGCGACGCGAGAAACAGGATCGCCGAGGCGATCTCCTGCGGCTCGCCGAGCCGGCCCATCGGCGTCATGTCGATCCAGGTGTTGAAGAGCTCGGGCCGCTCGCGCATCTTCAGCGTCATCTCGGTCCCGACATAGCCCGGCGCCAGCGCGTTGACGCGCACGCCCGATTTCGCCCATTCGACGGCAAGCGCCTTCGTCATCATATGCACGGCGCCCTTGCTCACCATGTAGGACGGCGCGGTCTGCGGACGGTTGATGATCAGCCCCGACATCGAGCCGAGATTGATGATGGAGCCCTTCTTGCGCGCGACCATGGAACGGCCGAAGGCGCGCGAGGCCCAGTAGACGCCATTGACGTTGACATCCATCACCAGGCGCCATTCCTCGTCCGGCGTGTCTAGCGCCGTGTTGAGGCGGGCGATGCCGGCGCTGTTGACCAGGATATCGACTTGGCCGAAGTCCGCGACGATCTGGGCGGCCATCGCTTCGACGGCGCTCGGATCGGTCACATCGAGGACACGGCCATCGACGCTTGCGACACCGGCCGCCCTGAGCGCCTCGGCGGCTGCCTTCAAGCCATCCGCATTCATGTCGAGAAGCACGACGCGCGCGCCGCATGTGCCGAGCGCCCTGGCGGCCTCGAAGCCGATCCCGCTGGCGCCGCCGGTGACGACGGCAACCTCGCCTGCCAGATCGAACTGCGATCGGTAATCCATGCACGTCCTCCACCAGGACCGGCCTCGAACGCGGACAAAATTCCGCCCTCGCCGCCGAAGCGGCGTCGCAATCCCGATTGGTCCTGATAATGCCTCCAGGTCAGGCTCCTCCCGACCCCATGACAGGGACGTTACAGAAGCTTCCTGGGCTCGTCAATCTGGTTATAACCAGAAAACAAAATCTTTTTTTGAAGATTGAGAAGTCAGGTTCGATCGACGCCGTTCACCGTCGCCGAAGGCTGCTCGACCGCCATGTGAATGCGGGCGACGGAGGAGTTGTAAAAGGCTTCGTAATATTCGAGCGCGGCACCGTCCGCGTCATAGGCGATCGACTCGATCTCGATCAGCGGCGTGTTGGCGGCGACGCCCATCTGCTCAGCCTCTTCCTTGGTCGGCAGCGCCGCGCGCAGCCAGCGGTCGGCGCGCTTCACCGTCAGGCCGAACACCGCGCGGATGGTGCCGAAGATCGACTGGTTTTCCGACAGGATGTTTTCGAGACCCGGCACCCTGTGCCCCGGCAGGCTGATGCGCGTCATGGTGATCGGCGAGCCGTCGGTCATGTAGACGCGGCTGATCCTCACCACGCTGCCGTTGGCTGGAATGCCGAAAACGCTGGACTCCTTTGCGCTCGGCGGGCAGCGGTAGACCTCGAGCGTGCGGGTCGAGACCTTGTGGCCCTTGGCGGTCAGGTCGTCGAACACGCCGAGATTGGCGGTCATGAAGTCGACATGCTCGCGCGGCGCGGCAACGAACATGCCCTTGCGCGGCATCTTGATGATGCGGCCTTCGTTGGACAGCGAGCCGATCGCTGCGCGCACGACCGGGCGCGAAACACCGAAGAAATCGCAAAGCGCCTGCTCCGAAGGTATGCGCGAATTGGCGGCCAGCAGCCCGGTGTTGATCGCTTCCTCAACCTGGTTGCGCAACTGAACCCAAAGCGGCGCCGCCTCGTCGCGGTTGAGCTGGACCTTGGAGCCGATCGAGCGGAACGCCTCGGCAGCGGCGGCATCTTCCTGGTCGTAACGGGGACGCCCGCGCATTCTGGTCGTTTGTTCCATCATCGGTCTTCAGGCTGCCGGCAAAATGCCCGGTGTGATTGTTTGCCGCGACTCAAGCGCGGCAGCAGCTCCTAACGGAGCCCGCCCGCCATTTTCACGCTCTCCGGCAAGTTTCGCAACCACAGCATGGCGGCTGCCCCCAGAAGCGGTCCTGGAACTAGCAGCAGGAAGGCCCAGCGCCAGCCGCCGATGAAGTCGGCAAAGCGCGGCGTCAGCCAGATGGCGAGCACTGTCAGCGCAAAGCCGGCGCCAAGCTGCACCGACAGCGCCGTGCCGACGAAGCGGCGGTCGCCAAGTTCCGTCACGGCGGCGGAGAATTGCGCCGAATCGCCGACCACCGAAACACCCCAGACGACGGCGACCAGCATGAAGAGCCAGAGCGGACCGGTGAACAGGAAGCCCATCAGCAGCGCGCAGCTTCCCGAGACGATCATCATGCCGGCGGTGGTCGCGGTGCGGCCGATGCGGTCCGACAGATAGCCGCCCAACAGGCAGCCAAGAATGCCGGAGGCGACGACGAAGAAGGTCGAAAGCGAGGCGGCGGCGGCCGATCCGATCGCCTGCGCCTCGAAGGCCGCGCGCGTATAGGCAAGCAGCCACGCCCACATGGCGTAGAGTTCCCACATGTGGCCGAGATAGCCGAGATTGGCGAGGAGCAACGGCCGTTCGCGAAACACCTGCCCGATGCGCGAAGGCTCGAACACCGCCTTACCGAAGGGATAGGGACCTTCCCTTGCGAACAAAAGAAACAGCAATGCTCCGATGGCCGTCGCCAGGCTGGCGGCGGCAACCACCGGCCGCCAGTCGAGCGCGGTCGAAACGGCGCGGAAGAGATGCGGCAGTGCCGAGCCGACGGTCAGCGCGCCGATGACTGCGCCGAGCGCCAGCCCCCTGTCGCGCGCGAACCATGTGGCAACCAGCTTCAGCGCCGGCGGATAGACGCCGGCAAGTGCTGCGCCGGTGACGATGCGCGCGGCAATCACGCCGCCCGGCCCGGGATGGAGCAGCAGGCTCGCATTGGCGAGCGCGGCAACCAGCGACGCGGCCGCCATCAGGCGGCTGAGCCGCACGAGGTCTGGAAGATTGACCAGGCTCGCCGCCAGCGCGCCGATCACGAAGCCGACCTGAACGCCGTTGGTCAGCCAGGCCTCGCCGCCAGGACCAAGCGCAAGCTCCTGCTTGAGCTCTGGCAGGATGGCCGTCGCCGAAAACCAGGTGGTCAGCGACAGGACGACCGCCAGGCAAAGCAGAGACAGCACGCGCCAGCGACCGCCATCGGCGGCCATGCCGAGCTGGTTGCCGCTTACCGCGCTCATCTAGCTCGCAGCGGCACGGTGAACACCGTGGCCGTGCCGGTGAGACAAAGCTCGCCCTGGCCGTTGCGAACGCTGGTCTCGATCTTGCAGATCGGCTTGTCGAGGCGCACTTCCTTGACCTCCACGCGTCCGGTGATCTCCTCGTCAACGCCGACCGCCTTGACGAACTTCCAGGCAACTTCGAGAAACACGGTTCCCGGTCCCGGCAGATCCTCCGCGACCAGCGCGTTGAGAATACCAGAAGTGACGCCGCCTTGAACGATCAGCTTGCCGAACACCGATTTCTCGGCCAGCGCGCGGTCATAGTGCAGCGGATTGCGGTCGCCGGTGATGTCGGTGAAGGCCTCGATGTCGCTCATCCTGGTGCGGCGCGTGCGCTCGGCAAACGCGCCGACCTGCGGACGGCCCTTCACCACACCCGCCCAACCGTCTTTCGTCTCGATGCTCATTCCGGCTTCTCCTCTGTTCCGGTTTCGACTGGTTTGAAAGCCGGCAGGACACGGCCACCGATGTCCGTGGGCGCAAGCCGCAGCGCATCGTCCACCCGCGGCGGTCGCAGTCCGGGCAGGATGAAACTCAGCATCGTCGGCCCTTCGGCCAGTTCGACCAGCCCGACCACATAGGGTGCCGCCGGCAGCCAGCCGGGATGGCCGGGCTTGTGCACTTCCGAGAAGGATTTCAGCCGGCCCCTGCCGGATGCCTCTTTCCACGCCAGACGCCTGCCCCAGCAGTGCGGGCAGATCGGGCGTGGGTAGAACACAGCCTTGCCGCAGTCCTCGCAGTGCTGGATCTTCAGCCGCCCTTCGGCTGCGGCATCCCAGAACGGCCGGGTCAACGCGGTGATCGTCGGACCTGCGGTCTTCAGCGTGTTGAGATCGACGGACATCAGGCGGCTCCCAGCACGAGCGCGGTCGCTTCGCTCATCGTCGCGCCATTGCCGGTGACCAAAGCGAGCTCGGCCTTGCCGATCTGGCGCTCGCCGGCCTCGCCGCGCAGCTGGCGCACCGCTTCGACGACGTGGGTCATGCCGCCGGCAAGGTCCGGCTGGCCGAAGCCGAGCTGGCCGCCATGGGTGTTGAGCGGCTTGTCGCCGTCACGGGAAAGATCATGGTCGCGCAGCCACGCGCCGAACTGACCCGGCGCGCAGAGACCGGCATCCTCGATCGTGGTGGCGACCATGATCGTGTAGCAGTCGTAAAGCGACAGAAGATTCATCTCCCCGGCTCGCGTGCCGGACTGCGCGAAGGCCCGCGCCATGGCGCTCTTCAACGGACCGGAGGTGAGGCTGGGCGCCTGGCTGACCGCGCGATGCGTGACCTTCTCGCCGGCGCCGAGCAGGTGCACGGCCCGTTTGGACAGTGAGCGCGCGCGTTCGGCCGAGGTGACGACGACCGCCTCGCCGCCGGCAACCGGCATGACGATCTCGAGAAGGTGCAGCGGCGAGGCGATCATCGGTGAGGCCAGCACCGCCTCCACATCGGCCGGCTTGCCGAAGAAGATGGCGTCGGGATTGAGCTGGGCGTTGGCGCGCGCCGCCGCGGCGATCAGCGCGAAATCCCTGGCGGTCGAGCCGTATTCGGCCATATGCGCCTGCATCAGCAGCGCGTAGGAGATGTTGGCGCCCGAGGCGCCGAACGGCACGTCGAACTCGCGGATCGGATTGCGGTTGGGCGAGCGGGGTGCTGGCTCCTCGCGGTTGTTGGCGAGCACGCAGAGCACCGTCTCGCACATGCCGGCTTCGATCGCAGCGGAAGCGCGCCAGACCATGCCGGCGCCGGACGCGCCGCCGAGGTCGACCACATTGGCCATGGTCGGCGCGAGTCCCAGATATTCGGCGATCGTTGCCGGAACATGTTGCGGCGTCTCGCCGACCTGCGGCCCGACCAGCAGCCCGTCGATCGCCGCCGGCTCCAGCCCGGTATCGAGCACCGCCAGGCGCGAGACTTCCGCGATCATCTCCAGTGTCGTCACGCCGTGGGTCAGGCGGTGCGGCTTCAACTCGCCGACGCCGACGATAGCTCCCTTTGCCCGGCTCATGCCGCCTTGCTCCGGTCGAGCGCGCGGTATTCCTCCAGGCATGCGGGATTGGCGAGCGAAGCCATGTTCTTGACCGGCTTGCCTTCGAGCATGGTGCGCGCGGCGCCCTCGACCCTTTTGCCGTTGAGCGTATAGGGCACCGCCCGCACCGCATGGATGCGGTGAGGCACGTGGCGCGGCGACGCGCCCTCGCGGATCGCGCGGCGGATTTGCGTGGCAAGATCGGGGGTCAGTGCAAAACCGTTGCTCAGCTTGACGCAGAGCACGATCTCTTCATCGCCTTCGACCGGCGCGCCGAAGACCAGGCAATCCTCGATCTCGGCAAAACCCTCGCAGGCGGCGTAGATCTCGGCCGTGCCGATGCGCACGCCACCGGGCTTCAGCGTCGTGTCCGAGCGGCCGTGGATGATTGCGGAGCCGTAAGCAGTCATCTCGGCGACGTCGCCATGCGTCCAGATCTCCGGGCGCGCTGCGAAATAGGTGGCGTGATAGCGCGTGTCGCCCTCCTTGCCCCAGAAGGTCAGCGGCATCGAAGGGAACGGCTCGGTGCAGACCAAGTCGCCCTGGCGGCCGATGACCGGCGCGTTGCGCTCGTCCATGACGGCCACGGCAAGGCCGAGCCCTTTCACCGTCAGTTCACCGCGGCGCACGGCGTGGATCGGCGAGCCAAGAAGGAAGCAGCCGATGATCTCGGTGCCGCCCGAGATCGAGGCGAAGATCATGTCGCGCTTCACATGCTCGTAGACCCAGTCGAACTGTCCCGGAGAGACCGGCGCGCCGGCCGAAAGCACGGAGCGCAGCGAGGACAGGTCATGCAGGCGTCCCGGCGCGTAGCCTTCGGCGGCAAGTGTGGCCAGATATTTCGGACTGGTGCCGAAATGCGTGACCTTGGCACGCTCCGCCATTGTCCAGAGCGGACTGGGGTCGAGGCCATCGGCCGATTTCAGGATCGGCGCGCCGTCATAGAGCACCACCGCCGCACCGCAGGCGAGGCCGGAGATCAGCCAGTGATACATCATCCAGGCGGTGTTGGTGTACCAGCTCATGACATCGCCAGGGTTGACGTCGCCGTGCAGCAGGTGCTCCTTCAGATGCTGGAGCAGCACGCCGCCGGTGCGATGGACGATCGCCTTCGGCGCGCCGGTGGTGCCCGAGGTGTAGAGCACATAGGCCGGATGATCGAAGGGCACGCGCTCGAAGGTCAGCGGGCCGTCGCTGCCGAAATCATCGAACGAAATATAATCTACCGCGCAGGTCGGCCTGACGACCGGTTCACCGGTCGTCACCAGCGTCGTCGTCGTCGGCATCGCCGCGACGATCGCGGCGAGCCTCTCGGAGATGTCGTGGTCCCTGCCCGCATAGCGGTAGCGGGGCGCGGCGAACAGCACCTTGACGCCGATCTGGCCGAGGCGGTCGACGATCGCGGCAGCGCCGAAATCCGGTGAGCAGGACGACCAGACGGCGCCGATCGAGAGCGTTGCCAGAAGCGCGACGAGGCCTTCGACGCGATTGGGCAGGATGCCGCCGACACAATCGCTCTTGCCGACGCCGGCAGCGCGCAGGCCGTGCACCGTCCTGGCAACGAGCCTGCGCAATTCGCGCAGCGTGATGATGCGAAAATGACCGCTCTCGTCGGCTTCGATCACTGCGGCTTTTGCGCCGTCGCCGCGCAAAAGATTTTCGGCGAGATTAAGCGAAGCCTCCGGCAGGAAACGGCTCTTCGTCATCGGCGCCTGATCGTCGCGCAGGAAGGAAATCGCGCCGGGATCACCGATAACTTCCGCGAAATCCCACACAGCGCGCCAGAACGCGCCAGGGTCGCCGATCGACCAGCGATGCAGCGTCTCGTAGTCGCGCGGGTCGAAGCCGTTGGCCAGTGAAAAGCGCGCAAGGTTGGACGATTGGAACGCGGCCGGCGCCGGCGTCCAAAGCACGGATGACATGGATTTCCTCCCGGAATGCAGGCCGGCTCGACGCCGCGACCTTGCCTGCCGATGCGTTTCAGATTATTGGTTATAACCAGAATGTCAAGCGGCGAACATGCGCTCGGAAGTCGCGTTTGTGGAGGACTTGAAATGGATGCGGTCTACATCGCTGCCGCCAAACGTACGCCGATCGGCAAGCTGAACGGCGCCTTCGCCGGCCTTTCGGCAGCGGAGCTTGGCGGGCAATTGCTGCAGACGATGCTCGCCCAAGTGCAAGCTCCGCCCGATGCCGTCGACGAGGTGATCATGGGCCAGGTGCTGACCGGCGGCGCGGGACAGAATCCAGCCAGGCAGGCCGCGCTTAAGGCCGGGCTGCCGGTCAGCGTGCCCGCGATGACCGTGAACAAGGTGTGTGGCGCCGGCCAGAAGTCGATCCATCTCGCCGCACAGGCGATACGCTGCGGCGCCGCCGGTAGCGTGATCGCCGGCGGACAGGACTCGATGACCTCGGCGCCGCATTTTATCTCCGGTGTCCGCGGCGGCATCCGCATGGGCGACCAGACCGTCAAGGATTCCATGATCACCGATGGACTATGGGACGCCTTCCATCAGGTCCATATGGGCGTGACGGCCGAGTCGCTGGCGCAGCGCTACCAGATCACGCGCGAGGAACAGGACCGGTTCGCGCTCCGCTCGCAGGAGAAGGCCGACGCGGCTATCCGGTCGGGACGATTCGACGATGAGATCGTCCCTGTCTCGGTTAAGACCAGGCAAGGCGATCTCGTCGTCGACCGCGACGAGCATCCAAATCCCTCCACCACCATGGAAGGACTTGGCCGGCTGAAACCGGTCTTTGATGCAGCCGGCACGATCACAGCCGGCAACTCCTCCGGCCTCAACGACGGCGCGGCGGCGGTGCTGGTGATGTCGGAGCCGCGTATGAAGGAACTCGGCCTGACGCCCCTCGCCCGTATCGCCTCCTACGCGTCGGCCGGCGTCGAACCGATGGACATGGGGCTTGGCCCCGTGGCGGCCTCGCGACTCGCGCTCGAGAAAGCGGGCTGGCGCCCAGCCGACCTCGACTTGATGGAGATCAACGAGGCCTTTGCCGCACAGGCCATCGCGGTCAACCGCGAGATGGGCTGGAACGAGGACATCATCAACATGAGCGGCGGCGCCATCGCGCTCGGCCACCCGCTGGCGGGGTCCGGCTGCCGCATCGTGGTCACGCTGCTCCACGAAATGATCCGGCGCGGGGCGAAGAAGGGCCTGGCCTCGCTCTGCATCGGCGGCGGCCAGGGCGTGGCGATCTGCCTGGAGCGGTGAGCCTGGAACGCGCCGAGCGTTGGAAGTCGAAAGGGCTCAGCTGGGATCGCCGCAGTCGATCATTGCGAACGTCGACGACGATCCCCCGCGCGGCGTCGCCGAGAATCGGCACATGACAGATCCAGGGCAGGTTGCTCATGCGGCGATCCCCCTATGTGGCCCGCAGCCTCAAGCCAGCCCGAACCGCTCGACAGCGCGCATGATGCCGCGCAGCTCGGCGAGGCCCTTCAGCCGGCCGATCAGCGAGTAACCGGGATTGATCCTGGTCTTGCCGATGTCGTCGGCGAGCAGATGTCCATGATCGGGCCGCATCGGAATGCGCCAGTCGGCGCGGCCCTCTTTCCGACGCCGTGCCTCCTCCTGCATCAGGGCGAGGATGACATGCGCCATGTCGGTGCCGCCCTCGAGATGCTCCGCTTCATAGAAGGAGCCGTCATCCTCGATGGTGACGTTGCGCAGATGGACGAAATGGATGCGGCCGGCGAATTCCTTGACCATGGCGACGATGTCGTTGTCGGCGCGCGTGCCGTAGGAGCCGGTACAGAAGGTCAGCCCATTGGCAGGACTATCGACGGCATTGAGGATGAAGCGCGCATCCTCGGCCGTCGAAACGATGCGCGGCAGACCGTAGAGCGAGAAGGGCGGGTCGTCGGGATGGATGCACATGCGCACCCCTTCCTGCTCGGCCACCGGAATGATCTCGCGCAGGAACCAGGCGAGACTGTCGCGCAACTCCTTCGGCCCGATCGCATCGTATTCGGCCAAGGCCTCGCGAAAACTGTCGCGGTTGTAGCTGCGTTCGGTGGCGGGCAGGCCGGCGATGAGGTTGCGTTCGATCCTGTCGATCTTCTCGTCGCCGAGCTCCTTCAATCGCGCTTCCGCCTCAGCGATGCGCTTGGCGCTGTAGCCGGCCTCGGCATCGCGGCGCTTCAGCACGAACAGGTCGTAAGCCGCGAAATCGATCGCGTCGAAACGCAACGCATAACCCGTCGTCGGAAGGCGGTAGGCCAGATCCGTGCGGGTCCAGTCGACCACGGGCATGAAATTGTAGCAGATCGTCGCGATGCCGGCCTTGGCAAGCGCGCGGATCGTATCCTTGTAGAAGCCGACATAGCGGAGCCGTTCCGGCGAGCCGATCTTGATCGAGTTGTGGACGGGAATGCTCTCGACCACCGACCAGGTCAGCCCCGCCGCCTCGATGATCCGCTTGCGCTCCAGGATGTTTTCCAGCGGCCAGGCACGCCCGTCATAGATGTCGTGCAGGGCCGAGACGACACCGGTCGCGCCCGCCTGCTTGACATGATCGAGTGTCACCGGATCGTCCGGACCATACCAACGCCAGCACTGTTCCATCGCCGCTTTCCTTTTCGAGAAAGCCGCAACTTATTGTTGGACCAGAATGAGAGTCAAATTAAAAATTACGGTGCTCGCCGATGTCATTGGCCCGGAAATATTGCCGGGAAAACTCGACAGGAGGCCGAAGTCGGTTGTTTTCCTCAAATCTTACGATATCTTGGTCCAATAATTTGGAAGGAACGTCCTTGGAAAACTCACAGGCCGTGCGCGACAATGCCGCCCGCCGCAGTGCCGGCGGCAGCTCCGCGGTCGACGCCGCGGCCGGGCGAATCCTCGACCTCATCCGCGCGCGGCAGCTGAATGTCGGCGACGTGCTGCCGACGGAGCGTGAGCTCAGCGAGATCACCGGCGCCAGCCGCAACACCGTGCGCGAGGCGTTGCGCACCATCCGCACCTACGGGCTGATCGAGCCCAAGCCCCGCGTCGGCGCGGTGCTGGCCGACGGGCAGAGCATCGCCATCCAGAATTTCTTCGCCGCGCATATGGATGTCTCGCGCTCGTCCTTCGCCGATATCCAGGGTTTCAGGCGCATCATCGAAGTCGGCATCGGCGATCATATCGTGCTCAATGCCACAAACGAGCAGATCGAGGCGCTCGACGAAATCAATGCCCATATCGTCGAGAGCCGCTCGATAGAGGAAGCCGCCGACAACGATTTCAATTTTCACATGGCGCTGATCGGGCTGGCGGACAATCGCATGCTGACGGACATCTATTCTTTCCTTTCCCCGGTGATCCGGCGGATCATGACCATCGGCAAGGAAATGCGCCCGGTGCTGGCCGACACCCGCGCCGCGCATGGCGAGATCATCGCCGCGCTGCGCGCCCGAGACAGGCTGGCCTACGCCTACCTGATGAGCCGCCATCTCGATTTCGCCCTGCGATTCCTGCCGGAAGAGCCGGCTTCCGACACGTGACTGAAGGAGTTCCCGCAATGAAGGATTTCGACGGCAAGGTGGCCCTGGTGACCGGAACGACCGGGATCGGTCTCGCGACCGCCAGGCGCCTCGCGGCAGGAGGTGCGGCGATCATCGCCTGCGGCATCGACCGCGCGGCCAATGCGGCGATGAGAGCGGAACTGGAAAGGTCTGAAGCCGGCGCGCTGGTCATCGACACCGACGTCTCCGTGCAGGACCAGGTCCGCGACGCGGTCGCGGCCGGAGTCGCACGATTCGGTGGCCTCGACGTGATCGTCAACTCGGCGGCCGTCCATCCCTACGGCACCGCGACGACAACCGACTGGGAAACCTGGAATAAGGCGATGACGGTCAATGTCGGCTCGATCTACCTGACGGCGCATTTCGGCATCCCCGAAATGATCAAGCGCGGCGGCGGCGCCATCGTCAACGTCGCCTCGGTGCAGGGTTTCGCCTGTCAGCAGAACGTCGCCGCCTATGCCACGACCAAGGGCGCCATCCACACGCTGACGCGCTCGCTGGCGCTCGACTACGCGGCGGCCGGCATCCGGGTCAATTCGGTCAGCCCGGGCTCGATCCGCACGCCGATCCTGGAGAAGGCCGCGCGCGGCGAAAACGGCAGCGACGCCGACGTCGAGGAAGCCTACAGGCGATTCGGCGCGGCGCATCCGCTTGGCCGCATCGGCGAACCGGAGGAAGTGGCGGAGCTCATCGCCTTTTTGTGCTCCTCCAAGGCGAGCTTCTGCACCGGCGCGGACTACAAAATAGACGGTGGCCTGACCGCCGGCATCGGCGTGAAGTAGAACCACGAAGATCGGTCTTGGCCTCTACCGGGAATCGCTGACGCCGGACAATTTCCGCTTTGCCCGTCAGGCAGGCGCCACGCATATCGTTTACCACCTCCCCGCGTCTACATCCGCCATCAACCCTGTCCTCATCTAAGAGCAGGCGTCCATTGACAGGCCAATGCAGTCGCGACCGGTGACAAAACCACCTCTCGACTAACTTGAGGAAATACAACTCCAAACCAGCAAAAAACAAGCCGCAGTTGCAGATTCAAGAATTCCGTTAATTTACATTTCGATTAAAACCTTACACATTAACTAACTATTAATATATCGCTTAACGTTTTGATTTTTTTACTTATGGTGCCCATGAAGGGGGTAGTTTGGATTGCGGAGAGTGGGGCGACTTCTCCTATGCGAAAAGTTTTAGAAAGTTCAAAAAGAGATTTTGAACAAGACTGCGTTACGACCAGAGGATCGGATCCGCTCCCTTCCAGCCAACCTTTGACGCCCGCAAGCCATGAGACCTCTCATTTTCCCCGGTTGCAGCATCAGACTTCGACCGGGCACCCGGACGTGAACGCCGTGGCGAAGCTGGAAGCAGCGCCTTCCCGGCAGGACCTGCCTGCACTGCCGACGGTGCAGCTCGGCGGGCTGCCGGTCACCGTGATCGACCGGCAGGGCGCCGCCCGCCTGATGATCGCCGCTGCGCGGCAACACCGCCATGGCAGCCGTCCGTATTACTTCACCTCCGCCAACGGCGAGGTCATCGCTCAGGCTCGCGCGAAGTCCGAGATAGCCACCCTCTTCCGTCAAGCCGACCAGATCTTCGCCGACGGCCAGCCGCTTGTCCTTGCCTCGCGCCTTTTGTGCCGCACGCCGCTGCCGGAGCGCGTGGCCACCACCGATCTGTTCCACGACGTGGCAAAGCTCGCCGAGAACGAGGCGGCGACCTTCTATCTGCTGGGATCGACGGAGGCCGGGAACGCCAAGGCCGTGGCCGCCATCAGGGCTCGTTATGCGCGCCTGCGCATCGTCGGCCACAGCCACGGCTATCTCACCGGCGAAGCGCTCGAGAAGAAGCTCGATGAGATCAACGCGCTTGCGCCGGACATATTGTGGCTGGGTCTCGGCGTTCCGCGCGAGCAGATTTTTGTCCGCGATTTTGCCTCGCGACTCTCGAATGTCGGCGTGATCAAGACCTCCGGGGGACTCTTCGATCATATCGCCGGCAAGGTCCGGCGTGCGCCGCTCTGGGTCCAGAAGGCCGGCTTCGAATGGCTGTGGCGCATGCTGATGGAGCCGCGCCGGCTCTTCTGGCGCTATTTCACCACCAATCCCCGTGCCCTCTATGCCCTCCTGAGGTATTCGCAATGACCGCCAAAGAATCGCTGCGTCCGCTGCCGGCGGGAACCGATACGGAGATCGCCATCGTCGGCGGCGGGCTCTCCGGGACCCTTGCCGCGACGCTACTCGGCCGGTCGGGGTACCATGTCACGCTGATCGACCGCCACCCCGTTTTTCCGCGCGAGTTCCGCGTCGAGAAGATCGCCGGCGACCAGATCGACAAGCTGCGCCGGATCGGTCTCCTGGACAGCCTTTCCGCGGCGGCCGCGGCATTCGACGAGATCGTCAACGTGCGCAAGGGGCGGGTGCTCGACCGCACGCGCGCCCGCCATTACGGCATCTTCTACGACGACCTCGTCGCGGCGATGCGGGCCGAACTGCCCAAGACCGTACGCTTCGTCGCCGGCAGGGTGAGCGCGGTGGAGGCCGGGCCGGAGCGGCAGCGTGTGTCGATCATCGGGCAGCCGGATGTGACGGCTCGCCTCCTTGTGCTCGCCACGGGCATGGGGGACATCCTGCGGCGAGACGTTGGCATCGAGCGCCGGTTCGTCCACCAGCGGCAATCGCTGACTTTCGGCTTCAATGTCCGGCCGGCGAGCGCAGGCGCCTTCAAGCATCCGGCGCTGACCTATTACGGCGAACGCGTCTCCGACGGGATCGACTACCTGAACTTCTTCCCGGCCGGCGGCGTTACCCGTGCCAATCTCTTTGTCTTCCGGGAGCACACCGATCCGTGGGTCAAGGCGCTGCGCGACCGGCCTCGCGAAACGCTCATCGAAACGCTTCCGGGACTCCTCGGCACGTTCGGCGACTTCGAGGTCATCGACCGTGTCTCGAGCTGGCTCACCGACATCACCGTCGCAGAAAACTGCAAGCGCGACGGCGTCGTCCTGATCGGGGACGCTTACCAGACGTCCTGTCCGGCCGCCGGAACAGGGGTCAGCCGTCTGCTGACCGACGTGGAGCGGCTGTGCATGGTGCACGTGCCGCAGTGGATGGCCACGCCCGGCATGACTGCCGCGAAGATCGCCACCTTCTACGATGATCCCATGAAGCAGGCGATGGATGAACGGGGGCTCGAAATGGCGAATTTCCGCCGCAGCCTGACCATCGACACCGACCTGCGCTGGCGCGCGCGTCGGCAGGTTCACTTCAGCCGCCGCCGCATCCTGCATGAGGTCGACAAGTTCAGCCCGAGCCTTGCCGCCAGGCTGCGCGGTCTCAAGCGGCCGCAAGTCGAAGCCGTCACCTGAACGCGGCCGATCGGTCGAAGGACGCCCTTTGCATAAGCCAGCGCGGCGCGGTTTGGGACCGCCAACTGGTATTTAGAAGCGCGTTGGGCGTCAGGCCTGGTGCGCTTCAATCGTTCAGATTTCAGGACGACTCTGCAGCCTCATCGGTGGCCGGCTGCACCATGACGGCAGAAGGCTTGGCCTTCTTGACATGCGCGGCCTCCAGGATACGCCGCGCCAGCGTCTTGGCCGCCGGCATTTTCTCCACCGTCAGATGTGCCGCATAGCCGAGCGGACTCCCCGCGCGGTAGACTTGCCACATCGGTGAAGGCCGGCCGCCGAAGACGCGCTTGTAGGGCTCGTCGCCGATGGTGAAATCGAGATGGTGGTCGCCGCGCTCGATGCAGTCGCGGGCGATCTGCTCGAACATCAGGCTGCCGATCGACTGCTTCCGGTAGCCGGCCTCGTCGAAGCCGCCGAGGATGACCAGCAGCGAGCCACGGTGCTCTAGCCCAAGCGCGCCGGCGATCGGCCGGCCGTTCATCCAGAATGCATAGGTGCGGGCGAAGCCGCCGCATCCTTCGTTGGCAACGGCCAGATAGAAATCGAAATAGGACGGCAGTTGCAAAAGGTCGGCGGGACCGTTGCTGCCGTCGAAGCGTTTGCCGCGATAGAGCTTGAGGGCATCGAACGTCGTGCGGATGGCGGCCGGGCCGTCGACGCATTCGAAACGCGCCTCGCCCATCCGGTTGAGCTGCCGGGATTTCTTGTCGAGCTCCTTGCGATAGGACTGGTCCAGCCGATGCTCGCGCCAGCCGGCGAATGTCGGCTCCAGCTTGCTGGTATAGGCGCTCATGCCCATGCTGTCGCGCTTGTCGATGCCAAGCAGCCGCTCCATCGCCAGCGAGCGGTCCGCCAGCTTGCCGATGCGCAGGAGATCGTATGGCCGAAGATGCTTACGGATGGCGGCAACCGTGCGGCTGTCGGCGACAATGCGGGCGAAGGTCTCCTCGTCGGCGACGGGCGAGACATAGTCCGAAACCCGCATATCCGCGAATTCCACGACTTTGAGCAGAGTGTAGCGGCGCCTCACCAGCGGCAGGACCATCGCGAGCTTTCCGCTCGCACGCGCCCGTACGACGATGATCAGCGGCGCGGCGACGCCTTGCCGCACGAGCCTCTCATAGAGTTGCGCGAGCCATATGGGATGCTGAAACGCGGTCGCCGCCGAGCTGGCGAAGAGCTCGGCGTATTCCGTCGAACGGAAATCGAACGCATCCTCGGCAGTGACTTCAAACATGTGATCCGAACCGGCGAGACTGCGGCTTATCGACGACGTCTTGGCCTTCAGGTCAAGATCGATCGCCGGGATTGTTGGAATCTTGGTATATGCGCAAAGTGCTAATGTTGCGTTGCACAGCGACTGGACGCTCCTAAAGCCGCATCGGGCCAGGCAGTCAAGAATTTCGCCGCGAAAGTACAAGTCGGACTTTGCATGTAACCCCGATGTAAGCATTTTCGGCCAGTCTTTCGTCTCCTTGTTATCGGGAACCGAACGGACATGGACTCGGACGGGAATGACATGCTGGCGATCGAGGTCATTGTTCCGCAATCGGCGCCCCGCCGTTGGCAGCAGGTCGCCATAGAGCGGCTGGAAGCGGACGGCCACGATGTCGCGGTAGCGCATCAGCCCGGCCCGGCGATCTGGCCGGCCGCGGCAAAAGCCGCCTTCCGGTTCGAGCAACGTCTCTTCCACCGGCGCGGACCGCTTCTCGGCTCCGCGGTGCAAGCGATTCCGGCCCGGCCCGGCAACCGCCCTGCCGCGTTGAGGCTCGACCTTGCCGGCGACGCGGCGCCCTCGAATGTTCCGACCATCGGCCTTCGGTTCGACGGATCCAGCGCCGATCTCCAGGCGGCAATTGCCGTCGCGGCCGGCAGGCTGCCGGTGATCGAGGCCGTGCTCGACAACAAGACGGTGGTGGGCCAGGCGCGGCCGATGGTCGACAAACGCGAATCCACCGCGCTCGGCACCGAGGACGTGCTCGCCCGCGCCATCACTCTGGTTCAATCGCTCGCGCGCGCGTTCGCCGCGGACCGGCTGCCACGGGAGACAGTTGCTGCAATCCATGGTCGCGGCGAGCGAGGCCGCTTCACATCCGCCTATCTCGGCGCGGCGCTTCCGCGGCTTGGCCGGGAAGCGCTTCGGCGCGCGCGCTTCCGCCACGCGCACTGGCGTGTCGGCTATCGCTTTGCCGATGCGCCGGGCGTCGCCGACACGGGCAAGCTCGGCACCGGCTGGTCGGTGCTGCCGGACCCCGGCGATCATTTCTACGCCGATCCGTTCCCCTTCTGGTGGCAGGGCCGGCCCTTCGTGTTCGTCGAGGATTATCCGCACGCGACCGGCAAGGCCGTCATCTCCGTTGTCCCATTTGATTCAAGCGGCATTCCTGAAAAGCCTCGGGTCGTGCTGGAGGAGACGCACCACCTCTCCTACCCGCAAGTATTCGAGCACGACGGCGCGATCTGGATGCTGCCGGAGGCGAGCGCCAGCGGCAGGCTCATGCTCTACCGCGCCTCGGGCTTCCCGGACCGTTGGATGCCCGAGACCGTGCTGGTGGAAGGCGAGATTTCCGATGCCACCTTGTTCGAGCAGGACGGCATGCTCTGGCTGTTCGCCACGGATCGGGACGGCCATGGAAGCACGTCCGATACGCTGGTGGTTTTCTCGGCCCTTGCCCTCGGCGGCCCGTGGCGGCCGCATCCGGCGAACCCGATCCTGATTGATCATCGGATGGCCCGCCCCGGCGGAGCCTTCGTCCGCAACCGCGACGGCCGCGTGCTTCTTCCGGCTCAGGACGGGACGCTGGGTTACGGCGGCGGGCTTGGCTTGTCCGAGCTGCTGGAACTCAGCCAGCATGCGGTCCGGCTCGCGGCGCCCCGGCCCATCGATGCTGCCGGTGACTGGCCCTATCCGAAAATCCACACGCTCAACCGGGCGGGCCGGCTGGAGGTGATCGACGGGATTGCCGCGGTGCGCAAGCGGTCAGGCAAGAAGTAACGCTTCGTAGCCTGCGCACATCCTGGCCGGCGAATATTTGTCCCGCAACCGCCTTCCCGCCGCCGAAAGCCTGGCGTTGAACTCCGGCCGTGCGAGCAGATCGCCAAGTCCCCTGGCCATGCCGGCGGCGTCGGCCTCGACGAACAGCGCCGCGGGTGAGCCGTCCTCCGCGGTCAGCACCTCGCGCAAGACGTCGAGGTTGCTCGCAACGACCGGCAGCCCGGAAATGGCCGCTTCGACGCAGGCGAGGCCGAAGGTCTCCGTCATCGAGGCAAACGCATAGGCGTCGCCGGCCGCGAGGAACTCGAAGATGCGCGCCGGCGGAACCTCGCCGACGAGATGCAGGCGGTCGGCGACGCCGCGGCTTTCGGCAAAGGCGACGAGCGCCTCGCGCTCCGGCCCCGCGCCGGCGAGCGCGACATGGACGTCGGGCAGTCCGTCGAGCGCGCCGACAAGCGCGATCTGGTTCTTCATGCGCGTCAGCCGGCCGGACGATACGGCGAGCCATACGTTCTGCGGCAGGTCGAAGGCGGCACGCGCCGCCGCCTTGTCGAATTCCTCGCCCGGTGCGGGAACGCCGTGATCGATGCGGTGCATACGCCGCCGATAGGAGCGCGGATAGCGGTCGAACTGCGCTTCCGTCCAGCCGGAATTGACGACATTCGCCTGGTAGAGGCCGACCGTGCCCATCAGCTTGTCGATCTGGGAGAGGAGACCCATGACGCCCCTGCTGTGCGGGGCGCCGCTCTGGTTTGCGACGATGTGCCTGACGCCGGCCAGCCGGGCGCCGATCGTGCCGAAGATATTGCCGTAGTGCTGGTAAGTGATGACGGCGTCGGGGCGTGCCACGCGCAGATACTGCGCCAGGCCGATGGTCGCCCGGATCTGCCCGGGCAATCCGTGCGGGCGTTCCACCAGGATGAAATCCGCATTGGGATCGCGGTCATAGGCATCGGTCTTGCGATACATGAAGACGGTACGCACCTCGTGCCCGCGCGCCCGCAATCCTTCGCCCACCATGTCGGAGATGCGCTGCGCCCCCGCTGCCTCGGCCTGGGTCTGCACCTGGACGATCTTCACGTGCGCCCCTTCAGCAGCAGAAGCGGAACGAGCGCGATCCTGTCCAGGGACAAGCCGAGGATCGACGGGTTGATGCCGATTCTGCGCCGGGCGATCAATACCCCCAAGCTCGTCCAGGCGACAACCGTTCCGGCAATGCTGAGCGCCGCGCCTATGGGTCCGAGGTAGTAGGTTGCCACGGCCGTCACGCAAAGCCCGGCGATGTTGACGACGACCAGCACCTTGAACAGCGCATGCTGCAGGCCGGTCAACTGCAACAGGATTTCGATCGGGCCGCAGGCAGTGCCGAAGGTCGCCCCTATGCCGAAGATGACGAGCGTCGTCCTCATGGTCGGCGTCGCATAGGCCGGATTGAATATCGACAGGATGAAGTTGCCGAATATCCAGAACGCCGCCAGCACGCACAGTCCAATGGCCGAGCCGCCGAGCGCGGCAAGACTGGTGATGCGCTGAACGTGAGCCCTGTCGCCGCTGTAGAAGGCGGCCGATATCTGGGGCGCCAGCGCCTGGTTGATGCCGTTGAGGGCAAGGGTGACGAAACGCGTGGTCCGGTCCGCCACGAAGATCGCGCCCGCCGCTTCTGGCCCCAGGATCATCGCCACGAGCAGCGTGCTGACCTGGCCGAGGGCGGGCGGCAGCGAGGTGACGCCCCACAGGCCGAGCGTCACGGTCTTGAATTCCTGCTTCTGCCCTTCCGTGAGACCGCCACGATCCGCCCGCACCGTGTCGCGCACCAGGACAATTGTTTGCGGGACGACCGAGAGGATGAGCAACAGTGCCGTCAGATATGTCGCGGCGACCGCATCGATCCTCACATGCATGAAGTGCAGCCCCGCGACGGCGGCAATCGTCGCGGCGCGCCAAATGATGTCGCGCGGCAACAGGCCGGATATCAGCGCGTTCTTGGCCCTGAAAGCGCCGGAGGTGAACTCCGACCAGCCGAGCGAGAACGACAGCACCGCGGCCGCCACGCACAGCGGCAGCCATTCCGGCGTTCCCCGGCCGATGAAGGGCAGGAATCCCACCGCGACGATGAGCAGGCTGGTGCCGATCAGCCCGGCCAGCGCCACGAGAATGGCGCGCGCCATCAGCCCGTGAGCCGAGCCGAGATCGCCCAACCCGGCGTATTGAGGCCAGAACCTGAGCACGGTGCTCTGCTGACCTACCGAAGCGAAGAAGGAAACCAGGCTCGCGCCGGCATAGGTGGCACTGTAGAGGCCGAACTCGCGTTCGTTCGTCACCATGGCCACGGCCACGAACATGAGGAAGGACAGGCCCGCGCTGGCCAGCTTGATGAAGCCGGCCACGGCGCCGCTCTTGGCGAGGGCCGTGATCGACATGCGCATGTCGGTCGCCGGACTGGCCGCTGCCCCCGGGGCGGCCTCGCGGTTCCCTGTATTGTCCTTCAACCTCGCCTCCTGAGACGATCGGCGATGGGCTACCCCGCACCTACGACGACGCTCAAAACCCGATCCTGCATAAGCAAAATGCCGCAAGCGCGCCAGCGCGAACGCTTCGCATGGTTACCGGCATCGCCCGCGCCGAACGCATCGTCACGCCGCCACCCTTAACCGATGGCTAACGATAATCCTTAATAATGTGGAGACGAGTGAGGTCGTGAGGTCGCGGCTCCGCGCGAGGAAAATTGATGAAGCCAGCCAGGATCGACGAGCGCACTCTCCCGCCGCTGTTCGACATAGGTGCCGTGTGGGCCATTCTTTGGGCGCGCCGCGTGATGGTGCTTGCCATCGCCAGCGCGGCATTGTTGTTGGCGCTGTCCTATCTTGCGGTGACCAAACCGAGCTATACGGCAACGGCCTCGATACTGATCGACCCCCGCGACACGCGCGCGACCAATTTCAACAACGTGCTTCCGGGGATCGGCTCCGACAGCGCCGCCATCGCCAGCCAGGTCTTCGTCATCCAGTCGCCTGACCTGCTCGGCACCGTCTTCAAAAGCCAGAAGCTCGACAGCGATCCGGAGTTCGCCGGCGTCGGCCTCATGTCGCGTCTGCTGTCGCTGTTCGGAGCCGGCGCGGGCTCGCCTCAGGACGCCGCCTTCAAGCGCTTCCTGAACAAGGTCTCTGTGGAGCGCGAAGGGCTGACCTATGTCATCAATGTCAGCTTCACGTCGCCGTCGCCGGAAAAGGCCGCGCGCATCGCCAATGCCATCGTCGACCAGTACCGGGCAGGCCTCGTGGGAGAACGCGAGACCGCCAACAGCGACGTGAACACGCTGCTCACGGACAGGATCTCCGGCTTGCAGAAGGACGTCAGCGACGCCGAGCGGGCGGTCGAGGATTTCAAGACGAAACACAATATCGTCAACTCGACGGATGGCGGCACGCTGCAGTCGCAGCTCGATCAGCTCACGGCGCAGCTGATCGCCGCCCAGGGCGACGCCGATCAGGCCAAGGACCGCTACAACCAGGCGCTGGCCGCGGGCAACTCGCCGGCCGGACTCTCCAAGCTTGCGGACATTCTGACCTCCACCTCGGCCATCAAATTGCGCGACGACTACAACCAGCGCGCCACCGAGCTTGCCAGCCTGCAGACCATGTACGGGCCGCGTCACCCGACGATCGGGCGGCTTCAGTCCGAGCTGGAGCGGTTGCAGCGGCTGATGGCCGCCGAGGCGGATCGCATAAGGCAGCAATTGAAGGCCAGCTACGACCTCGCGGTGCAGAATGTCGGGAAGCTGCAGGACAAGCTCGAAGCCCTGCGCCAGCAGTCGACGAACTCGAACATCGCGCAGGTGCAGCTCAGGCAATTGGAATCGAAGGCTCAGGCCGCCCGCGCGGTGCTCGACGACTATCTCAAGCGCGCGCAGGAAACATCCCAGATGCAGGGCGTGCAGACCTCCGAGGCGCGCAAGATCGGCGTCGCCTCGCCGCCCGTGCAGCCGACTTGGCCGAAGCCGGTCCTGCTTCTCTTGGTGAGCGCCGTTCTGGGGCTCCTCGCCGGATGCGGCCTCGCTCTGGCGCTTGGTCCGATCCCGCGGGTGGAAGAGGATCCGCTGGCACCGAAGGAAGTCGCGGCTGAACCGGTCGCGGACAGGAAGGACGGCATGCCTGCCAGCCCCCGGCCGTTGCCGATGCCGGCCAATTTCGGCGAGTACCGCCTGCCTGGCGTTGCCGGCGGGACCGCCTATTCCAACATCAAGGCGATCAGGAAGCAGCTGTTCCAGACCGGAAACGAAACGCTGTCACTCGACGTGCTGAAGATCATGCGGCAGATGGTCCTGCACTTGAACGACCATGGCAAACCCTTTGTCATCCTTGTGTCTTCGATCCGCAGCAGTTTCGAGGCAAGGATCGCGGGCGCGATGCTGGGCATCGGCATGCAGCGGGCCGATCAGAATGTGCTGATGGTGGAAATTGGCGATCACTTGTCCAACTCGACGACGGACGGAGCCGGGTTGTTCATCGACGGCGCGACCGGCCTGCAGACCGTCGTGTGCAGCTCTGTGGCGGAGAAAGGCCCCGGCGTTGCGGATCGCAGCACCTTCCGCGGCATTCTGGCGGAGGCCGGAAGCGCGTTCGATTTCGTGCTCGTGATCGCGCCTTCCTTCAACGAGAACGGCTGGACTCCGGAACTCTTCGCCAAGGCCGATCTTGCGCTTCTCGCGCTTGCCCCTTCGGAGCAGCCTTCGGAAGCCGCCACGCTGCTTGCACATAAATTCGGCGCCGGCCAGATCGGCCGCAGCGCCACCCTTGTCGTCGCTCCGGACAGCGCGCGACCGGCCGGGGCAACCGACGGACCGCGAGCGGCCGGCGAACAGCGCCGTAGCGCCGCCGCCCGGGGGTAGGCGGTGGACGGGGTGGATCGATGACATCGCCGCCCAAGGTGTCGCGGCGGCATGCGCTGGCTCTTGCCGCCGGGACCCTTCTCGCCACCTCCCCTCTGCCACGGTCCGTCGCGCTGGCTACGGCCGATGCCCGTGTCCCGTCGCGCGGCTTCAACCTCCCGGGATGGCTCGACCGCGACAGTGGGTCTGCTCCCGCCACGGCCACGCTTGAGAAGCTGCGCCAGGCGGGGTTCGAGACGATCCGGCTGCCGGTAAACGCCGATCTCGTCTCCGGTGGTGACCCCGCATCGCTTCGCCGCATCCAGAACGGGATCAGGGACCTTGTCGGCTTCGGCTTTTCGGTCCTCCTCGACATGCACCCCTCGGGCGAGCTGGTGGCGGCTTTCCGAAACGATCCCGAGGCCGCGGGCGAAAGGGTGCTTCAGGCCTGGATGGCCCTGCGTGTCGTCGTTGCCGATCTGCCGGCGCAGTCGGTCTATCCGGAGCTGCTGAACGAGCCGCCCTTGGAACGGAGCGCATGGCTGGCGCTGCGAGAACGGATCGCCGCAACGCTGCGAGCAAACTGCCCGCTCCACACGCTGGTCTGGGGACCGGCACGGTTTCAGGGCATCTGGGAAATCGCCGACACGCCGCCGCTCGCCGACGACAACCAGATTGCCGCCGTTCACTACTACGCGCCCATGGCCTTCACCCACCAGTGCGAGAACTGGGGTGCATCGCCGCTTGCCCGCATCGCAAACCTGCCCTTTCCCGCAAGCAAGGAAACGGCGGCGGTGAACGGGCTGCTTTCCAAATTACGCGCGGCGGGCGACGAAGAGGCAGCCAAGCTCGTTGAGGACGAGTTGTCGGCGCCTTGGACGGCGGCGCGGATCGCCCAGGACTTTGCCGATCTGGCGCGCTGGTCCGCGACCCACGGCTGCCCGGTCATGCTGAACGAGTTCGGCGTGCTCAATTTCTGCGTGGACGCCGAAAGCCGCGCCTCCTGGGTGCGCGCCGTGCGCGAGGCGGCTGAGGCGAACCATGTGGCATGGACCTATTGGGAGCTCGATCAGGGCTTCGGCTTCATCAGGAGCAGGCGGAGCGTCGAAGGGTTCGACGGCTCGATGATTGCCGCGCTGCTCGGAGGCTAGCGGGACGTGGACGACAGGCGTCATGAACGCTTGCTGGGGCAGGCAATGACCGGAGCGGGCCAGCGATGAGCACGACGCAGGCCTATTCGCCTGCCCAACCAGGCATGCCGCGCCGCGACACGCCCGAAGCCCTGCTGCATGTCGGCACGGCCTTGCTCGTCGTTGCGCTCGCCGTCTCCTCCTTTGCTGTGTGGACTCCCTTCGGGGTTGCCGCGACCTTCGTGCTGACGCTGATGATTGCGAACGCAATGCCTTCGGGCGTTCCCGTGCTGATCATCTGCGCCTTCCTCTACCAGAACCTCGTAGTCGCCTGGTTCACCCCTTACATCCCCGACAACGACACTTTCGACGCGCTGCGCGGCACCAATTTCATCATCCTGATGACCGCGTTCGGCATTTTTCTGGCTGCCTCTTTTCAGTACCGCGTCCGCGCGCTGACCGAATTGCGTCCGTGGCTGCTTCTCAGCATGGTGCTGTGCGGCACGGTTTGCTTCTATTTCGCCCTCGGCGTCGTGCATGGCGGCCCGAAGGACGCGGTCGTCTATTTCCGCAATACCATCACGCCGCTCGCCTGCTTTCACGTCGCGGTCCTCGCCGCCAGCCTTTATCCGCTCGATCTGCGCAAGAGCATGCTCTGGCTCGGCGCCGGCGCGATCGTCTATGGCTATGCGGAACTGACCTTCACCATGGATTTCCTCGGCCTCTTCCATGGCGACCAATATGTCGAGCGCAGCATATCGCGGCAGGTCGAGACCGGCGTGTGGGAAAAGGCGCTCCAGGAAACGGGTTTCGTTTACCGCGGGATCGAGGACGTGATGACCACGACCTTCTTCAACACGCCGCTGTTCAACGACATCCTGCCCAGCGTCTTCCGCATCGGCGGACCGAACTTCCATCCAATCAGTTACGCTTACGCCTTGAGCATCATTTCGGCCTGGCTGCTGTTCAAAGGACGATGGTTGCTGCCTCTCGCCGCCTTGCCGCTCCTGCTGGTCATCGGCTCCAAGGGAGCGACCTTCCTGCTCTTCGTTGCGATTGCCGTGCGGCTCATCTACCGCCCTTCCCGCGCCGGTCTGGCGCTCCTGGCCGTGATCGCCCTGGCCGTGGTCTGGACGACCGCGGCGATCGCCTATGGCGCCACGCATGGCGACTATCACGTCCTCGGCCTGATCGCCGGCATGCGCGACTTCCTGGCTAACCCGCTCGGCCAAGGACTGGGTCTCGGCGGCAACCTGTCGAGCACGAGCATCAATCTCAATTGGCAAAGTGCTCAGGCCGAGGGCGCCGCCTCCGTGCCGGTCGAGAGCGCGGTCGGCGTCATGCTTTACCAGATGGGCGTAGGCAGTCTCGTCTTCTTCGGCTTCCTGGCGGCGCTGGCCGTGGCATTGCGGCGGCAGCTCATCCAAACCGGCGACCCTGATTTCCTGTTCGGCTTTGTCGGCATCGTCACCATATCGGCCAACGCGGTGCTGCAGGAGGAGGCGTTTTACTCCCCTCTCGCCCTCGCCTTCTGCCTTTTGCTCGTGGGCATCTCGCTCGGAACACGCTGGCGCATGGCCGCGGCGGCAAGAGCCGAAGCAGCGGGCTGACGTTCGGATCGGCTGGATTCCAGGCCAGCTTCGCGACTTCGTTCAGGAACCGAACAGCACCATCTCGGTGAACGTCAGGTCTCCCGGCGAAGGCGATTTCGGGCCCTTGAAATACTTGATCCCCTTCTTCGGAAAATACCTGCCGGAGAGACCCGGAACCGGGGCCATCGCATCGACGAGGCAAAGCAGCTGCCCGCGCCGCAGGAGAAAGCGCCCCACGGCCCCGGCGCAGCGGACCAGATCCGCGTGGGAGCGGCAGTAGACGACCTGGCAGCACGGCATGATGCCATGCAATATCCGGCGCGGCTTCAGGACAAGCGGCAACGCCAGGCCGTCGCAGATGCAGATCAGCGACAGGCAGCCCAACGCGGCATGCTCGAGCAGTATGTATTTCTCATTGTCGGTGAGCTCAGCCATTTCGGCGAGGTCCGCATGGGCTTCGAGCACACGGTCCGGGCGCGGCATCGCACTCAGAACGGGAAAGAAGGCCATCTGGCCGCCGGAAAACAGGCGAAACCCGAATGCCTTGTTGAGCTTCACCGTCCCCGGCGATGGCGAAATATTGGTGTAGACCACGTCCTTGCGCATGATGACCGTGGCGATCATCCTGCTGGCATAGGGTCGGAACTCCGCATCCACGGACCAGCTCGAGAGATTGCAGCGGATTTCGTCGCCATCCACGCCCCTGTGCCTGGCATAGAGCGTCAGCACGGCGCCGACGATCCGGCCCGACTTCTCGAGGACGAAACCGTAGCGCGGAAAATCGGCGACGGCGGGCCGCTGCGACAGGCGGGTCAGCGCCTCGATCCAATAGCCGTGGCTGCGTTCCGGAAAGCCCCTGTGCAGGCAATCCGCCACGCCCGCCCAATCTCCCTCGTCGAAGGGTCGGCAGCCGACACCGGGAGGAAATGCACCGAGAACCGCCATAGTCGACTCAAGAAATAAGGCACCGGATATGATCTGTGTCCGTATTATCCTGACGATCGATTACTAACGAATTACACTGCCGTCGACGCGAATTTTATTGGCCGTATTCGGCGATGCCGCGTCGCGCTCCCTGCGCACAACCAGCAAGCCAAGCTTTACAACCGTTACGGCAGATAAGAGTTGTAGAATCAACTAATATTTCTTCCCGGGTATTTCTGGACAGAACCTCCACACGGTTTCCTGGATCGCCTGAAGGCAGGCCCGCGGCGAACCTTCGCGCACCAATGCAACAGCCGGCACCCTGGCGCCGGAGCCCTACTGCAGTCGGCTGCGGGGCGGGGGCCGGAGCCTTCGCAGTGCTTCGCGCAGCCGAGCAAACCGGTTTGGCTCAACGGGCAAATTTCTGCATGATACCGCTTGTACCGAAATCTCATATGTGAACATAATCTTCACAAGAGAAAATTTGGGGAGGATCGATCGCGTCCGGCTCCGGCCCTGCCCGGACGGCGCGGCCTATTCTCCGGCAGCGGACGACCAGGATAATGACCAGCTTCCCGCCGACCGTCGGCGTCGCTTCGACACGCCCTTCAGACATGCCGGCCGATCACGCCGAGCTGCCGGTGTGGAACGCCGAAAACTGGTTCTACGAGGATTGGCCGGTCGGCCAGAAGATCCGCTCGCTCCGCCGCACCATGGCCGAAGGCGACAGCCATCTCTTCAACACCCTGGTGCTCGACATCCACCCCTACGTGCAGGACCAGATGTTCGCCGAGCGCGAAGGCATTTTCGGCAAGCGTCTTGTGGCGGGCGCGTTCGTCTTCTCCGCCGGCCTCGGCCTCGTCGCCACCAATTGCGTCAACGCCTTTTCCTACGGCTACGACAAGCTGCGCTTCATAAAGCCGGTCTTCATCGGCGAGACCATCTATTCGATCCGCACCAACATGGAGAAGAAACCCCGTTACAAGGACATGGGGCTGATCCGCGCCAGCTACGAAGTGTTCAAGGGCGAAGGCGAGTTGGTGCTCTACTGCGAGCATCTGCAGACGGTGAAATACAAGAATCCGGCCGACTTCGCCGGCAAGACGGAGAAGTGATGATGGCCGCCGACCTGCCGCTGTCCGGCCTTGTCGTTGTCGACATGAGCCAGTTCCTGTCGGGACCTTACTGCTCGCTGAGGTTGCTCGACCTCGGCGCCCGCGTCATCAAGATCGAGCGGCCCGACGGTGGCGACCTGTCGCGCCGGCTCTATCTCAGCGACACCGAGATCGGCGGCGATTCCACCATCTTCCACGCCATCAACCGCGCCAAGGAAAGTTTTGCCGCCGATCTGAAGAACGAGGAAGACCTGAAAGCGCTGCGCGGGCTGCTTGCGAAAGCAGACGTGCTGATCCAGAATTTCCGTCCCGGCGTCATCGAGCGGCTCGGCCTCGACTATGAGCATGTGCGCACGCTCAACCCGCGCCTGGTCTATGCCTCGATCAGCGGCTATGGCGAGGAAGGCCCGTGGGTGAAGCGTCCGGGCCAGGACCTGCTCGCCCAGGCGCGCTCCGGCGTCATGTGGCTGAACGGCGACGAGGATCAGGGTCCGGTGCCGTTCGGCCTGGCGATCGCCGACATGCTGGCTGGTGCGGCCTGCGCGCAAGGCATCCTAGCGGCACTTGTCCGGCGCGGCATCAGCGGCCAGGGCGGCCATGTCGAGACCAGCCTGCTCGAGGCCTTGATCGACTTCCAGTTCGAGGTCCTGACGACGCACCTCAACGATGGAAGGCGCCTGCCGCGCCGCTCGTCCTTCCGCAGCGCTCATGCCTATCTCGCGGCGCCCTACGGCGTCTATCCGGCAAAGGACGGTTTTCTGGCGATCGCCATGACGCCGATCCCGAAACTGGCCGACCTGCTCGAGATCGAGGCGCTGGCACCCTACCGCGACCAGCCGTCGACCTGGTTCACCGCGCGCGACGAGATCAAGGCGATCATCGCGCAACGCATCGCGCAGAAATCGGTCGACGAATGGCTGGCGATCCTCGAGCCGGCCGACATCTGGTGCGCCAAGGTGCTGAACTGGAAGGAGGTGCTGGAGAGCGACGGTTTCAAGGCGCTCGACCTGCTGCAGACCGTGACGCGCGAGGACGGCGTTACGATCCACACCACCCGCTCACCGCTCAGGGTCGACGGCGTGCGCGCCAGGGTCGAGCGGGCAGCGCCACTGGTCGGCGAGCACAGCGCAAAAATCCGCGCGGAGTTTGGCCTGTGAGTGGTGTGTCGTTGAAAGGCATGACCTGGAACCATCCGCGCGGCTACGATCCGATGATCGCCTGCTCCAGGCTTTGGCAGGAAAAGACCGGCGTTTCGATCGAATGGGAGAAGCGCTCGCTGCAGGATTTCGAGTCCTTTCCGGTGGAAGAACTCGCTCGCGCCTATGACCTGATCGTCATCGATCATCCGCATGTCGGCCAGATCACCGCTGAAAAATGCCTGGCGCCGCTCGACGTGCCGGGCCGCGAGGCGGAGCGCGAGGCGCTGGCGAGGGCAAGCGTCGGCCGATCCTATCCGAGCTACAACTGGCAGGGGCGCCAGTGGGCCTTTCCGATCGATGCCGCGACCCAGGTGGAGGCCTGGCGGCCCGACCTGATCGAGGCCGCGCCGACGATCTGGACCGAAGTGCTGGAGCTTGCTGAGCAGGGCCGCGTGCTTCTGCCGCTCAGGCCGCCGCATTCGCTGATGTGCTTCTTCACTTTAGCCGCCGATCTCGGTCGGCCTTGTGTTGTCGAAGGCCCGGACGATCTGGTCGATCCCGAGACCGGCGAAACTGTCGTCGAGATGCTGCGTGAGATCGCGGCACTCGTCGACCCCGAATGCCTGACGATGGACCCGATCGCGGTGTTCGAGAAAATGGCCGAAGCCGGCTCGCGCATCGCCTGCGCGCCGCTGATCTACGGCTACGTGCCCTATGCGAAAGCCGGGTTCCGCCCCAACCGGCTGGCCTTTTGCGACATGCCGTCCGTGGGCGGCAACGGTCCGGTCGGCTCCGCCCTCGGCGGCACCGGCATCGCCGTCTCGGCCTTCTCCGCGGCCGGCAAGGAAGCGATCGACTTCGCCTACTGGATCGCCAGCGGCGATGTGCAACGCGGCCCCTATGCCGCCGGCGGCGGCCAGCCCGGCCATGCTGCCGCCTGGGAGGACGCTGCCGTCAACGCCGCGACCGGCGACTTCTATCGCGGCACGCGGGCGACGCTGGAGGGCGCCTGGGTGCGCCCTCGCCATGACGGCTACATGGCGTTCCAGCAGGCGGCATCCGACCGCCTCAACGCAGGCCTTGCCGACCGGCAGGACGCAAGCTGCGTCGTCGCCGATATCAACCGCCTTTTTCGTGAGAGTTTCGCGCCGGCCGTTGCGGCCGGCTAATGCATATACCTAGCCTGCTCGGCGGTGGGGGCCTTACAGTCGCCAGAGCTTCTTCGCGTTGCCGGAGAGCAGCTTTGTGCGCTCGGTCTCGCTCGCGCCGACGATGAGCGCATGCGTCGCCGCCACCCAGCCGAGCAGTCCGCCGCCCAGCGTGCAGACGGGCCAGTCGCTGCCCCACACGACGCGATCCCAGCCGAAGCTTGCGATCGTGTGCTCGACATAGGGCCGCAGCGTCTCCGCGGTCCAGGTCGCGGGATCGGCATAGGCGACGACGCCCGAAATCTTGCCGACGACATTGGGGCGCCGCGCGATCGCGTCGATCTGCTCGCGCCATGGATGCTCGTCCTTGCCCTTGATGTCGGGCACGCCGCAATGATCGAGGACGAACTGCACGTCCGGCGCCAGATCGACGAGCGCAATGGCCTGCATCATCTGCCTCGGCAGGACGCAGAGATCGAACGTCAGCCCGCTGCCGGCGATACGCTTGATGTTTTCACGAAAAAGCGTGCCCTCGGAAACGTCGTCGGGCACGACATGCAGCACGCGGCGAAAACCTTTGACGAAGGGATCGGCCTTCACCTTGTCCAGCCAGGCGGCGAAACCGGGTTCCTCCGGCCGGCACGACACGATCGCGCCCCTCACCAGGCTGCCGGGCTTCTTCGACAGTCCTTGGACATGGACCGTCTCGGCCTCGATATCGGCAGGGTCGACGTCGACCTCCATATGCAGCGCCAGGTCTATGCCCGCGCGGCGCGCCTCTGTGGCATATTCATCGTGGGAGAAGTTGCGATCCAGCGCCGGCACGCCGGACAGCCAGGGATAGCGCAGCGCCGCCTTATCGATGAGGTGCAGATGCGTGTCGACGATCATGGCTTCCTCCCTTGTCGCGCTCATGCATGCCGCCCAAACCCTACAGCGGTTTGAGAAAACGACATGCATCAAAACATGGACTCGATCCTCTCACGGGAGAATTCATCATTCAAATAAGAATTACTCCTTCGACCTCACATCCGATCCAGCGAGTTGCGACAGACGGGCCGCGGCGGCCTGGAGCAGCGTGATGGTCCTGGTGATATCGGGCGCGGCCGGCGCATTGACCAGGGTAATATAGGGTATCGTGAGCGCGGCGATGCCGCGTCCGTCGGGACCGAGCACTGGCGCCGACAGATTGTAGACGCCAGCCGTCTGCAGCGAAGCCATCATCTCATAGCCGCGGTCGCGCACCTGGTCGAGGCGAGCAAAGAAGTCGGGCGACAGCTTCATCTCCTCGTTGCTGCGCAGATGCTCGGCGATCATCATCTCGCGTTCTTCCGGCGAGCGGAAGGCCAGCAGCACATGTCCCGATCCGGTGTCGAACAGGCTGATATGCGAGCCGACGCGGATCGAGATACCCCAGTATCGCGGCGCTTCCTGCTGGGCGATGACCACGGCGCTGCCGCGGTCGAACACCACGAGCTGGTTTGCCTGCCACGACGTCTCGGCCAGTTCGCGCATGATCGAGGTGGCGTAGGAGACCAGCCTGCGCACCGGCGCGTGCAGCTGGCCGAGCCCGAAGAGCTTCAGCGTCAGCGAATAGCGGTCGCCGTCGGGGCGTGTGACGTAGCCGCGTTTCACCAGCCGGTCGAGCATCCGGTAGAACTCGTTCGGGCTGCGGTCGAGCCGCTTGGCGATCTCGGCCTGGGTCAGGCCGCCATCGACGCTGGCGAGCAGCTCCAGAATGTCCAGCCCCTTGTCCAGTGCCGGTGCGCGATAGCGGTCTTCCTCGTCGTCCTGCACCGGGTGCCCCTCTGGTGAATTTCCATCTTCATATACGCAAGAGCGCCTTCATTGGGAAGAAGTTTCGGCTTGACGACTTATGAATATTTTGTTTGCATATGAATGAAGCGGCTGAGCTTCAGGTCATGACGGCCCATGAGCCGTCCAGGGAGGAATTCATGAACAGATTGCTCTCCGGCGTCGCCGCCGGCGCATTGCTCATGGCATCGGGCGCTGCATTCGCGGCCGACCTGCCGGGCAAGTTTCCCGGCGTCACCATCGACGCCAAGCTGATTGGCGGCCAGCAATACGAAAAGCTCTACGAGCGCATTGGCGAGTGGGAAAAGGCGACCGGCGCCAAGGTCAACGTCATCTCCAAGAAGAACCACTTCGATCTCGACAAGGAGATCAAGTCGGACATCGCCTCCAACTCGATCACCTGGTGCGTCGGCTCCAACCACACGTCGTTCGCGCCGCAATATCCGGGCATCTACACCGACCTCGCCAAGCTCCTGCCGAAGGAGGAGATCGATGCCTTCGTTCCGGCCAACATCGCGGCCGGCACGCTCGACGGCAAGCTCGTGATGCTGCCGCGCGCGCAGTTCGACGTCTCGGCGCTCTACTACCAGAAGAGCCTCTACCAGGACGAAGCCAAGAAGAAGGCCTATAAGGAAAAATACGGCGAGGACCTCGCGCCGCCGGACACCTTCGACGAGATGGCCCAGCAGGCCGAATTCTTCGCCAGCCCGCCCGATTTCTACGGCACGCAATATGCCGGCAAGGAAGAGGCGATCAACGGCCGCTTCTACGAGATGCTGATCGCCGATGGCGGCGAATATCTCGACAAGGACGGCAAGCCGGCCTTCAATTCCGAGGCCGGCGTCAAGGCGCTCGACTGGTTCGTCAAGCTCTACAAGGCCAAGGCCGTGCCCGCCGGCACCACCAACTATCTGTGGGACGATCTCGGCCAGGGCTTCGCTTCCGGCACCGTGGCGATCAACCTCGACTGGCCGGGCTGGGCTGGCTTCTTCAACGACCCGAAGTCGTCGAAGATTGCAGGCAATGTCGGCGTCAAGGTTCAGCCGAAGGGCTCGTCCGGCAAGCGCTCGGGCTGGTCCGGCGCGCACGGCTTCTCGGTGACCGAGAACTGCGCCAACAAGGAGGCCGCCGCCTCGCTGGTCTGGTGGCTGACCAATGAGGACAGCCAGAAGCTGGAAGCCGCCGCCGGCCCGCTGCCCACCCGCACCAAGGTCTGGGAATGGGACCTCGAGCAGGCGAAGTCCGACCCTTACAAGACCGAGGTGCTGCAGGCCTTCCAGGAAGCCGCCAAGAACGCTTTCCCGGTGCCGCAGACGCCGGAATGGATCGAGATCTCCAACGCCGTCTATCCGGAACTGCAGGCCGCGATCCTCGGCGACAAGACCTCCAAGCAGGCGCTCGACGACGCTGCCGCCAAGGCGACGCAGATCCTCGAGGACGCCGGCAAGCTCTAAGGACTATCCTCCCTGCGGCGCCAGCCGTCACGGCTGGCGCCGCTTTGACCGATGCGGCCGCCATGCGATTGGATCGCCGGCCGCGCAGATATCTTTGGGACATTGCATGACGGCCAAGCGGCTTTCCGCGCCAACCCTTCTTCTGCTGCCGGCCGTGCTCGTGCTGGCGGCCGTGGTGGTCGTGCCGCTCTGCCTGTCTTTCTACTCCAGCTTCACGCCGTTCAGGCTGACGCGGCCGGAGACCTTCTTCACCGTCATCGGCCTGCGCAACTATCGCAACATCCTCTCCGACGCGAATTTCTGGTGGGCCTTCGGCCGCACCGTGCTCTTGCTCACCATCGCGCTCAATCTCGAGATGCTGCTGGGACTCGGCCTCGCGCTGCTGGTCGAGAAGGCGAGCCGCGGCCAGCGGCTGCTGCGCACCATCATGATGTTCCCGATGATGTTCTCGCCGATCCTGGTCGGCTTCCAGTTCAAGTTCATGTTCAACGACAATATCGGGCTGGTGAACAACGCGCTGCAGTCGCTGGGCATGACGCAGGACGCCATCCCCTGGCTGATCGAAGGCCGTCTCGCCTTCATCGCCATTTCGATCGCCGAAATCTGGTCCTCGACCTCGATCTTCGCGATCCTGATCCTCGCCGGCCTGCTCGCCATGCCGAAAGAGCCGGTCGAGGCGGCGCGCGTCGACGGCTGCACGCCGTGGCAGACCTTCCGCTATGTGACCTGGCCCTTCATCATGCCCTTCGCCTACATCGCCATGACCATCCGCTCGCTCGACGTCGCGCGCGCCTATGACATCGTCAAGATCATGACGGACGGCGGCCCGGCCGGCCGCACGGAACTTTTGTGGACGCTGGTCGCGCGCACCGCCTACAGCGACGCGCGCATGGGCGTCGCCAACGCGATGGCCTATTTTTCGATCCTGCTGTCGATCGTCTTCACCGTCTATTTCTTCAAGAAGCTCGCCGCGGCGCGCACCCAGATCGGCGCGGAGTGGTGAGAATGGACGCCAACGCATCTGCCCGCCTGAAGCGCCGCGCTGCAACCGTCGCGCACCGCGTCGGCCTGTTCCTCGCCATGCTTTTCATCTGCCTGCCCGGCATCTGGATCGTGCTGCCCTCGCTGCGGCCGACGGTCGAGATCCTCGCCAAGCCGCCGGTCTGGATCCCGCAGCAGGTCTCGCTAGACGCCTACGTCGCGATGTTCAGCGGCGTCGGCAAGGGCGGCATTCCCGTCCTCGACTATTTCCGCAACTCGCTGATCATCTCGGTGACGTCGACCGTCATTGCCATCGCCATCGGCATGGCCGGCGGTTACGCCTTCGCGCGCTACCGCTTCCGCGGCAAGTCGGCGATGTTCCTCGGGCTGATGCTGACGCGCACCGTGCCCGGCATCGCGCTCTCCCTGCCGCTGTTCTTCGTCTATGCGCGCCTCGACATCATCGACACTCATTTCGGCCTGATCCTGGCCTATGTCGCGCTCAACGTGCCGTTCACCATCTGGCTGATCGACGGCTTCTTCCGCCAGGTGCCAAAGGATCTCGCCGAGGCCGCGCAGATCGACGGCTGCACACGCTGGCAGGCTTTTTGGCAGGTCGAGTTTCCGCTCGCCGGACCGGGCATCGCATCCGCCGGCATCTTTGCCTTCCTCACCTCCTGGAACGAGTTCGCGCTGGCCTCGCAGCTGACGCGCTCGATCAATTCGAAGACTCTGCCCGTTGGGCTGCTCGACTACACCGCCGAATTCACCATCGACTGGCGCGGCATGTGCGCGCTGGCCGTGGTGATGATCATTCCGGCACTTATCCTTACCTTCATCGTGCAAAAGCACCTCGTCGGCGGCCTGACCTCCGGCGCGGTGAAAGGTTGATCCGATGGCGATTGTCTCGCTCAAGAAACTGACCAAGCGTTACGGCAACATGGAGATCGTCCACGGCATCGACCTCGACGTCGCCGACCGCGAGTTCATCGCGCTGGTCGGGCCGTCAGGCTGCGGCAAGTCGACCACGCTGCGCATGATCGCCGGGCTGGAGGACATCTCCGGCGGCACGATCGAGATCGGCGACCGCATCGTCAACGACCTGCCGCCGCGTTCGCGCAACATCTCGATGGTCTTCCAGTCCTACGCGCTTTATCCGCACATGACGGTGCGCGAGAATCTCGGCTTTTCGCTGAAGATCGCCGGCGCGCCGAAGGAGGAAATGGACCGTCGCGTCGCCGAGGCATCCGCCATCCTCGGCCTCGACGCGCTGCTCGAGCGTCGCCCCTCCCAGCTTTCCGGCGGCCAGCGCCAGCGCGTCGCCATGGGCCGCGCCATCGTGCGCGATCCGGACGTCTTCCTGTTCGACGAGCCGCTCTCGAATCTCGACGCCAAGCTGCGCACGCAGATGCGCACCGAGATCAAGAAATTGCACGCCAAGGTCAAGTCCACCGTCATCTACGTCACGCACGACCAGGTCGAGGCGATGACGCTGGCCGACCGCATCGTCATCATGCGCGACGGCCATATCGAGCAGGTTGGCACGCCAGACGAGGTTTTCCAGCGGCCGGCGACGCGCTTCGTCGCGGGCTTCATCGGCTCGCCTCCGATGAACCTGCAGGAGGCGACCGTGGAGGATGGCAAGGTCGTCTTCGCCGGCGGCCAGAGCCTGCCGCTGCCCGGCCGCTTCAAGGCCAAGGTCAGCGCCGGCGACAAGGTGGTGTTCGGCCTGCGTCCCGACGATCTTTATCCGGTCGGCCACGGCTTGCATTCAGGCGATGCCGCGGACGTCCATGAGATCGAGCTGCCGGTGACGGTAACCGAGCCGCTCGGCAACGAGACGCTGGTCTTCGCCGAATTCGACCGCCGCGACTGGGTCTCGCGCATGCTGAACCCGAAGCCGCTGAAAGCGGGCGACCGCGTCGCGATGCACTTCGACCTGTCGCAGGCGCATCTCTTTTCCGCGGAAACCGGCAAATCCTTGAGGAGCTGACGATGGCGAAGATCGAGAAAGTCGAGCTTGCAATGGTCGATCTGGTGCCGAAGGTGAAGCGTACCGACGCCATCCAGAGTTTTGTCAGCCAGGAGACGCCGATCGTTACCATCACCGATGCCGACGGTGCGGTCGGCATGGGTTACTCCTACACGATCGGCACCGGCGGCTCGTCTGTGATGCGGCTTCTCGCCGACCACCTCGCACCGCGCCTGATCGGTGAGGACGCTGACCGGATCGAAGCCATCTGGCACGATCTCGAATTCGCCACCCATGCCACCACCATCGGCGCCATCACGGCAATCGCGCTCGCGGCCATCGACACCGCGCTCTGGGACCTTCGGGCACGGAAGCAGAAGCTGCCGCTGTGGAAGCTCGCCGGCGGCGCCAAGGATCGCTGCCCGCTCTATACCACCGAAGGCGGCTGGCTGCACATCGAGACGGAAGCACTTGTCGAGGATGCGCTGGCCGCCAAGGAGAAAGGCTTCATCGGCTCCAAGGTCAAGATCGGCAAGCCGCATGGCGCAGAGGACTTCGCCCGGCTGTCGGCGGTGCGCAAGGCCGTCGGCGACGGCTACGAGATCATGACCGACTGCAACCAGGGCTTTTCCGTCGATGAAGCCATCCGGCGCGCCGAACGGTTGCGCGATCTCGATCTCGCCTGGATCGAGGAGCCGCTGCCGGCCGACGACATCGATGGTCATGTGCGGCTGTCGAATGCGACCGCGACGCCGGTGGCGGTCGGCGAGTCGCTTTATTCGATCCGCCATTTCCGCGAATATATGCAGAAGGGCGGCTGCAACATCGTGCAGGTCGATGTCGGCCGCATCGGCGGCATCACGCCCTGGCTGAAGGTAGCGCATATGGCGGAGGCCTTCGACATGCCCGTCTGCCCACATTTCCTGATGGAACTGCATGTCAGCTTGGCCTGCGCCATCCAGAACGGCAAATATGTCGAGTACATTCCGCAGCTGGATGAGTTGACGGGCAAGAAGATGGTGATCGAGAACGGCCATGCGCTGGCGCCGAGCGAGCCGGGCCTCGGCATCGATTGGGATTTCGATGCCATCAAGGCGCGCAGCATTGCCGAATTCAGCGTGACCGTCACCGAACGGAGGAACTGAGATGCAGCGAATGGGCATGGTGCTCGGCCTGAAGCCGGAGAAGGTCGAGGAATATGTGCGACTGCACGCCGCCGTCTGGCCGGATGTGCTGAAGATGATCTCGGCCTGCAACATCAAGAACTATTCGATCTATCTGAAGCGGCCGGAGAACCTGCTGTTCTCCTATTTCGAGTATCACGGCAGCGATTACGCTGCCGACATGGCCAGGATGGCCGCGGACCCGAAGACCCAGGAATGGTGGGCGGTGTGCATGCCTTGCCAGGAGCCTTTGCCGACCAGGCAGGAAGGCGAATGGTGGGCGATGATGGACGAAGTCTTCCACCATGACTGATGCTTTCGATCCCGCATCGCTGGTGCAGTCTTGGCCGAGCCCTGACAAGCCGCGCCCGATCGTAACCTTCGGCGCCGGCTCGATCGTTGGCGACGCGCATTTCCCGGCCTATCGCAAGGCCGGTTTTCCGGTCGCGGGCCTCTACGATCCGGACCAAGCCAAGGCGCAGGCACTGGCCGCGAAATGGGGCGTGACGGCCTTCCACTCGGTGGATGAAGCAGCGGCAGTCAGAGACGCGATCTTCGATCTGGCGACGCCGCCGGGCCGGCATGCCGAGGTGCTGAAGGCCCTCCCCGATGATGCGGTTGCATTGATCCAGAAGCCGATGGGCAACTATCTCGGCGAGGCTACCGAGATCCTTGAAATCTGCCGCGCTAAAAACCTCAAAGCTGCGGTGAACTTCCAGCTCCGCTTCGCGCCGATGATGCTGGCGCTGAAGGATGCGATCGCCAAGGGCTGGCTCGGCGAGGTCGTCGATTTCGACGCCTGGCTGGCGCTCGCCACGCCGTGGCAGCTCTGGGAATTCCTGCTCAAGGCGCCGCGCGTCGAGATCGCCATGCATTCGATCCACTATCTCGACCTGATCCGGCAGCTCCTCGGCGACCCGAAGGGCGTGCATGCCAAGACGCTCGGCCATCCCAACCACAAGGTTGCACAGACCCGCACCAGCGCCATTCTCGACTACGGCGACACGGTGCGCTGCGCGCTCTCGATCAACCACGACCACAAGTTCGGGCGCCGGCATCACGCCTGCGAATTCCGCATCTGCGGTACCGAAGGCGCCGCCTACGTCAAGCTCGGCCTCAATCTCGACTATCCGCGCGGCGAGCCGGACGTTTTGGAAATCTACCCAAAGGGCGGGTCGGACTGGGTGAGCGTGCCGCTCGCCGGCGAATGGTTCCCCGACGCCTTTGTCGGGCGAATGGCCAATGTCCAGCGCTTCGCGTCTGGAGAGGACAGCGAACTGATCAGCTCGGTTGAGGATGCCTGGAACACGATGGCGCTGGTGGAGGCAGCCTATCGATCGAGCGCCGCGCCCGCGACGCCGCTGGCCAAAAATCCGTAGGGAACGGCATGGAACAGGTCACCTATTTCGAGGACTACGAGATCGGCTCGTCACGGCTCACCAGCGGCCGCACGATCACCGAGGCCGACTTCGTCGTCCATGCCGGCCACACCGGGGATTTCTTCCCGCACCACATGGACGCCGAGTTCATGAAGACGACCCCTTTCGGCCAGCGCATCGCGCATGGCACGCTGGTCTTCTCGGTCGGCGTCGGCCTGACGGCGAGCGTCGTCAACCCGGTCGCCTTCTCCTATGGCTATGACAGGCTGCGCTTCATCAAGCCGGTGTTCATCGGCGACACGATCCGCACGCGCACGACGATCGCCGCGAAGGAGGACGATCCGAAACGGCCGGATGCAGGGCGCGTCATCGAACGCGTCGAAGTTTTGAACCAGCGCGACGAAGTCGTGCTCGCCGCCGACCACATCTATATCGTCGAGCGGCGCCCCCGGCTCGGCTGAAAGACGGAGACAAAAACAATATGGCTGATCTGACAGGCAAAGTCGTTGTCGTTACCGCAGCGGCGCAGGGCATCGGCCGGGCAAGCGCGCTTGCCTTTGCCGAGGCTGGCGCGACTGTTCACGCCACCGACATAAACGAAGCCGCGCTGGCCGAGATCAACGGCCATAAAGGGATCAAGACCCGCAAGCTCGACGTTCTGAACGACGACGCCGTGAAGGCCGCCTTCGCCGAGATCGGCCGTGTCGACGTGCTGTTCAACTGCGCCGGCTTCGTCCATTCCGGCTCGATCCTCGACATGAAAGACGAGGACCTCGACTTCGCCTTCAATCTCAATGTGCGCGCCATGATCCGCACCATCCGCGCCGTGCTGCCCGGCATGCTGGAGCGCGGCGATGGCGCGATCATCAACATGGCCTCGGTCGCCGGCGCCCCGAAAGGCGTGCCGAACCGCTTCGCCTATGGCGTGACCAAGGCAGCCGTCATCGGCCTGACCAAATCGATCGCGGCCGACTATGTCGCCAGAGGAATCCGCTGCAATGCGATCTGCCCCGGCACGGTGGAGAGCCCGTCGCTCGACAGCCGCATGCGCGCCCAAGGCGACTACGAGGCCGCCCGCGCGGCCTTCATCGCCCGCCAGCCTATGGGAAGGCTCGGCACGGCAGAGGAGATCGCCGATCTTGCCGTCTATCTCGCCGGCGCCACCTATACGACCGGACAGGCCTATAATATCGACGGCGGCTGGTCGATCTGATGAGGCACAGAACATGACCCGCATTACCGATCTTCGCACCTTCGACCTGCGCTTTCCGACGTCGCAAAGCCTCGACGGATCGGATGCGATGAACCCCGATCCGGATTATTCCGCGGCTTATGTCATCCTCGACACCGACGTGCCGTCGCTGAAGGGTCATGGGCTGACCTTCACCATCGGCCGCGGCAACGAGATTTGCTGCGCGGCCATCGAAGCGCTGCGTCACCTGGTCGTCGGGCTCGACCTTGACTGGGTCAAAGAGGATCCCGGCCGTTTCTGGCATCACGTCACCGGCGACAGCCAGCTGCGCTGGATCGGCCCGGACAAGGGCGCCATGCACCTCGCCGTCGGCGCGGTGGTCAATGCGGTCTGGGACCTGTGGGCGAAGGAGGCCGGCAAGCCGGTCTGGCGCCTGGTCGCCGAGATGAGCCCGGAAGAAATCGTGCGCATTGTCGACTTCCGCTATCTCACCGATGCCATCACGCCGGCCGAGGCATTGGAGATTCTGAAGAAGGCCGAGGCTGGCAAGCCCGAGCGTATCGCCACGCTCGAGCGCGAAGGCTATGCCTGCTACACCACCTCCGCCGGCTGGCTCGGCTATCCCGACGACAAGCTGCGGCGCCTCTGCCAGGAAGCGGTCGACCAGGGTTTCAATCACATCAAGCTGAAAGTGGGCCGCGACCGCGCCGACGATATCCGCCGTCTCCGGATCGCTCGCGAGGTGATCGGTCCGGACCGCTACCTCATGATCGACGCGAACCAGGTCTGGGAGGTCGACCAGGCGATCGACTGGCTGCGCGACCTCGCCTTCGCCAAACCCTTCTTCATCGAGGAGCCGACCAGCCCGGACGATGTTGCCGGCCATGCCAAGATCCGCAAAGCTGTGGCGCCGATCAAGGTCGCGACCGGCGAGATGTGCCAGAACCGCATCATGTTCAAGCAGTTCATCGCCGGCGGCGCGATCGACGTCGTGCAGATCGATTCCTGCCGCATGGGCGGGCTGAACGAGGTGCTGGCCGTCCTGCTGATCGCCGCCAAGTTCGGCCTGCCGGTCTGGCCGCATGCCGGCGGCGTCGGCCTCTGCGAATATGTCCAGCATCTCTCGATGATCGACTATGTCGCCGTGTCAGGCACCAAGGATGGTCG
Organism: Mesorhizobium dulcispinae; assembly: GCF_033977345.1. Lineage (NCBI taxonomy): Bacteria > Pseudomonadati > Pseudomonadota > Alphaproteobacteria > Hyphomicrobiales > Phyllobacteriaceae > Mesorhizobium > Mesorhizobium dulcispinae. The sequence continues at coordinate 130,319 of NZ_JAVIIY010000007.1, forward strand.
GGTGATCGAATATGTCGATCACCTGCACGAGCATTTCGTCGAGCCCTGCATCATCGAGAATGCGGCCTACATGCCGCCGGCGGCCCCGGGCTTCTCGATCGAGATGAAGCCGGACTCCATTGCCGCCTACCAATTCCGTGGTTGAACGCTACCCGCACGCAGAAGGCCTGCGTACGGCTTTGCTTCTTCAACCGCTCAGCACGACGCCCGATCTGGCGCCGTGATCGGCATCAATCGACCTCGACGGCCAGCACCGAGACGCAATCGCCGGCCTTCACCAGGCCCGGGAAATGGCGCGCGGCCAGCAGGCCCGACATCCCGGCCTTGATCTCCTGCGGTGCGACGCCGGTGCGGCCGGTCGAATGGATGCGGGCGACGACCTGGCCCTCGCTCACTGTCTCGCCGAGATCGATCATGGTCTCGATCATGCCGTCACCCTCGGCGAACGCAAAACAATCGCCCGAGGGCATGTCGAGCCATTGAGTTGGAGTCTTCTCGACCGCACCATCAACGATGCCGGCATGGCGCAGCACGTTGAGGATGCCGCGCCGGGCGATGCGCACCGTCTCGGCACGTGACGTGCCCCCACCGCCGAGCTCGGTGGTGACGAAGACCTTGCCCATCTCCTCCGCCGCCGTGTCATACATGCCGACGGCATCGATCTCGGTCATGCGCACCGAGAACGGCGCCGAGAAAGCCTCGACCGCGGCGAAAGCCTTCTTTTCCTGCGCCTTGTCCGGCAGCGTGTGCGCCGCGCAGAACGGCACGAAATCCAGCGTCTTTCCGCCCGAGTGGAAGTCGAACGCGATGTCCGCCCGCGGCAGCAATTCACGCTGGAAATAATCGGCGATCTTTTCTGTCACCGTGCCGTCGGGGCGGCCGGGGAAGCTGCGGTTCATGTTGCCCTTGTCGATCGGCGAGGTGCGCGTGCCGGCGCGGAAGGCCGGATAGTTCATCGCCGGCACGATGATGACCGTGCCGGAGACATTTTTCGGGTCGAGCGTGCGGGCAAGCTCGTAGAGCGCCAGCGGCCCCTCATACTCGTCGCCGTGGTTGCCGCCGGTGAGCAGCGCCGCCGGCCCCTTGCCGTTGCGGATCACGCAGATCGGGATCGTGACCGAGCCCCAGGCGGAATCGTCGCGGCTGTAAGGCAGGCGCAGGAAACCGTGCTGGACGCCGTCGCGCTCGAAGTCGACGGTCGGCGTGATCGGCGATGGACGCAGAGCTGACATCGGTCTCAGTCCTTCACGAACAGCTTGCGCGGCACGTTGGCGAGGCACTCGACGCCGGTCTCGGTGATCAGGATCGACTCGGTGATCTCAAGTCCCATCGTCTCCAGCCACAGGCCGGTCATGAAATGGAAGGTCATGCCGGGCTTGAGCTCGGTACGGTCGCCGGGGCGCAGGCTCATGGTGCGCTCACCCCAGTCCGGCGGATAGGAGATGCCGATCGGGTAGCCGGTGCGGTTGTCCTTGACGATGCCGTACTTCTTCAAGACGGCGAAGAAGGCATTGGCGATGTCCTCGCAGGTGTTGCCAGGCTTGGCGGCGGAAAGGCCTGCTTCCATACCTTCCAGTGTCGCCTTCTCGGCGTCGAGGAAGGCCTGCGTCGGCTTGCCGAGGAAGACGGTGCGCGACAGCGGGCAATGATAGCGGTTGTAGCAGCCGGCGATCTCGAAGAACGTGCCCTCGCCCGCTTTCATCGGCTTGTCGTCCCAGGTGAGATGCGGCGCCGAGGCGTCGGCGCCCGACGGCAACAGCGGCACGATCGCCGGATAGTCGCCGCCGATGCCTTCCACGCCGCGCGTGCCGGCATCGTAGATCTCGGCGACCAGATCGCATTTGCGCATGCCGACCTCTATTCTGTCGACGATGCGCTTGTGCATGGCCTCGACGATGCGCGCGGCCTTGCGCATGTAGTCGATCTCGGTCGGGCTCTTCACGGCGCGCTGCCAGTTGACCAGCGCGGTGGCGTCGACGAAACGGGCGTTGGGCAGGTGCTTCTGCAGCGCGGCGAAAGCGGCGGCGGAGAACCAGTAATTGTCCATCTCGACGCCGATGGTCAGCTTGTCCCAACGGCGCTCTGCCAGCACGCTGGCGAGGTAGTCCATCGGGTGCCGTTCGGTCGACTGCACGTAATGATCGGCGTAGCCGATGATGTTGTCGTGAGCGAGATAGGCGGTGCGCTTGGCGCCATTGGCATCCTGGCCGCGGCCGTACCAGACCGGCTCGCCCGAAGGCGGCACGATGACTGCCTGATGCACATAGAAGGACCAGCCGTCATAGCCGGTCAGCCAGGCCATGTTGGAGGGATCACTGACGATCAGCAGATCGACCCCCTTGGCCTCCATGGCCTTCCGCGTCTTGGCGAGGCGATCGGCAAATTCGCTTCGCGAGAATTTAAGGTTTGGCTGCATTGTTCTTGGTCCTCGTTGTTGGGCCCAGAGCCTGATTCAACCTCGTTGAATCAGGCTCGTCGCCTATTTCTGTTTGAGCGTGATCTTTTCGGAAAACCGGTTCCCACTTTTCCGGATCACGCTCTGGCCAGCATCAGCTTTCGAAAATGGTTCCGGCCTTCACCGCCCCCGCACGGTCGCGAGCTAAAGTGGCGATTGCGGTGTCCTGCACGCCGGTGCCGGTGAGGTCGGCGATGGTGACGTCGCCGGCCGAGCGCCGTCCGTGCTTTTTGCCGGCGATGATCTGGCCAAGCTCGGTGACTTCGGCGTCGGCGGCCATCACGCCTGCCTCGATGGCGTGGTGAAGCTCGCCGAGACGCCGCGTCTGCTTCGCGCTGTCGGCGACATAGAGATCGGCCATGCGAATAATGGCCGGCGCGATCTCGTTCTTGTGCTCGGCGTCCGAGCCCATGGCGGTGATGTGCTGGCCGGCGGCAACAAAGCCGGCCTTGATCAGCGGTTCGGTCGAAGGCGTTGTGGTGACGATGATGTCGGCGCCGGCTGCCGCGTTCGCCGCGTCCGGCTCGGCGCGCACCATGATGCCCAGCCTCTCGCGCAAGCGCGCGGCGGTTGCCTCGGCCTTGGCTGCATCGCGCGCCCAGATGCGCGCCTCCTCGATCGGCCGCACGAGGCGCAAGGCTTCCAGTTGGAGGCCGGCCTGCAAACCGGCGCCGAAGATCGCGGCTACGCTGGAGTCCTCGCGCGACAAATGCTTGGCCGCGACCGCGCCGGCGGCAGCGGTGCGGACATCGGTGAGATAGCCATTGTCGAGCAGCAGCGCCTCGACCACACCGGTCTTGGCCGAAAGCAGCACCATCATGCCGCCGCCGCTGGGCAGACCGAGCGCCGGGTTGTCGAAGAAGCCGGAGCTTATCTTGACGGCGAAGCCGTCTATGCCGGGCACGTAGGCGGACTTCACATCGACCTCGCCGCGATGCTCGGGAATGTCGAGCCTCAAGATCGGCGGCATCGCCACCGGCATTGTGGCTAGAGCCCGAAAGGCATTTTCGACGCAGGCGACCGCATCGAGATCGAGCATCACGATCTTGCGCAGTTCCGCTTCGGTGAGGATTGTCATGCGGCTCATGCGGCGCTCTCCTCCTGTGCAGGATCGCCGCAGACGATGCGGCGATGCAGGCTCATGTCGATATTGCGGCCGGACAGGATGAGGACGGTGGGGCCTTTCGCCTTCACCTTTCCGGAAAGCAGCGCGCCGATGCCGACGGCGCCCGCGCCCTCGACGATCTCGCGCTCTTGTTCATAGGCATGACGGATGCCGGCGGCGATCTCGTCCTCGGAAAGCAGGATCACGTCGTCGAGCAGGCCACGGCACATGGCAAAGGTCAGCCGGTTGTCGAGACCGATGCCGCCGCCGAGCGAGTCCGCCAGCGTCGGCACTTCCTCGACCTGCACGGGCCGGCCGGCATCGAGGCTCGCTTTCATGGCGGCGCCGCGCGCCATCGAGATGCCGATGACTTTGGTGCCTGGGCTCACACCTTTGACGGCCGCGGCGACGCCGGCCGCCAGTCCGCCGCCGGAAAGTGGCACCAGCACGCTTGCTGCGTCCGGCACTTGTTCCATGATCTCAAGCCCCAGCGTGCCCTGCCCGGCGATGATGTCGGGATGGTCGAAGGGCGGCAGCATGACGAGCCCCTCCTCCGCCACCAGCCTGTCGACCTCCTGCTGGGCGTCGTCCTGGCTGCTGCCGATGATGCGGATATCCGCGCCGAGGCGGCGGATGGCGTCGAGCTTGTTCTCGGGCACCAGTTTCGACATGCAGATCACCGCGCGCATACCCTCGAGCTTGGCCGCATGCGCGAGCGCGCGGCCATGGTTGCCGGTCGACGCCGCGACGACGCCGCGCGATCTTTCCTGCGGGCTTAACGCGGCGATGGCGTTGGACGCGCCGCGCAGCTTGAACGCGCCGGTGGTCTGGTGATGCTCCAGCTTGAGGTGGATAGGATGGCCCGCGCGATCCGAGAGGCTTTGCGACTGAACGGCGGGCGTCCGCTCGACCTTGCCGGCAATATTTTCGCGCGCAGCGCGAATATGCTGAAGCGTGACTGCCATTTCGTCCACTGGCATTCCGATCACTGTGCCAACGGCTTTGTCATCAACCGGCCGAACTCGGGCCGCGATACGTCGTCGCCGCAGAGCCGCAGACAATTCCAGGCGCTTGCCTGGTTGCTGGTGACGACCGGGCGGCCGATCGCCGCTTCCATGCCCGGAACGGCAAGCGCTGCACGCAGCGCCGTGCACGAGACGAACAGCGCATCGGCCTGTGCATGCATGGCCTTGCGCGCCTGCTCGACGAGGGAGGCCGGCGCAATCCGCGCCATCTCACGGTCGTCCTCGAAGCCTAGGCAAGTAAAGCTCTCGATGTCGAAACCGTGCGCGGCGAAATAGGTTGCCATCGGCCGGCTGGTCTCGACGGTGTAGGGCGTGAGAATGCTGATCCGCTTCACCCCAAGAGCCTTCAGGCCGCGCACGCCTGCCATGGGTGGCGTGACCACGGGAACGCCGGGTTTGGCCGCCTGGATCGCCGCTTCGATCTCGGCATCGCCGATCACTACGGAGGCCGAGGTGCAGGAGTAGCAGACGGCATCGAGCGGCTCGTCCGACAGGATCAGTGCTGCGCCGGCCGAAAGCGACGGCCGCATCTTGCGCAGGTTTTCCGGTGTCGTCGGATTGGCATAGGGAATACGCGCGACATAGACGCCGATCCGCTCGCTCGCCACCATGCGGCGGAAATCGACCTCACTGGTATGGTCGGTGGCCAAAGCGATCAGGCCGACGCGCTTTTCGAGCGGACGCGCATCGAGGGCGGGCCGGCTCGGCGCCAGCCGGATTTCGGGCAACGGTTTCATGACTTTCATCTTTCGATCCTGCCGTAGCGGTGCTCCAGCCAGCGCAAAAGCACGACGGAGCAGAGGCTGATGACGAGGAAGAAGGCACCGACCAGCGTCATCGGCTCGATATAGCGATAATAGCTGTTGGCGACGCTCTTGGCCTGGTTCATCAGCTCCAGCACGGTGATCGCCGAAAGCAGCGGCGTCTCCTTGAACATGGCGATGAAGTAGTTGGCCAGAGCCGGGATCATCGGCGGGATCGCCTGCGGCAGGATGACATGCGTCCAGGTGTGGTGGCCGCTCAAATTGCAGGCCTTGGCGGCCTCCCATTGGCCGCGTGGCACATTGTCGATGCCGGCGCGATAGACCTCCGCGGTATAGGTGCCGTAATGCAGGCCAAGCCCGATGACGCCCGCCACCAGGGGCGGCAACAGGATGCCGAAATCGGGCAGCACGTAGAAGATGAAATAGAGCTGCACCAGAAGCGGCGTGCCGCGGATGAATTCGGCGAACCAGCCGACGCTGCGCGAAACGGCCGGGTTCGGCGAGCGCCGCGCCAGCGCTATCGCCAGACCGACGACCGCGGCCAGGACCGAGCCGAGCACCGTCGCCAGGATCGTGATCTTCACGCCCTGGATCAGCGTCGGCATAATCTCGCGGACAAAATTCCAATCCCATTCCATTAGTGGGCCCATTCCATCAGACACGCACCCCGTCGAGACCCCGCGCCATGCGGCGCTCCAGCGAACGCACGCCCCAGGAGATGATCAGCGCGAGCACGAAATAGATGGCGAGCACGGAGACGAAGGGCATCAGCGTGCTGCCGGTCTGCGAGCGCACCACCTGCGCCTGGAAGGTGAGATCGGCGAGCGAGATCAGCGACACGACCGACGTCGCCTTGAGCAGTTCGATCGCGTTGTTGCCGAAGGTCGGCAGCATGACCAGCAGCGCTTGTGGCAGGATGACGTGGCGCATGCCTTGCCAGCGGCCGAGATTGAGCGCCGTGCAGGCCTCGTACTGCTCACGGCCGATCGACAGGATGGCGCCGCGCACCACTTCGGCGGCATAGGCGCCGACATTGAGCCCCAGCGCCAGCACGCCTGCCTGGAGCGGTGTCAGCGACAGGCCGGCGAAAGGCAGCACGAAATAGGCCCAGAACAGCTGCACGAAGATCGAGGTGCCGCGGAAGAACTCGATGTAGGTCGTGGCCAAGGCGCGCACGATGAAGAAGCGCGACACGCGGCTGATGCCGGCGAGGAAGGCCATGATCAGCGCGAGCACCGACCCCATCAGCGTCAGCTCGATGGTGACAAGTGCTCCCTGCAATATCAGGCCGAGATAGCCGGACCACTGGGTCATTGACGGCGGTATTCCCTTCCAGTGTGAATCGCCCCCTCACCCGGCCTCCACTCCGCTCGGCCGACCTCTCCCCTCGGGGAGAAGGTGGCCGCGCAGCGGCCGGATGAGGGGGTCTTCCTTACTTTGCCGCGCAGAGCTTCTCGCGCGTCGTCGACATCGCCGCCTTGGCCGAGAAGCCGTAGGGCTCGATGATCTTGGCGAACTCGCCAGACTTCTTCATCTTGGCAAGCTCGACGTCATAGGCGTCGCGCAGCGCCTCATCGCCCTTCTTGAAGGCCGCGCCGTCGCAATAGACCGGCGCGCCCTGCACCGGCGCGATCACTTCGAGGTTCGGATCATTTGCCTTCTTGATGAGGTCGTTGATCGACAGTACGGGCAGCGAATAGGCGTCGATGCGGCCGTCCTGCACCATCTTCAGGCCGCTCTGGCCATCCGGCACGACGATGACGCGATCGCGCGGCACGCCGGCATTGAGCGCCAGCTTCTCCTCGGTGCCGCCGCCCGGCGCGCCGACGGTCGCGGAGCTGTCCTTGGCGATGTCCTCATAGCTCTTGAAGCCCTTCGGATTGCCCTTCTTCACCAGCATCGCCTCGGCATCGCACAGCACCGGCTCGGAATAAGCGACCGCCGCGCAGCGCTCCGGCTTCATGAACAGGCCGGCGGTGACGACGTCGAAGCGGCCGGCCTGCAGGCCGGGGATCATGGCGCCGTATTCGGAGATGGAGGCGACGATGTCGTTGACGCCGAGGCGCTTGAAGATCTCGCGCGCCACGTCCGGCGCCGCGCCCGAGACCTTGCCGTCGGCGGCGACCGCCGTATAGGGCGGCTCATTGGCGATGGCGACGCGGGCAAAGCCCTGCCCCCTGAGCTGCTCGAGCTTGGCGTCGTCGGCCGAACGCGCGCCGGAGGCGAGCAGCATTGCGCTCGCTGCGAGGCCGGCGACGCCAGCCAGAATGACAAGTTTCTTCATCGTTCCCAACTCCTTGTTTCTCTTCTTGGTTTGCTCGGTTCGGGACAGCGTTCTCGCTGCCCGTTTGAGGACGACTACGTCGCCTCTTGCATTGCGGTCAGACGCGGTGTCCGGCCGCGATGATCTTCTTCAGGAAGCCCTGCGTACGTTCCTGCTTGGGATGGCGGAAAATCTCATCGGGCTTGCCTTCCTCGACGATCCTGCCGCGGTCGAAGAACAGCACGCGGTCGGCGAAGTCGTGGGCAAAGCCCATCTCGTGGGTGACGAGCAGCATCGTCATGTCGGTCTCGGCGGCGAGCTTGCGCATGACGTTGAGCACCTCCTCGACCAGCTCGGGGTCGAGCGCCGAGGTGACCTCGTCGAACAGCATGATCTTGGGCGACAGTGCCAGCGCCCGGGCGATCGCGACGCGCTGCTTCTGGCCGCCGGAAAGCTGCGCCGGCATCGCCTTCGCCTTGTCCGCCAGCCCGACCATGTCGAGCAGCTCCATCGCCCGCTTTTCGGCGGCGGCGCGCGCGACGCCCTTGGTCAGCATCGGCGCCAGCGTGACATTGTCCATGACGCATTTGTGCGGGAACAGGTTGAAGAGCTGGAAGACCATGCCGATCTTCTGGCGCATCTTGGCCAGGTGCCGCTCGTCGGCCGGCAGCAGCTGGCCGTTGCGCTCCATGTGATAGAGCTGCTCGCCGTCGATCTGGATGTGGCCGCCGTCGATCTTCTCCAGCGTCATCAGGATGCGCAGGATCGTCGTCTTGCCCGACCCGGACGGGCCGATCAGCGCCAGCTTCTCGCCCGGCATGACCTGCATCGACAGACCGTCCAGCACCTTGAAGGTGCCGAAGCTCTTCGAAATGGCGTCGACCTTGATGATGGGCGCGGGCAATACATTTCCCCGTTCTGGAGGAGCCTGTGCCCTTAACGATGCGGAACGCGCCAAATCATGTCAATTAGGAAAATAATATCATGACAATATTTCGGGCGCGGCACAATTTCAGGGCAATCTGCGCTTCTGTTATGCATCAAATGGCGAGCAGGAGATGCTCAGGATCGCCAAGCAGGAGCTTGGCGACAACGCTTAAGCCGGCGCGCAGTTCCCCTTCGGTGGTCGATCCGAGCGAGATACGCACGGCCGGATGCCAGGGCGTCTCGGCGATGCGGAAAGACGTGCCCGGTGCGATCGCCACACCGCGAAGGCGCGCCTGGGCGACGAAGCTCTCCTCGGCGCGATCGCCCGGCAGCTCCAGCCAGAGATGCAGCCCGTCGCGATGGACGCGATAGTCGATCCCCGTGAGCACTTCCGCGGCGATCTCCTGCCGGCGTCTCAGCGCCCCGCGCTGCCAGTTGACCAGCTCCATCGCGGTGCCGTCGTTCACCCAGCGCGTGGCGATCTCCGCCACCATCGGCGTCGCCATCCAGTTCGAGACGAGATGGCGGTTGGCGACGGCAGCGACATAGCGGTCGGGCACGGCGAGATAGCCGATGCGCAGGCCCGGCACGACGATCTTGGTGAAGGAGGTGACGTAGAGCGTCCGCTCTGGAGCGAAGGCGGCGACGGCCTGAGGCCGGCCTTCGACGAGCGGCCCAAGCACATCGTTCTCGATGATGGCGATGTCATGCTTGCGCGCGACCGCCGCGATCTGCTCGCGCCGGGTGGCGTCCATCAGGGTTGCGGTCGGGTTGATCACCGAAGGCTGGACGAAGACGGCGCGGATGTCCGACAGACGGCAGGCTTCGTCCAGCGCTTCCGGGACAAGGCCGTTGTCGTCGATCGGCAGTCCTTCGAGATTGAAGCCGAGATAGCGGGCCAGCGGCACGAGCGTGTGGTGGCCGATCGCTTCGGTGGCGACGGTCGAGCCGGGCGGCGCGACGCTCATCAGCGCCACCGTCATGCCGGCCGTGGCGCCATTGGTGAGGCAGATATTCTGCGGCGAGGCTTCCAGGCCGCAGAGCTTCAGCCACTCGACCGCCACCGCGCGGTGGCGCGGGAACACCATGTTCGGCCGGAACGACAGCGCCGAGCTCGATGGCAGGTTCTCGGCCAACCAGCCTAGCGCCTGCTTGAGCTTCTCCAGATGCATCGGCTCGCAGACCGGCTTCAGGATGGAGAGGTCGATGACCTCGCCCAGCCGCTCCGGAAGGTAGGGCGGTTCCGGCTCGCGGCGCTGCGTCTGCACGAAGCTGCCGCGTCCGACCTCGCCGGAGATCAGGCCGCGGCGGATGAGCTCCTCATAGGCGCGACTGACCGTCTGCACCGAAAGTTTCAGCTCATCCGCCAGCCGACGATGCGTCGGCAACCGCGCGCCGTTGGCGAGCCGCCCGTCATGGATCGCGCGGGCGAACTGGTCGGCCAGCGAAAGGTAGGCCGGCCGGCGGATAAGAGCAGGATCTGGCTGCCATAATGTCATGACTTATTAGAGATCGAAATCAGTGCAATTGACAATCGAAATAATGCATCGTCATGGTGTCTTGGACAAAAAGGAGCCGGCATGGCGGCAGCGAAACTCGACCCGATCGACCTCAAGATCCTGGACGCCATCCAGCGCGACGGGCGCATCACCAAGCTGGCTCTGGCCGAGAAGGTCGGCCTGTCGCCGACGCCCTGCTGGATGCGGCTGCGCAAGCTGGAGAAGGCCGGCATCGTTTCCGGCTACCACGCCGCGATCGCCATGCGCGTCATCGCGCCGGTGGCGACCGTGCTGATGGAGGTGACCTTGGCCAGCCACCGACAGGCCGATTTCGACCGTTTCGAGCGGGTCATCCGCGACATCCCCGAGATCGTCGCCTGCTGGTCCGTCGGCGGTGGCGTCGATTATGTGCTGAAGGTGATGGCGCGCGACATCGACGCCTATCAGCGGCTGGTGGATACCCTGCTGGAACGCGAGATCGGCATCGACCGTTACTTCACCTACATCGTCACCAAGACGGTGAAGGAAGACACCGTTCTGCCCGTGGCCGATCTGCTGCCGGGGCACTGAAAGCCATCGTCATCCACGGGCGGAGCAAGGAGCGTAGCGACGCGGCGAAGACCCGAGGATCCATGCCGTGACGCCGAGGCGTTGCAACGGTGCAGAATTCTGCGCAGTTGCGCCCTTCGATCAAGGTAACGGCATGGATCCTTGGGTCTCCGCGACGGAGCTTCGCTCCTGCTTCGCCAAGGATGACGAGGCTGAGGAGCCTCGGCCAATTTTCAACGCTGGCGGCAGAGGCCAACCGCAAAGCTCAGGTTAGAGAGATCGTCTGCATCCCCGGGGGAAATAGAGACAATCTCTCTACAACCGGCTGCCGAAACAGCCTCTCTGTCTCAGTCGCGCGGCTACTCTCTCCACATCGCGTTGGTACCCGGAGACAAACGATGTCCGCGCATTTTGCACGCCCGCACCGCCACGAAGCACTCGACCGTCTTGCCGATCGCCGGCTGTTGCGCGATCTCGGCTATGTCGGCGGTCACTGGACGGCCGGTCATTCGGCCGCGAGCTTCGAAGTCACCGACCCGGCCACCGGCGCCACCGTGGCCTTCGTCGCCGCGCTCGATGCCAGGCAGACGACCGAGGCAATCGACGCGGCTTCCCACGCCCTACCTGCCTGGCGCTCGGCCCTGCCGCAGGAACGCTCTAAAATCTTGCGAAAATGGTTCGACGTGATCGTCGCCGCCAAGGACGACCTGGCGCTGCTGATGACGCTCGAACAAGGCAAGCCGCTGAAGGAGTCGCTCGGCGAGATCGACTACGCCGCTTCCTTCGTCGAGTGGTATGCCGAGGAAGCAAAACGTCTCAACGCCGAGAGCGTCACCAGCCATCTGCCCAATGCCGAGATGACCGTGCGCCGCGAGCCGCTCGGCGTCGTCGGCGTCGTCACGCCGTGGAACTTTCCTTCGGCTATGCTCACCCGCAAGGCGGCGGCTGCCCTTGCCGCCGGCTGCACGGTGGTGGCGCATCCGTCCTCCGAAACGCCGCTGTCGGCGCTGGCGCTGGCCGAGCTCGGCGAGCGCGCCGGGTTGCCCGCCGGCGTCTTCAATGTTGTCACCGGCGATGCCCGCACGATTGTCGGCGCGATGTGCGCCGATGCCCGCGTGCGCGCCATGAGCTTCACCGGTTCGACCGAAGTCGGCCGGCTGATCGCCGCGCAGAGTGCTGCGACCATGAAGCGGCTGGTCATGGAGCTCGGCGGCCATGCGCCGCTGATCGTCTTCGACGATGCCGATATCGACAAGGCGGTGACGATCGCGCTCGACGCCAAATTCGCCACTTCCGGCCAGGATTGCCTCGCCGCCAACCGCATCTATGTGCAGCGGCAGATCTACGAACGGTTCTGCGCCGCTTTCGCCCGCCGCATCGAGCGGCTGCGCACCGGCAACGGGCTCTCCGGCGACGCCGATATCGGACCGCTGATGCATGAGCGCGCGGTCAAGAAGGTGGAGGAGCAGGTCGCCGACGCCCTCGCCCGCGGGGCGCGCTGCCTCACCGGCGGCGAGCGCCACGGCGCCGGACCGCTGTTCTACCAGCCGACGCTGCTTGTCGATGTGCCGGACGAGGCGCTGATCATGCATGAGGAAACTTTCGGCCCGGTCGCCGCCGTGACGCCCTTCGACGACGAAGCGGAAGTCGTGACCCGCGCCAATGCCACCGAATACGGCCTCGTCGCCTATGTCGTGACCGAGAACGGCGCCCGCCAGTCGCGTATGGGCCGGGCGCTCGACTACGGCATGGTGGCGATCAACCGGGTCAAGATCACCGGCGCGCCGATCCCGTTCGGCGGCGTCAAGCAGTCCGGCATCGGCCGCGAAGGTTCGCGCCACGGCCTCGAAGCCTTCACCGATCTGAAATACCTTTGCCTGGACGTCGCCTAGGCGCGCCGGGAGAATTCCCTGCAAGGAGAAAAAAGATGCTCGAACAGTCCAACGAACTTTCGGCCTGGGATCGCGACCACTTCTTCCATCCCTCGACGCATATGGGCACGCATGCGCGGGGTGAATCACCGGCGCGCATCATGGCCGGCGGCGAAGGCGTCACCGTCTGGGACAACACCGGCAAGAAGAGCATCGATGCCTTCGCCGGCCTCTATTGCGTCAATGTCGGCTATGGCCGCCAGAAGATCGCCGATGCGATTGCCGAGCAGGCGAAGAACCTTGCCTATTACCACGCCTATGTCGGCCACGGCACCGAGGCCTCGATCACGCTCGCCAAGATGATCATCGACCGCGCGCCGAAAGGCATGTCGAGGGTCTATTTTGGTCTCTCGGGCTCCGACGCCAACGAGACCAACATCAAGCTGATCTGGTACTACAACAACGTTCTCGGGCGGCCGGAGAAGAAGAAGATCATCTCGCGCTGGCGCGGCTATCACGGCTCGGGCGTGATGACGGGTTCGCTGACCGGGCTCGAGCTGTTCCACAACGCCTTCGACCTGCCGCGCGCGCCGATCATGCACACCGAGGCGCCCTACTACTTCCGCCGCGCCGACCGCTCGATGAGCGAGGAGCAGTTCTCGCAATATTGCGCCGACAAGCTGGAGAAAATGATCCTCGCCGAGGGCCCGGACACGGTCGCAGCCTTCATCGGCGAGCCGATCCTCGGCACCGGCGGCATCGTGCCGCCGCCCGCCGGCTATTGGGAAAAGATCCAGGCCGTGCTGAACAAATATGACGTGCTGCTGGTCGCGGACGAGGTGGTGACCGGCTTCGGCCGCCTCGGCACCATGTTCGGCTCCGACCACTACGGCATCAAGCCGGACCTGATCACCATCGCCAAGGGGCTGACCTCGGCCTACGCGCCGCTCTCCGGCGTCATCGTCTCCGACAAGGTCTGGGAGGTGCTGGTCAAGGGTTCCGACAAGCTCGGCTCGCTCGGCCATGGCTGGACCTATTCGGCGCATCCGATCTGCGTTGCCGCGGGTGTGGCCAATCTCGAACTGATCGACGAGATGGACCTGGTGAGGAACGCCGGCGAGACCGGCGCCTACTTTCGCGCCGAGCTGGCCAAGGCCGTCGGCGGCCACAAAAATGTCGGCGAGGTCCGCGGTGACGGCCTGCTGGCGGCGGTCGAGTTCGTCAAGGATCGCGACGACCGCGTCTTCTTCGATCCTTCGCTGAAGGTCGGCCCGCAGATCGCCACGGCGCTTGCCGCGAGCGGCGTCATCGGCCGCGCTATGCCGCAGGGCGACATCCTCGGCTTCGCGCCGCCGCTCTGCCTGACACGCGAGGAGGCCGACACCGTGGTGTCGAAGACCTCCGATGCGGTGAAGGGTGTGCTCTCAGCTCTTTGATTTATGACCATTGGCGCTGCCCCTCATCCGCCTGCCGGCACCTTCTCCCCGTAAAGGATGGGGAGAAGAGACAAGCTCCAGCGTTGGCGAACCCCCTCCCCGTTCTTCACGGCGAGAGGGTAAGGGTGAGGGGCAGCGCAAACCTGCACAGTTGGAAGTAACATCCATGAAGCCCCATACCCCCGTTCCCGCGACGATGGCCGCCGTGCAGCTCACCGGCCACGGCGGCTTGGAAAAACTCGTCTACCGCACCGACGTGAAGGTGCCCTCGCCCGCCGCCAGCGAGGTGCTGGTCAAGGTCAGCGCCTGCGGCATGAACAACACCGATGTCTGGGTGCGCCAGGGCGCCTATGGCACGGAGGAAGACGCGGCCGCCGTGTCGACCTGGCGCCGGCAAGGCAACACGCTTGTTTTCCCGCGCATCCAGGGCGCCGACACGGTCGGCACCATCGTCGCCGTCGGTACCGGCGTGTCGTCCGACCGCATCGGCGAGCGCGTGATGGTGGACTTCTCCATCTACAACCGCGACGACGATTCGCTCGCCGACATCGACTATATGGGCCACGGCCGCGACGGCGGTTATGCCGAATACCAGACCTTGCCGGCCGAGAACGCGCATGTCGTCGACACCGACCTCAGCGATATCGAGCTCGCCACCTTCTGCTGCGCCTATCTCACCGGCGAGCAGATGCTGGAACGCGCGGGGCTCAAGGCCGGCGAGCGGGTGCTGGTCACAGGAGCCTCCGGCGGCGTGGGTTCCGGCATCGTGCAGCTGGCGCGGGCGCGCGGCGCTATTCCCTATGCTGTCGTCGGCAAAGGCAAGGAGCAGGCTGTGCTCGACATCGGCGCCGAAAAGGTGATCACGCGCGGCGTGGCCGACCTGCCGGCTGCGGTCACCGAGGCGACCGGCGGCCAACCCATCGACGTGGTCGCCGACCTTGTCGGCGGCGCGATCTTCAACGACCTGCTGCGCATCCTGCGGCCAGAAGGCCGCTACACCACTGCAGGCGCCATCGCTGGGCCGTTGGTGCAGTTGGATCTCCGCACCATGTATCTGAAGCAGCTGCAGTTGCATGGCTCGAGCCAGGGCACGCGCGCCGATTTCCGCCGCATCGTGCGCTACATCGAGGAAAAGAAGATCAAGCCGGTGGTCGGTGGTGTCTACAAACTGTCGGACTTCCACCGCGCCCAGACCGACTTCATGGCCAAGGACTTCGTCGGCAAGCTGGTGGTGGTGCCGGACGCCGTGGCGTCCATGAATAAATAACGGTCGATAGCGACAACCTTCGCCGTCAGCCCTTGCGCTCCTGCAGGATGTTGCCGCCATCCACGACGAGGACGGCGCCGTTGACGTAGCTCGCCCCGTCGGACGCCAGGAACAGGACCGCAGCAGCGACTTCCTCAGGTGCGCCGGCGCGTCCAAGCGGCGTGTTTTGCGCGGCAACGAGCTCTTCCGGCGTCGAGGCGCCCGTCGCGATCCAGCCCGGCGCCACGGCGTTCACCGTAACCCCGCTGCGGCCGACCTCGAGGGCAAGCGCATGCGTCAGCCCGACCATGCCCGCCTTGGCGGCAGAATAGGCGGCCTCTCCTTCGTTGGAGACATAGGGTCCGGTGACCGAGGCCATGTTCACCACGCGTCCATAGCCGCGCTGAACCATGCCGCCCAGAAATGTGCGCGTGGCAAGAAATGTGGTCTTGAGGCTGACGTCGATGCCGCGGTCCCAGTCGCTCTCGCTGAGATCGAGAAATCGCCGCTGCAGCGCCGGCTGAGCGACCGTTCCCATCCCCGCATTGTTGACGAGGATATCGACCTCGCCGACCTCCGCGCGCAGCCGCTCGACATCCGCCGCGCGCGTCAGGTCGGCCACCACAGCGCGCACATTGAGCCCGCCCGCCCGCAATTCCTCGGCGCGTCGCTCGACACGCTGCGACGAGGCGGTGATCGCGACCGCAAGCCCGGCTTCGCCGAAGGCGCGCGCAACGGCGACGCCGATGCCGTCGGCGGCGCCCGCGCCGGTCACCAGCGCCGTGCGGGATTTGCGAAACACAAGCATGAACCCTCCAGGCGATGAAGCCGATGCCGCCGCAATTCAGTAGCCGGCGCTGATGCCGAAATCGATCGAAAGCGCCGCTCCGGTGATCGGCGCCGCGCCGGGCTGGCAAAGATAGTGGATGAAGGAAGCGATCTCCTCCACGGTGATGAAGCGAGCTCTTTCCCCTTGCGGGTAGTGCCCCAGGAGCCTGCGCTTGTAGCCGTCCGGGTCATTTCCGCCATAGGTCCTCGCCTGGTACTCGATCATCGGCGTCGCCGTGTCGCCGGGACAGACGGCGTTGACCCTGATGCCGCGCGGGGCAAGCTCCAGGGCGAGCGCCTTGGTCAAAAGCACCAGCCCACCCTTGGAGGCGCAATAAACCGCCGCGCCGTTGTTGCCGACGATGCCCGCGTCGGACGCGATATTGATGATCACGCCTCGCGCTGCCGACAGATGCGGAATGGCGGCCGAGATTAGGAAGAACGCACCCTTCAGATTGACATCCAGCACCCGGTCCCACTGCTCTTCGCGGACCTCGCTGGCCGATCCCTCGAGCCAGACGCCGGCGGCGTTCACGAGAACGTCCAGGCCGCCGCCCCATTCGCGGGTTTTGTCTACAACCTCCCGGCAGGCGGCGACGGAACGGATATCGAGCGGCAAGCCGATCGCCTTCGCGCCGGTCGCGGCGATCTTTGCCACGGCCTCGTCGAGTTTCACACCTGGAAGGTCGGCGAGCGCGATGTTGTCGCCGTCAGCCGCGAGGCGAAGACCGGTCGCGAGACCCATCCCTCCGGCACCGCCCGCGATCAGGACTGTCCTGCCAGCCATTCGATAGCCTCCACGAAACGCCATTCTTGGTTCCATGCGAACCATGTCTCGCGGACATGTCGCATGCACCACGCCGGACAAACAATGATCCCAATCGGTTCGGCCCTGCGGCCCCGCGATCACCCCAGTTCCAGCGTCGTGATGCCGAAAACCTTCGTCGGGGCGTTGCCCGGCTTGCCGCCCTTGTACATGCGGGTCGTCGTGAAGCCCGCAGCCATGCCGGCGGCCTGAAGCATGGCGGTGAAGCTGACCTGGGTAACCGGCACGTCGATATGCAGCGTTTCGCCCGCTGTCCTGTCCGCCAGCGCCGCCACCAGCGCCAAGGCGGTGTCCATCCCATCGGCGAACAACGGGCCGATCTTGAATCCCTCGCGGCATCGGCGCGCCGCGCCATAGCCGGCAATGCCGGTTGAGCCGGCGAACATCAGCGCGATCCGGGGCGGCTGCAGCCATTCCCGCAGGAAGGCCTCGCGCGGCGCCGGGAAGCACTGGCGGTCATAGGCCAGTATCTCAGCTGTGTCGGCGGCCGTCACCGGCAGGACGCCGCGGCCGCCGGCCAGGCGGACAGCTCCGCTGAAGCGGACGGTCTCATAGGCCGGCACGAACCCTTTGCGCTGGTAGTTGGCCCTTTGCTCGGGCACGCCGTCGAGACCGATGATCCGGTCGCCGAGCCGTGCCATGCCGGCCTCCCAGACCGCCTTGCCATGGCCTTCGCCACGCCTGTCCGACCGGCAGATGTAGAGACCGATGAAGCCGAAACCCGCGCCATAGGTGATTGCCGAAATGCCGGCCACCATCTCGCCGCCGACAAAGGCGCCAATGAACCCTTCCGGATCGGCCGCCCTGAGCGCGGCGGCATCGCCGATGCCCGGATTCCAGCCCTCCCCCGCCGCCCAGTCGACAAGCGTTTCCACCTCGCTGGCGGTCAGGGTCCGGATCGTTCTCGGCATTGCTTCACTCGGCGGCCTGAGGCGATAGATTTCCAACCGCACGATAGGTCGCGGCTCGCAGCTTGCAAAGGCCATCTCACCGCAGAGGCTTGGCAAGACCGGCGCAGCTCCGCCGGAGCAGAGTGCTCGATGAACGCAGACTTGTGGATCCAACTGTTGCTTCGAGAGGTTTTCCAAGCCGGCGCAAAGAGTTAGCGAGGAAGGCGCTGGGCGAGCATCGTTGTTCCAAAGGGCAACTGGACACGACCAACCAAGCCTATAAATCTTCATTTGCCGTTGCTTGGAATGAATGGGAGTGCCGCAGGAAATGTCGCTGAGCGCCGAAGAAATCGCCAGTCATCCAGCAGCTCTTCGCGGTGTCCAGGAACAGTCGCGCGCACTTATCCATATCTACGAAACCAGCCCGCGCCTTGCGGCCGTTTTTGCCACCCAGCAGCGCTGGCTGCTCGGCCATGTCGGGCTCGCTTTGCATTTCAGACGCGACCCCAACGATCGTCGCACCGAGATGACGGTGGCGCGTTTCATCGAGGTCGTGCGCCGCAATTCCGTCGCCAGCCGCAACACCGCCGAGGCGTTCGTCAAGGAGATGCTGCACTACAACATCGCCGAATATCTTTCGAAGAGCGGTGATGGCCGCGCTCACCCCTTGCGGGTGACCGAGGCCACCATCGAGACCTTCACCGGCTGGATCCATGCCCATTTGAGGACACTTGATCGGATCGACGGCGGGAACCGGTTGGCAACCTTTCTCGACCACCCCGATATGCTGGCAAAGCTGCAGCCCTTGATCTGCGACGGTCTGCTCGCGTCGGTTCAGGTGCGGGAACCCGAACAAACCTTCTCGTTGTTCATCTGGCTGAACAACGGCGGCATCGTCATGGACTGGCTGATGTCGGGCATCGACCCGGAGGACGCCAACCTCGAGAAGATTCCGACCGGCGTCATTTCGATCAGCGAATTCGCGCATTGGCTGAAGCTCTCGCGCACGCATCTGGCGCGCAAGCTCCATGACGCCGAGGCGCTCGGCAGCATAGGCTGGGTCGGCCAGCGCGGACATTCCGTCATGTGGGTCTCGCGGCAATTCTTCGAGGAATACATGGCCGTGCAGGCCGCCAAGCTCGCCGTCGTCGACCTGGCCTTCGAGGCCTGTTTTTCCAACGCAGGCGAAGGCTGAGCGCCTATCCGGCCTTGAGGATAGCCGAGAAGCGCGGGTCGAAAGCCCTGCTGATCGGCTCGGCCGCGGCGCCGACGGCGATGGCCCATGGATCGGTGGTGCCGAGCTGCAGACGCGGCAGTCGACGCCCGGGGCGATCGGCGATGGACGGCAACAGCGGATGCATGGCCTGCAGCAGGCGCCGGGCCAGAGGCTCGGGCGCGCCGCTGGTGAGGATGACGGTCTGCGGATCGAAGATCGTTTCGATGAGATGCACGCTCCAGCGCAGGTCGGACGCGGCGTGCTCGATCCAGGCCATGATCTTGGGATCTTCCGCAACGGCCAGGGCGGCCAATTTATCGTAGAGATTCGCATCGGCGGGGTTGAGGCCGAGATGCTGGTAGAGCGAGGCGAGCGAGGCGCGGTGCTCGAGCGGCGTCGAGCCGGGACCGGCCGGAGACAAGAGCACTCTGCCGATCTCGCCGGCATTGCCGTTGCCGCCATTATAGAGCTCGCCATTCAGGATCAGCCCCGCGGCGATGCCGTAGCCGACATAGAGGCAGACCGCGTGGTCGACACCGTGCGCGGCACCGACGATGCGCTCCGCCGTGGCGCAGGCGGCGGCGTCGTTCTGCAACCCCACATTCAGTCCGGTCCCGGCCGCCAGCGTCTCCAGCAGCGGGAATTGCTGCCAGGCAGGCATCATCCATTTGTCGTCGGATTCTCTCAGGCCGAACGGCCCCGGCATGGCAACGCCGAGCCCGACCAGCCGCCGCTCCGATTGGGCGGAGATGCCGGCCAACTCACGCCTGACACGCGCGACGAGACCGAGGATGGTCTGGACACCTGGCGATGGTTCGTCGAGCGGCAGGTTGGCCTCGGCACGCACCATGACGCTGCCGACCAGGTCGACCACCACCACCCGCGTCAGATGACGGTCGATCTGCAGCCCAATGGCGAAGGCGCCCTCCGGGACCAGTCTGTAGGGCGTGAAGGGCTGCCCCCTGCCCTTGCGCACCGCATCCAGAGCCACGACCAGGCCGTCGCGTTCGAGATCCTCGACGATGTTCGAAACCGCCTGTTTGGTGAGCTGGGTCGCCCGCGCCAGGTCGGCGCGCGAAAGCGCGCCGTTGAGCCGCAGCGCCTCGATCATGACGCGGCGATTGTGCGCGCTCGTCCCTTCCTGGTTGGTGCCGCTCTTGGCGCGGATCGGGCTGATGTCATGCACCTGCGTTTCCCCCTTGACTCCATTAAAGGATTGCATGACTAATTAAGTCAAGCGAATTGACTTAATGGTGAAGGCCGGAACGGTTTTAGAGAAAAAGACGGCAAGGCGCCGAGCCTTCGCCGCCCGCCGTCCCGGCAGATCCGGTCACGCGCGATAGCATTCGGGGAAGCGGCATGCTGCGTGCGCCGCCAACCCGCGGATTTCGAAAAATGGGAGAAAAAAATGCTGAAATCGATCGGTAGGACACTTCTGGGCGCGGTCTTCATCGGCGGGCTGCTGGTCCCCCACGCCTTCGCCGAAACCACCTTGAACGCGCTCTTCATGGCGCAGGCCGCCTACAGCGAGGCCGACGTCCGCGCCATGACCGAGGCCTTCACCAAGGCCAATCCGGACATCAAGGTCAATCTCGAATTCGTCCCCTATGAAGGCCTGCACGACAAGACCGTGCTCGCGCAAGGCTCCGGCGGCGGTTACGACGTCGTGCTGTTCGACGTCATCTGGCCGGCCGAATACGCGACCAACAAGGTGCTGGTCGACGTGTCGTCGAAGATCACCGACGACATGAAGAAGGGCGTCCTGCCCGGCGCCTGGACCACCGTCCAGTATGACGGCAAGTACTACGGCATGCCCTGGATCCTTGATACCAAGTACCTGTTCTACAACAAGGAAATCCTGGAGAAGGCCGGCATCAAGGCGCCGCCGAAGACCTGGGAAGAGCTTGGCGAGCAGGCCAAGATCATCCAGGACAAGGGGCTGCTGAAGACGCCGATCGCCTGGAGCTGGGCACAGGCCGAAGCCGTGATCTGCGACTACACCACGCTGGTCAGCGCCTATGGCGGCGACTTCCTCAAGGATGGCAAGCCGGACTTCCAGAACGGCGGCGGCGCGGCGGCCCTGAAATACATGGTCGACAGCTATAAGTCCGGTTTGACCAATCCGAACTCCAAGGAGTTCCTGGAAGAGGACGTCCGCAAGGTGTTCGAGAACGGCGATGCCGCCTTCGCGCTGAACTGGACCTACATGTACAACATGGCCAACGATCCGAAGGACTCGAAGGTTGCCGGCAAGGTCGGTGTCGTGCCGGCGCCGGGCGTTGCCGGCACCAGCGAGGTCTCGGCTGTCAACGGTTCGATGGGCCTCGGCGTCACGGCCGTCAGCAAGCACCCGGACGAGGCCTGGAAGTACATCGAGTTCATGACCTCGCAGAAGACGCAGAACCAGTACGCCAAGCTGTCGCTGCCGATCTGGGCTTCGTCCTATGACGATCCGGCGGTGACCAAGGGCCAGGAAGAGCTGATCGCCACGGCAAAGCTTGGGCTGGCCGCCATGTATCCGCGGCCGACCACGCCGAAGTACCAGCAATTGTCGACCGCCTTGCAGCAGGCCATCCAGGAATCGCTGCTCGGCCAAACATCGCCCGAGGACGCCCTGAAGACGGCGGCCGAAAACAGCGGCCTCTGAAACGACGGTGTCGCTGAACCACGGGCGGCTTTGCGCCGCCCGTGTTATCACTGAAATTTCGACGATCAGGGAGAGGCGCCTCGCATGTCAGGCACCTGGATGACGACTCGTGCGTGGCTGCTGATGCTGCCGCTTCTGGTGGTCATGGTCGCCGTCATCGGCTGGCCGCTGGTCGACACGGTCGGCCTCTCCTTCACCAACGCCCAACTGGTCGGCACGGCCGGCAATTACGTCGGCTTCGACAACTACACGAAGATGCTGACCAGCTCGAATTTTTCGCGCACGCTGGTCACCACAACATGGTTCGCTGTCATTTCCGTCGCCGCCGAAATGGTGATCGGCGTGTTGGCAGCGCTGCTGCTTAATCAGGAATTTCGCGGCCGCACTGTGTTGCGCGGATTGATGATCCTGCCCTGGGCGCTGCCGACCGTCGTCAACGCCACGCTCTGGCGGCTGATCTACAATCCCGAATATGGCGCCCTGAACGCAGCACTCACGCAATTGCATGTCATCGACGCCTACCGTTCCTGGCTGGGTGAGCCCGGAACGGCGCTGGCGGCGCTGATCGTCGCCGACTGCTGGAAGAACTTTCCTCTTGTGGCGCTGATTGCGCTCGCGGCCCTGCAGGCGGTGCCGCGCGACATCACTGCCGCCGCCCTGGTCGACGGCGCCGGTCCCTTCGCTCGCTTCCGCTTCGTCATCCTGCCCTATCTCGCCGGGCCTCTGATGGTGGCGCTGGTGCTGCGCACCATCGAAGCCTTCAAGGTCTTCGACATCATCTGGGTGATGACGCGCGGCGGCCCTGCCAACAGCACCCGCTCACTCTCGATTCTCGTCTACCAGGAGGCCTTTTCCTTCCAGCGCGCCGGCTCCGGCGCCTCGCTGGCGCTGATCGTCACCCTGCTCGTCACCGTGCTTGCCGTCGCCTATGCGGCGCTGGTGAGAAAGACCGCGGGGAGCGCTGCTTGATGGAACGCAAAAGCCCTTTGTTCACCGCCTTCATCTACGCCTGCGCCATCCTGCTCGCCGCGGTGATCCTGGCGCCGCTCGTTTGGCTCTTTGTCATGAGCATTTCGCCGGCGGCCGATCTCGCCGCCAAACCCTTGCGCTGGTGGCCGCAGAGCGCCGACTTCTCCCGCTATGCGCAGCTTCTGTCGACGGCCGAAAACAGCGCCGGCGCCGCCTTCACCGCATCGCTGCGCAACAGCATCGAGGTCGCGGGCATGGCGACGCTCGCCGCCATCCTGCTTGCGGTGCCGGCCGGCTGGGCCGTCTCGCGCACGCCCGCGGTCGGCTGGTCGCTGTCCACGGTGATCGCCACCTACATGCTGCCGCCGGTGGCGCTCTCGGTGCCGCTCTATATGGGCCTCTCCTATCTCGGCCTGCTCAACAATGTCTTCGGGCTGGCGCTGATCTATTTGACGATCCTGGCGCCCTTCACCACCTGGCTGATGAAATCGGGTTTCGATGCCATCCCGCGCGAGATCGAGGCGGCTGCCATGATCGACGGCGCCGGGCTCCTCCAGACCTGGCGCATCCTGACTTTGCCGTTGGCCGCGCCCGTGGTGGCGACATCGGCGCTCTTTGCCGTGCTGCTTGCCTGGGACGAATTCTTCTACGCCCTGCTCTTCACCTCGGACCAGCGGGCAAAAACGTTGACAGTCGCCATTGCCGATCTCGCCGGCGGCCGCGTTTCCGACTACGGGCTGATCGCCACCGCCGGCGTGCTTGCGGCGCTGCCGCCGGTGCTGATCGGCCTTGTCATGCAACGCGCGTTGATTTCGGGCCTCACCAGCGGTGGCGTGAAAGGATAATGATGACTGTTGAAAAACCGCGCCCGGCAGGGCTCATGGCCATCGATCGCGAGATGGCGCGTCAGCATGGCGATGCGATCGCCTCATTCGAGAACAACGCGGACATCGCCGGCCAGGTTGCTGCCTCGATCAGGCGCAACGGCAGGCTGGTCCTGCTCGGCATGGGCGCCTCGCATGCAGTTGCCCGGGCCGTCGAGCCGCTTTACCGCGCCCACGGTTTCGATGCCGTCGCATTGCCGCTTTCCGAGCAGCTCGGCCAGCCATTGCCGCTCGCGGGCAAGACGGTGCTCGTCACCTCGCAATCCGGCGAAAGCGCCGAGGTGGTGCGGTGGTTCTCCGAGACAGGCCAGCGCACCGATATTTTCGGCCTGACGCTGGAAGCCGGCTCCTTCCTCGGCCGGACAGTCCCTTGCCTCGTCGGTGCCGGCGGCACCGAGCTTGCCTTTGCAGCGACCCGCAGCCTGACCGTGACCTTCGCCCTGCATCTGGCGATCCTGGCCGCACTCGGCGACGATCCCGCGCCGGCGCTTGCGGCGCTGCAAGCTCAGGAAGCTGTCGAGATCGACGCCGCGCTAGCCGCCTTGAGCGAGGTGGCGACCGTCGTCACCTCCGGCCGCAGCCTGCAGGGGCTGGCCGAAGCGTTGGCGCTCGGCCTCACCGAGCTGTCGCGCCTGCCCTGCTATTCGCTCGAAGGCGGTCAACTCCGCCATGGACCGATGGAGATGCTGGGCCCAAGAATCGGCGTCGTCCTCTTTCGCGGCAATGATCCGACAGCCGATCTCGTCACTGCGATGGCCGTTTCTGTGGTCGAGACCGGTGCGCGGCTCGTCATCTTCGATTCCTCGGGCAAGCCGCCCATCGCCGGCGCGGTCACGCTGGTCTTCAGGCCGGCTTCCGGACTAGCGGCGATCTTCGCCATGCTGCCGGTGGCGCAGCGCCTGATGATCGCCTTTGCCGATGCCCGCGTCGAGAATGCCGGCACGCCGGTCCGCACCGCCAAGATCACGCGGAGCGAATGATGCGGCCGCTTGCGGTGATCGGCAACGTCAATGTCGACCTGATCGTCGGGCCGGTCGCGCCGTGGCCGAAGGCGGGGACGGAGACGGTCGTCGACCATGATGATCTGCGCGTCGGCGGCCAGGCCGGCAACAGCGCGCTTGCCTGGCAGGCGCTAGGCATCGATTTCGAGATCGCAGCCAATCTCGGCGACGACCAGTTCGGCCGCTGGCTGCGCGACGCCTTCGGCTCCCGCGCGGAAAAATGGCCGGTTCATCCCGAGGGCACGACACTATCGGTCGGCATGACCCATCCCGATGGCGAGCGCACCTTCTTCACCACGCGCGGCCATCTGCCCCGTTTCAGTTTGAACGACGTGCTCTCCGTACTGGACGGCAAGCGGCTTTCCGATGGCTACGCGTTGCTCTGCGGCTCCTTCCTGACCGACGATCTCACCCGCGACTACGACGCCTTGTTCGACTGGGCCGAAGCGCATCATATCGCCGTTGCGCTCGACACCGGCTGGCCGATCGACGGCTGGACGGCGGCGAACTGCGCCGCCGCGCGCGGCTGGCTGTCGCGCTGCGAGTTGGCTCTCTTCAACGAGGTCGAGACGACGACGCTGGCCGGGCTTGAAAACCCGGCGGACGCCGCCCGCAAGATCCGCGGCGGCATGAGGAAAGGCGCGACCGTCGTGGTCAAACGCGGGCCCGACGGCGCGATCGCCATCGGCGCCGACGGCCGGCTCATCGAGGCGCCGGCGCCGCGCGTAAAGGTCGTCGACACGATCGGCGCCGGCGACGTCTTCAACGCCGCCTTCCTTGCCGCATTGGCGCAAGAGCGGTCGCTGGAGAGCTGCCTGTCCGCCGCCATCCGGGTGGCGTCGCGCGCCATCTCCACCTTGCCCCGCGACTATGGCGGGCCGAAGCTTTTCGAGGACGTTGTCATTGAGCGCGCTTGAAATCCGCGATGTCCGCAAGAGCTACGGCAGCGTCGAAACGCTGAAAGGCATCGACATCGCGCTGGAGAGCGGCGAGTTCCTGGTGCTGCTCGGCTCGTCCGGTTGCGGCAAGTCGACCTTGCTCAACATCATTGCCGGGCTGGCCGAGGCAACCAGCGGTGACGTGCTGATCGGCGGCCGCTCGGTGCTTGGCGTGCATCCAAAGAACCGCGACATCGCCATGGTCTTCCAGTCCTATGCGCTCTACCCGAACCTGACCGTGCACAGGAACATCGGCTTCGGGCTGGAGATGCGAAAAGTCCCCGCGACCGAGCGCGACAAGGCGGTGCGCGAGGCGGCAAAGCTTCTGCAGATCGAGAGCCTGCTCGACCGCAAGCCCGGCCAGCTCTCGGGCGGCCAGCGCCAGCGCGTTGCCATCGGCCGGGCGCTGGTGCGCAAGCCGCAGGTGTTCCTGTTCGACGAGCCGTTGTCCAATCTCGACGCCAAGCTGCGCCTGGAGATGCGCACCGAGCTCAAGCGCCTGCACGAAATGCTGCGGACCACGGTCGTCTATGTCACGCACGACCAGATCGAGGCGATGACGCTGGCGAGCCGGATCGCCGTCATGCGCGACGGCCGCATCGAACAGCTCGGCACGCCGGAAGAAATCTACAACCAGCCGGCGACGCTCTATGTCGCGGGCTTCGTCGGCGCCCCGTCGATGAACATGCTGGAAGCGGCCGTCGAGGATGGCAAGCTCAAAATCACCGGCATCGACGCGCGGCTGGCGCTGCCGGCGCGCTATGCAGGCGCGGCCAGCAACGGCGCGAAAGTCGTTGTCGGTATCAGGCCCGAAGCGCTCCGCCTTGGGACGAACAGCGGCGCGGAACCGTCGCTGCCCGTCGAGATCGACGTCGTCGAGCTGACCGGACCTGAGCAGGTCACCACCGCCCGAATCGGCGCGCAAAGGCTGACGGCAACCCTGCCGCCGCAGGCCCGTGTCGCCAAGGGCGAGCGATGCGCCTTTGTCTTCGACGAAGACGCGCTTCGCCTGTTCGACCCGGCGACCGGCAAGACTTTCTGAGGAGCATATCGAGCGGTTCAGCTTCTCCAAGCTGAACCGCTCGCATGTCTCAGTCGATGTCGAACGACACACCCTGCGCCAGGGGCAGCGCCTTGGAGAAGTTCACCGTGTTGGTGGCGCGGCGCATATAGGCCTTCCAGGCGTCCGAGCCGCTCTCGCGGCCGCCGCCGGTTTCCTTCTCGCCGCCGAACGCGCCGCCGATCTCGGCGCCCGAGGTGCCGATATTGACGTTGGCGATGCCGCAATCCGAACCGTCGACGCCGAGGAAGCGCTCGGATTCCTGCAGGTCGCGGGTGAAGATCGACGACGACAGGCCGGCGCCGACCGCATTGTGCAGCTCGAGCGCCTCGTCGAAATCGGAATATTTCATCACATAGAGGATCGGCGCGAAGGTCTCTTCCGTCACCGGCGAAACCTGGGCGGGCATCTCAACCAGCGCCGGATGCACATAGTAGGCGTCGGGATGGCCGTTCTCGACCCGCGCGCCGCCGGTCACCTTGCCGCCATGCGTTTGCGCTTCCTTGAGCGCCTTCTGCATGTTGTCGAAGGCGGCCTTGTCGATCAGCGGACCGACCAGCGCCGAGGTCTCCAGCGGATTGCCGACCGAAACGCTCTGATAGGCCTTCTTCAGGCGCGGCAGCAGCGCGTCATAGACGCTCTCATGCACGAACAGGCGCCGAAGCGTCGTGCAGCGCTGGCCGGCGGTGCCCATCGCGCCGAAGGCGATGGCGCGCAGCGCCATGTCGAGATCGGCGGTCGGGCAGACGATGCCGGCATTGTTGCCGCCGAGCTCCAGCACCGCGCGGGCGAAGCGCTTGGCGAGCCGCGGACCAACCTCGCGGCCCATGCGGGTCGAGCCCGTGGCCGAGACCAGCGGTACCTTCGGATGGTCGACCAGCACCTCGCCGACGGCGCGGTCGCCGATCAGCACCTGGAGCAGGCCTTCCGGCGCGTCGGCGCCAAAACGCTTGGCGGCGCGCTTGAAGATCGCCTCGCAGGCAAGCGCCGTCAGCGGCGTCTTTTCCGACGGCTTCCACACCACCGCGTCGCCGCAGACCAGGGCGAGCGCTGCATTCCACGACCAAACCGCGACGGGGAAGTTGAAGGCCGAAATCACGCCGACGACGCCGAGCGGGTGCCAGGTTTCCATCATGCGGTGACCGGGACGCTCGGTGGCGATGGTGAGACCATAGAGCTGGCGGGAAAGGCCGACGGCGAAATCGCAGATGTCGATCATCTCCTGCACTTCGCCGAGGCCCTCGGACGGGATCTTGCCGACCTCGATCGACACCAGCCGGCCGAGCTCAGCCTTGTGCGCGCGCAGTTCCTCGCCGAGCAGGCGCACCAGCTCGCCGCGCTTCGGCCCCGGCACCAGCCGCCAGGCCTGGAAGGCCTTGTGCCCGGCATCGATGGCCTTGCCGGCATCGGCGGCTGAAATCGACTTCAGCGCCGCGATCTGTTCGCCAGTCACCGGGCTGCGCACGATGAGGTCGCCGCCCGAAAGCGCGTCCTTGGCGACACCCAGTTTCTCCAGAAGTGAGGCCGTTTCCTTCGCTATCGTCATTTTTTTTCCTTTCAGATCCCGCCGTTGATATGGCGCGGGTGGAAGCCCTGCGCCATGCCTTTGGCCGTGCCATACGGCGCGTCCAGGCGCTTTTGATGGCGTGGCATTACTCGTTTCAGGAAAAAACCGCCACCCCGGCATGGTCCAAGCCCGGCACGCAAAATTGGGCCAGGCAGTGGACCCGGGGCTAAGGCATGTCGAGATTCAGGTCAGGCCGGGTCGGAGCCGAAGACGGGCGCGAAGCGACCAGACTGGGCGCGTATTGCACAAAGGGTCCCTTGTTAGACCAGACGGCACCTTCTAGCTTGGGCACATGGCGCTCAAACGGATGGACAACGTAGGAATCGTCGTCGATGACCTCGAAGGGACGATCGATTTCTTTCGCGAGCTCGGCCTCGAGCTCGAAGGGCGGGCCACGATCGAAGGGGAATGGGCCGGACGCGTCACTGGGCTGGGCGACCAGCGCGTCGAGATTGCCATGATGCGCATGCCGGACGGCCACGGCCGGCTCGAGCTATCCCGCTTCCTCACGCCGGCTGTCGTCGCGGATCATCGCAACGCCCCGGTGAACGCTCTGGGCTACCTCCGCGTCATGTTCGCCGTGGACGACGTCGACGAGACGCTTGAAAGGCTCCGCCAGCGCGGCGCGCAGCTCGTAGGCGAAGTGGTCCAGTACAAAGACGCATATCGGCTCTGCTACATCCGCGGGCCTGAAGGGCTTCTCATCGGACTCGCCCAGGAACTCGGCTGAGCGGACACGCGCCAGAGCCGGCATCACCCGAATCTCAATAGGCCTCAGCGTGCTTTCTGGATCGACGACGTCCCGGTGCTCTCCTTGATCAGCCGATCGATATGCATGCGGATATGGGCGGCCTCGGCGGCGGTGTTGGCAAGTGCGATCGCGCGGTCGAAGGCCACGCGCGCCTCCTCGCCACGGCCAAGCTGCATCAGCAGGCCGCCCTTCAGGCCGAAGAAGTGGAAATAGCCCGCCAGCCGGTCTTCCAGCGGCTCGATCATGGCCAGCGCCGCCTCCGGGCCGCGCACCTTGCTCACCGCGACGGCGCGGTTCAGCGTCACCACCGGCGACGGCTGCATCTGCTCGAGCAGGCCGTAGAGCAGGTCGATCTCGGTCCAGTCCGTATCCTCTGGCGTCGCCGCCCGCGCATGCAGCGCCGCGATTGCCGCCTGCACCTGGTAGGGGCCGGGCTTGCGATGACGCAGCGCCTTGTCGACCAGGGCCAGCCCCTCGTCGATCATCTTGCGGCTCCAGAGCGACCGGTCCTGGTCCTCGAGCAGTACGATCTCGCCATTCCCGTCGAAGCGGGCCGGCGCGCGCGCATGCTGCAACAGAAGCAGCGCGGTCAGCCCCATGATCTCCGGTTCCTGCTGAAACAGCCTCAGCAGCAGCCGGGCGAGCCGGATCGCTTCCTCGCAAAGCGGGGCGCGGGCCGGCGCCTCGCCGCCATTGGTCGAGTAGCCTTCGTTGAAGATGAGATAGATCATCGCCGCGACCGCCGCGAGCCGCTCCGAGCGCTCGACCGCGCCCGGCGTCTCGAACGGCACGCCCGCCTCGGCGATGCGCGCCTTGGCGCGGGTGATGCGCTGCTCCATGGCGCTTTCACCGACCAGGAAGGCGCGCGCGATCTGCTTGACGGTGAGGCCGGAAACGATACGCAACGCCACCGCGATCTGCTGCGTCGCCGGCAGGTCGGGATGGCAGCAGATGAATAGGAGCCGCAGGATGTCGTCACGGTAGTGCGCGCCATCCAGCCGCTCGGCCATATCGCCTTCGGCGTCATCGAGGTCCGAAATCTGGTCCTCTTCCGGCATCGGCGCCTGCTTGGCGCGCTTGCGCACCGCGTCGATGCCGCTGTTGCGGCCGACGAAGATCAGCCAGGCCGCCGGATCGCGCGGCGGCCCGTTCTTCGGCCAGTTCTTCAGTGCCCTCAGGCATGCGTCCTGGAAAGCTTCTTCCGCGGCGTCGAGGTCGCGGAAATAGCGCAGCAGCGCGCCCATCGCCTGCGGACGGGCGGTACTGATCGCGTTGCTGATCCAGGTCAGGTCGGTCATGCGGGAACCTTGGTCGGATTGAAGATGGAGATCGGCCTGATCTCGTAGGAGCCGCCGCTCGGATTGACCTCGGAGAGCTCGCGGGCGAACGCGACGGCCTCGTCAAGGTCGCGGCATTCGAGCGTGTAGAAGCCGAGGAACTGCTCCTTGGTCTCCGCGAACGGGCCGTCGAGCACGATCGATTCGCCCTTGACCTTGCGGAGTGTCGTCGCGGCGGTGGTCGGCAGAAGACGCGCCACCGGCCCTAGCCGGCCTGCCTTTGCGTATTTGTCCTGCACGTTGAGGAGCTTTGCCATGACCTCGTCGTCCTGTTCCTTGCTCCAGGAGCAGACGACGTCTTCGGAGGCATAGCAGAGGATGGCATAGAGCATGGTTTCGTCCTTTTCCTATCAGAGGACGCGACAGTAGGACCCTTCCCGACACAAGGTCGATAAAAAATTTGTAGGTCGATCACAGACTTACCCCTGTCCGCCTGGCGTTCGTCAGGCTCCGCGCGCCTTAAGCCATCTGAGCACCAGCGTCTCCTCCTCATCGAGGCCCGGGATAAGGCGCTTTCGGTGGTTGGCTTCCGCCATTTCGCCGCGCAGCTTCCCTTGCGCCCACGCCTCGAAGACGAGCGGATGGAT
This sequence comes from Mesorhizobium dulcispinae, assembly GCF_033977345.1. Lineage (NCBI taxonomy): Bacteria > Pseudomonadati > Pseudomonadota > Alphaproteobacteria > Hyphomicrobiales > Phyllobacteriaceae > Mesorhizobium > Mesorhizobium dulcispinae. The sequence continues at coordinate 160,960 of NZ_JAVIIY010000007.1, forward strand.
ATAGCACCGGCGGCAGACGGCTCGCGTGTTGCCGAGCCGTTCGGCAACCTGGTCGACGATGTCGTTCATCACCCGCTTTTTCCGGGTCATGCTTTCGGGACGCTCCGCCTGCGCAAACAGGGATGCCGCATGGATGGTGCCGCCCCAGGTGCGGAAATGCTTGGAGCTGAACTCGGAGCCCAACGCCTCGCGGATGTAGCGGTTGACGTCCTCCGAGCGCAGCGGCCGCCGAGCGCCGTCTTCATCGAGATACTGAAACAATTTCTGGCCCGGCAGATCCTGGGCGCCGCGCACGATTTTGGCCATGCGGCGGTCGACGAGCTTCAGCTTCCATTCCTTGCCGGATTTGCCCTTGAAGGCGAAGCGCAGGCTGGAACCGGTGATTTCGACATGGCGGTCGCGCAGAGTGGTCAGCCCGAAACTCTTGTTGTCGCGGGCATAGGCGGCATTGCCGACACGGATCATGGTGTTGTCGAGCAGCCAGACGATCGCGGCAACCACGCGTTCCAGCGGCAGGCCATGCCGGCGCAGGTCGGCATCGATCTGGCGCCGGAGATCGGGCAATGCCTCGGCAAAGGCGACAAGGCTGGAATATTTGACGCCGTCCCGCTCCTCGGTCCATAGCGGATGATAGCGGTACTGCTTGCGTCCGCGCTGATCCCGGCCGGTCGCCTGGATATGGCCGTTCGGGTCGGGCGAGATCCATACATCGGTCCACGCCGGCGGAATGACGATCGCTTTGATGCGGTCCAGCGTCGCCGCGCCGACCGCGCTCCCGTTTGGAGCGACGTAGGAGAATCCCTTGCCTTTCCTCAGCCGCCGGATGCCCGGATCGGCATCGCTGACATAGCTGAGCGACGCGCTTTCAGCCGAATTTTGTGCCCTGTTCCTGCCGGCTTCGCCGGCGCTCGCCGAACGGTCAAGGGACGGATGTGATCGCTGCAGCATGATGGCTCCACGGAACTTTGTCCGTGGATAAGCCGCGCAACGGCTGGCCGGTTCCCTCCTCTCGTGGAGCGCTTCAGCCCCGCCGGTCAGCGGACACGTCCGCCATCCAGAGCCCGCCGTCGTCGACATGGGCTGGAAAGTAGTCCCGCCCGGCCGGTATCGCTTCCAGAACCGCTCCCGACTCATCCGCCAGATAGTCGTAGCCGATCTGCTGCAAACGGCGGTCCGGATCGAGATGATTGTAGAGGTCGCGACGTGCCGCGCGCCGTTTCGGCTCGATCATCTTCAAATGATAGAGATTGAGGCCGCTGTCCCGGAGCTTGAAGCCCAGGTCTTCGGGGAACCAGGCGCCATGCAAATCCATCGAGCGAAATTGGTCCGGGTGATAGGCTCGGAAAAGCCGGTGCTGCATCTTCCGACCCCATGGCCCGTCGACGCGATAGCTGGCCGCTGTGTACATCTCCCGGCAGTGGAACCCCCAGGCGATGCGCCTGGATCCGCCGGTCAGTTGGCCGATCCGGCTCGCCACGGCATTTTCCATTCGTTCGTCCGGGTCCATTGCCAGAACCCAATCGGCGCCCGCCTCATAAGCCGCCGCGATAAGCGCGCGCCGCCTCTGCGGTTCACTGCTGAAAACCGCGTCCACCGCCCGATCGTCATAGGCGATCCAGCCATCGACGATTGGGTCGAGATTGGCGAGAAGGTCGGGCACCAGATGCGCGTCGTAGCGATAGCTGAAGACGGCGACGATCCTTTGCCGCGACCAGAGCCATCGACCGCGCCGCCGGCGCGGCTGCTTCATCTCCAAGGTGATCATGGGCGCCTGCCCGTCCTATCGCCATACCTTGCGCCGACGGCTGCCCCCAGCGATTTGGCGAACAATGCCACCCACACGATCGGCAGCGACAACATCGCGAAACGTCTATCCTCTTCAGCCAGGCCTTCCTTTGCCAACTTGCCGACATTGCGCCGGTCCCGAAATACCCCTTTGAAAATCCGCAATGGCTTTTGGCGTCCAACGGATTTGAGATAGGCGCCATATCGGCGTCCGCGCAGATACTGGTCGGCAATCAGCCGGATCAGCCGTGTCTCGTTGCGATGGACGGTAAGCACCGCCGGCTCCCATAGCGGCACCATCGCCTTCGGCAGCCTTTCCATGAATTCCGTGTCTTCCCCCGACGCCATTTGTTCGTTGAACAGGCCGTACCGATCGAACAATTTTCGGTCGAAGGAAACGCCGTAGCGAAGTGCTTTATGGGCGGGAAGACCCGGCAGGCGCCGCATGTAGGTAACGAGATGGGCCGCGCACGCCACCAGATTGCGCGGATGACTGTTGGCGATAGCGCTTGCCACGGCCGCGACGCCTTTTCGGTGATGGCGCAGCCGCACCTCGGCCCACCCCGGGCAAGCCAGACAATCATCCGCGAGAAAAGCAATGAAGGGAGCCTTCGTCGCCGCTATGCCGCGGTTTCTCGCGGCACCGACAAACAGCCTGTGCTCGAATTCGATGACTGGCACGTCGAGTCCGGCATCGCCCAGAAGCGCCTGGGCACTCCCGCCGCCGGAATTCACGACCACGACCTCGAGCGGGATGTTCTGGCCGAGCACCGACCTTACCGCCGCGACCAGATCGGTCGGAGCCCGGAAACCTATCACCACGACTGCGAGTTCCGGCCCGTCGGGCATCAGGCACTTTGCAACTGGATGCGATGGGCCGAGAACCGGCGCCGCGCTGCGATCTTCAGCCGGTAGCGCATGCAGCGCCAGATGTCGGCGGAAACCTTGGGGGCGGCCTCGGCGACCGCCAGGAATTTTGCCGCCGTTTCGAGATCGCCGCGAGCGTAGTGAACGCGCGCGATCTTGAGCGCCACAAGGCCTTCCCTCGCTTTCAAGGAAGACTTCGGGATGCCGCAGTCGGCGAGTTCGCGCAGCGCCAGGCGCCATTCGAGAAAGCGCCGCGCAGGCTTTATCGCGAAGCGGTCGTCCGAGCGTCCCGACGACACGAAGTAGATCATGATGGGCTGTGTCACGACCGCGAGCGAGGCCTTGCTCATCACCCGCGCCCAGAACAATGTGTCCTCGTCGTAGGCAAGCCCGGTCGGGAATCGGTTGTCGCCGACCGTGCGCCGCGACACCAGCGCACTGCCGACGGCAATCGACCGGATCCTGCCTTCCAGATAGGCGGTGGCATTGGCGAGCCCGGCAGCTATGTAGCCGGCCGGCGTTTTGAACTGTCGGTCCCGACCGTCGGTCCGCCGGCGGTATGCGCCGACCACCATGTCCGCGCCTGGCTTGGTCCTGGTCTTGGACAGCAGCGTCCGCAACCCGCCCTCAAGATGCAGATCGTCGGCATCGATCATGTAAATCCAGGGAAAGCGCGCCTCGGTCAGCGCGAGATTGCGGGAGCCGCCTGCGTCCCGACAACCCGACTGGATCACCCGGAACGGCAGGGCCAGCCGCGACGCTGCGTCCGCGGCCACAGCCGCCGTATTGTCCGTCGAGGAATCGTCGACCAGTATCACTTCGCCAATGATCTCGGCCTCCGAGCGCAAGGTTGCCAATGTGTCGGCAACGGTTGCCGACGCATTGTGTGCTGGAATGATGATGCTGACCGCTGTCAACAATTAAACTCCAAGCCAGTGCCCGGCCGGCCGGTCCACGCCCCGGCGGCAAGATAGCGGTGGGATCGCGATTTGAGAAGCAGCCCGCGCAACCGATCCTACGTCTTCAGGCAGCGACCGGGATGACGTCGACGGCCTGCTCGCCGACCTGCCCGCCGGTGGTCTTCAGGACGCCGACGATCGGCGCTACGTCGGAATAGTCGCGGCCGTATCCGACCGTGATATGGTCGTTGCTCGCCCGCATGCCGTTGGTCGGGTCGAATTCCTGCCAGCCGGCATCGCGCCCGCACCAGGCTTTCACCCAGGCATGCATGGCGTCGGCGCCTTCGAGTCTCGGTTTTCCTTTGGGCGGAATCGTGCGCAGGAAGCCGCTGACATAGCCGGCGGGGATGCCAAGCCCGCGCAGCCCGGCGATCATGATATGGGAAAAATCCTGGCAGACCCCGCGTTTCAGCGCGAAGGCATCGCTGGCCCGCGTCTGCACGGTTGTCGCCTTGCCGTCATAGGTGAAATCGCGGTGGATGCGGTTGCAGAGATCGACCGCCGTGGCGACCGCCGAACCGGCAAGGCTTTCCCGCGCATAGGCGGTGATCGCCGCATCGATGCCGGCATAATCGCTGGCCGTGAGGAAATGATGCGGTGCGTTGGGGGACAGCGAACGTACCGCGTCGAGTTCCGCCCTCAAGCCGTGGATATCGGGCGAGACGTCGAGGCCGGGTTCCGGCCGCGACACCGACACCCGCGCGCTCATCCTGATGTCGAGCTCCTCATGCGCGTCGCGAAAGGCGATCGCGGTGACGTTGTTGCCGAAGAAATCGGAAAAATCCGCCCGCTCGGCCGGCATCGGCTGGAACGACAGCGAAGCAGCGATAACCCGCTGCACGCCGGCAATCGTCTGCGGCAGCACACGCACCTGATGCCTGCCGCCACCGGCAGCGGCGGCGTATTCGTAGTGCAGATGGAGCCTGATGTCGTAAAGCATCGCCGCTACCCGAAATAGGCCTTGGCGAGGCTGCTGTAGAGATCGCCGATCTGGTTGGCGAGATCGTCGAGCACCTTCGCGGTCATGTCCTGGGGCTCCATCACGGCAATCGCCGTGTTGAGCTGCAGGATTTCCTTCGCCGCGGGCGACATATGGCCCTCGCCGCCGACCGAAGGCAGCATGCCGATCTCGGCCTTGAGCCGCTCGAGCTGGAACAGGATCGAGCGCGGATTGAGCGGGTCGAGCGCGAGCAGGTCGATCACCGTGCGCCGCCCGGCCTGCACCGGATATTGCCGGCGGTGGGTCATGACGCTGTCGCCGATCTCCAGCATCATGTCGAGCGCGCCGTCCGGAGCGCCGTTTCCGGTCAGCCGCGCCAGCGTGCGGGCGATCTGGATGCCGCGCTCCAACCGCCGGCCGATCTCCAGGAAACGCCAGCCGGTGAAGCGGTACATGTTCTCGTGCAGCAGGCCTGAGAAGCCGGCGAGCTTGCGCAGCATGACCGTCATTGCCCGCGTCGCATCGTCGCCGGGAGCCACGGTGCCGGCGAATTTGTGGATGGTCTTCGACAGGTCCTTCAGCGCCAACCAGCCGTCCGGCGAGAAACGGTCGCGGATCTGGCCGGCGCTGTAGACGGCGCTGTCCAGCGTGCTGATCAGTCCCAGCGGGATAGCGGATTCGACCTCGATGCCGAACGGTTCGAGATAGTCCCTGATGTCGGCGAGCAGCGGCATGTCGGGATCGGACGTCTCTGCCAGCCGCACATGATAGGCGCGCAGGATGCGTACCGTGTCTTCCGAACGCTCGATATAGCGCCCGAGCCATGTCAGGTTCTCCGCCGCGCGGCTCGGCAGGCTGCCCGGCATGGTGCGGGTGAAGCTGTCATGCTCCTGCGGCAGCAGCGTCTCGCGCTCGACCGGCCTGTCGCTGACCACCCAGACATCCGCCGCCTGGCCGCCGCGCTGCATGGCGATCGCGGTCGGATCGAGCGAGAAGCCGACACGCGCAAAGCCGCCGGGCATTACGGTCCAGCCTTCTTGTGTTCGCGCCAGATAGACACGCAGGCTGGCGGGCCGCGGCTCCAGCCGGCCGCCGGCAAAGACCGGAGTGGTCGAGAGCGTCACGGCTTCCTGGCCGACAAAGCCGGCACCGTCGGCCTCGATCCGCGCGATCAGCTCCGCCCGCTCCCCGGCCGAAAGCGCCGAGCCGAGCCTGGTCGCGCCATCGTCCTCGAAGGCGAGCCGGGTAGACAGCGCTGGACCGATCACCATGCGGTCGACATTGGCCAGCACATGGTCGCGCTCGGTCTGCTGCCCGCACCACCAGGTGGCGATGTTGGGCAGCTTGAGCTCCTCGCCATGCAACTCCCGCGCAATCCGCGGTAGGAAGGAAAGCAGCGCCCGCGTTTCCGCCAAGCCCGAACCGAGAGCATTGACTGCCGAGACTGTGCCGCGCCGGATCGCCTCGACCAGTCCCGGCGTGCCGATCTGCGAATCCGGCTTGAGTTCGAGCGGATCGGCAAAGGCCGCATCGAGCCGCCGCCACAGAACGCCGATCGGCATCAGGCCCGAAACGGTGCGCACCATCAGGCGGCCGCCAGAAACGGTCAGGTCCTCGCCTTCGAGCAGCATGATGCCAAGATAGCGCGCGATATAGGCGTGTTCGTAATAGGTCTCGTTGAGCGGCCCCGGCGTCAGGATGGCGACGCGGCCGCCCGAGTCCTTGGCCATGCCGTTCAGCGCATCGCGGAAACGGCGGAAGAAGCCGGCAAGGCGATGCACATGCAGCTCGCCATAGATGTCCGACAAGGCGCGTGTGGTGGCGACGCGGTTCTCCAGCGCGAAGCCGGCGCCCGACGGCGCCTGCGTGCGGTCGCCCAGCACCCACCAGCGGCCGTCCGGGCCGCGGCCGAGTTCGAAGGCGACCATATGCAGGAAATGACCGCTGGCCGGCCGTATGCCGACGACAGGGCGCAGATATTCCGGGCTGGCAGCGATCAGCCCGGCCGGCAGGATGCCGGTCTCGATCAGCCGGTTCGGCCCGTAGATGTCGGCCAGGATCGCCTCGAACAGGTCGGCGCGCTGGACGAGGCCGGCGCTGATCTCGGCCCACTCCTTTTCATCGATCAGCAGCGGGACATGCGCCAGCGGCCATTCGCGTTCGTTGGCGCCGGCCTTGTCGTAGACGCGGTAATAAACGCCGGCGTCGCGCAGATACTGGTCGGCGCGGGCAAAGCGCTGTCCGAGCGTCTCCGCCCCCAATTCGTCCAGCGCTTCGATGAAGGACCGCCAGGCCGGGCGCGGATTGCCTCTCGCGTCGACCATCTCGTCGACGACGCCGTCAATCGGCCGGTAATGCTCCAGCAGGCTCTGCGCCCGCGGCCTGCCGCCCGCCCGCTTCTGATTCCCCTTGGCCATGGTGGATCAGAGTCTCGCCGGCCGCCTGAGGTCAAGGGTCATCGGGAAGTCTTCAGAGCCTTCTTCGTCGCGCAGCACATAGCCGCCCGGCGTGTGGCCGCGCGGCTCGAAGCGGGCCAGCCGCCGCGCTTCGGCCTCGTTGCCGTTGACCGGGAAGGTGTCGTAGTTGCGGCCGCCCGGATGCGCGACATGGTAGACGCAGCCGCCGATCGAGCGGCCGGACCAGCGGTCGTAGATGTCGAAGACCAGCGGCGTGTTGACCGGCAGCGCCGGATGCAGCCCCGACGCCGGCTGCCAGGCCTTGAAGCGCACGCCTGCCACGGCGACCTCTCTGCTGTCGGTCACCTTCATCGGCACGATGCGGCCATTGCATACGACCGCGTGACGCTCCGGATTGAGGCCTTCCGTCCTCACCTGCAGCCGCTCGACCGAGGAATCGACGAAGCGGACCGTGCCGCCGATCGCGCCCTGCTCGCCCATCACGTGCCAGGGCTCAAGCGCTTGCCTGAGCTCCAGCTTGACGCCACCATGCTGCACCTCGCCGCAGAACGGAAAGCGGAATTCGAGTTGGGCTGCGAACCATTCCGGACGGAAGTCGAAGCCGTTGAGCTTCAAGTCTTCCAGAACGTCGAGGAAATCCGCCCAGACATGATGCGGCAGCATGAAACGGTCATGCAGCGACGTGCCCCAGCGCACGAAGCGACCGTCGAGCGGGCTCCTCCAGGCGCGGGCGATGATGGCGCGGACGAGAAGCTGCTGCGCGAGCGACATGCGCGCATTGGGCGGCATCTCGAAGCCGCGGAACTCGACCAGCCCGAGCCTGCCGGTCGGACCGTCCGGCGAGAACAATTTGTCGATACAGATCTCCGATCGGTGCGTGTTGCCGGTCACGTCGGTAAGCAGATTGCGGAACAGACGGTCGACCAGCCATGGCAAGGGCGCCTCGCCCTTGTCGGGATGCGGCACCTGAGCCAGCGCGATTTCAAGCTCGTAGAGCGAATCGTGGCGCGCCTCGTCGAAGCGCGGCGCCTGGCTGGTCGGACCGATGAACAGGCCCGAGAACAGATAGGACAGCGACGGGTGACGCTGCCATTGCAGCACCAGGCTCTTCAACAGGTCCGGCCGGCGCAGGAACGGGCTGTCGTTGGGCGTCGCGCCGCCGACTACGACATGATTGCCGCCGCCGGTGCCGGTGTGGCGGCCGTCGATCATGAACTTGTCGGTGCCGAGCCGCGACTGCCGCGCTTCCTCATAGATCGCCGTGGTCGTGGCGACGCATTCCCGCCAATTGGCGGCCGGGTGGATGTTGACTTCGATGACGCCGGGATCGGGCGCCACGCGGATGACGTTGAGGCGCGGGTCGTGCGGCGGGGCATAGCCCTCGATATGCACCGGCAGGCCGATCGCCTTGGCCGCGTTCTCGGCCGCCGCCACCAGTTCGAGATAGTCTTCCAGCGCCTCGACCGGCGGCATGAAGACGCAAAGCCGCCCGTCGCGCGGCTCGACGGTGAGCGCGGTCCGCACCGCGCCGCCGATCTCGGTGAGCTGCTGCTCGACGCGGTCCTGCTGCGCGGTGGCGGCCGTGAACGAAGCTTCCGCCTGCTGCCGGGCGATGTCGTCTGCCCCGCCGGCTGGAGCCTCAGGCAGGATTGCGTCGCGCGCCGGCAAGGCACCACGCGGCACCGAAGGATCGACCGGCACGATGTAAGGAAATTGCGCCGGCGGCACGTAAGGCAGCGCCCCGAGCGGCAGCCGGTAGCCGACCGGGGAATCGCCCGGCACCAGGAACAGGCGGCCGCGCCGCGTCTTCCATTTTTCCGAGCGCCAGCGCTGCCCGGCGGCCTGGCTGTTCCAGCGCTGGACCGGCAGCACGTAGCCGGACGGCTTGGTCAGCCCGCGCTCGAAGACGCGCGCCATACGGCTGCGCTCCTCGGGGTCTTCCAGCTTGGAGTTCGAGGGATCGACATTGTCCGGCAGCTTGCCTTCCTTGAGCAGCCATTCGGCCGGGTCCTCATAGGCCTCGCTGACCATCGCCTTGTCGATGCCGAGTTCGCCGGCGATCGCGGTGAGCAGACTTTCGGCCTGTTCAGGTCCGACCGCGGCATTGCCCTTCTCTCGTGCGATCAGCGAAGGGTCGCGCCAGACCGGCTCGCCGTCGGTGCGCCAGTAGAGCGAGAAGGTCCAGCGCGGCAGGCTCTCGCCCGGATACCACTTGCCCTGGCCGTAGTGGAGAAAACCGCCCGGCGCGAAGCGTTCGCGCAGCCGGCGGATCAACTCGTCCGCCTTGTCGCGCTTGGTCGGGCCGACGGCTGCCGTGTTCCATTCGGCGGACTCGAAATCGTCGATCGACACGAAGGTCGGCTCGCCGCCCATCGTGAGCCGCACGTCCTGCTTTTGCAGAACCGCATCGACCTTGTTGCCCAGCGCGTCGAGCGCCTCCCAGCTCTCGTCCGAGAACGGCTTGGTGATGCGCGGATGCTCGGCGATGCGGTCGACGCGCATGTCGAAGCCGAAATCGACATTGGCGAAGCTCGCCATGCCGGAGATCGGTGCGGCATTGCGGAAATGCGGCGTCGCCGCCAGCGGCACATGGCTTTCGCCGGTAAGCAGGCCCGAGGTCGGGTCGAAGCCGATCCAGCCGGCTCCCGGGATATAGACCTCGCACCAGGCGTGCAGGTCGGTGAAATCGACGGCGGTTCCGGGCGGTCCGTCCAGCGAGACGAGGTCCGGCTTCAACTGGATCAGATAGCCGGAGACGAAGCGCGCGGCGATGCCGAGGTTGCGCAGGATCTGCACCAGCAGCCAACTCGAATCCCGGCAGGAGCCCTTGGCCGCGGCGAGCGTCTCTTCCGGTGAATAGACGCCGGTCTCCATGCGCACGATATAGGCGATCTCGCGCTGCAGCCTTGCATTGAGGCCCACCAGGAAATTGACGGTATTTGTCGGGCTGCGGTCGATGGTTTCCAGGAATTTTGACAGCAGCGGCCCGGGCGGCTCCGGCGTCCGGTAGATGGCGAGGTCTTCCCTGATCTCTTCCGGATACTCGAAGGGGAAATTCTCTGCCGACTCTTCAACGAAGAAGTCGAACGGATTGTAGACCGTCATGTCGGCGACGAGATCGACCTCGATCTTGAGTTCCGTTACCGGCTCCGGGAAGACGAAGCGGGCAAGGAAGTTGCCGTACGGGTCCTGCTGCAGGTTGACGAAGTGGTTCTTCGGCTCGACCTTCAGCGAGTGGCTGAGCACCTTGGTGCGCGAATGCGGCGCCGGCTGCAGCCTGATCACCTGGGGGCCGAGCACCACCGGCCGGTCGTATTTGTAATGGGTCAGATGGTGGACAGCTGCCAGAATTGCCATGGTGCCCCGGAGAATGGCGTTTTACCGCCAGACCCTGACACAAGTCCTGGGCATTCTCCAAGCAGAGATGTTGCGCTGCACCTAATTTAAGCAGCTAATAAACGCACTGCGTCGCCGGATAACAGCCAGTGTCCAACGCCCGCGATTGGCGAAGACCTCTGCGGCTTCGTCATCCTATGGCGGAGCAAGGAGCGGAGCGACGCGCGCAGACCATAGGATCCATTCCGTGACGCCAGCCGAAGAACGCGGCGGTGCAAACAAACCTCCGTCGCGCCCCTGCGCCGTAAATTCCTGCACCGCGGCGGCGCCTTGACGTCACGGAATGGATCCTCGGGTCAAGCCCGAGGATGACGAAGCCGAGGATCGGCTCAGAAAAACGCCTGGATACCGGTCTGCGCCCTTCCCAGGATCAGGGCATGCACGTCATGCGTGCCCTCATAGGTGTTGACCGTCTCCAGGTTTTGCGCGTGGCGCATGACGTGGTAGCCGATCTGGATGCCGTTGCCGCCATGCATGTCGCGGGCCTGGCGGGCGATGTCGAGCGCCTTGCCGCAATTGTTGCGCTTGACGATGGAGATCATCTCCGGCGCCATCTTGCCTTCGTCCATCAGCCGGCCGACGCGCAACGAGCCCTGCAGGCCGAGCGCGATCTCGGTCTGCATGTCGGCGAGCTTCTTCTGGAAGAGCTGCGTGCCGGCGAGCGGCTTGCCGAACTGCTTGCGGTCGAGACCGTATTGCCGCGCCCGGTGCCAACAATCCTCGGCCGCGCCCATGGCGCCCCAGGAGATGCCGTAGCGCGCGCGGTTGAGGCAGCCGAAGGGGCCCTTCAGGCCCGAGACGTTGGGCAGCAGCACCTCTTCGCCGACCTCGACGCCTTCCATCACCACTTCGCCGGTGATCGAGGCCCTGAGCGACAGCTTGCCGCTGATCTTCGGCGCCGAAAGCCCTTTCATGCCCTTCTCCAGCACGAAGCCGCGGATCTGGTTGTCATGCGCCGCCGACTTCGCCCAGACGACGAAGACGTCGGCGATCGGCGCGTTCGAGATCCACATCTTGGAACCCGAGAGCCTGTAGCCGTTCGCCGTCCTTTCGGCGCGCGTCTTCATGCCGCCCGGATCGGAGCCGGCGTCCGGCTCGGTCAGGCCAAAGCAGCCGATCCATTCGCCGGAGGCAAGCTTCGGCAGGTACTTCCTGCGCTGCTCTTCCGTGCCATAGGCATGGATCGGATACATGACCAGCGACGACTGCACGCTCATCATCGAACGGTAACCGGAATCGATGCGCTCGACTTCCCGGGCAACCAGGCCGTAGGTCACGTAATTGGCGCCGAGGCCGCCATATTCCTCCGGAATGGTGATGCCGAGCAGACCCGCCTCGCCCATCTCGCGGAAGATCGAAGGATCGGTCTTTTCATCGGCATAGGCTTCCTCGATCCGCGGCGCCAGCTTGTCGGCGGCGAAGGCCGCCGCGCCGTCGCGCACCATGCGCTCGTCCTCGGAAAGCTGGTCCTCGATCAGGAAAGGATCGTTCCAGACGAAGGCGTTCTTCTCGGCGGCCATGACCTCGGTCTCCCGGCAAAATCTTGGATTGCCCGGCTTATCGGCCTCCGCCTGCAAAAAATCAAACGAAATTGCATCACGGATCAATGAGCGTTAGTAATGGATCATGAATGTCCAGCGCCGCCTTTTGCCGAACACCGCCGCGCTTGCCGCCTTCGAGGCGGTGGCACGTCTCGGCTCCTTTACCGCCGCCGCTCGCGAGCTCGATCTGACGCAAGGCGCCGTCAGCCGGCAGATCGGCCTGTTGGAGGAGCAATTCGGACGCCGCCTGTTCGAGCGCGACAGCCGCAATGTCAGGCTGTCGTCGGCGGGAGAAATCTACGCAGAGGCGGTTCGCTCAGCGCTCGGCCAGTTGCGCGATGCGGCGCTTGGATTGATGAGCAATCGGCATAGCGGCGTTCTCAACCTGGCAATTCTGCCGACCTTCGGCACCCGCTGGCTGATGCCGCTGATCCCGGATTTCGTCGCCCGCCATCCGGACATCACCATCAACTTCGCCACGCGCATCGGCCGCTTCGACTTCGCCCGCGAGCGCCTCGACGCGGCCATCCACCACGGCATGCCCGACTGGCCGGACGCCGACTGCACGCTTTTGATGCGCGAAACCGTCATGCCGGTGGTTTCACCCGAATTTCTGGCCAGCCGCGACATCGCTACGCCGGCCGATATCAGCCGCCTGCCGCTGCTGCACATGGCGACGCGCCCCGGCGCCTGGAGCGAATGGTTCGAAGAACAGGGCCTCGACGCGCCGACCGGCCCCGGGATGCAGTTCGAGCAGTTCGGCACGGTCGCACAGGCCTGCATGGCGGGGCTCGGCGTGGCGCTGTTGCCGGAAATCCTGATTGCCGGGGAATTGCAGCGCGGTCAGCTGGTGCCCGCGCCCGGCCAGCCGATGCAGAGCCGCAGCGCCTATTATCTCGTCGTGCCGCACGACAAACGCGGCCATCCGCCGGTTGCCAGTTTTCGCGATTGGCTCCTGGGCCAGGTCGAGAAGGAGCCGGCTTTTCTGGCCTGGTAGCTACTTCCGCTTCATCGCCTCAGCGAGCGCCGCCCCGAACGCGCCCTGTGCCGGCCGCTCCGGCTGACGCTGCGGCGCCTGAGAACGCGGCGCCGGCTTGCCGCCGGCGTGATCGCGCTGACCACCGCGCGGCGCCCCGCTCTCACCGCCATCCTTGCGCATCGAGAGCCCGATGCGGTTGCGCTTGATGTCGACATCGACGACCCGCACCTTCACCACATCGCCAGCCTTCACCACCTCATGCGCATCCTTGATGAAGCGATCCGCCAGTTGCGAGACATGCACCAGCCCGTCCTGATGCACGCCGATGTCGACGAAGGCGCCGAAGGCCGCGACATTGGTGACGGTGCCCTCGAGCAGCATGCCGGGCTTCAGATCCTTGATGTCGTCGACACCTTCGGCGAAGGTTGCCGTCTTGAAGCCGGGGCGCGGGTCGCGTCCAGGCTTTTCGAGCTCCGCGATGATGTCGCGCACCGTCGGCAGACCGAAGCGCTCGTCGACGAAGACGCGCGGGTCAAGCGCCTTGAGTGCCGCGCTGTCGCCCATCAGCGAACGCACGTCTCGTCCGCAGGCGGCGACGATCTTTTTCGCAACGCCATAGGCTTCCGGGTGTACTGAAGACGCATCGAGCGGCTCGGTGCCGTTCGGGATGCGCAGGAAGCCAGCGCACTGCTCGAATGCGCGCGGTCCGAGGCGCGAGACATTGAGGAGATCGCGGCGCGTCGCGAACGGGCCGCCGACATCGCGATGCGCGACGATCGCTTCGGCAAGCGACGGTCCCAGCCCCGAAACGCGCGCCAGCAGCGGCGCGGATGCCGTATTGAGGTCGACGCCGACCGCGTTGACCGCATCCTCCACCACCGCCTCAAGCGAGCGGCCGAGCCGGTACTGGTCGACATCGTGCTGGTACTGGCCGACGCCGATCGATTTCGGCTCGATCTTGACCAGTTCGGCGAGCGGGTCCTGCAGGCGCCTGGCGATCGACACAGCCCCTCGCAGCGACACGTCAAGCTCGGGAAACTCCGCAGCTGCCGCGGCCGAGGCCGAATAGACCGAGGCGCCCGCTTCGCTGACGATCACCTTGATCGGCTTCGGCCCGCCATCCGCAGGCAGGCTGGACAGCATGTCGGCCACCAGCTTCTCGGTCTCGCGGCTGCCGGTGCCGTTGCCGATCGAGATCAGCTCCACCCTGTGCAGACGGACAAGCTTGGCGAGCTCGGCCTGCGTGCCCCGCACGTCATTCTTCGGCGGAAACGGATAGACCGTCGTCGTCGCCACCAGCTTGCCGGTGCCATCGACCACCGCCACCTTGACGCCGGTGCGGATGCCGGGGTCGAGCCCCATGGTCGGCCGCGAGCCGGCAGGCGCCGCTAGCAAAAGATCCTTCAGGTTGCGGGCAAAGACATGGATCGCCTCTTCCTCGGCCCGCTCGCACAGGTCGCGCATCAGGTCGAGCGTGAGGTGCAGCGAGAGCTTGATGCGCCAGGTCCAGCCGGCGACCTCCATCAGCCATTTGTCTCCCGGCAGCGTGCCGCCGATCGCATAGGCATTGGCGATCATGCGCTCGACCGGTTTCACCGGCGACTGATCGTCGGCATCGACCTCGATGTCGAGCGACAGCACCTCTTCGTTGCGGCCGCGCAGCATGGCCAGGGCGCGGTGGCTGGGAACGCCCGCCCAACGCTCCACATGGTCGAAATAATCGGAGAATTTCGCGCCCGCCTCCCGCTTGCCGTCGACGACCCTGGCGCGCAGGAAGGCGCGTTCCTTCATATAGGCGCGCAGCTTGCCGACCAGATCGGCGTTCTCGGCAAATTGCTCCGACAGGATGTCGCGCGCACCTTCGAGCGCCACCTTGGCGTCCGGCACCTCTTCCGTGACATAGGCAAGCGCGAGTTCGGCCGGCACCGCCGAACGGTCGGCGAGGATCGCCTCGGCCAGCGGCCCGAGCCCACGTTCCCTGGCGATCTCGGCCTTGGTGCGGCGCTTCGGCTTATAGGGCAGGTAGATGTCCTCGAGTTCGGCTTTGGTGCTCGCCGCAGCGATCTTGCCCTCGAGCTCTTCGGTCAGCTTGCCCTGCTCGCGGATCGAGCCGAGGATCGTCTCGCGGCGCGCATCCAACTCGCGCAGATAGGCGAGCCGCTCGGAAAGGTCGCGCAGCTGCGTGTCGTCGAGCCCGCCGGTGACCTCCTTGCGGTAACGCGCCACGAACGGAACTGTCGCGCCCTCGTCGAGCAACCCGATTGCCGCCGCAGCCTGTTCCGGCCGCGAGCCGATCTCGGTCGCGATGATTGCTGCGATACGCTTGATGTCCGATGCCATGCTGGTTCCTGTCGAAAAGAGCGGCGACCATAGGCCGGGATGCTCCGCCCGCCAACCGCCGTACGTTCACCCGGCCGGGAAGGTCCACAGGAAACAGCAATGAGGGCGGACCACCGGAGTGGCTCAGACCATCCGGCTCAGCGCTTCGAGGAAGACGACGATGTCGACATCGAGCTTGTCGTCCACCGGCTCCGGCTGCGACGACATCTTGGCGATCACCACCTCGGCCTTCGGATTGACGTAAATCCACTGGCCATGAATGCCGATGCCGCAGAAGGCGCCGCTCGCCGTGCCCATCTGGTACCATTTGTTGCGGTAGCGGCCTTCGGGGAAAAGGAACGCCATCGTGCCGCGCTGCCACGCCTCAAAGCTGCCGCCGGCGGCAACCGTGTCGCGCACCCAGGCTTCTGGCACGACGCGGCGGCCGTTGGCCATGCCGCCCTGCCGCATCATCTCGCCGATGCGGGCAAGGTCGCGCGGCGTCATCGACATGCCACCGGCCGTGCGCGCCGTGCCTTCCATGTCGACTGTCACCGACATCTCGCTCGCAGCACCCAGCGGCAGCCAGAGTTTCTCGCTGAGCAGGTCGCCGACGCGCTTGCCCGACGCCCGCTCGAGCAGGATGCCGAGCATATCCGAATTGGGCGAGCGATAGCGGTAGGTCTGGCCATGCGGCTCGGCGAGACGCTGGATCGTCAACAGGAACGCCGCGAGGCTTTCCGATCCGCCGCCAGGGTTCCACAGCGTCGCGCGGCGATAACGGGCGAAAGCGCTTTCCGGATCGAGATAGGCCTCCTCGA
This sequence comes from Mesorhizobium dulcispinae, assembly GCF_033977345.1. Classification (NCBI taxonomy): domain Bacteria; kingdom Pseudomonadati; phylum Pseudomonadota; class Alphaproteobacteria; order Hyphomicrobiales; family Phyllobacteriaceae; genus Mesorhizobium; species Mesorhizobium dulcispinae. Next base: position 176,984 of record NZ_JAVIIY010000007.1, read on the forward strand.
AGTCGAGGCTGACCGTCATGTCGAGCACGTTGCGCACGCTGGCATCGCCATAGGCCGAGCCTCTGGCCTCGGGGATGTACCGCGTCACCGGCGCCTCCGGATCGAACATCCCCTCGCCTTCGAGAATGCCGCCGAGAATCGCGGTAACCGACTTGCTGATCGAGAAGATGATGTGACGCTGGCCGAACGCCATATTCGGCGCCGACCAGTCGCCGACCAGCCTGCCGGCCTTCATGATCGCCAGCCCGTCGGTATCGGAGCGCTTGAGGAAGGCTTCGACGGTTTCGGGCCCGCCGGCGAGCGTGACCTTTTCGTCCAGCAAGCTGCCGAGGGATTTCGCCTGGCTCTCGCCGCCGGACGCGGCCGCGACATGCGCGCTCGGCACCAGCTCGCCGACATTCTGGAACGACCACTGGCTGAACGGCCTCAGCCGCCAGTTGTCGAGCCGCACATCCTTGCGGGCAAAGCCATATCTGGTCTCGAACGCGGTCTTGCCGGTCACGATCTCTCTCCCGGTTTTCTGTGTCTGCAGGTCAGCGAAGCGCCGCCGCTATGGCGTGCACGGCCTTCAGCGTCGCGACCGAATAGGTGGCGTTGATGAAATCCGGATAGGTCGACAGCTTCACCACGACCATCCTGTGCTCCCAGCTGACATGGATCATCTGGCCGAACACGCCCTTGCACATCAGCGCGCGCGAGCGCGGATCCTCGATCCAGAACTGGTTGCGATAGCTGCCTTCCGGCAGGCTGGGGCTGAAATCCGGTCCGTGCCTGCCGGTGCGCGTTGCCTCGATCCAATCGGCCGGGATCACGCCGCCGCCATTGTCGAGGATCAGCTGGCCGAAACGGCCATAGTCGCGCAGCGTCGCGTTGAAGCCGCCCTCGGCCAGCGCATAGCCGGCGCTGTCGACGGTGAAGCAGGCGCTCTCGTCGGCGCCGAGCTTCTGCCACAGCTCTTCCGAGACCAGCTGCGCCAGCCGCTTGCCGGTCACCCGCTCCATGATGAAGGCAAGCACGTCGGTTTCGATCGAGCGGTATTCGAAGGCCTCGCCATGCTCACGCACCTTATCCTTCAGCCGCAGGATCAATTCGAACATATGCGTTGGCCACTGGAAGTCGGGATCCGTGCCCGGCGGCACCGGTTTCCAGCCGCTGGCGACATCGACCTGGCCGATTTCGGAATAGCGATCGGTGTATTCTTCCGAGAAGCGAACGCCCGCCGTCATGTCGAGCACTTGCTGCACAGTGGCGCCGGCCCAGGCAGTCGCGCCGAGCTCCGGAAGATAGTCCGTCACCAATTTGGCCGGGTCGATCACCCCGCGCCCGACCAGTATGCCGAACACCGATCCGGTGACCGATTTCGCCATCGACTGCGACAGATGCAGCGTGCGCTCGTCCATGCCGTTGAAGTAGCGCTCGTACGCGATCCTGCCGTCCTTGAGCACGAGGAAGCCATCCGTGTAGGTCTCGTCGAGCAGGCCGGCGAGCGTCGTGGGCCGGCCCTCGCTATCCGCCACCGCCAGGCCATCGAGGTCCACGTCGGCGCGCTCGAGGCGGCGGCGATGGCCATGGCCGCGCCAGACTTCGACGGTCGGCAGGACCTCGCGGATGTTCTGGAATGCCCAGCGGTTCCAAGGGCCCCTGTCCCAATCGAGTTTGGGCGGCACCATGATGGGCGGCGAGCCTTGCATGATCGGCGGCCGCGGATCGGAATTGCGATAAGAGGTCATCAAATCCTCCCTGGACACAAGAAAGGGAGGCCGGAGCCTCCCCTCCTTTCACGCGTTCCCGCAGAACTACTTGCGCAGGTTGGTCCAGATCTTGTTGTAGATCTCCACCACGTCCGGCGGGCACGGCGGCACGAATTCCGGCGTCGGCGAGCCGGCCGGCGGGCTGATCTCCGGCGAGTTGGCGAACTCTGCCGGGAGGAATTTGTGGCTGCCGGCAATGCCGTTGTCATAGCCGGCGAACTCGGAGATCAGCGCCGCGTTCTCGGGCGCCATGACAAAGTCCTGGAACAGCTTTGCATTCTCGAGATTCTTGGCGCCCTTCAGCACCGCGACATTATCCATCCAGCCTTCGATGCCTTCCTTCGGATAGGCATATTTGATCGCCGGGATCTTCTGGCGCGAACGGTAGCTGGCACCGTTCCACTGCTCCGAGACGATGACGTCGCCCGAGGTGATCTTGGTGATGGTGTCGTAGCTGAAAGTCTTCCATGACGGCTTGGCTGCCATCAGCAGGTCGTTGATCTTCTTCAGATTGGCCTTGTCGGCGCCGCAGCGCGGCACGCCGGCATAGCGCTCGGCCGCATGCATGACGGAGTTGACGTCGTCGAGCACGTTGATCTGGCCCTTGAGCTCGTCCGGCGGGTTGAACAGGATGGCCAGCGTGTTGATGTCGCCCTTGAACTTGTCCGTATTGACGGAGAACGCCGTCGTTCCGAATTGCCACGGCGCGGTGTAATGGCGGCCAGAATCCCAATAGATATCGACGAAGCGCGGATCGATGTTCTTGCCGTTGGGCATCGCGTTGGGCTCGGTCTTTTCGAGCAGGCCCTCTTCGATCATGATCTTCACGGTGTAGTCCGAGGGCACCACGATGTCGTAGCCGGAATTGCCGGCGCGCACCTTGGAGAGCATGGTTTCGTTGGAATCGTAGTCGTCCAGCGTCACCTTGACGTTGTACTGCTTCTCGAACTTCTCGATCAGCTTCGGGTTGGTGTAGTCGCCCCAGTTGTAGATATGCAGTTCGCCGTCGGCGAGCGCCGGCACGGCCGACAAAAGCACGGCCGCGGAAACGGCCGCCATCAGTTTTCCAGACATTCTATGTTCTCCTTGCCTTCCCATTGTTTTTGCGTTGGAGCTCTTGGTCATTTCGCGCGCCGGCGCGCGATCAGGAACGAGACCGAGACGAACAGGATCGACACCAATAGAAGGATGGTGGAGATGGCGTTGATCTCCGGCGTCATCGGCCGCCGGATCTGGTTCCAGATATAGAGGGGCAGCGTCGTCTGGCCGGGGCCGGCGACGAGCTGCGTGATGGTGAAATCGTCGAAGGAGACGATGAAGGCGAGCGCCGCGCCCGACATGATGCCGGGAACCAGGAGCGGCAGCGTGATGCGCTTGAAGGCGTTCCACGGCGTCGCGTAGAGGTCGGCGGCGGCATATTCCAGCGTCAGGTCCATGTCCTCCAGCCGCGCCCGGATCGGCATATAGGCGAAGGGGATGCAGAACACGGTGTGGGCGAGGACCAGGTTGCCGATGCCGAAATTCAGCCCGAACGTGCCGGCGATCAGCGCGAAGAAGGAGAGCGTCGCCACCGCGGTAATGATCTCCGGCACCATCAGCGGCAGGTTGATGACCATGAAGGCAGCCGCCAGCCCGCGCCACGGCTTCACCCTTGTCATGCCGATCGCCGCCAACGTCGCGCAGACGGTAGAGACGATCGTGGCGCTCACCGAGATGATCAGCGTGTTGCGGGCAGCGCTGTGGAACTCCGCATTGAGCAGCGCGCTGCCGTACCAGCCGAGCGTGACGCCTTCCCAGTGCGTGACCAGCGAGCCGCTGTTCAGCGAGAAAACCATCAGGATCAGCACCGGCACGTAGAGCACCAGAAGGCAGATGATGGCGATGGAGCGGAAGCCCGGCTGGTCCTTGATATCGATGGTGCGGGGCTCAGCCATGCTGCACCTTGCCGGACGTGTTGCGGACGTAGAAGAAGAGCGCCACCAGCACCGCGGCCATCAGGATCAGCGCCTGAGCGCAGCCGAGCGGCCAGTTGCGCCCCGATCCGAATTGCTGGGCAATGAGGTCGCCGATCATCAAATGCACGCCGCCACCCAGGATCAGCGGTGTGACATAGGCGCCGAGCGCGGGGATGAAGACCAGCAGGCAGCCGGCGATGATGCCGGGCTTGGACAGCGGAATGATCACCCGCCACAGCACCTGCCGGCGCGTCGCGTAGAGGTCGTAAGCCGCCTCGATCAGCCGGAAGTCGAGCTTTTCCAGGCTGGAATAGAGCGGCAGCACCATGAACGGCAGGAAGGCGTAGAGCAGACCGAGCTGGATGGCGAAATTGGTGTAGAGCATCGTGATCGGCTTATCGATCACGCCGAGCGCCAAGAGCGCGTTGTTGATCAGGCCCTCGTCACGGATGATGAACATGATCGCCAGCGTGCGGACGAGCAGGTTCGACCAGAACGGAATGGTGATCAGGAGCACCCACCAGTTGCGCTGCGCCGGCGGCCGTGTGGCCATGAAATAGGCGGTCGGGAAGCCGAGCAGCAGGCAGATGACCGTCGTCACCACCGCGAACAGGAACGAGCGCAGATAGATGATCAGGAAGTCGGGCGTGAATTGCAGCGTGTCGTCGAAAATGTCGCGCTGAAACAGGAAGTTCAGATAGGCGTCGGTCGAGAACTGCCACTGCACGCCGCCATAGGGCGCCGCGACGAGAAACGAATAGACGCAGATGATGAGGAGCGGCAGCACGCCGAAAATGCCGATGATGATCAGCGCCGGCAGGGACAGCAGGCGGTTGCGCCGTGCGCCGGCCTTCACCGCCTGGGCTTCAAACGACGCGGCCTTGGAAAGCGTGGGTGGGGAGAGCGTGGCTGTCGTCATCAGTCTTTCAGAACGCGCGCGGCGTCCTCCTCGAACTGGATGCCGACCTTGGCGCCTGTCTCGTAGGTGGCCGGATTCGAACGGCTGTTCTGGTGGCGCACGATGAAGTTTTCGCCACCGCCGTCGAGCTTCACGTGATAATGCGTGTCGGTGCCGAAATAGACGATGTTGGCGAGCGTGCCGGTGATGGTGCCCTTGGCCGGATCCGGCACCAGATCGGCATGCTCGGGGCGCACGACAAGCGTGACTTCTCCCGACGGATCGAAGCCTTCCGGATAGCCTGCGGCGATCGTCGCGTTGCTCGCGAATTTGACCGTCGCCACGCCGGGCTTCTTCGACACCACCGTGCCGCCCAGGAAATTCGTCTCGCCGATGAAGTCGGCGACGAAGCGCTCGGCCGGGCGGTCGTAGATATCGCGCGGCGAGCCGACCTGCAGGATCTTGCCGGCCGACATCACCGCGATGCGGTCGGACATGGTCAGCGCTTCTTCCTGGTCGTGGGTGACGAAGATGAAGGTGATGCCGGTCTCGTGCTGCAGCCGCTTCAGCTCGATCTGCATTTCCTTGCGCAGCTTGTAGTCGAGCGCCGAGAGCGGCTCGTCGAGCAAAAGCACCTTCGGCTGCGGCGCAAGCGCCCGGGCGAGCGCCACGCGCTGCTGCTGGCCGCCGGAAATCTGGCTGGTGCGGCGCGCCTTGAGCGCCTCCATCTTGACCAGCTTCAGCATCTGGGCGACACGTGCCTCGATCTCCGCTTTCGGCCTGCCGAGCATCTCCAGCCCGAAGCCGATATTCTGTGCCACCGTCATGTGCGGGAACAGCGCGTAGCTCTGGAAGACGGTGTTGACCGGGCGCTTGAAAGGCGGCAGCGGCGCGATGTCCTGGCCGTGCAGGAGGATTTCGCCGGCGCTTGGGAAATCGAAGCCGGCAATCAATCTCAGCAGCGTCGTCTTTCCGCATCCGGACGGGCCGAGCAGGGTGAAAAACTCATTCTCGCGGATCGACACCGACACCGTGTCGAGAGCGGCGACCTGATTTTCACCGGTTCCAAATACTTTGCGTACGCCGCGAACTTCGATCGCGTTCTTACCCGGCTGTTCCGGCACGATTACCCCATTGAGAGAGCCTGCTCTTGTCGGCAGGTGTGTTCCTGTTTGATTGTCACCATAAGCCGGTCGGCTTGGCAACTGCGGAGCAGTGACTCGATCTGAGCCTCTATTCAATTAAGCAATTCCTATGCCATCGTTAGGCTTGGTAGGTGATCTTCCCCCCGCAGATGGTGGTCACCGGACGCACGGTGTGCAACGCTTCCGGCGCGGTCGCCTCGATATCAGCCGACAAAACGACGATGTCGGCGAGGTATCCGGTCTTCAGGCGACCCTTGCGATGTTCCATGAACTCGGCATAGGCGCCCTCGACCGTATAGCCGGCTATCGATTCATGCAGCGAGAAGCTCTGGTCCGGCAGGCCTTCCGCCCAAGGTTTGCGCATCACCGCCGCCTGGATGCTCAGGATCGGATCAACCGGCGAGACCGGCCAGTCGGACGCGAAGACGACGCGGGCGCCGGCATTTTTGAGCGTGCGCCAGGCATAGCTCAGCGGCCATTTATCGCGGCCGATACGCGAAATCGTCGGCTCCAGCGGGAAATTCAAGGCGCCCGGCGGATGCGCCGGCTGCATCGACGCCAGCACGCCAAGCTCGGCAAAACGCGGCACGTCGGACGGCGTGGTCACCTCGATATGCTCGATGCGGTGGCGGCTGTCGCGCCTGCCGTTCTTCTTCTGCGCCGCCTGGTAGCCGTCGAGCACCGCCCGCACCGCGCCGTCGCCGATCGAATGCACGGCGATCTGCAGGCCGCGCCTGTCGGCCTCGACCGCCACTTCGGCGAAATGCTCGGGCGAAAAAAGCGGCTCGCCGCGCCAGCCCGGACGGTCGGCATAGTCGTCGACCATCACCGCCGTCCAGGAATCCAGCACGCCGTCATAGAAGACCTTGACCATGCCGGACGACAGCCACTCGGAATTGTAGGTCGCGGCCATGCGCGAGGCTTTTTCCAGCATGTCCAGCTTCATGAAATTCTTGAAATGGAACGGGATCTTGGTGCGGCAAAGGAGTCGTCCCTCTTTCTCCAGCCCGGCAAGCAGCTCGAGCTGGTAGAGGTTGCCGTCCATGTTCTGGATCGAGGTTATGCCGTGCCTGGCGCACCACTCGAGCCCCCGATGCATGAGGTCACGGTCGGCGGCAAGCTCCGTTGCGGACGGATAGGGGTCCGGCTCCGCGCCTTCGAGACCAAGCCGCGTCCGGTTTGCCCCGAAATGATCGAGAACGGGGCCGAACGCCTCGCCCTCACGCAACTCGCCGGCGGCAAGTCCATACGCGCCCATGACGATCTCGTTACCCTGGCCCACCTGCTTTCCATGCAGCAGGCCGGCCTCCTCCAGCGCCTTGGTGTTCGCCCACATCGTATGGTGGTCGGACGCCGACATCGCGAACGGCCGGTCGGGGATGATGCGGTCGAGGTCATGCCGCGTCACCGGCTCGGGCAGGATCGCATAGTCGACGCCGGCGCCAATCAGTAGCCGGGCATCGGGACGCTTGGCGGCAAAATCCTGGATCGCATCGCGCAGCGCGTCGAAACCGTGCACGCCCGCCAGATGCAGATTGTCGAGCTCGGCCGCGCCGCCGAAGAGATGCATATGCGCCTCGATGAAGCCCGGCAGCACCGAGCCGCCCTGGGCATCGACAACCTTTGTCGCCGGTCCCTTGAGTTCTTGGATGGAAGCGTGGTTGCCAATGGCAATGATCACGCCGTCCTTGACGGCAACAGCCTCAGCGGCGGGATTGTCATCGTCCATGGTCAGAACACGGCCGTTGACGACCATCAGATCCGCACCACCATCCGCAACCGACATCGCGACTCCACATTTTGCTGAGGGACCGACAACGCCCAAGTCCAACGAGCAGCCGCTCCACCGGGGCGACGCCATGGGACAAAAGTCGATGCCGATGCGCCGTCTTCGAAATTCCCCTTGTTATCGTTGAAGACAGCGTGGATAAAGAATGCGACTGTTTATTCGCGTTTGTCAACAGCCGGAATTTGGAATGTATAGTGGACTGCACCGCGCGCCGATGGTGAGGCCGGGCGGGGAACGGAGGCAACGAGCAGTGAAGCGCAGTCTCGACCGCAAGACCAAAATAGCGCTCGAACCGCGCAAGCAGCCGCGGCAGCAACGGTCAAGCAAGGTGGTCGACAGGATTCTCGACGCGGCGCTGATCCTGACGCGGGAGCAAGGAACCAGAACGCCGACGACGCTCGCCATCGCACAACGCGCGGGCTTGTCGGTCGGTTCGGTTTATCAGTACTTTCCCAACAAGGAAGCCATCCTTCTGGATCTAGCCCGACGCTGGCTGTCGTCTTTTCCTGAGGTCATCCAGAAGCGCATCAACGTCCCCCGGCCAGTCAATCGTGACGAGTTTCGGCGCGAAGTGCGCAAGCTCTTCATCGACACGTCGAGGCTCTATCTGGACAACGTCACGCTGATGCCGGTGATCGAGGCCATTTCCGGCAACGCCGACCTCAGGCCGATCCAGGACGAATACGACAAAGAGATCATCGCCCTCTACGCAGCCTGGTTGCAGCATGTGAACCCAGCCCTTGAGGAAAAGACCGCCAAGCGGCTGGGCCTGGTGATGATGGAGGTCGGGCACGCCTGCAGGCTTGTCGGACTGAAGAGAGATCGCAAGACGTTCGACCTCATCGAGGACGATGTGGAAGCCATGTGGCTGGCTCTCGTTACCCCCTATCTCAACCTCGACTGATTTCGCACCTCCAACCGATTTCGCACTTCCAGGGGAATTTCTATGAAGACTGTCTATTCGCCGCTCCATGCCGGCCATTCAGGCCAGATGGAACTGGTCACCTCGGCGATCGTGCCCGGTTTCGAGAAGCCGTCGCGGGCCGAATTCATCAAAGCAAGGGTGGAGAGCGAGAAACTTGGGCCGATCATCGGGCCGGTCGAGCACGACCTCGCCGCCGCCAAGCGCGTGCACGAAGCGCATTACATCGATTTCCTGCCCGCCGTGTGGCCGGAATGGGTCGCCGCCGGCTTCAAGGGCACAGCCATGGGCTTCACCTGGCCGACGCGCGGCTTGCGCGGCGACGTGCCGCCGAAGCGCATCGACGCCTTGCTCGGCTATTATTCCTTCGATGCCGGCGCCACCTTCGTCGAAGGCACATGGAAAGCGATCAAGTCCTCCTATGACGTCGCGCTGACGGCGGCGGCCCTCGTTAAGGGCGGCGAGCGGACCGCCTTCGCGCTCTGCCGGCCGCCCGGCCATCACGCAGGCGCCGCCTTCATGGGCGGCTACTGCTTCATCAACAACGCCGCCGTCGTCGCGCAATGGTTCCGCGACCAGGGCGCCAAACGCGTCTCGATCCTCGATGTGGATTACCACCACGGCAACGGCACGCAGGAGATCTTCTATCGCCGCGGCGACATCCAGGTGCTCAACCTGCACGGCGACCCGATGGTCGAGTATCCCTTCTTCCTCGGCCATGCCGACGAGCGTGGCGAGGGTGAGGGCGAAGGCTTCAACGTCAACTATCCGATGCCCTTCGGCACCAACTGGGACGGCTGGAACGCCTCGCTGGAGGACGCCTGCGCCAGGCTTGCCGCCTACGCGCCCGACGTCGTCGTGGTCTCGCTCGGCGTCGACACCTTCGAGAAGGACCCGATCAGCCAGTTCAAGCTGAAGAGCGAGGACTATCCCAAGATCGGCCGCCGCATCGCCAGGCTCGGCCTGCCGACATTGTTCGTCATGGAAGGCGGCTACGCGGTGGAGGAGATCGGCATCAACGCCGTCGGCGTACTGACAGGATTCGAGGATCGCTAATGCGTGTCGCCCAAAAGTGCTCAGCGGTTTTGGGAGAACGACATGCATCAAAACAAAGACTTAAAGCGCGTCGCCTGACCGTTTCTGCGCGCCGCGCTTTAAGTCGCATTCCCTCGAGAGGAGACGCGCCCCGGTTGCAACCGGGGGCGTATTTTTTTTCGACCTCACCGGGAAATCATCGGCTCAATTCAACTCTGAAATCACCGCCAAGTAACGCGAAGACCGGCCGCTGAGTCGCAACGCGAGTCCATCAGATTCGAATTTGTCAAATCGCGTTTGATGTCGGATTCATCTGCGAGTAGATTAGACCCGAATCAGCCGGTCCACGGGGGGCGCGGCGACCACCCAAAGTCTCAAGTTCCGGCATCCGGCCGGCACCAGACGCGGACGGCTTCGCGTTCCCTGAAAGGATTCGGCTCGGTTGGGCGCTGTGTGCGCCCTCGAGTGTGTCTTCGTGAACGTGACGCGTTTCGGGTCCGGGCGCTGGCTTTTGCCAGCACCGGGCACAGGGATCGATTCCGGCCAGAATATCAGATGAGCAGTCCCGCCGCGCTTCTCCAATCCGACGCTTCAGGCTCGCGCCTGGCGTCCCGCGGCGATCTCACCAGCTTCTTCATGCAGCTTGCCGCCGATATCGGCGCCGACAGCTACATGCTGGTCGCCATCGTGCACGACCAGGACCGCAACGACGCCCGCATCGTGTCGTCGAACTGGATTTTCGACGCCATCGAGCTGATCGGCAAAAGGCTGATCGCCAATCTTGCGCTGGGACCGCTGACGACGGCACCCGGCGTGCGCCCCAAGCCATTGGTCGCCGCGCACGCGCCCGATGCCGGCGCGCTGTTGACCGGCGAAGAAGCCAAGCTGCTCGATGTGCTCGGCCATGCCGAAATCTATTCGCTCAGGCTCAATGTCGGCCGGCAGCGCCTTTTCGTGCTGTTTTCCGCCGCCGAGCCCGGCAGGATCGACCTTACGGCCCTGATGAAGGCGCAGCTCAAATGCTGCTACGCGCTGTCCGGCATCCCTCAACTGATCGCGGCTGCCTCCATGCAGGACCCGCTGTCGGACCGCGAGCGCGAATGCCTGTTCTGGGTATCGGAAGGCAAGACCACGGACGAGGTGGCGCTCATCCTTGGCGTCTCGTCGAACACCGTCAACAGCTACATCACGCACGCCATACAGAAATTCGCGGCCAGCAACCGCGCGATGGCGATCGCGACCGCGATCAGGAGCGGCATCATTTGAAGCACGTACAAGTCAAAGAGGCTGCGGCCGCCCTTTTCAACGACCAGTGCAATCCCTTCGGCGCCTTCTCGCTCGGATCGGAGACACATCAAGCGGTGACCATCCCGGACGCCGTGCGCCGATGCCGCTGGATCGCCGTCGACATCAATGCTTCCGGCTTCGGTCTGTTCTTCGTCAGCCCTTCGCTGGAGCGCGCGCGCCTGGTCGCCTGCTTCGATTCCGACTATCCGTCGACCGCCGTCACGACCAAATTCACCTCGGGCGCCAGCGGCGAGGAGATGGTGCGCCACAGCCGCATCTCGACGACGCCGCGCTGGTGGGCCGATGATGGCATGGCCGGCTCGCGGCAGACGCTGGAGAGCCTGGCATGGTCCGAGCCGACTGCGCCGCTCGCGCCCGGCACCAATGGCATCGCCTTTCCGGTGCATGCCGATCGCGGTCAGTGCGGGCTGGTGGTCTTCCTGGGACCGGATATCGCGCTGACGGACGACACGCTCTGTGAAATCCACGCGCGCTGCTTTGCGCTGTTCGCGGCGGTCGCCCGCATCCGTCCGGGCGAAACCGGCAGGACGCGCGCCATCTCCAAGCGCGAGCTCGAATGCCTGAAGCTGACAGCCAACGGCAACACCAGCGAAGAGATCGCGAAACTCCTGAAACTGTCGGTGCACACCGCCAACCAGTATCTCACCCAGTCAACGCAGAAGCTCAACGCGGTCAACCGCAACCAGGCGGTCGCCAAGGCGCTGCGTCTCGGCCTGATCGAGTGATCGACCAAGCCGAGACGTTGACGGGTCTCAAAAATCGTCAAGGATAGGCGAGCGGCTCGGTTCTACGGATGCGCGCCCGATCGATCGCGTCCTCGAGCAAGGCGGTGTTGTGCTCCGGCGTCTCGCCGGGCTTCTCGAAAGACACGTAGTTGACGACCACGGAAGTCCCCTGCCCCGTCAGCGTCAGCTGGAAATAAATGGTGACGCCGCGCGGTCTGAGCTCGAGATCGAGCACGATGCGCGGGTGGCCCGTCCAATCGACATGCGCTTCGCCGCCGTGGCCGAGCCTGAGCGTGCCCGGCTGGAAGTAGAGTTCGGCGGCCGAGTCGACCAGGTCCGACAGGCAGGCGAAATGCTCCAGCCGGATGAAGGCGATGTAGTCGGCGACCTCGATGAGCCGCAGCTCGCCCACCACGTCCTGGATGGCGCTGGCGACGATCTGCTCGCGTGAATTGGCGTGTGGTTGCCGGTTCATGGATTACAAGCAGCGTCCGTTCATTGGGTTACTTTTCGCTCGCCCTTCTTCGAGTAGACGATCCGCACCAGCTCGGCGACGGCCTGATAGAATTGCGACGGGATCACGCTATCAACCGAAACTTGCTTGTACATGGAGCGGGCGAGCGCCACGTCCTCGAAGATCGGGATGTTGTGCTCCCTGGCGATCTCGCGGATCTTCAGCGCCACCAGATCCTGGCCCTTGGCGAGCACCAGCGGAGCGGAGTCCTCCTCGCGGACATATTTCAGCGCGATGGAATAGTGCGTCGGATTGGCGATGATGAGCGTCGCGCGCGGCACCGCCGTCATCATGCGCTGCCGCGCCCGGTCGCGCGCCAGCGAGCGCAGGCGCGACTTCACGATCGGATCGCCTTCCGACTGCTTCATCTCGTCCTTCACTTCCTGCTTGGTCATGCGCAGGTCGCGCCGCCAGTGGAAGCGCGACCAGACGATGTCGGCGACCGCGATCAGCCCCATGACGAAGACGATCGCCACCAGTATGTCGACGAAGATGCTGCGGATGACCATGCCGAACGACACCGGATTGGTGATCATGCCGGCGAGCAGCCTGCGGTGGTCTTCCGAAAGCGTGAAGGTGAGCACGGCGATGGCGAAGGCAAGCTTGGCCAGCGACTTGGCGAATTCGACGAAGCCTTGCACGCCGAACAGGCGGCTCCAGCCCTTGGCGATCGAAATGCGCGACAGTTGCGGCCTGATCCGCTCGCCGACGAATTGCGGTATGTTCTGGAACACCGAAGCGCCGACGCCAGCGACCACCAGCAGCACCAGCAGGCTGACGACGGCGCGGCCGATTTCGAACAGGACGGTCTTGTAGAGCTCGATGACGTCGGTCTCGGTGTCCATCGGCCAGGCTTCCGGCTTTTCCAGGAACATGGCGAGGAACATGCCGAGATTGACGATGGCGTCCTTGGCGTAGAAGACGGTGAACACCAGTATGGCAAGGAAGGAAGCAAAGATCGCCGTCTCGCGCGAGTGGGGCAGCTTGCCCTGCTCGATCGTGTCGCGGATCTTCTTCTCTGTGGCTTCCTCGGTTTTGGAATCCTTGTCGACCGCCTCAGCCATGGTGCCCTGACCGGATCGCTATCGTCAGGCAGCTTCGGCGGCGGTCTGGGTCGAGGGAAGCTCGAACGCTCCCTGCCGCGAAAGACGAATGGTCGCCACCGCGATCGTCTTGCGCGCCGCCATGATGTCGGTGAGCGCGATGCCTTCCGATCCCTGTCCGAGCTCGGATTCGATCATGCGGCGCGAACGTGCGCCGATCGCCGACAGCACAGATTCGGTAAGCTCCGGCGGCGCGCCGCGCAGCGCCAGCGTGACGAGCTCGGTCGACAGCCCGTCGAACAGAAGCACGCGCGCCTTCTGGGTGAGCAGCGGCAGGTCATCGAAGGCAAACAGCCGCGACCTGACGCCGGCGAGGTCGGGCGTGCCGGCTTCCTCCAGATCCTGCATGAGCTCGTCGAGCTCGGGTTTGGCCATTTCGTTAAGCACGCTGGCGACGCGCTCCTGGCCAACCGACGTGTCTCTGGTCGCCTTTTGCGAGAGCACGCTGGCGCGCAACTGGTTCTCGACGATCCTGGCTGCCACATCCGGAATGTTGGCCATCGTCACCATGCGCTTGATGATCTGGCTGCGTATCGGCTTTTCCATTGTCAGCAGCACGTTGGCCGCGCTCTGCGGCGCAAGCTTCGACAGCACCATGGCGGACGTCTGCGGATGCTCGCCGGCGAGGAAAGTGCCGAGACGCGTCGGCTCGAGCTTTTCCAGATCCGGCCAGATCGGCGGCGGTCCCTCAGGGGCGGGCTCGAATTTCTTCTCGCCCATGATGGCGCTCATTTCCTCGGGCGAGAGGGATTCGTTGAGGATCGTGTCCATCCGGTCGGCCGAATCGAGCAGGCCCGCGCCCTCGGTGAACTCGGCCTCGAATTCCGCGACGATGCGCTCCAGGTCGGATTGCGGGATGGTGCGCAGCAGCCGCGCGCCCTCGATCAGCGCCTTCAGCTCTTCCTGCTTGAAGAATTTGAGCAGCCGGCTGGCCGAAGGCTTGCCCATCGCCACCAGTATGGCTGCCGCCTTTTGCGGGCGCGTCAGCGTCAACGACGTCATTGGGCCTGGCTCCGCTTCAGGTGAATGCTCTCGCTGCCCATCCTCAGGCGCTCTTCGTCGCGGCTATGATCTCGGTAAGCCTGATGCCGAAGCGCGACGGATCGTGTTCCAGCACGGTGATCTCGCCGCGCGCGATCCTACGGCCGTTGACCACCACGTCGACCGGCTCGCCGATGCGGCGGTTGAGCGCCACCGTCGAGCCTTTCTGCAACGCCATCAGCTCCGACACCGGCATTTCGGTGCTGCCGAGAATGATCTGCACGTCGACCGGGATCGTCATGATGATCGAGGAATTGGCGCCGGCCTGGAGCGCGGCGTCGGGGCGATTTTCCTCTTCCCGGAGCACGCCGCGCAATTCCTCGATGGCGCGGTCGAGCTGCTCGTCCGGCTGGTCGGCTTCGGGTTCGGCTTCCACCTTGGTCTTTGCCATGCCTCGTCTCCAATAATCCCAAGCCCGGCCTCAGCCCGGCATGAGTCCGTCAATGAAATCCTGTCCGCCATCGTGGGGATGCCGGATGCGGACCGTGTAATTCTGTCCGAGCTTGCCGAACTCGCAGACGAACAGCGTCTTGTCGCGCGCGCTGAGCCTGGCCTGCAGCTGCGCGTCCTCCTCGAATTCGATCACCTGGCCGGGCTGGAAGGCGGCGAGATCGCCGAGCGTCAGGCGGGCGAGCGGCATGGTGGCCTCGAGCCGCACGGCCGAGCGCATCACTTCCTCCGAGAACCGGGCTCGCCAGTCGAATTCCGTCGTCTGGCCGTCGCCATGACCGGCGGTGGCGCCGCGCGTCGCCAAAAGGATGCGCTGCGGGATCATCACCGTCACCGTGCCGGTGTCGGTCGGCGTCGAGATGCCATAGACGATGCGAACCGCCGCGCCGTCGCGCAGCACGCGCCGTTTTGCCTCGTTGCCGGACATCGCCCGGGGGATCGGCAGGCGCAGCTCGAGCGAACGCCGGCCCGATCCGTTCAGCGCCACCGCCACCTCCTGGAAAACCGTGGTCGCGACGTCGGTCTCGATCTGCGACAGCTCGCGCTCGATCGGCGCCACCGGCTGGTCCGGATCGCCGCCGAAGAGCGCCGAGACCATGACGGCGATCGCCGGAGCGTCCATGACCAGCGTCATGGCGTCGGCCGAGGTCGGCGAGGAAACGATGGTCATGGCGAAGGTTTCGCCGGCGCGCAGGCGCGCATCGGGGACACGCGCCACTTCCACGGCTTGCAGGTCGACGGTGACCGGCGCGCCGAGCTCGCCGGCAAGGGCTTTCTGCAGCAGCGGCAGCGAGCGTTCGGCCATGCCGCGGCCGACGCCGATCACCTGCGCTGCCTCGCCGCTGTCGCCGACGAGACGCTCGATGATCAAAGCCCGGGTTTGCGAGGGACTGCCCGGACTGGTCATGACAGCAAGCGGTCCCGGCTGAAGTTCTGCATGCTCAGGCCGCCTTCTTCTCGGCGGCGCCTGTGTTCATCGTGCTCTGCTCGACGGCATCGATCGTCGGACGCTCGTAAGACGAGATGGTCTTGCGGCCGAACTCGATCGCGACCTGCGGCAAGGCGCCGTTCATATAGGCGAGCAGCGTCTGCTTGACGATGATGTAGAGGCGGTTCTTCTTCTCGCGCACCGTCTTGATCTTGGTGGCGACCGGACCGACCACGGCATAGGACAGGAAGATGCCGAGGAAGGTTCCGACGAGTGCGGCGCCGATAAGCCCGCCGAGGATCTCCGGCGACTGGTCGAGCGCGCCCATCGCCTTCACGACGCCGAGCACTGCGGCGACGATGCCGAGCGCCGGCAGGCCGTCGCCGACGGCGACCATCGCGTGATAGGCCTTCAGCTTGTCGGTGCGGATCGTCTGGATCTCTTCGTCCATCAACGCCTCGATCTCGTGCGAGCGCGCATTGCCGATGATGATGATGCGGCAATAGTCGCAGATGAAATGCGTCAGGTCGTGGTTCTTCAGCACCGTCGGGAACGCCTGGAAGATCGCCGACTCCTCCGGATTGTCGATATGCGCCTCGACCTCGCTGCGCGACTTCGAGCGCAATTCGCGCATCAGGCTGTGCAGGACGCCCAGCGTCTCGAGATAGTCGCGCTCCTTCGGCACGGCCTGCTTGAAGGCTTCGAGAATGCCCTTGCCGGTGTCCTTGACCGTCTTCATCGGATTGGCGACGAGGAAGGTACCGAGCGCCGCGCCACAGATGACCACCGCTTCCCAAGGCTGCATCAGCACATGCAGATGGCCGCCCATGGCCATGAAGCCACCGAGCACGCAGCCAAGCGTCACCACAAGTCCGATCAGAATACCCACGACAGGTCCTTCCGCATGTCACGTCGTGGATCAGGGATAGTCCCCGTGCCTTGTGTGAGGCTTGAATCGCGATGCGGGAAAACCGATTCAGCTTCGCACAAGGAAGCTTCGCTATCGTCCTCGGACAGCTTCGGCCGGAGGCGCAAATGTTGAACACCTATACGAGCTATCAGCTCATCGCCAGGGACATCCCAAAGGCAATCGACCAGGTCGAGTCGCAGCCCGTCGTGAAGCGTGAGACCGACTACTACCTGGCCAATATCGGCAACGTCAAAACCATCGACGATTTCGTCAACAACACGCGGCTCTTCAACTACGCCATGAAAGCGTACGGGCTGGAGGACATGGCCTATGCCAAGGCCTTCATGGTCAAGGCGCTCAAGGAAGGCGTGTCCGACTCCGACAGCTTCGCCAACAAGCTCAGCGACAAGCGCTACGCCGACTTCGTCAAGGCGTTCAATTTCGCTGCCCATGGCTCGACAGCCACGCTCTATTCCTCCGCGCAGCAAGGCGCGGTCGACAAATACATGCGCCAGACGCTGGAGGAGAATGCCGGCGAGACCAATCAGGGCGTGCGGCTGGCGCTCTACTTCCAGCGCAAGGCGCCCAACATCACCAACTGGTATGACGTGCTTGCCGACACGGCGCTTTCGAGTGTGGTCCGCACCGCGCTCGGCCTGCCCGATTCCATCGCTTCCGCCGACATCGACAAGCAGGCGCAGATGTTCGAGCAGAAGCTCGATATCGCCGACTTCAAGGACCCCGACAAGCTGAACAAGTTCCTGACCCGCTTCACCAGCCTGTGGGAGATCAACAACCCGACCTCCAGTGCCGTGACCTCGGTCAGCGTGCTGTTCGCGCAGCCGACTACGGTCGGCATCTCGACCGATCTGATGATGGCCATGCAGAAGCTGAAGTTCTGAGAACACCATGCAGGACAGTCTCTACGTCGCCCTCTCCTCGCAGATTGCGCTCGAGCGCCGTCTCGACACCATTGCTGACAATGTCGCCAACGCCTCGACCATCGGCTTCCGCGCCACCGGCGTGAAATTCGAGGACGTGGTGTCCGGCACCGGGCCGAAGTCGGTGTCCTTCGCATCCTCCGGCAAGACCTATCTTTCCACCGCGCATGGCTCACTGACCGAAACCGGCAATCCTTTCGACTTCGCCATCCAGGGCGACGCCTGGTTCGCCATCGAGACGCCGGCCGGCACGGTGATGACCCGCGACGGTCGTTTCTCCATGAACGAGAACGGCGAGCTGATGTCGATCGAGGGCTACCCGGTGCTGGACGGCGGCGGCGCGCCGATCCAGCTCGACCCTCGCAACGGTCCGCCCAAGGCCGGCGCCGACGGCTCGCTCCGCCAGAACGACCAGCTGGTCGGCGCCATCGGCCTTTACGATTTCGACCCGGGCGACAATTTCGTCCGCTACGGCAATTCGGGCATCGTTCCCGCGCGCACGCCGGAACCGGTCACCGACCGCTCCGACGTCGGTGTCGCCCAAGGGTTTCTGGAAGAGTCCAACGTCAATCCGGTGCTGGAGATGACCCGGCTGATCCAGGTGCAGCGCGCATTCGAGAATACGGCGGCGCTGATCCGGCAGAGCGCTTCGTCCACCGACGACGCGATCAAGACGCTCGGCTCGAAGTAGCGGCATGGCGACCGGCTCGTCCCTGCTCCGCGCGCCCGAGAGGCTGGCCGATTCTCCAATGGATCGACTCGCCGCGCTCGAACGCGTCTGGCGGCGGTTCGACAATCCGGAAACATTGCTGAGCCACGGCGGCCGCGTCGCCGAGATCTCGCCCACCCACTACAAGGTGCATGGCCTCTCCGGTATCGCAAGGCTCGGCGACATCGTCGAGCAGCGCGGCAAGGCAGGCACGCGCCGTGGCGAGATCGTCAGGATAGGCCGCGACGAGGTCGTGGTCGCGCCGTTCGAGCGCAGCGCCGATGCCGGCATCGGTGACGCCGTGTTCCGGCGCGGGCCGCTTGCCGTCACGCCGCATGTTTCCTGGCGTGGGCGTGCCATCGATGCGCTGACGCGCGTCATCGACGGCGGCCCGCCGCTGATCAGGCCGAATGCCTCCGATAGCGCCGACACACTGACGCCCGGCGCCATGTCCCGCCAGCGGGTCGGCACAGGCTTCCTGACCGGGGTGCGGGTGATCGACATCTTCACCCCGCTCTGCTTCGGCCAGCGGCTCGGCATTTTCGCCGGTTCCGGCGTCGGCAAGTCGACGCTGCTTGCCATGCTCGCCGGCGCCGAGGCCTTCGACACGGTGGTCGTGGCGCTGATCGGCGAGCGCGGCCGCGAGGTGCGCGAATTCCTCGAGGACACGATCGGCGCCGACAGCATGGCCAAGACCGTCGCCGTCGTCGCCACCAGCGACGAAAGCGCCATGATGCGCCGCCGCGCGCCCGACACCGCCATGTGCGTGGCCGAGCATTTCCGCGACCAGGGCCATCGCGTTCTGCTGGTGCTGGATTCGATCACCCGCTTTGCCCACGCGCTGCGCGAGGTGGCGACAGGAACCGGCGAGCCGCCGGTCGCGCGCGGTTATCCGGCGTCGGTTTTCACCGACCTGCCCAAGCTGCTCGAAAGAGCGGGGCCGGGCGCCGAGAGCAAGGGCTCGATCACCGCCATCATCTCGGTTCTCGTTGACGGCGACGACCATAACGACCCGGTGGCCGATTCGGTGCGCGGCATCCTCGACGGTCACGTCGTTCTCGACCGCGCGATTGCCGAGCAGGGCCGCTACCCGCCGGTCAACCCGCTGTCGTCGATCTCGCGTCTCGCCGACAAGGCCTGGAGCGCGGAGCAGCGCATGCTGGTGACCAGGCTGAAGTCGATGATCGCGCGCTTCGAGGACACGCGCGATATCCGTCTCCTGGGCGCCTATCAGGGCGGCGCCGACGCCGAGCTCGACATCGCCGTGCGTCAGGTGCCGCTGATCTACGAGGCGCTCGCGCAATCGCCGAAGGACCGCGCATCGGCCGATCCGTTCGCCGATCTCGCCCGCCATCTCAAGGGGAAGCAGAATGGCGATCAAGGAGACTGATCTGCAGCAGACCGAGCGCATGCTGCGCGAGATGATTGCCGAGGCCAAGGCCGCCGAGGAGGCCGACGCCAGCCGCGATTCGCTGATCAACGGCCTGTTCCCGAAGAAGGTGGAGTGGCCGCAGCCGCCGCCGGCTCAGTTCCCGCGCCTGGCCAACAGGAAAGCGGACCGGCGCAGCGATTTCGTCGTCGCCGCGCTCGGCATCGCTCTCGGCCTGATCTGCGCGCTGTTTCCCTGGTACATCTTCTTCAACCAGGAGCAGTTCGGCGTGCAGGCCATCAAATTCGGCGGTAGCGGCAGCAATTCCGGACGCGAGGGCGGCGGCGTCACGGCCGAACGCAGCGGACCGCTGACGGCCAAGGACGTTCCCAACGCCGACATCGATCTGCTTGCCACCGGGACGGTGCAGGACGAACCCGCCGCGGCGCCCGGCGACCAGCCTTTCCCGGCCGCCGCGTCCGAATTCAAGATGGTGCATGTCGCCAACGGCCGCGCCATGATCGAGGACGATACCGGTTTGTGGATCGTCCAGCGCGGCTCGGTCCTGCCCGATTCCAGCCGCGTCGCCTCAATCGAGCAGCGCGGCGGCAAATGGGTGATCGTCACCGACGCCAACAAGGTGATCGCGCTTTCCAGGTGACAGGCCGCGGGCTCGTCCCGCGCAAGGTCCGCGCAAGACTGGCGGCCTAGTCTTGTGCGTACTCGCCCGGAGAGTCCCATGGAACCCGTCAACCTCTTTGACCTCGCCACAAGGCAGTCGCAATGGCTGGCCGTGCGCCAATCGGCGATCGCCTCCAACATCGCCAACGCCAACACGCCGGGCTACACGGCAAACGACGTCGAGCCGTTCGAAAAGATTCTCGACCGCACCGCGGTGACGTTGAAGGCCACCGAGGCCGGCCATCTCGGCGCGGAGGCGACCAATGCCGGCTTCAACGTCAAGCCGGAGGAGGCCACCGGCTCGATCATGCCGTCGAAGAACACGGTCGTTCTTGAAGACGAGTTGATGAAGGCCGGTGAAGTGCGCCGCTCCTTCGAGCTCAACACGGCGATCGTCAAAGCCTTCCATTCGATGATGACGATGGTGGTGAAGAGCTGACCATGGACGCGCTGACCGCAGCCCTCAAAGTCGCGTCGTCCGGCCTTGGCGCCCAGTCGGAGCGCCTGCGCGTGGTGTCGGAGAACCTCGCCAACGCGCAGTCGACCGGCAACACGCCGGGCGCCGATCCCTATCGCCGCAAGACGATCACCTTCCAGTCCGAGCTCGACCGCGCAAGCGGCGGCTCGCTGGTCGAGGTGAGCTCGATCGCGCGCGACCCGTCGGACTTCCCGATCGAGTTCCAGCCCGGCAACGAAGCCGCCGACGAAAAAGGCTACGTGAAGATGCCCAACGTCAACGTGCTGGTCGAAATGGCGGACATGAGCGAGGCGAACCGCTCTTATGAGGCCAACCTGCAGGTCATCAAGCAAGCTCGCGATCTGATTTCCATGACCATCGACCTGATGAGGAACCAGTAATGATCGGCGGTATCGGGGCACTACAGTTCAAACCGGCAATCGACGGCGCGGAGGCAGCCTCGCCGGGGCTGCTTCAGAGCGGCGTCGGGACACAGGCAAGCGAAAGCATCAGCGGCAGCTTCGCGGAGGCCCTCAGCCATGCCGCGACGAAGACCGTCAACACGCTGCAGAACGCCGAGCAGATGTCGATCCAGGCGCTCAAGGGCGATGCCGACACCCGCCAGGTGGTCGATGCAGTACTGAGCGCCCAGCAGGCTCTGCAGACGACCATCGCCATCCGCGACAAGGTCGTCTCGGCCTACCTCGAAATCAGTCGCATGAGTATCTAGGACCGCGTCATGAAAGCCCTTGCGATCGCCGCCACCGGCATGAACGCCCAGCAGACCAATCTGGAAGTCATCGCCAACAACATCGCCAACATCAACACCACCGGTTACAAGCGGGCGCGAGCCGAATTCTCCGACCTGCTCTACCAGGTCGACCGCACTCAAGGTGTGCCCAACCGCTCCAACACCTCGCTGGTGCCCGAGGGTGTCTCGATCGGCCTCGGCGTCAAGACGACGGCCGTGCGCAACGTCCACACGCAGGGCGAACTGACCAGCACCGGCAACAGCTTCGACCTGGCGCTGACCGGCCGCGGCTGGTTCCAGATCGAGGGCGCGGACGGCGGTACGCTCTACTCCCGCGCCGGCGCCTTCAACACCAATGCCACCGGCCAGCTGGTCACCGTCGACGGCGCCAACGTCGTTCCGGCGATCACCGTGCCGACCAATGCAGTCGAGGTCATCGTCAACAAAACCGGCCAGGTCTTTGCCCGCATCGACGGCCAGACCGACCTCCAGCTTCTCGGCCAGCTCCAGATCGCCAACTTCGCCAACGAGGCGGGCCTGGCGCCGCTCGGCGACAATCTGTTCCAGGAAACGGCCGCTTCCGGTCCGGCCAATGTCGGCGTTCCGGGCGACCCGGGCTTCGCCACGATCCAGCAGGGCTATCTGGAGTCCTCCAACGTCGATCCGGTCAAGGAAATCACCGAGCTGATCTCGGCGCAGCGCGCTTATGAAATGAACTCCAAGGTCATCCAGGCCGCCGACGACATGGCCTCGGTAGTCTCCAAGAACATCAGGTAACGGATGATGGCGACGCCGATCTCCTGCCCCGCATTCCGCCGCGCCGCGCTGGTCCTTGCGCTGGTCACGGGCGGCATGCCGGCGCTTGCGCAAGAGACGGCCAACCCGATGCAGGGAGAGTCGGCCAACCAGATCGCCGCCAGTCAGGCGGTCGGCGAGGCCGTGCTGATCCCCAACCGGGTCATCTATCCCGGCGAGACCATCGAGCTCGCCGCGCTGAAGCAGGTGACGCTCGTCCCCGGCAAGCACCAGCCGGACGGCATGGCGACGCGTTCCGAAGAACTCCAGGGCAAGGTCGCCAAGCGCACGCTTCTGCCCGGCCGCTACATTCCGGTGGCCGCCATCCGCGACGCATGGCTGGTCGAACAGGGCGCTTCCGTGCAGGTCTATTTCACCGCCGGCGCGCTGACCATCTCGGCAGCCGGCGTCACGCTGCAGCCGGGCGCCGCCGGCGACCTCATCAAGGTCCGCAACATCGACAGCGGCAAGATCATTTCCGGCATCGTCATGGCCGACGGCACCATCAAGGTCGGCGCATCGTGATGCGCGCTTTCGCATTTTTGCTGAGCGCCGCGATCGGCCTTCAGCCCGCGCTGGCCGACGGGCTCACGCCCAAGGCCAAGCGCGACCTTGCGCAGAAAAATGGCGGCGTCTACGACGATCCTGAATACGATCCGGCCACCACCACGCGCATGTTCCGCGTTTCGACGGGGCCGAGCACGCTGCCGCCCGGCCAGGTCGCCGCACGCATCAAGGACATTGCCCAGCTGCAGAGCGCGCGCGACAACCAGCTCGTCGGCTACGGCCTGGTCATCGGCCTGGCGGGAACGGGCGACAGCCTGCGCAACTCGCCCTTCACCGAACAGTCGATCCGCGCGATGCTGGAAAATCTCGGCATCGCCACCGAAGGCGGCAGCGCGCGTGCCAAGAACGTCGCCGCGGTCATCGTCACCGCCAACATGCCGCCCTTCGTCCAGTCGGGCGCACGCATCGACACCGACGTCTCCTCGATGGGCGATGCCACCTCGCTTGCCGGCGGCACGCTGATCATGACGCCGCTCAAGGCGGCGGACGGCGAGATCTACGCCGTCGGGCAAGGCTCGGTGATCGTGGGCGGTTTCACCGCCAAGGGCCAGGCCGAGGAGCTGACGCAAGGCGTGCCCACCGCCGGCCGCGTGCCGAACGGCGCTATCGTCGAGCGCCCGGTGCCCGCCGAGTTCGACGACCAAGGCGTGCTGACGCTGCAATTGCGCAATCCCGATTTCTCGACCGCCATCCGCATCGCCGACGCCATCAACGATTACACCTCGCAGCGCTTCGGCGTGCGCGTCGCGGCCGAGCGCGATGCGCGCACCGTGCAGATCAGGCGGCCGAAGAACGTGTCGGCCGCGCGCTTCTATGCGGAGATCGAAAACCTGGTCGTCGAGTCGGATGCGCCTGCCCGCGTCGTCATCGACGAGCGCACCGGCACCATCGTCATCGGCAACAACGTCAAGATCTCGCGCGTCGCGATCAGCCACGGCACGCTCACCGTGCGCATCACCGAAGCGCCGAAAGTGGTCCAGCCGGAGCCCTTCTCCAGGGGCCAGACCGCGGTCGAACCCTTCACCGCCATCGAGGCCTCGCGACCCGACGCCCGCGTCGCCGTGCTCGACGGCCCCGATCTCGAAACGCTTGTCTCCGGCCTCAACCGCCTCGGCGTGAAGCCCGACGGCATCATCGCCATCCTGCAAGGCATCAAGTCGGCCGGCGCCCTGCAGGCCGACCTGGTTCTTCAATAGGCACGCCGATGATCGAGCTTTTCCTCTCACGACCGCATCGTCGCCCGAGACTTCACAAGGTCATGAGCCTCCTCGCCGCTGCCGCGATCGTTGCGCTGGCGGGCGGCGCGGCCCGCGCGGAAGAAGTGCGCCAGGTATTGCCCGGCGGACAGGCGCCGGCTCAGCCGGCCCAGCTCACGCGCGAAAAGGTGCCGGACGAAAGCGAGATCCAGCGCTTCTGCTCCAACATCGCCGATGCCGCCCGCGATCGCCGCTACGCCTTGCAGGCCAAGGAGCTGAAGCAGCTCCAGGCCGGCATCGACCAGCGCATGAAGGCGCTGGAGGACAAGCGGGCCGAGTACGAGCAATGGCTGAAGCGCCGCGAGGTGTTCCTGGCGCGCGCCGAGGACAGCGTGGTCAAGATCTATGCCGGCATGAAGCCCGACGCCGCGGCCGAGCGCCTGGCGATGGTCAATGCCGAGCTCGCGGCGGCCATCCTGATGAAGCTCGATGCGCGCAAGGCCGGCGTCATCCTCAACGAAATGGACCAGAAGGCGGCGGCGACGCTCACCGGCATCATGGCCAGCGCGGCGCGAAGGGTTGATCCGTCATGAAGTTGAAATTGCTCGTCCTTGTCGCGGCGACAGCATTGTCCGGCTGCGGCACCGATCTCAGGGAGGTCGGCCGGGAG
This sequence comes from Mesorhizobium dulcispinae, assembly GCF_033977345.1. Lineage (NCBI taxonomy): Bacteria > Pseudomonadati > Pseudomonadota > Alphaproteobacteria > Hyphomicrobiales > Phyllobacteriaceae > Mesorhizobium > Mesorhizobium dulcispinae. Next base: position 201,594 of record NZ_JAVIIY010000007.1, read on the forward strand.
CCCGCGCTCTCGCCGGTCGGCTCCGGCATCGGCAATGGCGGCGGAGCCCCCTACACCTATCCGGAGCCGCCGGCGGCGCCCGTGAAGAAATTCTCGCTGTGGGACGACCGCCAGAGCAGGCTCTTCACCGATCCGCGGGCGCTGCAGGAAGGCGACATCCTGACCGTCAACATCAAGCTCAACGACAAGGCCAATTTCAAGAACCAGAACGACCGCAGCCGCACCGCCGCGCGCAAGCTCGGCTACGACGTGACGCTCGGCTGGGACGGCAAAAGCACCAGCGGCAAGGGCGATGCGGGCTTAAGCTCCAGTACCGAGACCAACGCCGACGGCGAGATCAAGCGCTCGGAGAATCTGGAGCTCAATGTCGCCGCCGTCGTCACCGAGGTGCTGCCCAACGGCAATCTGATGATCAGCGGCTCGCAGGAAGTGCGCGTCAACTACGAGCTTCGGGTCCTCACCATCGCCGGCATGGTGCGTCCCTCCGACATCGGCGCCGAGAACACGATCCCCTATGAGCGTATCGCCGAGGCTCGCATCTCCTATGGCGGCCGCGGCCGTGTGATGGAGGTCCAGCAGCCGGCCTACGGTCAGCAGATCCTTGACCAGGTTCTTCCTTTCTAGGCCGGGGAGATCGCTGTCCATGGCAAATGTCGAGCAGGCGCAGCCCAAGAAGGGACCTCCCCTGGCGATCCAGCTCGCCGCGCTGCTTGTCATGACGGGCGCGGCTATCGGCATGGGCTGGGTTTCCGGCGGCTATCTCAAGCAGGGAGAAACGCCGGCGCCGGTTCCTGCCGCGCCGGAGAACGCCGGCAGCCCGGAGAAGCCCGCGGACGCCGGCAAGCCGGTTGCCGGACCTGCCGTGGTTCAGCTGGCGCCGATCACCACCAATATCGCCTCGCCGAGCGAAGTCTGGATAAGGCTGGAGGCATCGGTGCTCTACGACGCGCCGCAGCCGCCGGAAATGACCGAGCAGATCCATCAGGACCTGCTCGCATATGTGCGCACGCTGAAGATGCATCAGATCGAAGGCGCCAGCGGCTACCAGCATCTCAAGGCCGATCTCGACGAGCGCGCAGCGCTGCGCAGCGGCGGCCACGTCAAACAGGTTCTCATCAGGACGATGTTGCTCGAATGAGAAAGTTCCTCATCGCCACGGCGCTGATCGTCGTCACCACCTCTGTCGCCGCGGCCCAGCAGCTGGATCTCGGCGGCATCGGCAAGGCCGACGGCACCACGATCGGCTACCTCATCCAGATGTTCGGCCTGCTCACTGTGCTTTCGGTGGCCCCGGGCCTGCTGATCATGGTGACAAGCTTCACCCGCTTCGTCATCGCCTTCTCGATCCTGCGCGCCGGCATTGGCCTGCAGTCGACGCCCGCCAACCTGATCCTGATCTCGCTGTCGCTGTTCATGACCTTCTATGTCATGGCGCCGACCTTCGACCAGGCCTGGAACACGGGCGTCAAGCCGCTGATGGACAATCAGATCACCCAGGCCGAAGCCTTCGAGAAGATCTCGGATCCGTTCCGAAGCTTCATGCTGCACAATGTGCGCGACAAGGATTTCGACCTCTTTGCCGATCTCGCCCGCGAGCGCGGCCAGATCGTCTCGCGTGACACCGTCGACCTGCGCATTCTGGTGCCCGCCTTCATGATCTCGGAGATCAGGCGCGGTTTCGAGATCGGTTTTCTGATCGTGCTGCCGTTCCTGGTGATCGACCTCATCGTCGCCACCGTCACCATGGCGATGGGCATGATGATGCTGCCGCCGACGGTGGTCTCCCTGCCGTTCAAGATCATGTTTTTCGTACTGATCGACGGCTGGAATCTTTTGGTCGGCAGCCTGGTGCGGTCCTTTACCTGACCGGGCTTCAGGACGCACCCAAAGCGCTGAAGGCTCAGGCTGCGGAAGCCGGCACGAATTCCCGCGAATTATTTTCGATTAACCGTCCGATTTAGTCCTTTGGTAGGGACTTGCCGCCATAGTCGCTCGCAGATGGCGGGTGACCGATCGCAACGGTCATTGGCATGATGCCGCACCGTCATACCGGACAAGCCGGTATGTCAAAAAAATCCGTGTAAAAACAAGGTACGAGTAGCCATGGCCAGTATCATGACCAATTCCGCCGCGCTGACCGCGCTGCAGAGCTTGAACAATACCAACAAGCAGCTCGAGATCACCCAGTCCCGCATTTCGACCGGTTACCGCGTCGCCACCGCTTCCGACAACGCCGCCTACTGGTCGATCGCTACGTCGATGAAGTCCGACAACAAGGCGCTCTCGGCCGTTCAGGACTCGCTCGGCCTCGGCGCCGGCAAGGTCGACACCGCCTACACCGCCATCAACGACATCAAGGACCAGGTCGACCTGATCAAGACCAAGCTGGTCACCGCCCGCGGCGCCAGCCAGGAAGACCAGCAGAAGATCGCGACCGAAATCAAGGCCATCCAGGACCAGATCAAGTCGTCGGTCACCAATGCCAACTTCGCCGGCTCGAACCTGCTGCAGAACGACGGCACGGCCGCTTCCGACCTGAACATCGTCGCTTCGTACAACCGCACCGGCGCGACCGTCACCATCGACACGATCACAGTCAAGTCTTCCGACACGCAGGTTCTCGACACTGCCGGCACCGGCGGCATCGTCGGCGGCCTGCTTGCCGCGACCTTCTTCGATCCGAGCTCGGCCGCCGTCACCTCCACCGCCATCGACACCGCGCTCGGCAGCGTTGAAACCGCGCTCGGCAAGCTCTCCACGGGTGCTGCCTCGCTCGGTGCCGCCAAGTCGCGCATCGACACCCAGAAGAGCTTCCTGTCGAACCTGTCGGACTCGATCGACAAGGGCGTCGGCGCCCTGGTCGACGCCGACATGAACAAGGAATCGACCCGCCTGCAGGCCCTCCAGGTCCAGCAGCAGCTGGGCATCCAGGCGCTCTCGATCGCCAACGGCAACTCGCAGTCGATCCTGTCGCTCTTCCGCGGCTGATCGCCCAGCAAATTTCAGGCATCTGGATCGGGCCGCGCCATCAGCGCGGCCCGATTTTCGTTGTGACGCCACTGCCCTCCGCGGCGCGCCCCTTCCTTTAAGAAATGCTACCGCATTGCGGTTTCAAGGCCGACCTTTAACGCGCCATTAACTGTGACGCGCTAGTTATGGTTAACCAATCGCTATGACGGGCCGACCGACGGTCGACAGGCATGACGCCCCCCGCCAGAGAGTTGACCGGCATGCCACGAGGCATGCCTGCTTTGAGAAGGGGTGCATCTTGGCAAGTATCATGACCAACGCCGCCGCGCTGACCGCGCTGCAGAGCCTCAACGCCACCAACAAGGCGCTTGAAACCACACAGGGTCGCATCTCGACCGGCTATCGCGTCGCCACCGCTTCCGACAACGCCGCCTACTGGTCGATCGCCACCTCGATGCGGTCCGACAACCAGGCGCTCTCGGCCGTCCAGGACGCGCTCGGCCTCGGCGCCGGCAAGGTCGACACCGCCTACACCGCCATCACCCAAATCAAGGATCAGGTCGACTCGATCAAGGCCAAGCTGGTCACCGCCCGCGGCGCCAGTCAGGACAATCAGCAGAAGATCGCGACCGAAATCAAGGCCATCCAGGATCAGATCAAGTCGTCGGTCACCAATGCCAGCTATGCCGGTTCGAACCTGCTGCAGAATGATGGCACCGCCGCCTCCGATCTGCATGTCGTCGCCTCCTACAACCGCACTGGCACGACCGTCTCGATCGATACCATCGACGTGAAGGCCACCGACACGCAGGTCCTGGACACGGCCGGCACCGGCGGCATCGTCGGCGGCCTGCTCGCCACAACCTTCTTCGACCCGAGCGCCGCCGCAGTCTCCGACGCCAACATCGACACCGCGCTCGACGCCGTTGAAACGGCGCTTGCCAAGCTCTCGACGGGTGCCGCCTACCTTGGCGCCGCCAAGTCGCGCATCGACACCCAGAAGAGCTTCCTGTCGAACCTGTCGGACTCGATCGACAAGGGCGTCGGTGCCCTGGTCGACGCCGACATGAACAAGGAATCGACCCGCCTGCAGGCCCTCCAGGTGCAGCAGCAGCTTGGCATCCAGGCGCTGTCGATCGCCAACGGCAACTCGCAGTCGATCCTGTCGCTGTTCAAGAGCTGACAGTTCGGCTGAGGCAAACTTTCCATCGCAAGGCCGCGTTCTTGGACGCGGCCTTTTCGCTTGCGCGCCGGAGCGCTGCTGCCGTGCTGTCCGGGTCTCGCGAAATCCTTGGCGGCAGGCACTATCATCCTCGCACAAGCTTCGCGGTCTAGTCTTCCGGCGGACAGTCATGCTGGGAGCGGTTGAATCGTGCCGGAACAGATCCAGAGCCTCATCGCGAACCTCCGCGGATTCGGCGTCAGGCGTCTCGCTCTCATGGGCGGCATCGCCGCGCTGGTTATGGCCGTCATCGGCGTCGCCTCGGTCTATCTCAACCGTCCGGCCTACGAGACGCTCTATGTCGGGCTCGACCGCAACGACGTGAACCAGATCGGCCTGGTGCTGGGCGAGGCCGGCATTGGCTTCGATGTCGGCGCCGACGGAACGTCGGTGCTGGTGCCGGCCGGCACCACGGCGCAGGCGCGCATGCTGCTCGCCGAGAAGGGCCTGCCGACCAGCGCCAACGCCGGCTACGAGCTGTTCGACAATGTCGGCTCGCTCGGCCTGACCTCCTTCATGCAGCAGATCACCCGCGTGCGCGCGCTGGAAGGCGAGATCGCGCGCACCATCCAGTCGATCGCCGGCGTCAAGGCGGCGCGCGTCCACATCGTCATGTCCGAACGCGCCAATTTCCGCCGCGATGAGCAGCAACCCTCGGCCTCGGTGGTCATCCGCTATGCCGGCGTCGATGCCGAAAAGAGCGCGCAGTCGATCCGCCACCTGGTCGCCGCCGCGGTTCCCGGCCTGTCGGCCGACAAGGTCACCGTGCTCGATTCCAACGGCAATCTGCTCGCCGCCGGCGACGACACTTCCAACACCAGCGCCGCCCGCACGCTCGGCGTCGAGCAGACGGTCGAGGCGCAGATCGGCGACAACATCCGTCGGGCGCTGACGCCCTATCTCGGTCCCGACAATTTCCGTGCCAGCGTCAAGGCCGACGTCAACACCGACACCCGCCAGACCGAAGAGACGATCTTCGACCCCGAATCCCGCGTCGAGCGTTCGGTGCAGTCCGTGCGCACCAACGAGGCCAGCAACCAGAAGCAGGCCTCGACCCCGACCAGCGTCGAGCAGAACCTGCCCGAGACGCAGACGACCACGACGGAAGGGCCGCAGTCCTCCTCGCAGAACGACCGCAAGGAGGAGATCACCAACTACGAGATCAACTCCAAGAAGATCGCCACAGTCTCCAACGGCTATTCGGTGACCAAGATGTCGATCGCCGTCGTCGTCAACCAGGATCGGCTCAAGACCATCCTCGGCAAGGACGCCACGCCCGAGCAGATCGCCAAGCGCGTCGCCGACATCCAGAAGATGGTGGCCTCCGCCACCGGCCTCGACGAGAAGCGCGGCGACATCATCGACGTCTCGGCGGTCGAATTCATCGACGGACTGGACGGCGAGCCGGTCGACCAGCCGGGCATCCTCGCCTCGATCGGCACATATACCGGCACGCTGATCAACGCCGGCGCTTTCATCGTCGTCGTCTTCCTGGTCGCCTTCTTCGGGCTGCGGCCGATGGCGGCTGCGCTGACGGCATCGGCCAAGCCCGCGGCGATCGCCGGCCCGAGTTTCGACGATGTCCAGCGCTCGCTGCCGACGCCTGACGCGCCGGTGGCCGCGATCGCCTCCGACACGCCGGTCGGCGCCCTGCCAGGCGCGCGCGCTGGCGCCACCCCGCTCGACGACCTGCGCCAGAAGATCAGACCTGCACCGCAGGAACGGCTGGCGCGCATGGTCGACCTCAATGAGGAACGCACCGCCCAGATCCTGCGCAAATGGGCGGCTGCCCCGGAAGCCGTGGGTTAAGCCATGGCTTCGGGAGCCCTTTTCGATCTCCTGCCTGATTTCGGGTCGCGCGCCCCGCGCGCCGGTCAGGCACCGGCGGTGCCTGACATCGAGTGCAAGGAGGCATCCCCGCCGCAGGCCGACATCGGAGCGCTGATCGCCGAGGCCGTGGCCGACGCGGAAGCAGCACTCGAGGCGCGCCTCACGGCCGCCCACGCGGCGGCGCTGGAGGCCGAGCGTCAGGCCAATGACGATGCGGCGAAAGCGTTCCTGGAAAGCTTCGGCGGCGATCTCGGCGCGGCGGTCAAGACGCGCATCGACGCCATGGAGGCGCGCGTTGCCGAACTCGCCGGCGCCACGATTGCCCGCATCATCGGCGGCATCGTCAGCGACGACCTGCAGAAGCGTTCGCTCGACGCCCTTGCCCGCACCATCGACGCGGCGATTGCCGACAGCGAGGCCGTGCGCATCGGCGTGCGCGGGCCACAGTCGCTGTTCGAGCCGCTGAAGGCGGCGCTTGGCAACCGCGCGGCCAATCTCGATTTCACCGAGGCCGCCGGCTTCGACCTGACCGTGACCATCGATGAGACAGTCTTCGAGACGCGCATCGCCGAATGGTCGGCTTCCCTGTCTGAGGTCCTGTCATGAGCGCCATCGACCACGGCGATGCCAGGCACGAGATCATCATCGTCAAGCGCAATCATGACGGTCATGACGACGACCATCACGGCGGCGTCTGGAAGATCGCCTTTGCCGACTTCATGACGGCGATGATGTGCTTCTTTCTCGTCATGTGGCTGATCAACGCCGCCAACGAGCAGACCAAGGCGGCCGTCGCCAGCTACTTCAATCCGGTCGAGCTGATCGATCGCAACTCCAGCCGCAAGGGCCTGGAGGATCTTGGCGACGGTCCAAGCAAGGTTGGTCTCACCGCCGACAATCCGCAGGACGGCGCCAGCAAGGCCGGCGAGAATGGCAAGGGCGGCGCCGGTTCCTCCGACCGCAGGCAAACCAAGCAGGCCTCGCAGAAGTCTGACCTCTCCGACGAGCATCTGTTTGCCGATCCCTACGCCGTGCTGTCGGAGATCGCCACCGACACCGGCGTGATGCAGAATGTCAGCGCCAAGGGCGAAGGCGGCGTTCAGAATGCCGGTCCGGCGACCGGCGCCTCCGGCGGCGAATCCTATCGCGATCCTTTCGCGCCGGATTTCTGGTCGCAGCAGGTGGCCACACCCGGCGCCGAAGCCAGCGCCGAGCGCAAGAAGATCGAAGGAGACCCGGCCAAGCCCGGCGAGAAGGTCGCCGAAGCCGAAGTGCCGAAGGTCAAGGCCGTTCCGCCGGCGCCGCCGCAGCTGGATGCGCCGCTCGAGCCGCTGGCGACACCGGAAAAGCCCGGCGCCAAGGCGACCGCGGGCGATACGAAAGTCGGGAAAGCCGAAGGCAAGGAGACCAGGGGCGAGAAAACCCAGGCTGAAAAGGCGGAAGCCGAGGCCGCCGCGACCGACACCGCGAAGCCGGCAACCGCGAAGGCCGAAACGGCAAAGGCCCAGACGGCAAAGGCGGAGCCGGAGCAGGCTTCCGACAAGGGAGAAAAAGCCCCGAGCAGCGCCGCCCTCAAGGCCGCCGCCGAAATCAAGCAGGAACTGGCCAAAACCTTCGCGCCAGGTGAGAAGCTGGCCGACGGCGTCTCCGTCGAGGCCACCGACAAGGGCGTCGTCATCTCGATCACCGATCAGCTCGACTTCGGCATGTTCGAGATCGGCTCGGCCGTGCCGCGCCGCGAACTGGTGCTGGCGATGGAGAAGATCGGCCACATCATCAACGAGAAGAAGGGCACCATCACCATCGGCGGCCACACCGACGCGCGGCCGTTCCGCAGCGACACTTACGACAACTGGCGGCTGTCCACCGCCCGCGCCCACTCCGCCTATTACATGCTGGTGCGCGGCGGCGTCGACGAAAGACGCATCACCGAGGTCGCCGGCTTCGCCGACCGCCAGCCCAAGGTCCCGTCCGATCCGCTGGCCGCCGCGAACCGCCGCATCGAAATCCTGATGGCGACCGGCGGATGAGAGGCAGGACCGTCATCGGCTGTGCAGTCGGGCTGCTGCTGCTGGCCGCAGGATCGCCGGCTGCGGCTTTCGCGCAGGATGACGGCTTGCAGCCCTACCAGCTGGTGCGTTCGCTGCAGCTGATCCAGGATCGCATCGCCGGCGGCGACCATGCGGCGCTGCCGATGCAGGCCAAGCTCCTCGAAATGACCGACGCCAGGCTTCGCGCCGCCGATGCCGAGGATTTCAAGGACCCGAAGAATTTTCGCGCTCTGCTCGTCTACGGCATGAGCGGCGGCAACCCCGTCACCGTCGCGGCGGCGGCCTCGCGCGCGACGACCGACCCGCAGAGCCTTGCCATCGCCAAGGGGGTCGTCGCCTACCTGAACGGCAGGCCGGCCGCCGCGATCGAAATCCTGAAGCCGATCGATCCGATGAGCGTGCCCGCCGACCTCGGCGCCTTCCTGGCGCTGGTCAAGGGCTCGCTGCTCGCGACCGATGAACCCGCCGCGGCGCTGACCTTGCTGGACGAGGCCCGCCTGCTCAGCCCCGGCACCCTGGTCGAGGAAGCCGCACTTCGCCGTTCGGTCGGCCTTGCGGTAGCACAAGGCGACGCCGCGCGCTTCGCGCTCGCTTCGACGCAATATGTCGCTGCTTACCTCTATTCGCCCTATGCCAGCCAGTTCGCCGACTCCTTCGTCTCCGGCGTGATCGCGCTGCATATGTCGATCAGCCAGGACAAACTCGCCGACATCACCTCGATGATGGATCCCGAGCGCGAGAAGGTGATCTATCTGCGCATAGCCCGCCGCGCAGCGATCGACGGGCTGGCGGACCTCTCCGCCTTCGCCTCGGCGCGGGCCGAGCAGGGCCGCAACGGCCAAGGCAATCAGGACGACCCGCGTGCCGTGCTCTATTCGAGCCTTTCCACGGTGACATCGGCCACGATCGACGATGTGCGCGCAAGGCTGGGCAAGATCGATCGCGGCAAGCTTTCGGAGAGCGACCGCGCCTTGCTCGATGCGGCGCAAGCCGTTGCCGGCGAGGTTGTCGCTCCTGTGCCGGCGGCCGCCAGGGACGAGACCGAGGCCGCGGGCCTGGAAAAGAGCGGCACGCCGAAACCAGCCGCCGAAACCGAGGCTGTGAGCCAGGCCGACGCCGAGGCCTTGCCGCCGGTGGAAGGCGCGGTGTCCGAACAGCCGGCTATCGCGGCCTCAGCCAAGCCGGTGTCGAACGCGCCGGCCGCGGCTGCCGCGCCGCCGAACCCGCCGGCGACAGCGCAGGTCACCGCCGACGCGCCTGCGTCCGCTCCGGCGCAATCCGAAACGCCGCCTGTGCTGCCTGCGTCCGCGCCGGCCGCCGCGGCAAGTCTTGATCCGCACGATCCCACCGACGCCGCGATGATGAACACACGCCGCCAGCTCGATCAGATTGACCAATTGCTCGGAGCCGCTCCCAAATGACCAGCGTCAATCAGGCCCTGCCGGGATTCGTCTCCGCTCACAGCCAGCCGCGCCAGCAGGCTGCCGACGGCAAGGAAAAAGGTTCGAATTTCGGTGACATGGTGCATGGCGCCAAAAAATCGGCCCGGCAAGCCAGGCGGTCGGCCGAATCTCTCTCTTCCGATGCGCATCCAATGCGGCGCGCCATCGCCGGCTCGCCCAAAGTGCAGCCCGATCAGGATGGGCAGAACAAGACCGCCGCGCAAAAACCGGCGGCCGGAAAAGCCACCAGGAACAACGCCGACACCGGTCATGCGAAGACGGCGGACGATGCCGACGCGGCGGCGCAATCGTCCGATGCCGCTCCGCTCCAGGACGGTTTGCCCTTGCTGATGGCGCTGGGCGACATCCGCCATTTCGCAACGTCGACAAATGCCGATCGCGGCGGATCCGTCGAGGCAGAGGCAGGAACCCAGCCCTCCATCGGCCAGTCCGCCGCTTCGCAGCTGGCGATCCGCCAGGGCAAACGCACATTGGCCGACGCTCCCGAAAGCGCCGAGCCGTTGCCGCGATCCGGCCGCGCGACGATCGCGACGGAGAAGCCCGGGCCCGATTTCGGACAGAAGCCGGCCGGCGTCGGTCCGGACGGCGACAAATTGGTCCGCAAGGACGACATCCTGCCCGGAACACCTGGCATCGAGACCGACGCCGCGGCACCGCAAACCTGGCGTCCGGCAGCCGCCCAGAAAACCGCGCAGACGGCGCAATCCACCGCATCGATCAGTCAGGCCAAGCCGTCCTCCGCCGCAGGGCGTATGGATGTGGTCAGCCAGCAGAGCTTCCCGGCGCCGGCGCAAAATCCCGTCAGTCAGACGGCATCGGCGCTGGTCGAGGCGATCGCTTCCGACAATGGCGTTCAGCAGGCCTTCTCGAGCGCCTCGATCGCCGCTCAAACCGCCAATTCTGTTGCCGTTCCGACACATGTCCTGAAGATCGAGCTCCACCCTTCGGAGCTCGGCATGGTGACTGCGAGCCTGCGGCTGTCGGGGGAGCAACTTTCGATTGAGATGAAGCCGGAAACGCATGAGGCATACCGCCGTCTGACCGCCGACAGCGAGGCCATCGTCAAGTCGCTCCGCGGTCTTGGCTTCGAGGTCGATCATGTCACCATTCTGCAACCCTCGATAGCGGCACATTCGGCCGCCCGCGCCGACGCGAACAGCGCCATGCCGATGTCGACGGGCCGCGACCAGCCTTCGTTCCAACCGGGGAATTCGGGCGGCAACAGCGCCGGCGGCGATCGGCAACCGGGAAGGAACGAAGGCAATGGCGCTCAGGAATTCAGCCGCGCTGCTTCGCCTCTTCGCGAGCGCGCTGGCGACGATATCTATATCTAGCCTGGTTGCGGCCGGCGTCGCGAGCGCCGCCTCAAATCCCTGCGAGCCGGAGATCCTGCGTGCCGCCGATCGCTATGGCGTGCCGACAGGGATCCTTTATGCGGTCGGCCTGACCGAGACGGGAAAGAAAGGCAGCCTTCAGCCCAACGCATTGAATATAGAAGGAAAAGCCGTCTTCCCGCACAGCCGAGGGGAAGCGCTGGCGACATTCGAGAATGCCCGCCGGGAGGGCAAGACGCTGATCGATCTCGGCTGCATGCAGATCAACCATCGCTACCACGGCGCGCATTTCCGCAGCGTCGGGGACATGCTCGACCCGCACCAGAACGTCGACTACGCGGCGCGCTTCCTGGCGAGCCTCCATGCCCGCCACATCACCTGGTCGATGGCGGTCGCCCGCTATCATGCCGGCCCCGACAACGACCCGGCGCAGAAGGTCTATGTCTGCCGCGTCATCGCCAACATGGTCGCCACCGGCTTCGGCAAATGGACGCCAAACGCCAGCGCCTTCTGCAATCAATAGTTGTTCTCGCAGCGGCTCTCTGGCCCGCCGCCGATGCGGTTCACGGCAGCTTCAGTATCGTCCTCGGTGAGGCGGCGCCAACACACCTTTGCAACCGCCTTTATTACGGCTCCCAAAAAAACTCCCAAGAAAATAGCTACAAGAAATGACGGTTTTTCAGGATTCACCGCACCGGGTACCGCTTTCCGCACGGGGCAGATGAGCTGATTCGGAGGGGTGGTCCGATGATCGTGATCGTTGATGAGCGCGAGCTCGTAACTGAGGGTTATAGCTCGCTTTTCGATCGCGAGGGCGTCGCCACCGCTGGCTTCGCGCCGGGCGAGTTTGGCGAGTGGGTAAGCTCCGCCGCCGACACGGATCTGAGATCGGTCAGGGCCTTCCTCATCGGCGACTGCCGCGAGGGCGCCATCTCACCGCGCCAGATCCGCGACCGCACCGGCGCACCGGTGATTGCGCTCAGCGAACAGCACTCGCTGGAACACACGCTGCGGCTTTTCGAGAGCGGCGTCGACGACGTCGTCCGCAAGCCGGTGCACATCCGCGAGATTCTCGCCCGCATCACCGCCATCCGCCGCCGTGCGCATGAGGAGGCCGCCTACACCGAAGTCGGCTCGATGCGCATCTTCATGGATGGACGCGACCCGGAGATCGACGGCGAGCCGCTGCCGCTGCCGCGCCGCGAGCGGCGCATCCTGGAATACCTGGCCAGCAATCGCGGCCGGCGCGTGACCAAGACGCAGGTCTTCAATGCCATCTACGGCATCTTCGACGAAGAGGTCGAGGAGAACGTGGTGGAGAGCCACATCTCGAAGCTGCGCAAGAAACTGCGCGAAAGGCTCGGTCACGATCCAATCGATTCCAAGAGGTTCCTCGGCTACCGGCTGGTGTTCTGATGGCTCCCGCCGGCATAGCCCGCGCCAGCCTCGCGCAAGACACGGGGTTTAGTTTTGTGGCCTCTCAGAAAGGCACCGAGGAGATGTATCGATGAGCCTCTACGGAATGATGCGGACCGGCGTCTCCGGTATGAACGCGCAGGCCAACCGCTTGTCCACGGTGGCCGACAACATCGCCAACTCCGACACCACCGGCTACAAGCGCTCCTCCGCCGAATTCTCGACGCTGATTATGCCGACCACCGGCGGCGCCTACAATTCGGGCGGCGTCACCACGACGATCCGCTCCGCCGTCAGCTCGCAAGGCGTTCTGCAGTACACCACCTCTGTGTCCGATCTCGCCGTCAACGGCGACGGTTTCTTCGTCGTGCAGGATCCGAGCGGCACGCCCTATCTCACGCGCGCCGGCGCCTTCGTTCCGGACGCTCAAGGGCGCCTGGTCAACGCCGCCGGTTACCAGCTGATGGCCTACAGCTACGCCAACGGCGAGCCGGCCGCTACCGCCAACGGCTTCGAAGGCCTTGTGCCGGTACAGATCTCCGATCAGGAGATGACGGCGACGCCGAGCACGGAAGGCACCTTCACCGGCAACCTCCCGGCGGGCGCCACCGCTGTCACCGCCGGCAACCTGCCCACAGACAACACAGCTTCGTCACAGTACACATCGAAATCTTCGCTGGTCGCCTACGACAATCTCGGCAACAAGGTGCTGCTCGACGTCTACTTCACCAACACCGGCACCGGCACCTGGCAGGTCTCGGTCTTCGACCAGTCGAAAGCCACGGCCGGAACCTCCTTCCCCTACACCGGAGGCGCGCTGGGCTTCGCCAACCTCACCTTCGACACCACCACCGGCAAGCTCACCGGCGCCGTCGACAGCGTCTCCTTGACCGTGCCGAACGGCTCGACCCTCAACCTCGATCTCTCCAAGCTGACGCAGCTCGGAACCGGCTTCACGGTCTCCGACGCCAAGGTCAACGGCAACGCGCCGAGCACGATCGAAAAAATCCAGATCAGCCAGGACGGCGTCATCTACGCGCAGTTCCAGGACGGCTCCACCAAGCCGCTCTACAAGATCCCGCTGGCCGATGTTCAGAGCCCTGACAACCTTACCGCGATGCCGGGCAACGTCTATGTGCAGAGTGCGGACTCGGGCGCCGTTCGCATCGGCTTTGCCAATGAAGGAAAGCTTGGCTCGGTCGTCTCGGGCGCGCTCGAGAATTCCAATGTCGATATCGCCGAGGAACTGACCAACATGATTGCGGCGCAGCGCAGCTACACCGCCAATTCGAAAGTCTTCCAGACCGGTTCCGACCTGATGGATGTCCTGGTCAACCTGAAGAGATAACCCCATCGGGCGCCAGCCCGTGAAAGACCCGCATGTCGCTTTCCACCGCATTAAGCATCGCCCAATCGGCGCTTCTGGCCACATCCAAGCAAACCAGCGTCGTGTCGCGCAATGTGGCCGACGCGTCCAACCCGGATTATGCCCGCCGCGTCGCCGTCGTCACCAGCACGGCGCCCGGCGCGCGATCGGTGGAGATCCAGCGCGCCGCCAATGACCTTCTGTTCCGGCAGAACCTTTCCGCGCTGTCGGCATGGAGCGGCCAGAGCGCGCTTTACAGCGGCATGGATCAGCTCGACCTCTCGGTCAACGGGGTCGACAATGCGTCGTCGCCGTCGACCGCGATCGCCAATCTGCAGCAGGCGCTGCAGCTCTACGCCACCACGCCGTCGAACCAGAATCTCGGCGCCAGCGTCATCGACGCGGCCAGGCAGGTGGTGAGCTCGCTGAACGACGGCACCACGGCGATCCAGGATTTCCGCACCCAGACCGACAGCCAGATCGCCACCGCAGTCGACGACCTCAACTCGCTGCTCAGCCAGTTCCAGGACGCCAACAAGGCCGTCATCGCCGGCACGCGCTCCGGCACGGATGTGTCCGACGCGCTCGACCAGCGCGATGCGCTTCTGAAGAAGATCGCGGAATATGTCCCGGTCTCGACCTTCACGCGCGGCGACAATGATATGGTCATCACCACCAAGGACGGCACGACGCTGTTCGAGACGGTGCCGCGCTCGGTGACCTTCACGCCTTCGGCCGGCTACACCGCCGGCGCGCCCGGCAACACGATCTACATCGACAATGTGCCGCTTTCGGCAGGCACCGGCGACAACACCAGCGCCGACGGCAAGCTTGCCGGCATGCTGAAGCTGCGCGACGGCGTCGCCGCGACCATGCAGAGCCAGCTCGACGAGATCGCGCGCGGCCTGGTCACGGCGTTCGCCGAGACCGTGCCTTCACAGCCCGACAGGGCCGGCCTGTTCACCTGGCCCGGCGCGCCGGCTATTCCCGCCGCCGGCACCCTGGTCAACGGCCTCGCCGGTTCGATCAGCGTCAACGCCGCATTTGACCCGAGCGCCGGCGGCAGCGCGGCGCTGCTGCGCGACGGCGGCGCCAACGGCGCGGCCTATATCGCCAACACCAGCGGCGGGGCTTCCTACTCGGACCTGCTGATCGCCTACGGCAACAGGCTGGATCAGCCGATGGCCTTCGACACGTCCGCCGGCATCACGGTCAGCTCCGGCGTCACGGATTACGCGGCCAATGCCATCGGCTGGTTCGAGGGCGTGCGCCAGCAGGCGTCGACCAACGCCGACGCCAAGGAGGCGCTGGCCACGCGCACTGCCGAAGCGCTGTCGAACGATACCGGCGTCAATGTCGACCAGGAAATGTCCCTGCTTCTCGACCTCGAGCACACTTACCAGGCGTCGGCGCGCATGATGAAGACGGTCGACGACATGCTGGACGCCTTGTTGAGCGCGGTGGGATAAGCCATGAAAGCGACAGCCGTCTCCTCAGCCGCCATCTCCAACGCCCTGCGCTATCAGCAGATGCGCATGCAGGCCGAGCTCGTGAAAGCGACGACGGAATCCCAGACCGGCAAGGTAGCGGATGTCGGCCTGGCGCTTGGCGGGCGTACGACACAGGCCGTCACCTTCCAGCGCGATCTCGACCGGTTGAACGGTATCGTCGATTCGAACTCGCTGGTCGCCGCGCGGCTGACATCGACGCAGGATTCGCTGGGCCAGCTCTCCGATGTCGCGCAGGACCTGCTGACGGCGCTGACCAGCGCCGTATCGGGCGACTCCTCGACCGGCATCACCCAGACCGCCGGCGCCACAGCGCTGCAGCAGATGACGGGTATCCTGAACACCAGCGTCAACGGCGAATATCTGTTTGCCGGCACCAATACCGACGTCAAGCCGTTCGACGATTTCAGCGCAGCCGGCTCGCCCGCCAAGGCGGCGTTCGACGCCGCCTTCACCAGTTACTTCGGCTTCACCCAGAGCGACCCGGCGGCCGCCGGCATCACGGCCGCCCAGATGGACGACTTCATCACCACGGCGGTCGAGCCGCAGTTCCTGGGCTCCGGCTGGCAGGCCAACTGGTCGAGCGCCACCGACGATCGGATCACCAGCCGCATCTCATTGAGCGAGACCACGCAGACATCGGTCAGCGCCAACGAGCAGGGCATCCGCAAGCTCGCCATGGCGGCCGCCATGGTCAGCACACTCTTCGCCGGCAACATCAGCGAGGCAGGACAGAACACGATCGTCAGCCGCGCGCAAAAGCTGGTCGGCGAAGCCATCGGCGGCATCGTCCAGGTGCAATCGGAAGCCGGTCTCGCCCAGAAGCGCGTGTCCGACGCCAGCGATCGCATGAAGACCCAGGTCGACCTGTTCGAGAAGCACATCATCGATCTCGAGGGCGTCGACCCCTCGGAGGCCGCCACCCGCGTAGCCGACCTGACCCAGCATATCGAAACGTCCTTTGCCTTGACCGCGCGACTGCAGCAGCTCAGCCTGCTGAACTATCTCACCTGAACACTCTCACCGGAACGCCAGAGCTCCGACGATGTATCAATTCTCCTACGCCGACATCCAGACCGACTCCGTCGCCGACGCCAAGGACCGGGAGCGGCAGCTGCTCACCCGTTCGATCGACATGTTGTCCGCGGCGGCCGCCGTCGGGCCGGAGTCGATGGAGGCGGTCGAGGCGCTGCACTTCACCAACCGCATCTGGACCACCTTCGTCGAGGATCTCGGCTCCGGCGACAATGCGCTGCCCAAGGAGCTGCGCGCCAACCTGATCTCGATCGGCCTGTGGCTGCTGCGCGAGACGGAGGACATCCGCCAGGGCCGCACCAACAATTTCGAAGGATTGATCGAGGTGTCCCAGATCATCCGAGACGGCATCCAATGACCAACACGCTAAAGATATCGCTGAAGCCGAACGAGAAGATCTACATCAACGGCGCCGTCATCCGGGTCGACCGCAAGGTCACGATCGAGCTGATGAACGACGTCCAGTTCCTGCTCGAGAGCCACGTCATCCAGGCCGAGCAGGCCTCGACGCCGCTCAGGCAGCTCTACTTCATCGTGCAGATCATGCTGATCAACCCGTCAGGCGCCTCCGAGGCGCGCGACATGTTCCGCCGCTCGCTGCCGATGCTGATTGCAAGCTTCGACAACCAGGAGATCTGCAGTGCGCTGAAGCAGATCGACCGCATGGTCGGCGAGGACCACATCTACGAGGCGCTGAAGGCGATCCGCGCGCTTTATCCGCTCGAGCGCCAGGCGCTTGGCGGTAATGACGACATTGCGGAAGCGCCGCGCGCGCTGGCTATGGGAGCATAAAGATGGCCGTGGACATGACGACGACGATCCCGGTTGGCGCCAACCAGGCCAGCCAGCAGACCTCGAAGACGGCGGTTGACTATCAGTCGTTCCTGAAGCTTCTGATCGCCGAGATGAAGAACCAGGATCCGACCAAGCCGATGGATTCGACGCAATATGTCGCGCAGCTCGCGACCTTTTCGCAGGTCGAGCAGTCGGTGCAGACCAACAGCAAGCTCGACCAGATCATGCAGTCCTCGGCGCTGTCGCAGGCGGACGCGCTGATTGGCCGCTCGATCACCTCCGCCGACGGCAAGACCACCGGAATTGTGGCTTCGGTGAAGCTCGCCAGCAGCGGTCTGATCGCGGTGCTGCAGAACGGCACCGAGGTCCCCGTCGGCGCGGGCGTCTCGATCAAGCCGGCCGCCTAACCGGTTTCGTCAGCGGTTCTACCCATGAACGAGGCCGACGCCCTCGATATCGTGCAATACGCGGTGTGGACGGTGCTCACCGCATCCGCCCCGGTCGTGCTTGTGGCGATGGCCGTCGGCATCGGCATCGCGCTCATCCAGGCGCTGACCCAGATCCAGGAAATCACGCTCACCTTCGTGCCCAAGATCGTCGCCATCATGCTGGTGGTGGCGCTGACCGGCCCGTTCATCGGCAGCCAAATCTCGGCCTTCACCAACGTCATCTTCGAACGGATCGAACACGGGTTCTGACCCGCGGCCGCTGGCACCCTTGCCGCCTGACCTAGGCGCTGCGGACCGAGACCATCGGCGAAGTCACGAAAATTTGGTCCACACCGGCAAGATGCTTGGCTTAAAGCTTCGCCGACGCATTTTCGCCTTTGCCTTCCTGTTGTTGGACCGCGATCCTTTGACGAGTCGCCGGCGCGATCCTGGCGCGCGGCGAGCGTGAGACAAAAGATAAAGGCGAGACAGCGACCATGATCGACGACGAGCCGGAAAGCGAACGCGTCTCGGCGCTGGCGCCGTTCCGGCACGGCATCTTCCGTGCCGTCTGGTCGGCAAGCCTGGTGTCGAATTTCGGCGGCCTGATTCAGGGCGTCGGCGCCGCCTGGATGATGACCACCATCGCCACCTCGTCCTACCAGGTGGCGCTGGTCCAGGCCTCGACCACCTTGCCGATCATGCTGTTCGCGCTCATTGCCGGCGCCATCGCCGACAGCTTCAACCGCCGCAAGGTCATGCTGGTGGCGCAGAGCTTCATGCTGGTCGTCTCGGCGCTGCTCACCGTCTTCACCTGGTTCGGCTGGATGACGCCCTGGACGCTGCTGGCCTTCACCTTCCTGATCGACAGCGGCACGGCTCTCAACAGCCCGTCATGGCAGGCTTCGGTCGGCGACATGGTGCCGCGCGCCAAGGTGCCGGCAGCGGTCGCGCTGAACTCTATGGGCTTCAACATCACGCGCAGCGTCGGTCCGGCGATCGGCGGTGTCATCGTCGCCGCCGCGGGCGCGGCGGCGGCCTTCGCCGCCAATGCGATCAGCTATATCGGGTTGATCGTGGTGCTGTTCCGCTGGAAGCCGGAAGTACCGGCACAGACCCTGCCGCGCGAGTCGCTCGGCGCCGCGATGGGCGCGGGCCTGCGCTATGTCGCGATGTCGCCCAACATCGCCAAGGTGCTGGTCCGGGGTCTTGCTTTCGGCTTCAGCGCCGGCGCGGTGCTGGCGCTGTTGCCGCTGGTGGCGCGCGATGTCGTC
Organism: Mesorhizobium dulcispinae; assembly: GCF_033977345.1. Classification (NCBI taxonomy): domain Bacteria; kingdom Pseudomonadati; phylum Pseudomonadota; class Alphaproteobacteria; order Hyphomicrobiales; family Phyllobacteriaceae; genus Mesorhizobium; species Mesorhizobium dulcispinae. The sequence continues at coordinate 220,286 of NZ_JAVIIY010000007.1, forward strand.
AAGGGCGACGCGCTGACCTACGGCATCATGCTCGGCGCCTTCGGCATCGGCGCGGTCGGCGGCGCCCTGATCAGCGTGCGGCTGCGGCAGTTGCTCTCCAGCGAAACGATGGTGCGCGCCGCCTTCGCCGGCTTTGCGCTCTGCGCCCTCAACGCCGCCGTCAGCCACAATGCCTGGCAGACCTCGGCGGGCCTGCTTGTCGGCGGCGCTTGCTGGGTGATCGCGCTCTCGCATTTCAACGTCACGGTGCAGATGTCGACCCCGCGCTGGGTGGTCGGCCGCGTGCTGTCGATCTACCAGACGGCGACCTTCGGCGGCATTGCGCTGGGCAGCTGGATCTGGGGCGTCGTCGCCGACGCCCATGGCGCCGAGACGGCGTTGATGGCGGCTGCGATCGCCATGCTGGCGGGCGGCGCCATCGGCTTGTTGTTGCCGCTGCCGCAGCAGACGGCGCTGAACCTCGATCCGCTCAACCGCTTCAAGGAGCCGATGCTGGCGCTCGACCTCAAGCCACGCAGCGGCCCGATCGCCATCATGATCGAATACGTTATCCGCGAGGAGGACGTTCCGGAATTCCTCGCCACCATGGCCGAGCGCGGCCGCATCCGCCGCCGCGACGGCGCCCGCAACTGGACGCTCGCGCGGGACCTCGAGAACCCGTCGGTGTGGATCGAGCACTACCACACGCCGACCTGGGTCGAGTACATCCGCCACAACCGGCGCGCCACCCATGCCGACGCGGTTGTCGGCGAGCGCATCCGCGCGCTGCACAGCGGTGAGAACCCGCCGCGCGTGCGCCGCATGATCGAACGCCCGACGACCGCCGGCACGGCGCTTGTTTCGCCGAAGGGACCGATCGAGCACTGACGCGTGTCGCCCAAAAGTGTGTAGCGGTCTTAGGGAGAACGGCACGCATAAGAACGATCAGCCTGCGCTCTGGATCATGTAGAGCTTGCGTGTCGTCTCGTGGATCAGCCATTCGCCTTTCCAGCCTTGCGGCAGGACCAGAAGGTCGCCCGGTCCGAGCGCGTGCATCTCGCCGTCGGCGCGGCTCACTTCGGCGCGTCCGGAAATGATATGGCAGATTTCCGACGAGCCTGAGCGATCGGCGATGAAGCGGCCGGGCGTGCATTCCCATATGCCGATGTCGATCGTTCCGTCCGGCGACTGGAACAGCGAGCGCGCCGCCTCGACCTGATCCCCTTCGACGGAGGTCGGCTTGGGCGAGAACGCGCCGATTTCGGCCTTGGCGAGGTCGTGGAAAGTCGAAAGGTCGATCAAGTCGGGCTCCATGGATCAAAGCAATTCCAGGAAAAGTGTGCAGCGGTTTTCCGTCCGGAATTGCGTGGAAAAGATAGCTGGAGAGGTTCGGCTAATGCCGAACCTCTCTAGTGGCCGGTAATGCTATCCGCCAAAGCGGCCAATTTCGAGGTGTGCGCCAGCCCCGCCGCCTCGCGTTGGTCGGCGATGCGATAGAGCTGGTACATCGAGTGCACGCCGAGCCAACGGAAGGGCTCCGGTTCCCAAGGTCGCACCTTGCGGTTCACCCAGGGCAGACGCGTAAGCTCCGTATCCTGGCCGAGGATCAGATCGGCAAGCGTGCGGCCCGAAAGGTTGGAGCTCGACACGCCGAGCCCGACATAGCCGCCGGCCCAGCCGATGCGAGTCCTGGGGTCGAGGCCAACCGTGGTGCACCAGTCGCGCGGCACGCCGAGCACGCCGCACCAGGCATGGTCGATGCGGCATCCCGTCGTCTGCGGCAGGAGCGTCGTCAGGATCGTGTGCAACTGGTCGATCGTCGCCTGCTGCGTTTGGCCGTTGACGTCGGTGCGCGACCCGTATCGATAGGGTACGCCGCGCCCACCCATGGTGATGCGCCCCTCGCGCGTGCGCTGCGCATAGCAATAGGCGTGCGCCGCATTGCCAAGCAGCTCGTGCCCTTCCCAGCCGATCTCGCGCCAAAGCTCCGGCGACAGTGGCTCGGTGACGATCTGCGCGCTGTTGAGCGCCAGCCATGTCCGCTCTTCTCCGGGAATGCCGGCGGTGAATCCCTCCGTCGCGCGGATGATGGTTTCGGCCCGCACCGTGCCACGGTCGGTGGTCACGCTGCCTTTGGCAATGGAGGTCACCGTGGTCTTCTCGTAGATCGGCACGCCGAGCCGCTCGACCGCTTGCGCCAGCCCGCGCACCAGCTTGGCCGGCTGCACCCGCGCCTGGCCGTGGATGACGAAGCCGCCCATGACATTCCGGATGTTGATGCGCGCCCGTGTCGCGTCGGCGTCGAGCAGTTCGATGCGCTCGGGATCGGCGTCCCAGGAGCGGATCGTCTCGCATTCCTCGCGCACGCGTTCGCGCTGCGCCGAATTGGTGGCGACTGTCAGATTGTCGACGCGGCGGATGTCGGCATCTATGCCTTCTTCCGTAGCCACCCGGATCACTTCGTCGACGCAGCCGGCCATCGCCTTCTGCATGGCGGTCACGCCTTGCCTTGTCGAGGTCTTCAAATATTTCTCGCGCGACCAGCCGAAGCCGCCCGACAGCCAGCCGCCATTGCGCCCGGAGGCGCCGAAGCCGGCGAACTCACGTTCGAGGAGCACGATGCGCAGCGAGGGGTTGGCCTTTTTCAGATAGTAGGCGGTCCAGAGCCCGGTATAGCCGGCACCGACGATCGCGACGTCGGCTTCGATGTCGCCGGGCAAGGGCGGGCGCGGGGCCGGGACCGCGCCCAGATCCGCATACCAGAACGAGATGTCGCCGTTGCGCTTGACTTGCATGGGATGATTCCAGGAGAGAGCGGATGAGAGGGATCAGGTGAGCGTCGTGTCGGCCGTGCTGTCGTCGGGCAGGAGCTTGGCGTCTGCGCCGTCGAAGCAGAGCTCCACCTTTTCGCCGAGGCCGAAACTCTCGCCGGTCAGCGGCGAGCGCACGATCGCCACCGAGCCATCGGCGAGCTTCACTTCGTATTTCGAGCCCGAGCCGAGATAGATCGCCTCGGCGATCGTTCCCGACAGCCGGTTGGCGCCGGCAGCCGCCTTCTTGTCGGGCCGGCGGATGGCAAGTTTCTCGGGTCGCAGCAGCATCACCGGGCTGGCCTCCCCGTTGATCCGCTTTGGCGCGGCGACCGTCTCGCCAGCGATGGTCAGCGCGGTGCTGGTGCCGTCGCTTCTTGCCTCGCCGCGCAGCACGGTGGAGTCGCCGATGAAGCGGCCGACGAACAGCGTCACCGGCTCATCATAGAGCTGGCGGCCGGTGCCAACCTGCTCGATGCGTCCACGATTGAACACGGCAATGCGGTCGGACAGCACCAGCGCCTCTTCCTGGTCGTGCGTGACGTAGACGAAGGTGGTGCCGAGCTCGCGATGGATGCGCTTGATCTCGAGCTGCAGCCATTCGCGCAGCTTCTTGTCGAGCGCGCCGAGCGGCTCGTCCATCAGAAGCAGCGGCGGGTCGAAGACGATGGCGCGGGCGAGCGCCACGCGCTGCTGCTGGCCGCCCGACAATTCGCTCGGATAGCGATGCGCGAAATCGCCCATCTTGACCATGTCGAGTGCCGTTGCCACGCGCGCCTTGCGCTTGGCCTGATCGACGCCGCGCAGCGTCAGCGGATAGGCGACGTTGCGACCGACCGTCATGTGCGGGAACAGCGCGTAGTGCTGGAAGACGACGCCGATGTTGCGCTTGTGCGCCGGTACGCCGACGACGCTGTTGCCGCCGACCAGCAGCTTGCCGCTCGACACATCGGTGAAGCCGGCGATCACATTCAGCGTCGTCGTCTTGCCCGAGCCGCTCGGCCCGAGCAGCGTCATGAACTCGCCGGGCTCGATCCTGAGCGACACGCCGTCCAGCGCTTTGAACGCGCCATAGGCCTTGATGACGGATTCGAGGTCGATCGCCGCGCCGCGACTGTCCGGTCTTGGGTTCATAGGCGTCCCTTCCGCTCGCGGCCAAGAAGAAGCATGCCGCCGCCGATCAGAATCGTGGTGGCGCATAACAGGATCGTGCCGACGGCGGCGACCGTCGGATCGGCGTCGCGGGTAATCGAGGAGAAGATCTGCACCGGCAGCGTCTTGAGATAGGGGTTGGTGATGAAGAGCGAGACGATGATCTCGTCGAAGGACGTCGCGAAGGCGAACAGCAGGCCCGACAGAATGCCAGGCAGGATCAACGGCAGCGTGACGGTCCGGAATGTGGTGAGCGCGCCGGCGCCGAGACTCGATGCGGCCGTTTCAAGACGCTTGTCGAACACTTCGAGATTGGCCGAGACGGCGATCAGCACGAAGGGCAGCGCCAGGATGGTGTGGGCAAGCACGAAGCCGGCCAGCGTTCCTACAAGCTGGGCATCGAGATAGACCGCATAGATGCCGATGGCCAAAACCACGCCCGGCACCACTATCGGCGTCAGCATCAGCATCCGCAGCAGATTGGCCGGTCGCGCCTTCATGCGGTCGAGCCCGAAGGCGGCGAGCGTGCCGAGCACCGTCGCCAGCACCGCGACGATCGAAGCGACCTTCAGCGAGTTGAGGAAGCTGGTCGACCATTCCGGATTGGTGGCGAAATTCTGATACCACTGCCAGGAAAAGCCTTGCGGCGGAAAGGCGAGCGACTTGTTGCCGTTGAAGGACATCGGCACGACGACGAGCGTCGGCGCCACCAGCCAGATCGCCACCAGCAGGCAGACGAGGCCGAGGATGACACGGGTGAGCGGCTTCATCTCCATCAGCGCCGCCCCGCTTCCCGGTGCCGCGATCGCATCACCGGCGCGGCCAGCCCGAGCAGCACGAATGTCGCCACCAGCAGCACCACGCCCATCGCGCCGCCGCGGCCCCATTGCAGCAGGCTGAGCACCTGGGTCTGCACCAGTGTCGAGAGCATCGTCGAGCGCGGCCCGCCGAGCAGCGCCGGCGTGATGTAGAAGCCGAGCGCCAGGATGAAGACGATGATCGCGCCCGCATAGACGCCGGGCAGCGACAGCGGCAGATAGACCGTGAAGAAGGCGCGGGAAGGCCGGGCGCCCAGGCTGCGCGCCGCCTGCACCAGCCTGAGGTCGATGCCTTTCATCACCGAATAGAGGGGCAGGATCATGAACGGCAGAAGCACCTGCGCCATGCCGATCACCACGCCAATCTGGGTGCGGATCAGGCGGATACCGGTGAAGCCGGCCGAGCGCAGCAGCGAATTGATGACGCCGGAATCCTGCAGCAGGATCACCCAGGACAAGGTGCGCACCACGCCGCTCACCCAGAACGGGATCAGCACGCAAAGCACCAGCACCAGCCGGATGCGCGGCCCGACGGCGGTCATCAGATAGGCGTAGGGATAAGCGCACACGACGCAGACCAGCGTCACCCAGGCCGAGATGGTGAAGGTGCGTTGCAGCACCGCGAGATTGACCGGGGCATCGAAGAACCAGACATAGTTCTGCACGCCCCATTCCGGCTCCGACAGGCTGCGCAGCATGATGGTGAGCAGCGGATAGCCGATCACCGCCGCCAACAGGACGAGCGCCGGCAGCGTGAGCGCGAACGGCCGCCATGCCCGTCCCGGCCGCCCTTCGGCGGCGGGTTGGGTCGTCAGATCGAGCGCGCTCACCGGCTTTGCCTCCGTCGGCCGGTCAGTTGCCGGCCATCAGCGCCGACCACTTCTCCTGCGCCAGCGGGAAGTTCTCGACCCAGAACTTGATGTTCTGCTTGTAGCCCTGCTTCTGGCGCTCGGGCGTGTTGGTCAGGAAGGCGGCGACGGATGCGTCGACCTTGGGCTGCGCGTCGTTGTTGATGGGCGTGTAGGAGGTCTGCTGCGCCAGGATCTCCTGCGACTGCTTGCCGAGATAGGCGTTGAGCAGCGCGTAGGCGGCATCCGTATCCTTGACGCCGACCGGAATGGTCATCTGGTCCATCACCACCAGCCAGTCCTGCCAGGCGGGCGCGTATTTGGCGCCGTTCTTGACCGCGGTCATGGCGCGGCCCGTCCACATCATCAGCATGTCGGCTTCGCCGGACTCGGCGAGCTGCTGCGATTCAGCGCCTGTCTTCCAGTAGATCGTGTCGGGGCCAAGCTTGCGGATCACGTCGATGGCCTTATCGATATCGGCGGCCGTCATCGCCTTCGGATCGCCGCCCGCCACTTTGAAGGCCTGTTCGAGCAGGCCACCGGTCGGATCGCCGGAGCCATCGAGAGCGCGCACGCCCGGGAACTTTTCGGTGTCGAAGAAGTCGGCCCAGCTCTTCGGCGGGTTATCCTTGTACTTCTCCTTGTTGTACATCAGCACGACGCCGTAGTTCATTGCCGGCACCGAGCATTCGCCGACCTGGCCCTCGGGAATTTTCGAGACGTCGAGCTTCGAGAGGTCGAGCTTCTGGAACAACTTTCCGCAATGGACGTAAGGCGGCAGATCGCCGGTATCGACCACGTCCCAGGTGACGTTGCCGGATTCGACCTGGGCCTGCAGCTTGGCGATCTCGGTCGGGCCGTCATTGAGCAGCTTGACGCCTGACTTGTCGACGAATTCCTTCAGCGCGGCCGCCTGGCCGTCCTGGTAGATGCCGCCATAGGAGACGAAGGTCAGGGTCTTGCCCTTGAGCGAGCCTTCCTTCACCTCGCCAGCGACAGGCTTGTCCTGCGCGAAGGCGGCGGTCGTCAGAACGCCGAGCGCCAGCACGGCGCCAAGACCTGCAAGTTTCGACTTCAGCATAACTGTAACTCTCCCATTGAGGCCCGCGTTTAATCGGACTACCTGGCCGCGAGCGGTTTCCAGGGCTTGTATTGATCGAGCTCGGCGCGCGCCGAAGTCGGCGGCGCGATGATCCACATCACCTCGGCCCGGCCGCTGCCGATGTTCTCGCTGCGATGTGGTGTCGATGTCGCGTATTCGATGCTGTCGCCCTCTTCGAGGACATGGCGTGCATCGCCGAGTGAGACCTCGACGACCCCGCGAAGGACGACGAGCATCTCGTGCGCGTCGCCATGTGTGTAGAGCGCGGAGCCGGTCGAGCCGCCGATATCGAACTCGCCGACATAGACCTCCATGTCGCTCAACGGCGGACGCGAGAGCAGCATCTTGCGGCAACCGTCGCTGGGCGGAAGGCTTGGCCGCTCGCTGCGCCGGAGCACACCGTGGTTCTGCGCCGCGCTTTCCTCGAACAGCATCGCCACGCTCACGCCCAGCGCCGAGGCCATCTGGTTGAGCGAGGCGGTGCTTGCGCCGGTCAGACCGCGTTCGAGCTGGCTGATGAAACTGGCGCTTGTGCCGGTCGCCTCTGCAAGGTCGCGCAGCGACAGGCGGCGAGCGAGACGAAGGCTCTTGAGCCGCATGCCCAGCACCTGCTGCGCATGAGCCGCAGCCGAGCCGGCACCGTTTGCTGCCGGAGCCTGGCCACCATCCGAAGCCTTGGGCATCCCGTGTTCCTCCACTTAACACCTTGTACAGTACCACTGTACAATTGACAAGCCGCGCGTGGCGCCAGGACTGCACCAGTGTTTGGGCCAGGCTTGCAAGCTGAAGGGGCATGTCTGCGGGAGAAGGGGCGGCGGATCGACAAGGTACGCGGGGAGGTCTCGCTACCCCTCGCCGGAGAGATCCCGCCGCGCTTTGTCGAGCTCCTCGGCGTAGCGCCGCATCAGGTGGCTTTCGGTAAGAAGGCCGAGAACGATGCGATCGTCGAAATCCTCTACGACCGCCAGTTCTTCCGCGCCGGCACGCTGGAAGGTCTCGGCGGCGGACTGGACGTTCATCGACGGCACAAGCACCGCGTCCTTGAACTGCGCGAGCGCCTGCACCGGCGTCTCTCCGTCCGACAGATCGCTGTGCAGCTCGGCGACAAGCAGCACGCCGACATAATGCTGGCCCTGCTCGACAGCGATGACGCGCTGCGCCGAGCCGAGCGGGATTTCCTTGCGGAACTCGGCCAGCGTCGTCGCGGCATCGATGGTGCGGACGTCCTTGCGCATCATCGAGCCGACGGTGAGGCTGCGCATCCAGCCGACGTCATGGGCGCTGCGGATCGTCTCGCCGCGCAGATGGAAGCGCCAGGTCGAGAACGAGTAGCCGAAGGTCTCGCGCACCAGGATCGCCGACATGATCGACGCCGCAAGCACCACGCCGGTGAGCGTCAGGTCACGCGTGGATTCCAGCGCCAGGAAAGTCATGGTCAGCGGGCCGCCGACGACGCCGACAGCGAGCGAGGTCATGCCGACCACGGCCGAAACCGCCGGATCGAGCGCGATTGCCGGCACGGTCAGCGCCATGACGCCGGCAAAGACCTTGCCGAGCAGCGCGCCCAGGAACAGCGAGGCAAAGAACAGGCCGCCGCGAAAGCCGGAGCCGAGCGAGATAGCGGAGGCCGCAAGCTTCATCACGAAGACGCTCGCCACCACGGCGAGGCCGTAGTTCATCGCGAACTCACGGTGCAGCGCGCCATGCCCGCTGGACAGCACCTGCGGCGTGACCAGTCCCAGCAGGCCGACGAGGATGCCGCCGATGAAGGGTCGGACAGAGGCGTCGATCGCCAGCCGCACAAAGAGGCCCTCGACAATGCTGACCAGATGCATGATTGCGATGGAGGCTGCGCCGCCGAGGAGCCCGAGCAGAAGAAACGGTACATATTCGCTGGCGGTCAATGTCGGCAGGCCGGAAAGTTCCAGCGGAAACGGCACGCCGCCGAAGACCTCTGCCGTCAGCGAGGCCGCGATCGCCGCCGCCATGACCGGCGCGACATTGGCCACCGAGTAGATGCCGATGACCAGCTCGAAGCCGTAAAAGGCGCCGGTCAGCGGCGCGTCGAAGGCGGCGGCAATGGCGCCGGCTGCGCCGCAGCCGACCAGGATGCGCACGTCGTTGCGGCGCAGCCGGAACGCGCGGGCAAGTCGGGAAGCAATACCGGAGCCGATCTGCGTGTAGCCGGCTTCCAATCCTACCGAAGCGCCGAAGCCGCTGGAGATCATGGTCTGGCCGACGATGATGAACGTATCGGTGAGCGACATGCGCCCGCCGTAGAGCGCGTTGGCCTCGATCGGGTCGACCGGCGTTCTGAACTTGCGCCTTCTCAGCCAGATCACCGAAAGGCCGAGCAGCAGGCCGCCGATCGCCGGAAACATCGCCTGCACCGGATTGGCGAGCGAAAACATCGCCGAAAGCCGCCCGCCCGGCTGCACGTCGAACAGCAGGAAGTGCATGCCTTGCACAAGCGCGCTCATGCCGGTGACCAGGGCGCCGGCAATCACACCGGTGACACCCGCCATCAGCACGATGACGATGCCGCGCGCCTCGAGCACGGGGATGGAATTGATCAGCACCGCCCGAAGCCGGCGGGCGTAGACTTGCGGTTCTTTTCTGGCAGGCAACGGAGCGGCTCGCCGGTATGCGGAGGATGGAAAGCTGCCGGGCCTGATACGCCCGGCGGCAATGCGTGACAACCGCAATGCCGACCGCTTGTGGCGCCATTTTGGCGCTGCGCCGATTAGTAAGGTTGGGCCACTTATCAGTCGCGCTGCGAGCGCGTTCAAGGCGAACTGACGGCCGGACTGTCGGCGGACGAGGAGCGCGCCGTCCGGCGATGGCTGGTCGGCGTCGCGACGGCGGACGCGGCCGGTCAGGTCGCGGTGCCCTCGCCGACTTCATAGAGTGTGAGGTTCCGATCCCCGATGCCGAGCTTTGCCCAGCTCGCGCGCCATTCGGCTATATGCGCCGACTTGAAATGCGCATCAAGCGCCGGACGGTCGCGCCAGGCTTCCGAAACATGGATGAGCCCGGCATCCAAAACGTCCTGCGCATAGGAATATTCGAGGCAGCCGGCCTCGGCGCGGCTGGCCGAGATCATCCGCTCCATGGCCGGCTTGGCCTGCTCGAGTTTATCGGGTGGCAGCCGAACCGTGCCAATGATCACAAGCATGTGTTTTTCCGTTCGTCGGGCCGGGATAAGGTCCCGTAGCCCCCCTCCCACCCTCGCGCAAGCTTGGCCGATTACGGTCGGGGGCCTGCCTTTGCGCTGGGCAAGTCTGGATTCGAGGACGACATGGCAATCAGCGAAACAATCCCGTCGGGCCTCGCGGCCAAGAACGGCCGCGACGTCTTTTTCGCGCTCGGCATCGTCGTCATCCTGGCGGTGCTGTTCCTGCCGATCCCGGCCTTCCTCATCGATATCGGCCTCGCCTTCTCGATCGCGCTCTCGGTGCTGATCCTGATGGTGGCGCTGTGGATCCAGCGGCCGCTGGATTTCTCGTCCTTCCCGACCGTGCTGCTCATCGCCACGATGCTCAGGCTCTCGCTCAACATTGCCACCACGCGCATGATCCTGTCGCACGGCAACGAGGGCACGCACGCCGCCGGCTATGTCATCTCGGGCTTCTCGAAGCTGGTGATGTCGAGCGACTTCGTCATCGGCCTGATCGTCTTCATGATCCTGATCGTGGTGAATTTCATCGTCATCACCAAGGGCGCCACCCGCATCGCCGAGGTCGGCGCGCGCTTCACCCTCGACGCCATCCCCGGCAAGCAGATGTCGATCGACGCCGACCTGTCCGCCGGCATGATCGACGAGAAGACCGCGCAACTCCGCCGCCGCGAGCTGGAGGAAGAATCCTCCTTCTTCGGCTCCATGGACGGGGCCTCGAAGTTCGTGCGCGGCGACGCGATTGCCGGCCTGATCATCACGGCCATCAACATCGTCGGCGGCATCGCCATCGGCTATCTGCGCCACGGCATGGGCCTCGGCCAGGCGGCCGACGTCTTCATCAAGCTGTCGGTCGGCGACGGCCTCGTGACCCAGATCCCGGCGCTCATCGTCTCGCTCGCCGCCGGCATGCTCGTCTCCAAGGGCGGCACCCGCGGCTCAGCCAACCAGGCGGTGTTCGGCCAGCTCGGCGCCCATCCGCGCGCGCTCTATGTCGCGGGCTCGCTGCTGGTGATCCTCGGCCTGATGCCCGGCCTGCCGCTGTTCCCGTTCTTCGCGCTTGCCGGCGCCATGGCCGGCCTCGGCTACATCATCCCGCTGCGCCACAACCGGGCGCTGGCCGCGGCCGAAGCGCAGAAGAACCAGGAGAAGGCGAACCAGGCCGAGGAGGAGAAGAATTCGGTCAAGGCCTCGCTCGCAACCGCCGAGATCGAGCTTCTGATCGGCAAGCAGCTCTCGACCCGGCTGCTGGTCGCGCACCAGGAGCTGGTGTTCCGGATGTCGAAGATGCGCAAGAAATTCGCCCAGCAATACGGCTTCGTGGTGCCGGAGGTGCGCGTCGCCGACGACTTCGCCATTCCGCCGAAGAGCTATCAGATCAAGGTCCACGGCACCGTCGTCGCCGAATACCAGATGCGCGTCGGCGAGATCATGGTGCTGCTCGGCACGCGCGGCGTGCCCGACATCCCCGGCGAGGAGATCCGCGAGCCGGCCTTCGGCATGCGCGCCTATTCGGTGCTCGAAACCTTCGCCGAGGACCTGAAGCGCGAGAACTACACCTTCGCCGACAACATGTCGGTGCTGCTGACCCACCTATCCGAGGTCATCCGCAACAACCTGCCGCAGCTTCTGTCCTACAAGGACATGAAGGCGCTGCTCGAGCGGCTGGACCCCGAATACCGCAAGCTCGCCGACGAGATCTGCACCTCGCACATCTCCTATCCGGGCCTGCAAGCGGTGCTGAAGCTTCTGCTTGCCGAACGCGTTTCGATCCGCAACCTGCATTTGATCATCGAGGCCATCGCCGAGATCGCGCCGCATGTGCGGCGCACCGAGCAGATCGTCGAGCATGTCCGCATCCGCATGGCGCAGCAGATCTGCGGCGATCTCTCCGAGGGCGGCATGCTCAAGGTGCTGCGCCTCGGCAATCGCTGGGATCTTGCTTTCCACCAGAGCCTCAAGCGTGATGCCAAGGGCGAGGTGCGCGAGTTCGACATCGATCCGCGCCAGCTCGAGGAATTCGGCCAGGACGCCACGAAAGCGATCCGCAAGCATCTCGAGGCCGGCGAGCGCTTCGTGCTCGTCACCGCGCCGGACGCGCGGCCCTATGTGCGCATGATCATCGAGCGGCTCTTCACCACGCTGCCGGTACTCAGCCATGTCGAGATCGCCAAGGGCGTCGAGATCAAGGTGCTCGGAACGATCTCGTGAACGCGCTCTCGCAAGGCGTCGTCATCGCCGCCTTCCTTGCCTTCTGCCGCATCGGCGCCTGCTTCATGCTGATGCCCGGTCTGTCGAGCGCCCGCGTACCGATCCAGGTCAGGCTGTTCGTGTCGGTCGCGGCCACCGGCGGCCTGCTCGCCTTCCTGTGGGACCGCATCTATCCTTTCGTCGATCCGCGCCCGCAGGTGCTGGCGCCGATGATCGTCTCCGAGCTTCTGGTCGGCGGGCTGATCGGCGCCATGACCAGGCTCTACATGGAAGCGCTGCGCTTCATGGGCTCGGCCATCGCCATGCTGATCGGCTATGGCGGCACCGGCGGGCCGGCGATCGAGGAGCCCGAACCGCAGGCAGCGCTTGCCGCCATCATCTCGTTCTCGGCGCTGCTGCTGCTCTTCGTCTTCGATTTCGACCACGAGGTCGTCAGGGCGCTCGTCGCCTCCTACACGGTCGCCCCGGTCAACGTGTTCTTCAACCCGCAGGCGGCGCTCGTCGACGTCACCGACACAGTATCGGACGCCTTCTTCCTGGTGATACGCCTGGGCAGTCCCTTCGTCGCCTATGCCATTCTGGTCAATCTGACGATCGGCTTCGTCAACAAGCTGACGCCGCAGATCCCGGTCTATTTCATCTCGCTGCCCTTCGTCATCGCGGGCGGCCTGATCATCTTCTACTTCGCCATCGGCACCTTGCTGTCGCTGTTCGTCGACGGCTTTGTCGACCTCACGCTCGCGAGGTGAGCGAATGACATCGCGCAAGGATCGCCTGAAGAAACTGGTCAAGGTACAGGAGCAATTGAAGGCGCTGCACGAAACCCGCCACGCCGGGTTTCTAGCCGCGGCCGCGGCAGCGGAATCGGAAGCAAAGAAACTCGTCGAGCATTTCGATGCCGGCAGCTCGCTGGCCGGCCTGTTCCCGGAACTCTACCATCGCCGCATCGCCAACGCGCTCGGCCGCCAGAAACAGAACCTAGAAAGCGCCCAACAGGAAGCGGCGCTGATTGCCACCGCAACCGCGCGCACCAACATGGTCGAGCGCGCCTATAAGGACGTCCGCCGCCGCGACGAGCGCGAACGCTCAGACCGCGAGCGGCTGGATCTCATCGCCCAGAAGCGGGGACACGAGTAGCGGCGGATCTGCCGCGCGGCGAACCTGAAGGCTTCAGCTGCCGGTCGCGGTCGTGCCGACCGGCTTGGCGATCCCGATCCGCTCCCAGTGCCTGCCGCTCCCGTGCGGGCTATGGCCAGGGGATCTGGGGCCATTGACGCCATAGTCGGCCGCCACGGGCGACTTGCCACTCCCAGGCGGCGGCCTCGGGATCGCACTGCGACCTGCATTTCGCCTTCCCGCAAGCCTGCCACAAGCTTGTTGCGTCATTGTGCAACTGACAAAACTCGGCGAAAAGGCAGTGCTTTCTTGGCGATTTCACCCCCCAGCGACATCGTGATGGACGTCGCCCGTGCAGCGGAGCCGGCCGATGTGGAGGCCGCGCGGACAGCACTCGCCAGGCGCGCCGGCGGTACCGCGGGGCCCTTTTCGATCGACCAGACCGCCTCCGTCGACGCCGGCTCGGTGCTGTCGCGCGCCGCGGCGGACAAGGCCGAAGCGGCAAATCCGGCGAAAAAATTCCAGCGCTTCGAGGCGATGGTGCTGACGACCTTCATCCAGAACATGATGCCAAAGGACACCGAAGGCGTTTATGGCCAAGGGCTGGCCGGCGACATGTGGAAGTCGCAGCTGGCTGAAAAGGTGGCCGATGTCATGGCCGCGCATGGCGGCATCGGCATCGCGAAATCAATGCTTGCCGACCACTATCTGGACGGCAAGCGCAAGGTGCCGGTCGGGCCTGTTGGGGGCGGACCGGAGAAAGCCGAAATCGACCAGCAGACCAGGCTTTCGACCTCGATGATCGAGGAGCTTGAGCGCAAGGCCGCCCGGTCGATGACGGGCGACGACACAACCATAAAAACAGACATCAAGATCTAGGGACCTACATGGCCGACCAAACGGACCTTTCCAATCTGCCTGCACGAACCACCGCCCCGGAAGCGCCGGCCGCGCCTGCTCGGCCCGGCAACCTCGCCGCCATCATCGGCCGCATCGAGGAAGCGGTGGACGAGGAGACGGCGGGTATCCGCAGCGGAACCGGCTACGACCTCAAGGCCTCGAATGCGCGCAAGAGCCGCTATCTCTACGAACTGACCCGCGCTCTGAAGGGCGCCAACGAGATCGAGTTCCTCGAGCAGCATCGCGAGGGGTTGGCGCGGCTGCGCCAGAAGCTGGCGAAGAACGAAGCCGCTATCCTTGCCCATCTCAATGCCGTCAACGAGGTCGCGACGCTGCTGAAGAACGCCATCCAGCGCGCCGATGCCGACGGCACCTATTCGGCCGGCGAGTTCGGATACGCCCGAGCATGATCCCGAAAAGTGGAAGCCGGTTTTCGGACAAGATCATGCTCGAACAATCAGATAAAGCATGATCAAGTTCATCGCCGCAGCGCTTTGGATCTGCGCCGTAACGCTCGGCGCGGTGTTCTATTCCTTCCAGGCGGCGGGCGAACGCGGCGTCGGCGAGCCGCCGAAGCCGATGCTGGGCGGTCTCGACTACGTCAAGACCGACATCATCTCGGTGCCGCTCATCCGCGATGCCAAGATCGACGGCTATTTCCTGACCAAGCTCGTCTACACGGTGGAGCCCGACCAGATAAAGAAGCTGTCGATCCCGGCGCCGGCGATCATCACCGACCAGGTCTATTCCTACCTCTATTCCAATCCGCAGATCGATTTCACCAAGAAGGAGACGATCGATCTCGATGCTTTCCGCAAGGCCATCCGCGAGACGGTCAACGCCCGCGTCGGCGTCGAGCTGGTGCATGACGTGCTGATCGACCAGGTGAACTTCCTGTCCAAGGACGAAATCCGCGACAACGCCATCCGTCGCCGCAAGAATGCCGGCGAGACGGCCCAGGAAATGACCAAGGCCTTCAAGCAGCATTGATCGCGTCGCGGTGTCCCCTATGCCGCGCCCTCCGCCAGCTGACGCGACATGCCGCATGGTTACCATGCCGCATGGCGACCACGTTGACGTAAACGTCAACACGAAGCTATATGCGCCGGTGGCTGTCGCGACGCTCCCAGCGCGACGCGGCGCCTCGCCCAGCGGCCAAGGCCGGTGCGCGTCAAACGCAACCAAACGAGGAGAACCGCCATGGGCGTTCAGGAGATAGCCGACAAGATCAAGTCGCGCGTGGCAAGCGCGGGCTTCGAGCACTCGGTCAAGTTCGACACCGGCAGCGACGGCGTCATCGTCATCGACGGCGCGACCGTCTCGACTGCCGATGCCCCGACCGACTGCACGATCAAGCTCTCGCTCGACGATCTCGACTCGCTGATTTCCGGTGACCTCAACCCGACCATGGCCTTCATGGCCGGCAAGCTGAAGGTCGAGGGCGACATGACGGTCGCCATGGCACTCAGCCAGTTGCTCGGCTGATTGGTGCCCAAGCATAATCAATGAGTGATGCGGCGCCGCGTTTTGAACGCGCGACGCCGCATCGGTATGTCTTCGGCAGATTTAGGCGACGAAATCCAGCGCCTTGATCTTGCGGCCTGCGGCCCTGATCGTGCCCTTGGCGCCGTCGAGCGCACCGTCCTTCAGCTCCAGCGCCAGCAGGCGATGCCGCTCGTACGGACCGGGCATGGCGAGCGAGTCCGTGCGGTCGGCCGAAAAGCCGAACCGCCCGTAATAGGGCGCATCGCCGACGAGCAGGATCGCGCCATGACCGAGCCGCGCGGCCTCGGTGATCGCATGCCGCATCAGCGCCGAGCCGATGCCGCCGCTCTTCAGTCCCGGTTCGACCGCGAGCGGCCCAAGCAGAAGCGCAGCCGGACCGCCTTCGCTCAGCGTCACGTCCCATAGCCGAACCGTGCCGACGACCGCGCCCGACGGACCGCGCGCGACAAAAGCCAGGCCTTCCGATGGCCGGCGCCCGCGCCGCAGCTTTTCGGACGATTTCTTCCTGCGCTTCGGCCCCATGGCGCGGTCGAGCAGCGCTTCGCGCGCCTCAATGTCACCGGCGCCTTCGGCAAGAATGGCGAAGGCCGGCGCCTGTGCGGCCCCCTCGTCCGGCGCGCCGCGCGAGCCAGCCTGTGCCCGGTGGGCAAGGGAGGGCGCCGGCGCATTTTCAGGCGAAGTGGAAACCGGTTCGCCGTAAGAAAATGCGCCATGAAGCACTACCGTCGAAAGACTCGTCTCCACTGCGGAGAAAAGCTCAGCCGACAGTCCGGACGAGGGGGCAATTTCGGTGGCCGCAACGGCCGATTTGATCAGGTATTCCATTTCCGCGATCCTTCACGAGCGGAGATCTGTTCCACAAGCGAGCCGAGGCGGGCGATCAGTGTCGCCCGCGCCGGATGACCTGAGCGGCTCTTGCGAGCCGGTCAGATCACGTAGGATCGGAGAGGCTCGAAGCCGTTGAAGGCGACGGCCGAGTAGGTGGTCGTGTAGGCGCCGGTGCCTTCAATCAGCACCTCGTCGCCGATGGTCAGCGAGAGGGGCAGCGGATACGGCGTCTTCTCGTAGAGCACGTCGGCCGAATCGCACGTCGGGCCGGCGAGCACGCAAGGCGCGGTCTGCGAGCCGTCACGCGGCGTGACGATCGGATAGCGGATCGCCTCGTCCATGGTCTCGGCGAGGCCGCCGAACTTGCCGATGTCGAGGAACACCCAGCGCACATTGTCGTTGTCGGCCTTCTTCGAGATCAGCACGACTTCCGACTTGATGACGCCGGCATTGCCGACCATGCCGCGGCCCGGCTCGATGATCGTCTCGGGCAGCGCGTTGCCGAAATGCTTGCGCAGCGCCGAGAAGATCGCCCGTCCATAGGCCTGCGCCGCCGGCACGTCCTTGAGGTAACGGGTCGGGAAACCGCCGCCCATGTTGACCATCTTCAAGACGATGCCTTCCTCGGCGAGCGTGGCGAACACCTTCTTGGCGTCGCCCAGCGCGCGGTCCCAGGCCGAGAGATCGGTCTGCTGCGAGCCGACATGGAACGACACGCCATAGGCGTCGAGGCCAAGGCCCTTGGCATGGCGCAGCACGTCGACGGCCATCGCCGGCACGCAGCCGAACTTGCGCGACAGCGGCCATTCGGCACCCTCGCCGTCGGTAAGCACGCGGCAGAACACGCGCGAGCCGGGGGCGGCGCGGGCGATCTTTTCGACCTCCTCGACGCAGTCCACAGCGTAGAGGCGGATGCCGAGCTGATAGGCGCGCGCAATGTCGCGCTCCTTCTTGATGGTGTTGCCGAAGGAAATGCGGTCGGCCGGCGCGCCGGCATCCATCGCCATCTCGACTTCGGCAACCGATGCGGTGTCGAAGGACGAGCCCATCGCAGCAAGCAGGCGCAGGATCTCCGGCGCCGGGTTTGCTTTCACCGCATAGTAGATCTTGGAATCGGGCAACGCCTTCTCGAAGGCGCGGAAATTGTCGCGCACGACATCGAGGTCGACGACGAGGCACGGGCCGTTCGGACGTCGGGTGGCGAGAAAGTCAAGGATGCGCTGGGTGGCCATCGAGGTCTCTCCATTGGCGCCTTTCGGCGCGCACAAAGGCTGCGGGACGCGGGCGCTCAGCCTCGCGAACTCGCGGTGGACAAAGGCGGGACGAAAAATCCATGGAACCAGCCGGTGGAGACCCCGGAACCATGAATCGCCGTCTCGCGGCGGTGAACCTGGCCTTGCCCGGCCTCGGTTCGCTTTGTCTGCCTTGGCTTGGATGGGAGGACCCCGTCCGCACTACAGGCAATGAAGGTGTGCCTCTTCAGTAACCCCGGTCTTTGGACGACCGGCAGACACCAGAAAGGCCCGCACCGTCGTTGCTTCAAGGTGTCCTCGGTCTTGTGGTTGGCCACTGACCGACTGGAGGGGTTGGCTCCAGTTACCTTACCGATTGCCCTCACCATTCGAGGATCGGCGGACACCCACAGGCACGTGCGACTTTGGGCAAGCGCGATATAAGAGCGAAGGGTTTCACAATCAATAAAAATCGTAGGCGCCGGTTGTAAAAATTCCTGCATCGAACAATGTTTGTGGACTGTATCCGGAAATCGAACGATGCCAGGAACCCACGGCCCTCTCAACGCCTTCCTCGATCTGCGCCAAATGCCTGTGGCACATGCGGAAATAGGCCCGCTTGCCGGCCTGCGCCTGGCCGTCAAGGACATTTACGATGTCGCCGGCTACCGCACCGGCTGCGGCAACCCGCGCAAGTTCGAGCAGGCTCACGCCGCCTCGCAGACGGCCGAGGCCGTGCAGATGATTCTCGATGCCGGCGCGCGGTTCGTCGGCAAGACGCAGACCGACGAGCTCGCCTTCTCGCTGTTCGGCCAGAATTCGCATTTCGCGTTTCCAGTGAACGCGGCCGCCCCGGACCGCGTGACCGGCGGCTCTTCCTCCGGTTCGGCCGCGGCGGTCGCCGGCGGCCTTGCCGACATCGCCATCGGCTCCGACACCGGCGGCTCGATCCGCGCGCCGGCGAGCTTCTGCGGTCTGATCGGGCTGCGCACCAGCCATGGGCGGATCTCGCTCGACGGCGCGATGAAGCTCGCGCCGAGCTTCGACACCTTCGGCTGGTTCGCCGACGATATCGAAACCTATGAGGCGGTCGGCAAGCTTCTGCTCGGGCGCGATCCGCACCAGCATCCGCTCAACCGCCCGCTGTCGATCGGCTGGCTCGATACCTTTGTCTCCGGACCGACGGAAGCCGCCGAATATGCGCGGATGAAGACTTTGGCTACCGGCGTCGTCGGCGCGTCGACCGAAACCGAATACACCTTCGCCTCTCTCCCCGACGACCTCTATTGGTGCTTTCGCCGGCTGCAGGCTTACGAGGCCTGGCAGGTGCATGGCGGCTGGATCTCGGCAGGCAACCATGGCCTCGGCCCAGGCGTTGACGAGCGTTTCGGCTTCGGCCGCACGATCGATGCCGGCACGGTTGCCGCCGAGCGGGAACGCCGGCAGGCCTTCCGGTCCGAGCTCAGCGCGCTGCTCGGCGACAACGGCTTTCTCGTTCTGCCGACGGTTCCTGGCGCGGCGCCGCTGAAGACCAGCACGCCGCAACAGTTCCAGGCCTATCGCGAAAGGGCGCTGCATCTTTTGTGCCTGGCCGGACTGTCGGGTTTCCCGCAGATCACCCTGCCGCTCGGCTCCGTCGACGCCGCGCCCTTCGGCCTGTCGCTGCTCGGCCCTTCCGGCAGCGACGTCGCCCTGATACGGCTCGGCCGCCGGATTCTCGACGCGGCACGAAAGGTCTGACCATGGATACATTGACCCGCATGCGCGCCTTCATCGACGTGGTCGAGGCCGAAGGCTTTTCGGCCGCCGCGCGCAAGATCGGCCGCTCGAAGGCGCTCTTGTCGAAATATGTGCGTGAGCTGGAGG
Organism: Mesorhizobium dulcispinae; assembly: GCF_033977345.1. NCBI lineage: Bacteria > Pseudomonadati > Pseudomonadota > Alphaproteobacteria > Hyphomicrobiales > Phyllobacteriaceae > Mesorhizobium > Mesorhizobium dulcispinae. Next base: position 239,829 of record NZ_JAVIIY010000007.1, read on the forward strand.
ACGAGCTCGGCGCGCTGTTGTTGAACCGCACGACGCGCCAATTCTCGCTGACCGAAGCCGGCCACACCTATTATCAGCGCGCCTCCGAAATCGTGCGCGAGGTCGACAGCCTGGCCGATGCCGTGCGCGAATCCTCCGGCGACGTGCGCGGCCGCATCAAGCTCTCGGCGGCGCGCACCTTCGCCGACGCGCCGATCGGACAGTCGCTGATCGACTTTGCCAAGCAGCATCCCGACATCGTGCTCGACATCCATCTCGACGACCGCTTCGTCGACCTGGTCGAGGAAGGTTTCGATGTCGCCGTGCGCATTTCGCGGCTGGAGAACTCGTCGCTGATCGCGCGGCGCCTGGGACCGTTTTCAATCAAGCTTTGCGCGTCGCCGGAGCTGCTTGCAAGGCACGGCACGCCGACGCGTCCGCAGGACCTCTCCAACATGCCCTGCATCGTCGACACCAACGGGCGTTCTTTAGCCAACTGGCGCTTCAAGGGCGACGGCGAGGATTCGGTGAGCGTCACCGTGTCGGGTCCGATCGAGGTGAACAGCCCGATGGCGGCGAGAGCCGCCGCCGTCTCGGGTCTGGGCTTCACGATCCTGCCGGATTTCATCGCCGCGCCCGATCTCGCGAGCGGCCAGCTGGTAAGCGTGCTCGACGAGCGCATTCTCTCGGGCAGCGGCATCTTCGCGGTCTATCCGCACCGCCGCTATTTGCCCGCCAAGGTCCGTGTCTTCGTCGATTTCCTGGTGCACTGGTTCAGGACGCGCGACGCGGCCTGATGCATGTCGCCCGGAAGTAGCAGCCCTGGGGCAACGGCAGGCATCAAAACGGACCAAATGCATGTCGCCCAAAAGTGCGCAGCGGTTTTGGGAGAACGACATGCATCAAAACGGACCCAAGGCGCGTGTCCCAATTTCGCCCCCTTTCTGGTAACTGTCGGAGCACTCCCGAAGTCGATGGAATCGCAGCGCAGAATGCACTTGAAACGGCAAGCAACCATGCTGGCTTCGGCCCTTGCAGCAACATTTGCTGGGATCGAGCCAGCCGAGGTACATCCCCATGTCTTTGCCGAAGCCCGCCTCGACGTGATCCTCTCGCCGGATCACCAAAGTGTGAAAGCGCTGCGCCATCTGTGGCGCTTCGACGATCTGTTTTCGAGTACGGTGATGATGGAGTTCGACAAGAACTCCGATCTGAAACTTGACGACAACGAGCTCAAGGAAGTGGCCGACACCGTCCATTCCTCGCTGGCCGAGTTCAACTACTTCCAGCTGGTCACACAGGACGGCAAGGATGTGCCCATGGTCCCGCCGCCGCATCTGATGGCGAATTTCGACAACGACCAGCTGATCATTCTCTTCGAGTCCGAACCGAAGACGCCGATCAAGCTCGCCGGCAAGATCGACATCGGCGTTTACGATCCGACCTTCTACACCGCGATCGACTTCACCGACGACGCCAACCTCACCGTCGAGGGCCTGCCCTCGAACTGCACCAGGACAGTGATCCGTCCCGATCCGGACGAGGCGATCAAGGAAAACCAGAAGACCCTGACGGAAGCGTTCTTCAACGATCCGACGGGCACCGACATGAGCAAGATCTTCGCCACCAAGCTCGAACTGAATTGTCCGCCCGAAGGATAACCGGTGATGAAACCGTCGCTGCGCTTGGCGCTGGGCCTTTTGGCCGCCACCCTGGTGATGACGCATCTGCCCGGCGTCGCCCATGCCCAGAGCTCGCTCGGCATCGGCACCAATGACGGCGTGGCGCCGAGCGCCTCCGGCCCGTTCGCCCATATCCTGATGTGGATCAATCTGAGGCAACAGGAATTCTATCATTCGCTGGCGGCCGCGATGAAGGCGATGCGCCAGGACGGCAGCAAGCTCTGGCTGCTGGTCGGCCTCTCCTTCGCCTATGGCATCTTCCACGCTGCCGGTCCCGGCCACGGCAAGGCGGTGATCTCGTCCTACATGGTGGCCAATGAAGTGGCGCTAAGGCGCGGCATCATGCTGTCCTTCGTCTCGGCGCTGCTGCAGGGCCTGACCGCGGTCGTCGTCATGATGCTCGCCTATTTCGTGCTGCGCGGCACGGCGATATCAATGACCGATGCGGCATGGTTCCTTGAAATCTCGAGCTATGTGCTGGTGACCCTGTTCGGCGCCTGGCTTTTGTGGCGCAAGCTCGGCCCGTCGATCCTGCGCCTGTTCGGCAGAGCCCCCGCCTACAGCCTGTCGGCCGCCCATGCCGGCCATTCGCATGGTGGGCACGCCGGGCATTCGCACGCGCATTCCCATGCTCATTCGCATTCAACGCATGCTCATGCGGCGGATTCCCATGCGCTGCACGCGCATCACGACCATGCGGCGCATTCGCATTCGCATGCGCACAACCACGATCATGGCGCGCATGACCACCATCACGACCACGCGGCGCACGATCATGATCACGGGCATCACGACCATGGTCCCGGCGAAGTCTGCGAGACCTGCGGCCATTCGCACGCGCCGGATCCGGCGCTGCTTTCGGGCGACCGCTTCGACTGGAAGACCGCTTGGTCGGCGGTGGCCGCTGTCGGTATCCGCCCCTGCTCAGGCGCGCTGATCGTGCTGAGCTTCGCGCTCCTCAATGGGCTCTGGATGGGCGGCCTGCTGTCGGTGCTGGCGATGTCCATCGGCACCGCGATCACCGTCTCGGCGCTGGCGACCATCGCGGTGACAGCCAAGAACTGGGCGGTCTATTTCGCCGGCGACGGACGCATCGGCAACCGCATCCATTCGATCGTCGAGATCGGCGGCGCGGCCTTCATCTTCCTGGTCGGTCTGCTGCTTTTGTCGGCCGGCCTGACAGGCGGCGCCTGAAGCCGGTCGAACCGTCAGGAGATCTTCCCACCAAGCTCGTCTTCGATATGAGCGCGGATGATCTCGTCGAAATTCTTCTCGGCGACAAAACCCAGTTCCCTCGCGCGTCTTGCCTCGAACCGCGTCGGCCAGCCCTTGACGATCGCCCAGATCGTTTCGTCGAGCTGCTCGCGAATCCGCGCCGTCACTTCGGCGCCGGCGATGCGCTCGAGCGCTTCGATCTGCTCGCCGACGGTGACGGCGACGCCCGGCATGGTGAGATTGCGGCGTGGGCCGACCTTGTTGCCGTCGATTTCGGCCGCATGGATCAGGAAATTCACCGCCGAGCGCGGGCTGGCATGGGTGTGCAGCACCGAGCGCGGCACGGGCAGGATGGCCTCCTGGCCGCTGAGCGGCTCGCGGATGATGCCGGAGAAGAAGCTCGAGGCCGCCTTGTTCGGCTTACCCGGCCGCACGCAAATGGTCGGCAACCGGATGCCGACGCCGTCGAAGAAGCCGCGCCGCGTATAGTCGGCGAGCAGAAGTTCAGTCATCAGCTTCTGCGTGCCGTATGAGGTGAGCGGCGTCGGGTGGAACTCGTCCGGGATGACATCCGGAAACGGCGCGCCAAACACGGCGATCGACGAGGTGAAGACGAGGCGCGGCGCAAACGCCGCCAGCCGCACCGCGTCGAACAGCACGCGCGTGCCGTCGAGATTGACGCGGTAGCCGAGGTCGAAATTGGCTTCCGCCTCGCCCGAGACGATGCCGGCAAGATGGAAGATCACATCCGGACGGGAGGCAACCAGCGTGCCCGCCGCGCCGGGCGCCGAAAGGTCGCCGGTGTGGATCGAGACGTCGACGCCCGGAAGCACCGGCGCCTGCGCCGGCACGATATCGTGCAGATCGAGCGCCGTGATTTTGCGCCCGCGCAGAACGCCGTCCTTGGCCAGCCGCGCGATCAGCTTGCGGCCCACCATGCCGGCGGCGCCCGTGATCAGAATTCTCATCTTTATAGACCCTTCTTGCGCTGGCTGCGCCCGCGCAGCCAAAGGACGACGAACAGCCCCACCATGAAGATCGCGGCGATGATAGCCGCAAGCACCGTCGAGACCTTGCCGACGGCCAGCATGATGGTCGGCAGGAAATAGGCTGCAAGGCCGAACAGCAGCAGTATCCAGGCCGCGGCGATCGCCGCGTTGCGGGTCTCGCGATCCATCAGCACGCGTCCCTTGGTCCGAAGCCGTAGAAATTCATCACAAGCCACATCAGTGATAGTGGCGCCGATCACGAGGCGCCTCATGCGCATGGTCGTGGCCATGGTGATGATCATGCTCGTCATGGCTGTCGGCGCAATGCCCGAATTCAGGCTCGACGGTCGCGTGGTCGATGCCGTGCTCGGCGGCGAGCCGCTTCTTTATCGCGCTCACCGCCATATGCGGATCGACGCCGTCATTCAGGCAGGCGTGCAGCGTCGCCATATTGCTGGTGCCGTCGAGCGACCAGACATGCATGTGATGCACTTCGCGCACGCCCTTGACCGTGGCTTCCAGATCCTTGGCGATCAGGTCGCGGTCGAGGCTTGCGGGCACGCCTTCGAGCAGCACATGCGCGGCCTCGCGCATCAGCGACCACGCCGTGGACAGGATCAATAGCGACACCAGGACGGAGAGGATCGGATCGATCGGCGTCCATCCTGTCGCCAGGATGATGACGGCAGCCACGATGGCCGCGGCCGAGCCCAGCAGGTCGCCCAGCACATGTAGGATGGCGCCGCGCATGTTCAGGCTCTCGCGGTCGCCGCCATGCAGCACGAAGAAGGCGGCGATGTTGACCAGCAGGCCTGCCACCGCCACCACCAGCATCGGCCCGCCCAGCACCGGCGCCGGGTGTATCAGCCGGCCCCAGGCCTCGTAGACGATCCACAGCGCGATGACGAAAATGGCGATGCCGTTGGTGTAGGCAACCAGGGTCTTCACCCGTGCGAAGCCGTAGGTAAGACGGCCGGTGGCGGGACGTCCGGTGAGATGGAAGGCGTACCAGGCAAGGCCGAGCGCGATCGAATCGGCGAGCATATGGCCGGCATCCGCGAGCAGCGCCAGCGAGCCGGTGAGCAGGCCGCCGAGCGCCTCCGCGATCATGAATCCGCCGGTCAGGCAGGCCGCGATCAGCACCCGTTTCTTGTCGGTCGACCCATGCACGTGGCCGGCGCCGTGGCTGTGTCCATGCGCGGCGTGATCATGTGCCATCCTGGCAACTCCTATTTACCGACCATGATCTTGTCCGAACCGGCTTCCCGCCTTTCGAGATCATGGTCTACGCGCCGAACTCGGCGCGGAAATCCTCGAGCCGCCGCTTCTGGCGGCCTTCGTCATCGAAATTCGCCGGATCGAGCCAAGCCTCGTAGGCCTTGCGCAAGGCCGGCCACTCCTTGTCGATGATCGAATACCACGCCGTATCGCGGTTTTCGCCCTTTACCACAAGATGCTGGCGGAAAATGCCTTCGAACTTGAAGCCGAAGCGTTCGGCCGCGCGCTTGGACGGCTCGTTGCGGTTGTTGCATTTCCATTCATAGCGGCGATAGCCGAGCTCGTCGAAGGCGTATTTCGTGAACAGGAACTGCGCCTCGGTCGCCTGCGGCTTGCGCGAGATCAGCGGCCCCCAATAGATGTTGCCGATCTCGATGACGCCGTTGGCGGCATCGATACGCATCAGCGTCTGGCGGCCGGCGACCTTGCCGCTCGCCTTGTCAATGACGGCGAAGAACAGCGGATCCTCGCTCGCCTCGACCTTGTCCAGCCACGGCTGGAAGGCGGCGCGGGTTTCCGGCGGATAGTCCGGCAGCCAGGCGAAGCGGCCGCCGGCATCCGGCACCGACGACGCCTCGTAGAGCCCGTCGCCGTGCTTTGCCGCGCTCAGCGGCTCGAGCCGGACAGTGCGGCCTTCGAGCGCCTTGCGTTCGGGCCGCGGGCGTGGCTGCCAACTTTTCAGATTTTCCGACACCGAAGCTCCAATCCGTTTGACTTTTCCCAGCGGACGCTCACAAAAACGCTCGCCTACAGAAAGAACCACAGGGACGGGAAAAATGCTCCACACGATCGCGGCCTTCGACCGTCTCGGCGAGGAAAATGCCTTCGCGGTGCTGGCGCGGGCCACAGCGCTCGCCCATCAGGGCCGCGACATCATCAACCTCGGCATCGGCCAGCCCGACTTCAAGACGCCGCAGCACATCGTCGAGGCGGCGATCAAGGCGCTGCGCGACGGTCACCATGGCTACACCCCGGCCAACGGGCTGCTGGCCACGCGCGAGGCGGTGGTGCGCCGCACGCTGACCACCACCGGCGTCGAGGTGTCGCCCGAAAACGTGATGATCCTGCCCGGCGGCAAGCCGACCATGTTCGCCGCGATCCTGATGTTCGGCGAGCCGGGCGCGGAAATACTTTATCCGGACCCCGGCTTCCCGATCTATCGTTCGATGATCGAGTTCACTGGCGCGGCGCCTGTTCCGGTGCCGATCCGCGAGGAGAACGGCTTTGCCTTCTCGGCGGAAGAGACGCTGGCGCTGATCACCCCGAAGACCAGGCTCCTGATCCTCAACTCGCCGGCCAACCCGACCGGCGGCGTCACTCCGCGCGCCGAGATCGAGAAGCTGGTCAAAGGGCTCGCGAAGCACCCTGAGGTCGCGATCCTCTCCGACGAGATCTACGACGTCATGACCTATGACGGCGAGACGCATTGCTCGCTGCTCAATTTCCCGGAAATCCGCGACAGGCTGATCGTGCTCAACGGCTGGTCGAAGACCTGGGCGATGACCGGCTGGCGCATGGGCTGGTCGATCTGGCCGAACGGCGAAAAGGGCGCTCACCTCTACGACAAGGTGCGCAAGCTGGCGGTCAACTGCTGGTCCTGCGTCAACGCACCGAGCCAGTATGCCGGCATCGCCGCGATAGACGGCCCGCAGGACGACGTCGAAAAGATGATGCGCGCCTTCGACAACCGCCGCAAGATCGTGGTCGAGGGTCTGAACGCGCTTCCCGGCATTTCCTGCATCACGCCGAAGGGTGCCTTCTATGCCTTCCCCAACGTGTCGAAGACCGGCTGGAAGGCCAAGAAGCTGGCTTCCGCGCTGTTGGAGGATGCCGGCGTCGCGCTGATCGGCGGCCCCGATTTCGGCGTGCTCGGCGAAGGCTATGTCAGGCTGTCCTACGCCAACTCCGAGGAGAACATCCTGCGCGCGCTGGAACGGATCGAGGCGTTCCTGGCGAAGTGACCCCCTCATCCGGCCGCTTCGCGGCCACCTTCTCCCCGCTGGGGAGAAGAGGAGAGCGTCAGCGCTGGCAACCCCCTCTCCCCTCGGGGAGAGGTCGGGTTGCCCCGAATTGCCCTTCGCAATTCCGGTGAGGGAGCATTGGCGCTAACCTCTGCCGACAAACGGCATCTTCGTCGCCATCACGGTCATGAACAGCACATTGGCGTCGAGCGGCAGGCTCGCCATGTGGAGCACCGCATCTGCCACGCGCTGGACGTCCATCACGCCTTCGGCAGCGATCGAGCCGTTGGCCTGTGGCACGCCGACGGTCATCGGCTGCGCCATCTCGGTCAGCGCGTTGCCGATGTCGATCTGGCCGCAGGCGATGTCGAAGGGCCGGCCATCGAGCGCCAGCGTCTTGGTCAGGCCGGTGATGGCATGCTTGGTCGCCGTATAGGGCACCGAACCCGGGCGCGGCGCATAGGCCGACACCGAGCCGTTGTTGATGATGCGGCCGCCCATCGGCTTCTGCCGGCGCATGACGCCGAAGGCGGCGCGGGCGCACAGGAACGAGCCGGTGAGGTTGACGCCGACGACATCGTTCCAGATCTCGACCGGGATCTCGTCGATCAGCGTCGACTTGTAGCCCATGCCGGCATTGTTGAAGAGCAGGTCGACGCGCCCGAACGCCTCCACCACCGTCTCGAACATGTCGTCGACCTCGCCGGCCTTGCTGATGTCGCAGGCTACCGCGAGCGCCTTGGCGCTCGTCTTTCCGGCTTCGGCGATCGCCTCTTCCAGCACCTTCTTGCGCCGGCCGCAGAAGACGGTGTTCCAGCCGGCCTTGAGGAGCGCGGTGGCGACGCTCTTGCCGATGCCGGTGCCGGCGCCGGTAACGATGGCGGTTTTCTCAGTCATGGCGGTCATCGTCGTCCCTCCCCGGTCACTGCTGGAAGAAGACGTGGCATCGCAAAAGATGGGAAGCGTGGCAAGCGGCTATTGTCGGCAAGAAGGCAGAGCCGACAAAAAGGGCGGTCATTGGCGACCGCCCCTCATCTGAACCGCGCTTGGGAGGAGGATAAGCCGGTCCGACCGCTAGAATGATGCGCTTGCTGGGTTAACGAAAGATTAACGATCGGCAGCACGCCACAGGCGCGTTTACCAACCCGATTCGCTAGTGCGGATCGGGTGCGGTTCAAGCCGGCGCCTTGGCCGCCGATACGGTCGCCTCGACATGGTCGACCAGCGCGTCCGGCAAGCCGAGGCGGCCGGCGAGCAGGTCGAGATAGCCACGCTCGGTGCGGGTGTCGGGATCGATGGTGAGGCGCGAGGCGGTGTAGAGTTCGAGCTTCTGCGCATCGGTCTTGGCGCCGGCGATCAGCGCGTCGAGGTCGAGCGGGCGCTCGAGTTCGGCCATCAGGAACTTTTCCGCTTCGGCACCGATGCCGGCGAGCTTGAGCTTGTCGGCAATCTTCTGCCGCTCCTCGTCGTCGACATGACCGTCCGCCTTCGCCGCCGAGATCATCGCGCGCACCAGGGTGAGCGTGAATTCGGCCTCGCCTTGCGGTGCCTGCGAGGGATGGAACGCTGTGTCGGCTGGCGGCGGCAGCAGGTCCGGCCCGCTTGCGGCCGGCGCCTCTGCCGGCTCGGCGCCGTTCTTGTAGTTCTGGTAGGCCTTGTAGGCGAGGCCGCCGATCGCGGCCAGGCCGCCGAGCTTGATGGCGGCGCCCGTCACCTGCCGTCCGGTGCCGGTGCCGAGCAACACCGCGGCCAGCGCGCCGGCGGCAAGCGGATTGTCCTTCGCCATCTGCACCGCCTGCCCAGCCTTGTCGCGAACGGTCGATCCCGTGCCGGGAATTTGCGAGCCGAGAAGGTCGTCGAGCAGCTTCTTGGGGTCGAGCATCAATGCCTCCAGAATTGGCCCGGCCGAATGCGCCCGGGCGGGTTTCGGACCGGCAAGACGTAGGCCCCGCGCGTTGACATTACAATGACGGGCGGATGTTTTAGCCCGCTGCCGGCATCGGAACCGGAGCCGGTGTGTCGAAAGCCACCGGCACTTCAACTAAGATCGCGTGCAGTTTCCGAAGGAGCATTTGAATGTCGGACACAGCCAGCCGCGGACCGGCGCGCGATCCCCAGGATCTCGAGCGCATGCTGATCGAGCGGCAATGGGCCGGCGATATCGAGGGCATGCTGGCGCTTTTCGAGCCCGACGCCGTCGTCGACAGCGGTGCAGGCGAATTGACCCGCGGCCGCGAGGCGATCCGTGCGCTCTTCGAGAAAAGCTCCGCCACGGGTCGCAAGTTCCAGCGCGGCGAGCAGCGCCCTGCCCTCGTCAACGGCAATCTGGCGCTCACCTCGACGAAGTTGCCCGACGGCAGCATCACCAGTGAGGTCGCCCGCCGGCAGGCCGATGGGACGTGGCTCTGGGTGATCGATCGCTATTCGGTGACTTGAGCTTTCGGCGATACGCCTCAGCTTCCGATGTGGCGCCTGGCGCCCCGCGCGTGCGCCAGTTCCACCTGGCGGTGGCGCTCGGCATAGCGGGCGCGGTCCTCTTCCGAGCGCGCCTCGAAGCAATGCGGGCACGAAATGCCGGCCGTGTATTTCGGCGAGAGCCGGTCCTCGACGGTCAGCGGATGCCGACAGGCGCGGCAGAGCTCGGCTTCGCCTTCGGCCAGCCCATGCGACACCGAAACCCGCTCGTCGAAGACGAAGCATTCGCCCTGCCACAGGCTCTCTTCGGCCGGCACCTCTTCGAGATATTTCAGGATACCGCCCTTGAGGTGAAAGACGTCGCTGAAGCCCAGCGACTTTACATAAGCCGTCGCCTTCTCGCAGCGGATGCCGCCGGTGCAGAACATCGCCACCTTGCGGCCTTCGAGCTCGTCGCGGTGCTCTTCGACCCAGGCCGGGAACTCGCGAAAGCTGGCGGTCCTCGGATCGACCGCGCCCTTGAAGGTGCCGATCGAGACTTCGTAGGCGTTGCGTGTGTCGATGACGACGGTATCGGGATCGGCGATCAGCGCATTCCATTCGCCCGGCGCGACATAGGTGCCGGCGCTGGTCGCCGGATCAAGATCATCGACGCCCATGGTGACGATCTCGCGCTTCAGCCGCACCTTCATGCGGTGGAACGGCATGTCGGCGGCGCTGCTGTATTTCACCTCCAGGCCGGCAAGCCCTTCGATCGCCTGGAGGCGGTCGATCAGCGCGGCGATCGCTTCCTCGCTGCCGGCGACCGTTCCGTTGATGCCCTCATGCGCCAGGAGCAGTGTGCCCTTGACGCCGCGCCCGCAACAGAAGGCGGCGAGCGGCGCGCGCAAGGCCTCGTACCCGTCGAGGCGCGCGAATTTGTAGAGCGCGGCGACGCGGACTGGCTGAATTTCTGTGCTTGTTGTCATGGTCATGCCATAGAGCAATTCCAGGAAAAGTGTGTACCGGTTTTCCGTCCGGAATTGCGAGAAAACAACCAGACCGTGGTGAAAGCGGTTTCAAGGCACAGGAACTCGGGGCCGGCCTCGCACGCCATTGCGTGACATCGCGACACGCCTGCCTTCGTGGACTTGGGATACCCCTTCTGCTAATCGGTTGAAATCGATCGGAACGGAGAGACAAGCCAATGACCAGCAAGACCGAAAAGCTCCTGTCGCTCCTCGATGGCCAGCCGGTCATTCCGGTGCTCAAGATCGCCAACGTGGCCGACGCCGTGCCGCTTGCCCGTGCGCTGTCGCGCGGCGGCCTGAGAGCGATCGAGATCACGCTGCGCACCGCCGACGCGCTGGAAGCGATCCGCCGCGTCGCGGCTGAGGTCGAGGACGCTGTCGTCGGCGCCGGCACGATTCTCGATGCCAAGCAATTCGATGAGGCGGCCGCGGCCGGCTCGAAATTCATCGTCAGCCCCGGCATCACCAGCCAGCTTCTCGACGCGGCGAAGGACAGCCCGGTGTCGCTTCTGCCCGGCGCCATCACGCCCGGCGAGATCATGGCCGCGCGCGAGGCCGGCCTGCGCTTCCTGAAATTCTTCCCGGCCGAGCAGTCGGGCGGCATCGCTTCGCTGAAAGCCTTCGCCTCGCCGCTCGCCGACGTGAAGTTCTGCCCGACCGGCGGCATCACGGCCAAGAATGCCGCCGACTATCTCAGCCTGCCCAACGTCATCTGCGTCGGCGGCTCGTGGGTCGCGCCCGACGATCTCATCAAGGCCGGCAAATGGGACGAGATCGAAGCGCTCGCGCGCGAAGCGAGCAAGCTCGCCAAATAATTTACCAGGGCAGCAGACCGTCCTCGTCGAAATAGCCGCCGGTCGGCCCGCTGGCGTCGAGCGTCGCCAGCCGCATCACGATCTCGGCTGCCTGCTGCACCGTGCGGTGACCTTTGTGCCCTGAAATCCGTCGCTGTGTAGCCGGGAGCAGCGGCGTTTGCCGATGACCGTTCCGGAATACGACAAAGTTTAGGCTTGTGTCATGGCGCGCCGGCGCCAACAGGAAACCACGGCCGCCTGCTGGTTCCCGCTCATGGATTCGAACCACGATTCACGCCTTCAAAGGGCGCTGTCCTACCATTAGACGAAGCGGGAGAGCGAGCGGTCAAGGCAAACGCATGAAATGCAAAAACCGCGCTGTTGTCCAACGCGGCTTTTGCGGTACCGGCGGGCTCGTTATTTCGTCTGAAAGCGGGCGACCGAAAGGAACTTCACGGCGTTGCCAGTGAACCGGCTGGCATCCGGCACCTGGGGGTCCGTCTGGAAACCGGCCGTGTAGACCTCGCTCGGCGGCGTGTGCACGATGTTGTAGGCATAGCGCGGCGCCGTCGTCGGATCGGAAACGGTGGCGATGTTCTCGCCGCTGCCGAGCGCCCAGCGCGCAGCCTGCGGCGGCGTCGCCACCACCATCGCCTTAGGCCCTGGCTTCAGGTCGTTGGCGGACGCCCTGGCTTCCTTGCGCGTCGTCTTCACGCCGGCCCCGATCGCCTGTGCCGGATCGGTGCCGGCCGGACGGGCGGCGATGGCTTGACGCGGCGAGGCCGCATCGAGCCCCGACGGATCGTTGAATGCCGAGCGCGGCTCCGGCTCTGACAGCGAAGCGACCTCATATTCGGCCCCGCTCGCGCCGGCCGCGGTGGTTGCACCGGCCGCGGTGGTTGCGCCGGCCGCAGTGGTTGCGTCGGCCGCAGTGGTTGCACTGGCCTGTTCGAGCACCGCCTTGATCTCATCCGGCTTACCCGCGTCGGGGCGCGCGGTCGGCAGCACCGAGAAGGCGTCGGTCGCGCTCTTGTCCTGCGAGGCCGTTTCCGCCAGCGCCAGCAAGACGTTCTTGTCCTTGGTCGCCAATTCGGCCGGCGTCGAGCGGTCGGGACGCCAGGTCGGCAGCGGGATGTTGTTGACCGCCACCTGCGCGGGATCGGCCGCAGCCTGTTGAGCGCCGGCGGCGTCAGCCATGCCGAACGGGACATTGACCGGGGCATGCGCCGTCGCCACTGCCTGCTCGGCCGTGGCCGAGGCGTCGGCCACGGCGAACGGCACGTTTTCAGGTGTCTGCTGGCCGACATCGACCTTCGGCCTCGGCGCGAAGGCGGGCACCGGAATCTCCTTCGGCGGCAGCGCGGCGATAATCGTCTCAGGCGTATCCTGCTGCGGCTGCTGCGAATCGTCCGCGCTGTCATCCGCGATCTGCGGAATGTTGGCGCGCTTGGCGTCCTGCGGCGCGACGACCGCAATGCCCGGCAGGTTGCTGCTCTTGGCCGTCGCAACCTGCTTCACAACCTTCGGCTGGGGCGCGGGTTCGGCACTCGCGACGTCGGCGCTGTCGTCGGCCTCGTCCTCGCCGCCGCCAAAGAGAGCAGCAAGCAGACCACCGGAATGCCTGGTCGAGCCGCCGGCGCTGGCCAGCTCGATGTTGGGGGTGCCGGCGCCCTTGCGCGCCTTGTAGGCGGCCACGGCCTGCTCATAGCCCGGCAGCGGCCGGCCGTCGCTCGGCACATGCAGCGTCTTGCCGTTCGGGAACAGGCTGACCAGTTCCTGGCGGCTGATGCCCGGCCAATGGCGCACATTGCCGACATCCATGTGCACGAAAGGCGAGCCGGAAGTCGGGTAGTAGCCGACGCCGCCGCCCTGCATCTTGAGCCCGATGTTGCGCAGCTTCTTCAGCGGCACGCCGGGAATGTAGAAGTCCATCGCCTTGCCGAGCATGTGCTGGCTCTTCTCGGCGACACCGCGGCTGCGGCTGCGCAGCATCGCGTTGGTGGACGGTGAGCGATAGCCGCAGACGACCTGGATATAATCGGTCGCTCCGCTTTGCCGATAGGCTTCCCAAACCAGATCGAGCAGCCGCGGATCCATCTTGGTCGGCTCGTTGCGGCGCCAGTCGCGCAGGATGATGTTGATTTTGCGCAGGCCTTCCGGATCGTAGCGGCCATTGCGCTTGAAAACGATCTCGGCCTTTTCGTGCGTATGCAGGTGATAGAGCTTCAGCGAACGGATTTCGGCCTTCGCCCCGGAGACGGCTGCAGAGAAGAACCCGACGGCCAAAATCACAAACGTCAGCCACCTTGGCCAGACGCTCATATGAAAATGCCGCCCGTCTGTGTGTCGTTCGACTTGGTTCAAATCAAAAGGCCTTGCAGGCTGCCGTTTGTCCCCGGATTTGCCCAAACGGATGCGTGGTTCTCACATCCGAATATCGATCCTAATGGTTAATCATCGCTTATTGAAGCCGAAATGCGGTAACACCGTGGCGATATCCAGTCAAAAATAATGTACAGGGTTTCTTGGTAAACTGCTGGTTTAGATCACGAATCCGGCTTGGAGCGGAACACGATCTGTTACCGTTAGCCTTAATGCGTGATCTGGCACAGTGAAAAGGCTGGAAAACACTGCCTTTCGTGCCGGGAAGCGACAATTTGACTCGGATTTTAAGTTGGCAGGGTAGCCTGCAGCTTCCCGTTCAGGACGCGAGCCGGTCCAGCCGACCCGCTTCGGGGTCAATGCCATATTCCTTCAACTTGCGGTAGAGAGTCGAGCGTCCGATACCGAGGCGGCGCGCCACCTCGCTCATCTGGCCGTTATAGTGGTCGATCGCAAGCTTGATCATTTCGAGCTCGACATCGGCCAGCGCCCGCACATTGCCGCGCTCGTCCAAGGCTCTCAGCGTGCCGAAGCGGGGCTGGAGCCGTGCCGGCGCCTCGGTTTCGTGCAGGGCTGCCGCGGCTCCGCCGGCGGCGGCTTGACCGCCCGCTTGCGGCCCATCCGCGACCGATGCGCCGGCCGACGCGGGCTCGGCATCCAGTTTCACCGTGCCCTCGACCTGCGCGCGAATCTGCGGGAATTCCTCTTCGGTCAGCAAGTCGCCTTCGGCGAGCACGGACGCCCTGAACACCGCATTTTCCAGTTGGCGGATATTGCCCGGCCAATCATAGGCCTGCAGCATTGCCAGCGCCTTGGCCGATATGCCGGTGAGGCGATGGCGCGGATCGGCCGGCGCCACCTTCTCCATGAAGTGCCTGACCAGGTAGGGGATATCGTCACGCCGGTCGCGCAGCGGCGGCACAAAGATCGGATAGACGTTGAGCCGGTAGAACAGGTCCTCGCGGAATTTCCCGTCCTTGACCTGCTGCAACAGGTTGCGGTGCGTCGCCGAGATCAGCCGGATGTCGACCTTGACGGTCGAACGGCCGCCGACCGGATCGACCTCGCCCTCCTGCACGGCGCGCAACAGCTTGACCTGGACGTCGAGCGGCAGGTCACCGATCTCGTCCAGGAACAGCGTGCCCGAATGCGCCTCGACGAATTTGCCGGTGTGCTTGTCGGTGGCGCCGGTAAACGAGCCCTTCTCATGGCCGAACAGGATCGATTCGACGAGATTGTCGGGGATGGCGCCGCAATTGACGGTGACGAAAGGCTTCGAGCGGCGGTCGCCGCTGCCCTGGATGGCGCGCGCCACCAGTTCCTTGCCGACGCCCGATTCGCCTTCGATCAGGATCGGGATGTTGGAGGCCGCCGCCTTTTGCCCGAGGCGGATCACCCGGTCCATCGCCGGGCTGCGGGTGATCAGGTCCTTGAAGGTGAGATGGCCGCCGCGACGCCGCGACGTGCGCTTCATCTCGTCCTCGACCGCCTCGACCTTCAAGGCATTGGAAATCGACGTCTGCAGCCGGTCGGGCGAGGCCGGCTTGACGACGAAATCGAAAGCGCCGTGGCGCATGGCCGAGACGACCGTCTCGATGCCGCCCTGCGCGGTCTGCACGATGACCGGCAGGTTGATGGCACGCTCGCGCATCGCCTTCAGCACGCCGATGCCGTCGAGACCGGGCATGACGAGGTCGAGAATGACGACCGAAACATCGCGCGCGTTCGGTCCGTCGAGCACATCGAGACCCGCCTCGCCGCCGTCGGTGACGATGGCGCTGTGGCCGAATTTCGTCACCGCCGCCTCGAGCAGCCTGCGCTGCACGGGATCGTCATCGACTATGAGTATGGAACCTGTCATGACTGTTTGAATTATCCGCCCGATAAATCCCCATGGATCATCTTGGCACAGGGTTCTAAATAAGGTTTCAAAAAACCCGGTGAACGAATTCCTTAGGATTTGACCGGCTTCTCCTCTCCCGTTGATTCAAAGAAGGTATTTGTTGATGCGCATGATGTTTGGTCAGCGGCTTGCAGCGACGGCCTCTGGCCAAGCCGCGGCGGAGCTCGGCGATCTGCCGGAGTGGAACCTCGCCGATCTCTATTCCGGCATGGAAGCGCCGGAGCTGAAGCGCGACATCGCCCGGGCGGCAAGCGACGCCGTTGCCTTCGAGGCCCGCTGGAAGGGCACTTTGGCCGCCGAGGCCGAGCGTGGCGCCGCCGGTCGGCTCGGCGAAGCGCTGAAGGCCTACGAGGCGCTGGAGGAACTGATCGGCCGCATCGTCTCCTATGCCGGGCTGGTCTATGCCGGCAACACAGCCGATCCGCAGCGCGCCAAGCTCTATGGCGACGTCCAGGAGAAGATGACCGATGCCAGCGCGCATCTTTTGTTCTTCGCGCTGGAGCTCAACCTGGTCGACGACGCGGTGATCGAAAGCGCGCTTGCGGCCGATGCAGCCTTCGCCCACTACCGTCCGTGGGTGCTCGACCTCAGGAAGGACAAGCCCTACCAGCTCGAGGATCGGGTCGAGCAGCTGTTCCATGAAAAGTCGGTCACCGGACGCGGCGCCTGGAACCGCCTGTTCGACGAGACGATGACCGACCTGCGCTTCGATGTCGACGGCGAGGAGCTGACGCTGGAGCCGGCGCTGAACCGGCTGCAGGACTCCGATGGCGAAGTGCGGCGCCGCGCCTCCGAGGCGCTTGCCGCGACCTTCCGCAAGAACCTGCGCACCTTCACGCTCATCACCAACACGCTCGCCAAGGACAAGGAAATTTCCGACCGCTGGCGCGGCTTCGAGGACATCGCCGATTCACGCCACCTCGCCAACCGCGTCGAGCGCGGCGTGGTCGATGCTTTGGCTGCCGCCGTGCGCGAAGCCTATCCGCGGCTGTCACACCGCTACTATCAGATGAAGGCGCGCTGGCTCGGCATGGACGTGATGAACCACTGGGACCGCAACGCGCCCCTGCCCGAGACGCCGCAGGCGGTGATCCGCTGGGACGACGCCAGGGACACGGTGCTGTCGGCCTATCAACGTTTCTCGCCACAGATGGCGGAAATCGCGCGGACGTTCTTCGACCGCAAATGGATCGATGCGCCTGTGCGGCCCGGCAAGTCGCCCGGCGCCTTCGCCCACCCGACCGTGCCTTCGGCCCATCCTTACGTGCTGCTCAACTACATGGGCAAGCCGCGCGATGTGATGACGCTTGCGCATGAGCTCGGTCACGGCGTCCACCAGGTGCTGGCCGCCGGCCAGGGCGCGCTGATGGCCTCCACCCCGCTGACGCTGGCCGAGACGGCCTCGGTCTTCGGCGAGATGCTGACCTTCCGCTCGCTGCTCGACCAGACCTCCGACAAGCGCGAGCGCAAGGCGATGCTCGCCCAGAAGGTCGAGGACATGATCAACACCGTCGTGCGCCAGATCGCCTTCTACGAGTTCGAGCGCAAGGTGCATGCCGAGCGCCGCAACGGCGAGCTCACCTCGGACAGGCTCGGCCAGTTCTGGCTGGAGGTGCAGGCCGAGAGCCTGGGGCCGGCGATCAAGCTGCGCGACGGCTACGAGGTCTTCTGGACCTACATCCCGCATTTCATCCACTCGCCCTTCTACGTCTACGCCTATGCCTTCGGCGATTGCCTGGTGAACTCGCTCTATGCCGTCTACCAGAATGCCGAGCGCGGCTTTCAGGAGAAGTATTTCGAGATGCTGCGCGCCGGCGGCACCAAGCACCACTCGGAGCTTTTGGCGCCCTTCGGCCTCGACGCCACCGACCCTGCCTTCTGGCAGATCGGCCTTGGCGTGATCGGCGCCCTGATCGACGAGCTGGAAGCGCTCGACAACTGACGGGCGCTCGCACGGCGGCATAGACCAGAATAATTTAGCCGGAACGCATATTTGTGGCGGTTCTATTCTTGGCCTAAATACCTGTTCTTCAATAACTCTGCGCCGCATTTTTCAATTAGCTTTCCGCAAGCCGTATGCTAGCGTCCGGCCCCAAGCTCAGCCGGACGCATCGCCAAGGCCAGAGACGGCCTTCGCGGCGCTTCGGCGAATGCGATGACGGCTGTCGGCCGTAGCCGGAGGAGAGCCAAGCGTCGACTGCTCGATTGAAGCGGCTGTTCCGCCGATCGCGGAACGATTGACGATCCCTGCGGCAAGCCCGCCATCCGGGCCACAGCCGCCCGATCGGACTGGAGAGGAAAATGAGCACTTTCTTCTACATGCTCCTGGCGTTCGTTGTGGGTGTTTTGGTTGGCTGGTTCATCTGGGGCCGCCTGCGTGGCGAGCTCGACAGCCTGCGAGGCGATCTCGACCGCGCGAAGAGCGAACGCGACAGGTTTCGCGCCGATAGCGACCGTCTGAGCGGCGAGCTCGACGCGTGTAGCCGCGCCCGCGCCGATCTCGAGCGCAAGCTGCGTGATGCGCCGGCCTCTTCCGCCAAGGCAGGAACCGACAAGGCCTCTGCGCCGGCGCCCGCGGCGCTGCTGTCGACGCCGGCAGCCGCCAAATCGTCGCCGACGAAATCGTCCTCGGCAAAATCCGCTCCGGCCAAATCCGCTCCGGCCAAATCCGCCGCGGCGAAGCCGGCAACGGCAAAGACGGCCGCCTCGGCACCAAAGAAGGCACCGGCTCCCAAGAAAGCCGCCGCCTCGAAGGCGGCTTCCGGTAAGGCCGACAATCTGCGCCGCCTGATCGGCATCGGCCCGGTCAACGAAAAGCTGCTCAAGGGTCAGGGCGTCACGACTTACGCCCAGATCGCCGCCTGGACCGATGCCGACGTCAAGCGCATCGAGGAGGTGCTCAATTTCGATGGCCGCATCGCGCGCGAGAAATGGATCGAGCAGGCGAAATTGCTGGCCGCGGGCGACGAGGCGGAGTTCGCCCGCCGGTTCCCGACGGCAGGCACCGCCAGCAACACCTGATCCCCGCATCGACAATGACCGTGCAAGGCGGCGTCCGTTGCGGACGCCGCCTTTCTCTTGGGCCAGACGCCTTTGCGGCGCCCGACGCCGTTCTCTCGATTGCACCTCGCCCAACCCCCATATAGAGCGATCGACTTCATCGACCGCATCCGAGGCTTATGTCCCTGCCTTCCGCCATCTTCCGCAACGACGAGACCGGCAGGCAGCTCGTCTTCGACCGGCCGCGCGAGATCATTGTCGCGCGCAGCGCGGACGAGTTCACGCCGGCGATCGAAGCAGCTCAAGCTGCATCCGACGCCGGCGGATGGCTGGCCGGCTATTTCTCCTATGAGGCCGGGTATTTGCTCGAGCCGAAGCTGGTGCCATTGCTGCCTGAGGGCCGCCGCGCGCCGCTGATCTGTCTCGGCGTCTTCGATGCGCCGGCCGAGCAGGCCGTGCCAAAGAATTCAGGCGCCGCCAGCAACGGACCGATCTTCGATGCCAGGGCGGCATGGTCCGCCGAGGACTATGCCGTCCGCTTCGCGCGCCTCCACGACCATATCCGCAAGGGCGACTGTTACCAGGGCAATCTGACCTTTCCGGTCCATGCGCAATGGTCCGGCGATCCGCTTGCCGCCTTCGATGCGCTGACCGGGCGCCAGCCGGTGAAATACGGCGCGCTGATTGCGCTTGGCGATCCGGTCGTGCTGTCGCGCTCGCCCGAACTCTTCTTCGAGATCGGCACGGACGGCATGATCGAGACGCACCCGATGAAGGGCACGGCGCCGCGTGGCGCGACCAAGGCCGAGGACGCGAGGCTGAAGGCGTTCCTGCGCAACGACGAGAAGAACCAGGCCGAGAACCGCATGATCGTCGACCTCCTGCGCAACGACATTTCGCTGATCAGCGAGGTAGGCACGCTGGAGGTGCCGGAGCTGTTCCGCATCGAGACCTACCCGACCGTGCACCAGATGGTGAGTCGGGTGCGGGCAAAGCTTCTGCCGGATATCGGCATCCGCCAGATCTTTGCCGCGCTCTTCCCTTGCGGCTCGATCACCGGCGCGCCAAAAATCCGCGCCATGGAGATCCTGCACGATCTGGAGGGCGTGCCGCGCGACGTTTATTGCGGCGCCATCGGCTGGGTCTCGCCCGGCGGCACAATGCGGTTCTCGGTGGCGATCCGCACCATCTCGCTCTTTGCCGATGGCGAGGCCGTCTACAATGTCGGCGGCGGCGTTGTCTTCGATTCCACCGCCGATGAGGAGTATCGGGAGTGTCTTCTGAAAGCGCGCTTCGCGACGGGAACAGTGCCGACTTCGAGCTGATCGAGACCATGCGCTGGGAGCCCGGCTCGGGCTTCCTGCGTTTCGACCGCCATCTTGCGCGGCTTTACGCTTCGGCGGCGGAGCTCGGCTTTGCCTGCGATCCGCAACGGGTCGGCGAGGCGCTGACGAGCGCGGTCGGCGGCCGGCAGATCGCCATGCGCACCCGCCTCGCCCTGCAGCGCAATGGCGAGGCGACGGCGTCCGCGCAGCCTTACGAACCGCTGCCCGCCGGCAAGGTGTGGCGGCTGCAGTTGGCGCGGGTCCGGCTCGATTCCGGCGACACGCTGCTGCGCCACAAGACCAGCCGGCGACAGGTCTACACGCACGCACGTGCCGAATATCTCATCACGCAAGCCGACGAGGTGCTGCTCGCAAACGAGCGCGGCGAACTCTGCGAAGGTACCATCACCAACCTCTTTGCCGACTTCGGCGACGGCGTGCTGGCAACACCGCGGCTTGATTGCGGCCTGCTGCCTGGAGTATTGCGCGGCGCACTTCTGGACGAAGGCCGCGCGGCGGAAGCGATCTACACCTTCGACGATCTGAAGTCCGCGAAGGCGATCTTCGTCGGCAATTCGCTGCGCGGGCTGATCCCGGCGCAACTCGGCTGATTGAGGCTGAAGACATCAACTGGATAGCACCCAGGCAGGCATGACCATTCGCCAACCGACCCATACGCCCTATGACGGGTCCTCCAAACTCTTCACGATCGGGCTGAAGCCGCTCGAATTCGATCGCTGGATCGAGGTCGACGATTTCCTTTTGCCGCATCTCGTCGAGAAGCGGCGGCTTTACGCGGAAATCCCGGAAAAGGTCTTTGTCGAGGAAGACGGGACCCGCGACGCGCAGTGCGAGGTGCTGGAACTGCTCGTCGCGCATTTGGCGGCAAAGCACTCCGGCACCCATCGCGGCACCGGCCTGGATGTCGAGGTGACCGGGTTCGAAGGAGCGCCCGACACATTGGCCGCTGCCCTGCGCGAAGCGCCGCTCGTAAAGGCCTCGCTGCTCGTTCAGGAAGATCCGATCCTGATGCGCCGCGGCGATGACGGCTGGCGGCTCGCCGCCGGCTCGCTCTGCTTCCCCTCGTCATGGTCGCTCCAGGAGAAATTCGGCAAGCCGCTGCAGCAGATCCACGCGCCCGTGCCGGGCTTCGGCCCAGGCACGCGGCCGGCGGACCTCATCAACCGCATGTTCGACGGCCTGCAGGGCCAGGCGGTCGAGCGCTTCAACTGGTCGATCCAGGCGGGCGACGCCCTCTATCACCCGCTCTCCAATATCCAGCGCATCGACCGCGCCACCAACCGTCCCACCCGCTTCCCGAACGGCGACATCAACGCCCACGCCTTCATCCGCGTCGAGCGCCAGACGCTGCGCAAGCTGCCGGTCTCACGTGACATCCTCTTCACCATCCGCATCCATCTCGACCCGCTGGCCATGCTAGCCCGCCACCCGGACAGGGTGGCGCTTGCGGCGTCTTTCGCGGGGCAGCTCAACGCGCTCGATCGGGCCCAGCTCGATTACAAGGGCCTGACCGCCGACCGCGACCGGCTGGTCACTTACCTCGGCGGCATGGCCAACGCCGCTTAACCACGCCGCCATCACGGCTTGGCCGGCGATTGGCGATTTTCGCTGGTTTGTGACAATGATCTGTGATTGTAGCGCTTGACCGGGCCGAACAGGGCCCGGTTTGCATGTGTTTGAAGGAGTGCCCGAAAAAATGGCGAATGAAAACTGGCCCGTTTACGGTGAAATCACCGGCCCTGTCGTGATGATCGGTTTCGGCTCGATCGGACGGGGAACGCTGCCGCTGATCGAACGCCATTTCAAGTTCGACAAGTCGCGCATGGTGGTCATCGACCCGGTCGACACCGATCGCAAGTTGCTCGACGAGCGCGGCATCACCTTCATGCAGGATGCGATCACCAAGAAGAACTACAAGAAGCTCTTGACCCCGCTTCTCGCCAATGGCGGCGGCCAGGGCATGTGCGTCAACCTGTCGGTCGACACCTCCTCGCTCGAATTGATGAAGCTCTGCCGCAAGCTCGGCGTGCTCTATATCGACACGGTCGTCGAGCCCTGGCTCGGCTTCTATTTCGACACAAAGGCCGACAACGCCTCGCGCACCAACTATGCGCTGCGCGAAAGCGTGCGCCAGGAGAAGGAAAAGGCCCCGGGTGGCACCACCGCGATCTCCTGCTGCGGCGCCAATCCAGGCATGGTCTCGTGGTTCGTCAAGCAGGCGCTGGTCAACCTCGCCACCGATCTCGGGCTCGAGTTTGTGGTGCCGGCGGAGCACGACCGCGAGGGCTGGGCGAAGCTGATGAAGAAGGCCGGCGTCAAGGGCATCCACATCGCCGAGCGCGACACCCAGCGCACCAAGAAGCCGAAGCCGATGGATGTGTTCTGGAACACCTGGTCGGTCGAGGGCTTCATCTCGGAAGGCCTGCAGCCCGCCGAGCTCGGCTGGGGCACGCATGAGACCTGGATGCCGAAGAACGGCAAGAAGCACCAGAACGGCTCGCAGGCGGCGATCTTCCTGGAGCAGCCCGGCGCCAACACGCGCGTGCGCTCGTGGTGCCCGACGCCCGGCCCGCAATACGGCTTCCTGGTGACGCATAACGAGGCGATCTCGATCGCCG
Source organism: Mesorhizobium dulcispinae (assembly GCF_033977345.1). NCBI lineage: Bacteria > Pseudomonadati > Pseudomonadota > Alphaproteobacteria > Hyphomicrobiales > Phyllobacteriaceae > Mesorhizobium > Mesorhizobium dulcispinae. The sequence continues at coordinate 262,401 of NZ_JAVIIY010000007.1, forward strand.
ATTTCTTCACCGTGCGCGGCAAGAAGGGCAAGGTGAACTACCGCCCGACCTGCCACTACGCCTACCATCCCTGCAACGACGCCGTGCTGTCGCTGCACGAGATGTTCGGCACCGCCGGCAAGGCGCAGCCCGTGCATCACGTGCTCGACGAGAACGAGCTGGTCGACGGCGTCGACGAGCTCGGCGTGCTGCTCTACGGCCACGACAAGAATGCCTATTGGTACGGTTCGCAGCTGTCGCTGGCCGAGGCGCGCAAGCTCGCACCCTACCAGAACGCCACCGGCCTGCAGGTCACCTCGGCGGTGCTCGCCGGCATGGTCTGGGCGCTGGAAAATCCGACGGCCGGCATCGTCGAGGCCGACGAGATGGATTTCAGGCGCTGCCTGGAAGTGCAGTTTCCCTATCTTGGGCCGGTCAGGGGCTATTACACCGACTGGACGCCGCTGGATAATCGCCCCGGCCTTTTCCCGGAGGACATGGACAAGGACGACCCGTGGCAGTTCCGCAACATCCTGGTGCGATAGCGGCTCTGCCGGTATCTCTGTCCACCTTGCAATCGCCCGGAAATCGGGCGATTGAAGACAGGCGGCCTAGAGCGACGTGCGTCCCTTCGGACGCACAAGGTACGCTCTAGCACTTTGAATGCACGCATCGTGCTTTCCGAAAATCGGAAAGCGATTTTCGGGCCGATGCGAGAGGAGAGGGTTTTAGAAATGACGATTGCGCGCAAATTGCTTTCGGCAGGCGCCGCGGCAAGCCTTCTGGCCGCTGCGGCCTGCACCACCACCGGCCCTTCCGAGCCGATCGCGGCGGCGCCCAAGGGCGTCGAGGGCAACTGGATCGACGCCAAGGGCACCGGCTTGTCGACCTTCGCGGCCGGCAGCTTCACCACTGTCGCCACCGACACCGGCCAGAAGCTGTCCGAAGGCAGCTACACGATGACCGGCCCGACCTCGGTCGAGATCCACGGCACCTCGCTGATCCGCCAGACGCCGGTCAGCTTCAATTGCCTGATGGTCTCGACCAGCCAGCTCAACTGCACCAGCGCCAGCGGCCAGAATTTCGTGCTGACGCGCCGCGCCTGAGCCGTCAAAGATCGACCTCCTCAAGGACGGCGGCGCGAGCCGCCGTCCTTTTTTTGTGCCGGCAAAGCTCTTCCCGATTTCCGCTTGCATCGGCCAAAACGCGATGTGAACATGACCCGAGGCTGACTGTTATGTTTCGGTCAAGCGAGGGCTTTAAGCACTTCAGGTCAGCTCATCCGGGAGACGAGAATGAAGAAATTTGCCGCCATTGCCGCCCTTTCCGCATCAGCACTTGGCCTGTCGGCCGGAGCCTCCTTTGCCGACTACACGCTGAACATCCTGCATTTCAACGACTGGCACAGCCGCATCGAAGGCAACAACAAATACGAGTCGACCTGTTCCGCAGAGGAGGAGACCAAGGGCGAGTGCATCGGCGGCGCCGGCCGGCTGATCACCGCGATCGCGCAGGAGCGCAAGAAGCTCGAAGGCCAGAACGTGCTGCTGCTCAATGCCGGCGACAGCTTCCAGGGATCGCTGTTCTACATCACCTACAAAGGTGCTGCGGAGGAGGATTTCCTCAATCAGATGAAGCCCGACGCGGTGACGCTCGGCAACCATGAATTCGACGACGGCGAGAGCGCGCTGGTGCCTTACCTCGACAAGGCGAAGTTCCCGGTCGTCAGCGCCAATGTCCTGCCGAACGACAAGTCCGGCGCCAACGGCAAGATCAGACCGTCGATCGTGGTCGAGGTCGGCGGCCAGAAGATCGGCATCGTCGGCGCCGTCACCAACGACACGCCGGAACTGGCCTCGCCCGGCCCGAACATTGCCATCGCCGACGACGTCAAGTCGATCACGGCCGAGGTCGAGAAACTGAAGACGCAAGGGATCAACAAGATCATCGCCGTCACCCATATCGGCTACAACCGCGAGCGCGACGTGATCGCCAAGATCCCAGGCGTCGACGTGGTGGTCGGCGGCCACAGCCACACGCTCCTGTCCAACACCGATCCGAAGGCGGGGGGCCCCTATCCGACGATGGTCGACAATCCCGACGGCTACAAGGTGCCGGTGGTGCAGGCGGCGTCCTATTCGAAATATCTCGGCGAGTTCAAGGTAGTCTTCGACGACAACGGCGTCGTCAAGTCGGCAAGCGGCGACCCGATCTATCTCGACAAGTCGATCACGCCTGATCCCGCCGTTCTCGCCCGCATCAAGGAACTTGGCGCGCCGATCGAGGCGCTGAAAAGCAAGGAGGTCGCCGAGACCACCAAGGCAATCGACGGCAGCCGCGAGAATTGCCGGGCGCGGGAATGCGAGATGGGCAATCTCGTCTCCGACGCCATCCTCGACCGCGTCAAGGGCCAGGGCGTCGAGATCGTCATCTCGAACGGCGGCGGCCTGCGCGCCTCGATCGACCAGGGCATCGTGACCATGGGCGAAGTGCTGACGGTGCTGCCGTTCCAGAACACGCTGGCGACGTTCAAGATCTCCGGCAAGGATCTGGTCGCCGGTCTCGAAAACGGCCTCAGCCAGATCGAGGACGGCGCCGGCCGCTTCCCGCAGGTGGCTGGCCTTAAATATTCCTTCGACAAGTCGGTCGCGCCCAATGCCGGCCGCGTCAAATCGGTCGAGGTGATGGAGAATGGCGCCTGGGCGCCAATCAACCCGGACAAGCAATATCTCGTCGCCACCAATAACTATGTCCGCCAGGGCGGCGATGGCTACAAGGTCTTCGCCGAAAAGGCGACCGACGCCTACGACTACGGTCCGGGCCTGGAGCAGGTGGTAGCCGACTATCTCGCCGCGCACCGGCCCTACACGCCGAAGCTCGACGGGCGCATCACCGAGATCGGCGCGACGGTAGCGGCGGCTGAACCGGCAAAGCCGGCCGAGACTGCTCCGGCCACGACGGCACCAGCCGCCGAGCCCGCCAAACCAGCGGCGCCAGCGACCGCCGAACCTGCAATGCCGGCTTTGCCGTCCAATTCCGGCGACATCGCCGGCACGCCGCCGACCGTTTCGGCCGAGACGGCACCGGCAACGCCGGGGGCAAAGCCTGCCGAGACGGCTCCGGCAACGCCCGCGCCGGCAACCGAAACGGCCAAGCCGGCCGAGACGGCGCCGGCCGAGGCCAAGCCGGCCGGGACCAGCCCAGAGACCAGCCATGTGATCGCCGCCGGCGATACCTACTGGGACCTGGCCAAGAAGAACTATGGCGACGGCGCCAAATGGAAGCTGATCTCCGAAGCCAACAAGGATTTCAGGCCGCGTCGCCTGCCGCTCGGCGCCACACTGACGATCCCGCCGGCCGCGAAGTAGGATCCTTCGCCCCGAATTCGCAGCACCCGCCCGGGAAACCGGGCGGGTGTTCCGTTTTCAGCAGGGAACGGGATAAGGTGCGGCCAGACGCAGCATTGAAAACCGGTACGGCATCGCTACTTTCGCGGCGCCCACGCCCGGAGACTGTTGATGACGCTTGCCGATCCAGCCGATGCGAAAGCCGCCGAGACCGCCGGCAGGGCGTCGGCTGGCGCCGCGCCGGTGAAGGCGGGCAAGATCGGCATCATGCTGATCAATCTCGGCACGCCCGACGGTACCGACTTCAAGCCGATGTGGCGTTATCTGAGGGAATTCCTCTCCGATCCGCGCGTCATCGAGCTCAACAAGGCGATCTGGTATCCGATCCTCTACGGGCTGGTTCTCACCACGCGGCCGAAAAAGTCCGGCGCCAACTACGCCAGGATCTGGAACCGGGAAAAGAATGAGTCGCCGTTGCGCACCTTCACCCGCTCGCAGGCCGAGAAACTGACCGGTTCGCTCACTGATCTGCCGAACGTCGCGGTCGACTGGGCGATGCGCTACGGCAATCCCTCCACCGGAAACGTCGCCCGCCGGCTGGTCGAGCAGGGTTGCGAGCGCATCCTCACCTTTCCGCTCTATCCGCAATATTCGGCGACGACGACGGCGACCGCCAACGACCAGTTGTTCCGCGCGCTGATGCAGATCAGGCATGCGCCGGCGATCCGCAGCGTACCGCCCTATTACGACGAGCCGGTCTATATCGACGCGCTCGCCCGTTCGATCGAGCAAAATCTGGCGACGCTCGACTTCGAGCCGGAGGTGGTGATCACCTCCTACCACGGCATCCCAAAACCCTATTCCGACAAGGGCGACCCTTACCAGGCGCATTGCCTCGAAACGACGCGGCTGCTCAGGGCAAGACTGGGCTGGGACGAGAAGAGGCTCATCACCACCTTCCAGTCGCGCTTCGGCGCCCAGGAATGGCTGCAGCCATACACCGACGTCACCGTCGAGAAGCTGGCGAAGGACGGGGTCAAATCGATCGCGATCGTCAATCCGGGTTTTTCCGTCGACTGCATCGAGACGCTGGACGAGATCGGCCGCGAAGCGGCAGAGACCTTCCACCACGCCGGCGGCAGGAACTTCGCCCATATCCCTTGCCTCAATGACAGCGCCGAGGGCATGGCGGTGATCGAGGCGCTGGTGCGGCGCGAGCTGTCCGGCTGGGTGTGACGGGCTTCACCGACAAGCCTTGAAGCCGGTGCGCAAAAGCCTCCGCTAACCAATATTCATGATCACCTGATTGTAACGCTGCGGAAACACACTTAAGTGATTTCGTGAGGTCGCCGCCTTTTGAGGGAGAAACGAAATGGGCTTCAGCGGTTTCGATATTGCCATCATTGTTCTTGTCTTCCTGGTCATCATCCTTCTTTTCAAAGGCATCAGAACGGTGCCGCAAGGTTACAATTACACGGTGGAGCGTTTCGGGCGCTACACCAAGACGCTGACGCCTGGCCTCAACATCATCAACCCGATCTTCGAGCGCATCGGCGCCAAGATGAACATGATGGAGCAGGTGCTCGATGTGCCGACGCAGGAGATCATCACCCGCGACAACGCCATCGTCGGCGTCGACGGCGTCGCCTTCTATCAGGTGCTCAACGCCGCGCAGGCGGCCTACCAGGTGGCCGGGCTGCAGAACGCCATTCTCAACCTCACCATGACCAACATCCGCACTGTCATGGGCTCGATGGACCTCGACGAATTGCTGTCCAACCGCGACGCGATCAACGAGCGCCTGCTGCGTGTCGTCGACGAGGCGGCGCATCCGTGGGGCATCAAGATCACCCGTGTCGAGATCAAGGACATCAACCCGCCGGCCAATCTGGTGGAATCGATGGGCCGCCAGATGATGGCCGAACGCGACAAGCGCGCCCAGATCCTCGCCGCCGAAGGCTTGAAGCAATCGCAGATCCTCGAGGCCGAAGGCCGCAGGGAGGCCGCGTTCCGCGACGCCGAGGCACGCGAGCGATCGGCCGAAGCCGAGGCCAAGGCGACGCAGGTCGTGTCGGAAGCCATCGCCAAGGGCGACGTGCAGGCGATCAACTACTTCATCGCCCAGAAATACACCGAGGCGCTGGCCAAGATCGGCTCCTCCTCGAACAACAAGATCGTGCTGATGCCGCTGGAAGCCTCCTCGCTGATCGGCACGTTGGGCGGCATCGGCGAGATCGCCCGCGAAGTCTTCAAGGCCGACGGCTCGTCCGGTGCGCCGCGGCAGGGCTCGCGGACGCCGGTCGTGCGGCCGAGCGACAATTGATGTGACGCCGTGTACAGCAATTCCAGGAAAAGCGTGGAGCGGTTTTCCGTCCGGAATTGCGTCAAAACAAAGAGATAGAGCGGTTCACCGTTTCCACGAAACGATGAACCGCTCTGGGTGGGAGAACGTCAATGATCGAGCGCATCGTTTCGGAACTCGGCCCGTGGAACTGGATGGTCCTCGGCTTCGTGCTCCTGGTGATGGAAATCGTGGCGCCTGGCGTGTTCATGCTGTGGATCGGCATCGCGGCGCTGATCATCGGCGCGATCTCGCTGTTCATCGGCTATGCCACCATCTGGCCGTGGCAGGCCGAGTTGAATGGCGCCATTTGGACGTGGCAGGTTCAGGTTATCGCCTTCCTCGTCCTGTCCGTAATCTCGGCCTTCGTCGGCAAGAGGCTGACGGCAGCGCGCGCCGGCGAGATCGATCAGCCGCTGCTCAACCGCCGCGGCGCGCAGATGGTCGGCCGCACGGCGACGCTCTCCGAGCCGATCCAAAACGGCCGCGGCCGCATCAGGCTGGGGGATACGCTGTGGCGTGTCTCCGGCCCCGACCTGCCGGCCGGCACGCAGGTTCGCGTGACAGGCGCCGCCGATACCGATTTGGAGCTGACTGTAGAGGCGATCTGAACTTCTTCAGGCAGCGCCTATGCGCAGCAGGTCGTGGAAGTGAACCACGCCTACAGGCATCTTGTTCTCGGTCACGACCAGCGCCCCGATATTGTGCTCGTTGAGAAGGGCGATGGCGGTGCCGGCCAGGGTCTGCGGGTCGACCGTCTTTGGCGTTCTCGTCATGATATCTTCCACGGCTATGTTGGCGAGGTTACGATGCAGATTGCGCGCGACATCGCCGTCCGTGATGATCCCCACCAGTTCGCCTTTCGTATCGACGATGCAGACGCAGCCAACCTTCTTGTTGGATAGCGTCATGACCGCTTCCGGCATCTTCGTTCCGACAAGCGCGGTTGGGATCTGATCGCCCACCCGCATGATCTCGGAGACCTGCATCAGGTTGGCGCCCAGCTGGCCGCCGGGATGGAAGGTGCGGAAGTGGTCCGGCGTGAAACCGCGCGCCTCGAGCAGCGCGATCGCCAGCGCATCGCCCATGACCAGTTGCAGCAGCGCCGATGTCGTCGGCGCCAGCCCGTGCGGGCAGGCCTCCGGCACGACCGGCAGGAGCAGCACGACATCGGCGGCGCGCGCCAGCGCCGAGTTCTCACCAGAGGTGATGGCGATCAGCGGGATCGAAAAGCGTCTGGAATAGGCGACAATGCCCATCAGTTCCTTGCTCTCGCCCGACCAGGACATGGCGATGATCGCATCGTCCTTGGCGATCATGCCGAGATCGCCGTGATTGGCCTCGGCGGGATGGACGAAGAAGGCGGGCGTGCCGGTCGAGGCGAGCGTCGCCGCGATCTTGGAGCCGATATGGCCGCTCTTGCCGACACCGGTGACGATGACACGCCCCTCGATGCGCGAAATGAGATCGATGGCGGCCGCGAACGGCTCGGCCAAGCCATCGTCGAGCGCCGTGGCAAGCGCCGCGACACCGGCCTGCTCCGTCGCCACAGTTCTCAGTGCCGATTCGATCGCAGCCTGCCTGTCCGGCCGCTTTCTTTCTGGGGACCCCGCGTGCATGGCAGATGCCATTAGCGCCATGTCGCCCGCCTGTCCAACGGAATTCCCGTGTCGCGTGCGTCGGAGGTAGTGCAACCGGCCCGTTTCAACCCTCCGTTAACCATCCGCATTTACGGTCCGGTAAGTATGGCGCGCCTGCGCCGCGCGAGCAGTGGTGACAATGTCCGGGGGCGAGCCAGATACGAAAACGGGTCGGAAGGGCATTGCCGTTGCAGCGCTTCTGCTGACGGCAAGCATTCTTGCCTTGCTGCGCCCGGCGCCGGTGTTCGCGCAGGAAACCGAGCTGCGCGGCGAAGTCTCCGAATCGGCGATCCTGGCCGACCAGCAGCGCAAGGCGCGGCAGTTGCGGGCGCAAGGATCGCTGGATCAAGCGGCGCCGGCCCAGGCGGCTGCGGACCAGACGCCCGCAAATCCCTACCAGCCGGAAAGCTCTGGGGCTGTTCCGGACGACGACCAGACAGCGGCGGGCAGCATCTTCGACCAGCCGCAAGCAACGGACGATCCTTTCGCCGACAATCGGACCGTGGCCAAGCCACGTCGACCGTCGACCGCCAGACAGCGCGCAACTGACGCCAACGCCAAAAGCGACGCCAAGGCGGCCGACAAGAAAAAGGCCAAGAAGAAGCCTGGCCAGACCACCGACAGCACAACCAAGACCGCAGCCACCGGCGATCAGGCCGACACGGCGGCGGCCGACGAAGACGGCGCCAACCGCCGCGCCGTCACCATCGACAGCGTCGACCGGCAGAAGCTCGATCCCGGTGCTGAACGCACTGGCTCCATCGAAGGCCAGAAAATCAAGCCCGAAGACGATCCCTTTGCCGCTCCCGGCATCAAGGTCGGCACTTTCGTCTTCCGGCCGACGCTGGAGCAAGGCTTTACCGCGACGTCCAACGCCGATAACAGCAGCGGCGGCAGGTCGGCGGTCCTGTCCGAAACGGCGCTGCGTTTTTCCGCCACCTCCGACTGGCGCGAGAATTCAGCCGTCATCGACGGCTACGGCATCTTCCGCAACACGCTCACGGGCCAGAAGATCAACGATGCGCAGGGGCGGATCGAGGGCCAGCTCAATGTCGACCTCGACAATGAGCTGCGCGCCATCGCCAAGCTCGGCTATGAGGCCGTGCCCGAATCGGCCTCCTCGCCCGATGCGATTGCCGGCGTCACCTCGCAGCCGCTGCGGCAGACCGTCAACGGCAGCCTCGGCGTCGAGAAGGATGTCGGCAAGATGCGCTACGCGCTGACCGGCGCTGTCACGCATGATTTCTACGGCGACGCCAACCTCTCGAACGGCACCGTCTTGTCGCAGAAGCATCGCGACTCCACGCTCTACTCGGCGACCTTGCGTACCGGCTATCAGGTCTCACCGGCCATCACTCCCTTCGTCGAGGCGGAAGCCGGCCGGCGGGTCTATGATCTGCGCCTCGACAGCAACGGTTTCGAGCGCTCCTCGACGCGGCTCGGCGCCCGCGCCGGCCTCGAGCTCGACATGCGCGAGAAGCTGTCCGGCGAGTTCTCGGTCGGATGGCTGCGCGAAGCGATCGATGACGACCGCCTGCCGGCCAATGCTGGCCCCTATGTCAACGCCGATCTCAAATGGTCGCCCGAGCGCGGCACGATCATCGGGCTCACCGGCAGGACCACGATCGAGAGCACGACCACGGCCAACGAGAGCGGCGACCTCCTGTACTCGGGCCGGCTCACCGGCGAGCGCCAGGTCCGCGCCAACCTGACGGCCAACTCGACGCTTGGCCTCGACTGGCGCGACTATACCGGCTCCAACGGCCACGATCTCATCCTGAGCGCCGAGGCCGGGCTGACCTGGTGGCTGAACCGCTACGCTGGCCTCACCACGCGGGTGAAGACGGAGAAGCTCACCAGCAGCCTGCCCGGCCGCGACTATGTCGCCAACAGCGTCTATCTCGGGCTGAAGGTGCAACGCTGACGCTTCGCAATCCTCGGGATTGGCGGCAGCGAAGCGGTGTCGCAGAGAGCCCAGAATGACGAAGCACGGTAGGTCCTTAGCCAGCAGCTACGATACCGCGCCGCGCCGCTCCCCCGGCCGCACTTCATCCAGCAGGGTGCGGATGACGCCGGCCATGCTCTCGTTCATGTCGTTGCGCCACAGCGCGAAAGCGACATTGGCCTCGACGAAGCCTTCCGGCGAGCCGCAGTCGAAGGTGCGTCCCGTGTAGTGATAGCCGTAGAAGGGCTGCTGTTTTTCCAGCTTCAGCATCGCATCGGTCAGCTGGATCTCGTTGCCGGCGCCGCGCTCCTGGCTTTCGAGGATGCTGAAAATCTCGGGCTGCAGGATATAGCGCCCGTTGATGAACAGATTGGAGGGCGCCGTGCCCGGCTTCGGCTTCTCCACCATGCCGGTGATGCGGAAGCCGTGATGGGTGTCCTCGCCACGGCCGACGATGCCGTATTTGTGCGCCTCGGCCGGATCGCATTCCTGCACGGCGATGATGTTGTTGCCGGTCTCTGCGTAAAGCTCGACCATGTCCTTCATGCAGCTTTTCTCCGACTGCATGATCATGTCGGGCAAAAGCAGCGCGAACGGCTCGTCGCCGACCAGCTCGCGCGCGCACCACACGGCGTGGCCAAGTCCCATCGGCACCTGCTGGCGCGTGAAGCTGGTCTGTCCCGGCGCCGGCTGCAGCCGCTGCAGGCGGGCGAGCTGGTCGTCCTTGCCGCGCTGGGCGAGCGTGTCGTAGAGCTCGAACTGGACGTCGAAGTGGTCCTCGATGACCGCCTTGTTGCGCCCGGTCACGAAGATGAAATGCTCAATGCCGGCGTCGCGCGCCTCGTCGACCACATATTGGATGACCGGCCGGTCGACGACCGTCAGCATCTCCTTCGGAATGGCCTTGGTGGCCGGAAGAAACCGCGTGCCGAGACCGGCGACCGGGAAAACTGCCTTGCGAACTCGCTTCATGCTCCGCCCCATCGTTTTGAGCCCATTATCCGCCCGGCGATCAGCTCCGCAATCCCCCCGAACATTTTAACGCCGGAATGTTGCACTACCCGAACGGCTGAGTTGAACGTGCAGGGCTAAAAGCCGCGGCCTCTCTTTTCGTTCCCGGCGGCACCTATGGTAAACTAAATACTAACCCGGTTCGGCGTTGAATGATCCTTCCTGATTTGACGAAGGAGGAAAAGATGTCCGTTCGCAACACCGCAAGGCGCCTGACGGCACTGGTGACGGCCGCAGGCCTCACGCTTGCCTTGCTGATGCCCGCCGGACCCGCTTTCGCCGATGCGGGGTTCCGCCAGTGGGTCGCAGGCTTCCGTGCCACTGCGGTTTCGGGCGGCGTTTCCGGCGCTGTCTACGACCAGGCCATGAGGGGCATCGAGCCCGACCCGGTCGTGCTGGAAAAAGCCCGCACCCAGCCGGAATTCACCGCTCCCGCCTGGGATTACTTCGACAACCGCGTGCATGACCAGTCGGTGGCCAACGGTCAGGCGATGGCGCGAAAATGGAAGCCGTGGCTGGACCGCATCGAGGCGCGGTTCGGCGTCGACCGCAACATCCTTCTTGCCATCTGGTCGATGGAATCGAACTATGGCGAGACCCTCAAGCGCGACGACATCATGCGCAACGTCATCCGCTCGCTGGCGACCCTTGCCTATGGCGACCCGCAGCGGTCGAAATATGCCCGCACCCAGTTGATAGCCGCGTTGAAGATCCTGCAGACAGGCGACATCGACGAAAGCCATCTCATGGGTTCCTGGGCCGGCGCGATGGGCCAGACGCAGTTCATCCCGACCAGCTACCAGCGCTATGCAGTCGACATGGACGGCAATGGCCGGCGCGACATCTGGAACTCGATCCCCGATGCGCTGGCGACCTCCGCCAACCTTTTGAAGAAGAACGGCTGGCAGGCCGGCAAAACCTGGGGCTACGAAGTGACCTTGCCGGCGGGCAAGCTGCCCTCCGGATCGAAGACGCTGGCACAATGGCAGGCGCTCGGCGTCGCCAGGGCCAACGGCAAGCCGTTCAGGAACCTGACCGACAAGGCGACGCTGAAGGTGCCGGACGGCAGGGGCGGCCCAGCCTTCCTGATGATCAGGAATTTCTCGGTCATCAAGGCCTACAACAATGCCGACAAATATGCTTTGGCCGTCGGCCTGCTCGCCGACGAGATCGCCGGCGGCACCGGCCTTGTGCAGGACTGGCAGCGGCCTTTCACCAAGCTCAGCTTCGAGGAACGCCAGGAACTGCAGAAGCGGCTTTCCGAGCACGGCTATTATGACGGCAAGTTCGACGGCAAGATTGGCGAAGGGTCGAAGGCCGCCATCATGGCTTACCAGGCGAAGGTCGGCTTGACCCAGGATGGCTATCCGAGCCTGGAAGTGCTGAAATGGCTCCGGAAGCAATAGAGCCGTCCATGGCGTGAAGCATCCTTTCAAAGACGGAAAGGATGCTGTAGCGCTTCGGCCTGCACATGACTGCTCCGCTTTTTCAATGGTCATGCGCCAAGGGATGGAGACTTGATTGGTTACGGTTGCGCGTATCCTGCTGATCGTTCGCCGCCTGCCGATCCTCGTTCTGGCCATCGCTGTGCTTGCCGTCGCCGGCTCCAGCGCCTTCCATTCACCGGCTTTCGCGCAGGAAGAGGAAAGCCGCGGCTGGTCGCTGCGCGATCTCCTGTTCCCGCGCCGCAGCGAGCGCATCGAGCCGCCGGTCGAAATCCAGAAGGCAAGGCCGAAGCCAAAGAAGAAATCCAAACCGCGCCCGCCGGCCGAACCGGAGACGCCGATCGTCGAGAAGACGCCGGATGCCCGCGTCGTGCTGGTGGTCGGCGATTTCCTAGCGGGCGGGCTGGCCGAGGGCCTCGACACCGCCTTTGCTGACAATGCCGCAGTCAGGATCGTTTCACGCAGCAACGGCTCGTCCGGCTTCGTGCGCGACGATTTCTACAACTGGCCGGTCGAGATCAAGTCGCTGATCGAGACGGAGAAACCGTCGGTCGTGGTGATCATGCTTGGTTCCAACGACCGCCAGCAGATGCGCGTCGGCGACGTGCGCGAACAGCCGCGCTCCGAGAACTGGACCAAGGAATACGAGCGCCGCACCGATGCGCTCGGCAAGGCCCTTCAAGATGCAAAGGTGCCGTTCCTGTGGGTTGGCATGCCGGCGTTCGGGGCGGCGAAGATGACCTCGGACATGCTGGCCTTCAACGACATCTATCATTCGGCCGCACAGGCGCATGGCGGCGAGTTCGTCGATGTCTGGGACGGCTTCGTCGACGAGAACGGCGCCTTTGTCGCCTCCGGTCCCGACATCAACGGCCAGCCGGTGCGCTTGCGCTCCGACGACGGCATCAATGTCACCAAGGCCGGCAAGCGCAAGCTTGCCTTCTATACCGAAAAGCCGCTGGCCAAGATCCTTGGGCTGGCGGCACCGGGAAGCGTCACCACGGTCTCCGCGCCGGCAGGCGCTCCGGTCGAGGCACCGAAGCCAGCCGCGGCCCCCGTCATCGTCGACCGCACCGTGCCGATGCTGCTCAGCGACCCCGCGCTCGACGGCGGCACCGAACTGCTGGGCGCCGCGCCGCCCGCCAAGGCCGATCCGAACCTGCCCGGCGAAAAGCTCACCGTCGAAGGCAAGGCACCGGCCGCCTCGCCCGGCCGCGCCGACGATTTTTCCTGGCCGCCGAAGATGCCCACTGCATCGTCGGACACGACCACAGCGATAAGCCGGTAGTTCTTGACCGGCCCATCGGCGTCGAGAGAGCGTTTCTGGAAATTCGCTCCAGCAGCCGGCCGCAGGAGCAGAATTCAAAGACGGGTCAGCGCGGCAGTACGCTTGACCCCATCAGCGCCTCGTCGATCGCACGCGCCGCCTGGCGGCCCTCGCGGATCGCCCACACCACCAGCGACTGGCCGCGGCGCACGTCGCCGGCTGCATAGAGCTTGTCGACGCTGGTCCTGTAATCGCGGTCGTTGGCCTCGACGTTTCGCGAGCGGCGGCTGTCGGTGACCACCTTTATCTCGCCGTCGAGCTCCTTCATCACGCTGTCGCTCGCCGGACCGGCAAAGCCGATTGCGATGAAGGCGAGATCGGCACGGATGACGAATTCGGTGCCGGCGATCGGCTTGCGCTTCTCGTCGACCTCGCAGCAGCGGACGCCGGTCAGCTGGCCGTCTTCGCCGATGAATTCGAGCGTCGCCACCTGGAATTCGCGCTCCGCGCCCTCGGCCTGCGAGGAGGACGTGCGCATCTTCGTCGCCCAGTAGGGCCAGACCGCGAGCTTGTCTTCCTTCTCCGGCGGCTGCGGGCGGATGTCGAGCTGGGTGACGCGCACCGCGCCCTGCCGGAAGGCGGTGCCGATGCAGTCGGACGCGGTGTCGCCGCCGCCGACCACCACAACGTGCTGGCCCCCGGCGATGATCGGATGCGAGGGCCAGGCTATCGACTGGATCGGCTCGCCGCCGACGCGGCGGTTCTGCTGCACCAGATAGGGCATCGCATCGTAGACGCCGCTGAGATCGTCGCCCGGGATGTTGGCGGGCCGCGGCGTTTCCGAGCCGCCGCAATAGAGCACGGCGTCGTACTCGGCGAGGAGCTCGGCAACCGACTTGTCGACGCCGACATTGACGCCGCAATGGAAGGTCACACCCTCGCCCTGCATCTGCTCGATGCGGCGGTCGATGTAATGCTTCTCGATCTTGAAGTCTGGAATGCCGTAGCGCATCAGCCCGCCCGGCCGGCTCTCGCGCTCATAGACATGCACGTCGTGGCCGGCGCGGCCGAGCTGCTGCGCTGCTGACATACCGGCCGGCCCGGAGCCGATGACGGCGACACGCTTGCCCGTCTTCTTCTCCGGCGGATAGGGCCGGATGTGGCCGGTCTCATAAGCCTTGTCGGCGATCGCCTGCTCGACCGTCTTGATGGCGACCGGAATGTCCTCGAGGTTCAGCGTGCAGGCTTCCTCGCAAGGCGCCGGGCAGATGCGGCCGGTGAACTCCGGGAAATTGTTGGTCGAGTGCAGGTTGCGGATCGCGCTGTCCCAGTCGCCGTTATAGACGAGGTCGTTCCAGTCCGGGATCTGGTTGTGGATCGGGCAACCGGTCGGCCCATGGCAGAACGGGATACCGCAATCCATGCAGCGCGCGGCCTGTTTCTCGACCTCCTTGTCCGACATCGGCAGCGTGAATTCGCGGAAATGCCGGATACGGTCCGAGGCAGGCTGGTACTTGTGCACCTGCCGGTCGATTTCGAGAAACCCTGTTACCTTGCCCATAGTCCAGTCCCTGCTGTCCGAAGGCACGCTCGAAAGCCTAGCTTGTCGGCGCACCCGTTAACCTCATAAGGCCGCCATGGCAACCTTGGTTCCGAGGTCAGGATTGTTGGTGAGGATGCCGGCCGGGGCATTGTCTCCCCGGCCATGCCCGAAGCCTATTCCGCCGCCACGCTCATGCGCATGCGTTCCATCTCGATCAGCGCGCGGCGATACTCAACCGGCATGATTTTCCGGAATTTCGGCCGGAAGCTTGCCCAGTTGTCGAGGATCTCGCGGCCGCGCACCGAGCCCGTGTAATGGACGTGGTTCGAGATCAGCTGATAGAGCCGCTCCTCGTCGTGGCTGGTCATGTCGCCGGAGACGTCGACGCGCCCCTTGTGGTCGAGGTCGCCGCCGTGATGGAGGAGCTTCTCCATCAGGTCGTCCTCTTCCGGAACCGGCTCCAGCTCGACCATCGCCATGTTGCAGCGCTCGGCGAAATCGCCCTTCTCGTCCAGCACATAGGCGACGCCGCCCGACATGCCGGCGGCGAAGTTGCGCCCCGTTTTGCCGATGACGACGACGATGCCGCCGGTCATGTATTCGCAGCCATGGTCGCCGACGCCCTCGACGACGGTGACGACGCCGGAATTGCGCACCGCGAAGCGCTCGCCGGCGACGCCGGCGAAATAGGCCTCGCCCTCGGTCGCGCCATAGAGCACCGTGTTGCCGACGATGATCGAGTCGGCCGCAACGATTTTGGCCTCTTCCGGCGGCCGAATGACGATGCGGCCGCCCGACAGGCCCTTGCCGACATAGTCGTTGCCGGCGCCGACCAGCTCGAAGGAAACACCGCGTGCGAGAAACGCACCGAACGACTGGCCGGCCGTGCCGGTGAGCTTGACGGCGATCGTGTCGTCGCGCAGGCCCTTGTGCTTGAAGCGCTTGGCCACTTCGCCCGACAGCATCGCGCCGGCCGAGCGGTCGACATTGCGGATCGGCAGCTCGATGGTCACCGGCTGCTTGGCTTCCAGCGCCGGCTTTGCCAGCTCGATCAGCTTGCGGTCGAGCACGTCGTCGATCGGATGCTTCTGCCGCTCGGTCCAGTGCAGCGCCTCATGCGGCGCGTCGGGCTTGAAGAACATCTTCGAGAAGTCGAGCCCGTGCGCCTTCCAATGCTGGATCACGTCGCGCTTCTCCAGAAGGTCGGTGTCGCCGATGATCTGGTCGAGATGGGTGAAGCCCATTTCGGCGAGCAGCGCCCGCACCTCCTCCGCCACGTAGAAGAAGAAGTTGATGACGTGCTCCGGCGTGCCCTTGAAGCGCTTGCGCAGCACCGGGTCCTGCGTCGCCACGCCGACCGGACAGGTGTTCAGGTGGCACTTGCGCATCATGATGCAGCCGGCCGCGATCAGCGGCGCGGTCGAGAATCCGAACTCGTCGGCGCCGAGCAGCGCGCCAATGATGACGTCGCGCCCGGTGCGCAGGCCGCCGTCGACCTGCAGCGCCACACGGGAACGCAGGCCGTTGAGCACCAGCGTCTGGTGCGTTTCGGCAAGACCCATCTCCCACGGGCTGCCGGCATGCTTGAGCGAGGTCAGCGGCGAAGCGCCCGTGCCGCCGTCATAGCCGGAGATGGTGATGTGGTCTGCGCGCGCCTTGGCCACACCCGCCGCGACCGTGCCGACGCCGACTTCCGACACCAGCTTGACCGACACGTCGGCCGCCGGGTTGACGTTCTTCAGGTCGTAGATCAGTTGCGCCAGATCCTCGATCGAATAGATGTCGTGATGCGGCGGCGGCGAGATCAGGCCGACGCCGGGCGTCGAGTGCCTGACCTTGGCGATGGTCGCGTCGACCTTGTGTCCGGGCAGCTGGCCGCCCTCGCCGGGCTTGGCGCCCTGCGCGACTTTGATCTGCATGACATCGGAATTGACCAGGTACTCCGCCGTCACGCCGAACCGCCCGGAGGCGACCTGCTTGATCGACGAGCGTTCCGGGTTCTTGCCGCCACCGGGCAGCGGCAGGTAGCGGTCGGCCTCTTCGCCGCCCTCGCCGGTATTCGACTTGCCGCCGATGGCGTTCATGGCGCGCGCCAGCGTGGTGTGCGCCTCGCGGGAGATCGAGCCGAAGGACATCGCCCCGGTCGAGAAGCGCTTGACGATCTCGGCCGCCGGCATGACGTCGTCGAGCGCGACCGTCTTGCGGCCGGTCTCTTCCGCCAGCTTGATCTTGAACAGGCCGCGTATGGTCTGCGCTCTGGCCGTCGCGCTGTCGATCTGCGCCGAATATTCCTTGAACGTGTCCCAGGAGCCCTGGCGGACGGCATGCTGCAGGCTGGCGACAGCATCCGGCGACCACATATGCGCCTCGCCGCGCATGCGGAACATGTACTCGCCGCCGACCTCGAGAGTGTTGCGCAGCACCGGGTCGTTGCCGAAGGCATCGGTATGGCGGCTGAGCGTCTCGGTCGCGATCTCGTCCAGCCCGACGCCTTCGATCAGCGTCGCGGTACCGGTGAAGTATTTTTGGACGAAATCCGACTTGAGTCCGATGGCGTCGAAAATCTGCGCGCCGCAATAGGACTGGTAGGTCGAGATGCCCATCTTGGACATCACCTTGAGGATGCCCTTGCCGATCGACTTGATGTAGCGGGAGACGACCTCGAATTCGTCGACCTCTTCCGGCAGCTCGCCGCGCCTGTGCATGTCGAGCAGCGTGTCGAAGGCGAGATAGGGGTTGATCGCCTCGGCGCCGTAGCCAGCGAGGCAGCAGAAATGATGCACCTCGCGCGGCTCACCGGATTCCACGACCAGCCCGACCGCGGTGCGCAGGCCCTTGCGGATCAGGTGGTGGTGCACCGCCGCGGTGGCGAGCAGCACGGGAATGGCGATGCGGTCCGGCCCGACCTGGCGGTCGGACAGGATGATGATGTTGTAGCCGCCGGCGACCGCCGCCTCGGCCCGCTCGCAGAGCCGGTCGATGGCGCCCTGCATGCCGGCCGCGCCCTCGTTCGAGCCGTAGGTGATGTCGATCGTCTTGGTGTCGAAACGGTCCTCGGTGTGGCCGATGGAGCGGATCTTCTCCAGATCGCCATTGGTGAGGATCGGCTGGCGCACCTCGAGCCGCTTGCGGCGCGACGTGCCGACCAGGTCGAAGATGTTCGGCCGCGGCCCGATGAAGGACACCAGGCTCATCACCAGCTCCTCGCGGATCGGGTCGATCGGGGGGTTGGTGACCTGGGCGAAGTTCTGCTTGAAATAGGTGTAGAGCAGCTTCGACTTGTCCGACATCGCCGAGATCGGCGTGTCGGTACCCATCGAGCCGACCGCTTCTTGGCCGGTGGTGGCCATCGGCGCCATCAGAAGCTTGGTGTCTTCCTGCGTGTAGCCGAAGGCCTGCTGGCGATCGAGCAGGCTGACATCCTTGCGCAGCGCGCGCGGCTCCACCGGCTTCAGGTCTTCGAGAATGAGCTGCGTGTTGGCGAGCCAGGTCTTGTAGGGATGCTTGCTCGCGATCTCCGACTTGATCTCCTCGTCGGAGATGATGCGGCCCTTGGCGAGATCGATCAAAAGCATGCGGCCGGGCTGCAGCCGCCACTTGTGCACGATCTTCTCCTCCGGCACCGGCAGCACGCCGGCCTCCGAAGCCATGATGACGCGGTCGTCGTCGGTGACGATGTAGCGCGCGGGGCGCAGGCCGTTGCGGTCGAGCGTGGCGCCGATCTGGCGGCCGTCGGTGAAGACCACCGCCGCCGGCCCGTCCCACGGCTCCATCAGCGCGGCATGGTATTCGTAGAAAGCCTTGCGATCGGCGTCCATGAGCTTGTTGCCGGCCCAGGCTTCCGGGATCAGCATCATCATGGCGTGGCTGAGCGTATAGCCGCCCTGGAACAGGAACTCGAGCGCGTTGTCGAAGCATGCCGTGTCGGACTGGCCTTCATAGGAGATCGGCCACAGCTTCGAGATGTTGTTGCCGAAGAGCTCGGAATCGACCGAGGCCTGGCGCGCCGCCATCCAGTTGTTGTTGCCGCGCACCGTGTTGATCTCGCCATTGTGCGCGACCATGCGGTAGGGATGGGCCAGCTTCCACGACGGGAAGGTGTTGGTCGAGAAGCGCTGGTGGACGAGGATCAGCGCCGTCTCGAAGCGCGGATCGGTGAGGTCCTTGTAATAGGCGCCGACCTGGTAGGCCAGGAACATGCCCTTGTAGACGATGGTGCGCGCCGACAGCGACACGCAATAGGCGCCGATGTCCTTGTTGTCGTTCTCGGCGTAGATGCGGCCCGAGATCACCTTGCGCAGCAGATAAAGCCTCGCCTCGTACTCCTCGTCATCGGTGATGTCGGGCGTGCGGCCTATGAACACCTGCCGGTGGAACGGCTCGGATGCGACGATGTCGGGCGCCTTCGACAGCGACGAATTGTCGACCGGCACGTCGCGGAAGCCGATGAGCGGCAGCCCTTCGGACTGTGCCGATTCGGCGATGATGTCCTCGATATGGGCGCGAAGTGCCGCGTCCTGCGGCATGAACCAGTGGCCGACACCGTATTGGCCGGCGGGCGGCAGCT
The DNA here is from genome assembly GCF_033977345.1 of Mesorhizobium dulcispinae. Lineage (NCBI taxonomy): Bacteria > Pseudomonadati > Pseudomonadota > Alphaproteobacteria > Hyphomicrobiales > Phyllobacteriaceae > Mesorhizobium > Mesorhizobium dulcispinae. Next base: position 281,486 of record NZ_JAVIIY010000007.1, read on the forward strand.
CGACGCCCTTGGCCGCCATCTCCTCGCGGAAGAAAGCGTCCGGAATCTGCACCAGCACGCCGGCGCCGTCGCCGACCAGCGGATCGGCGCCGACGGCGCCGCGATGGGTGAGGTTTTCCAGCATCGCCAGGCCGTCCTCGACGATCTGGTGCGACTTCCCACCCTTCATGTTGGCGATGAAGCCGACGCCGCAGGCATCATGCTCGTTGCGCGGATCGTAGAGGCCCTGCGCGGTCAAACCATTGGCGGTGGTATGAGTTTTGACGGCTGCCGCTTTCGTCTGCGCGGCCTGGCCGTTGATCGCAGATGGCGTCAGTTCCGTCATCGTCCTATCCTCCGTTCCGCACCCTGTCGCTGCTTTGGCTTGGGGCGCTGGTTTGCCTTGGGAAGCACAATGCTTCCCCTTCATCCTTGCTGCACGTCTCGCGAATTCTTGCCGAACCATTCGGCCATACGCCCGGTTCGCACCCGGTATCGTACAGGTCAGAGCGGAGCCGTCTACCCGCCGCTCGCGACAATGGCCGGAATGGCAGCGATGATACGCCAGTCCAGCCTGTTTTGTGCGACAAAATAAGACAGCACTACTGTCCTAAATTTTTTATGACAGAAATCGGGGATCCGCACAAGACCGATTCACAAAAATCTTGGCCGCGCCGCGACACAAAATTTCGTGACAGGATCGAAAAACGTAAGCTTTGGTCGCAGCTATATGCTGCCCCTCTGGCTTCACCGCTTTGCCAAGGATTGGCCCTTGCGCTTCGGACGCCGAAGCAGTCAAGTCGCGCCGCTTTTGCCAACCACGATACGGACCTCTCGATGTTTTTTGCATCCGACAACTGGGCGGGCATCCATCCCGACATTTCGACGAACCTCTCACGTCATGCAGCCGGCATCGCGACCGCCTATGGCGACGGCGACCTGGACCGGGCCGTCTACCGCCGCTTCAGCGAAATCTTCGAGCGCGAGGTTCAGGTGTTCTTCGTCGCCACCGGCACCGCGGCCAACGCGCTATCGATGGCGGCGGTGAATCGTATCGGCGGCATCGCGCTTTGCCATTCCGAAGCGCATATGAATGTCGATGAGTTCGGCGCGATGGGTTTCTATACCGGCGGCGCGCGCGTGGCGCCTGTTCCAGGTCCCCTGGGCCGCATCAACCCGCAGGCTCTGGACAAGGCCATCAAACGCTATTCGCAGGACCTCGCTCCGGGTGGCCAGCCAATGGCGGTGACGATCACTCAGGCGACCGAGGTCGGCACCGTCTACACAGTCGACGACATCAAGGCGATCGCCGAGGTCAGCCGCAGGCATAAACTGCCGCTGCATATGGACGGCGCGCGCTTTGCCAATGCGATTGCCGCGACCGACGTCACGCCGGCGGAAATGACCTGGAAGAGCGGCGTCGACCTCATTTCCTTCGGTGGCACCAAGAACGGTTGCTGGATGGCCGACGCAGTGGTGATCTTCAATCCGGATGTTGGCCGCGATCTGCGCCTGCTTCGCCAGCGCGCCGGACAGACATTTTCCAAGGCGCGCTTCATCTCCGCCCAATTCGAAGCCTACTTCACCGACGACCTGTGGCTGAGGATGGCGCGGCATGCCAATGCGATGGCGGCATATCTCGCCGAGACGATCGAGGACGCGCCGGCAGGCAAGCTCGCCTGGCTGCCGCAGGCCAACGAAGTGTTCGCCATCCTCGACCGCGCGGTTGCCGAAAAGCTGCAGGCCGCCGGCGTCAAATTCTATGAATGGGGCGTGCCGCAGGGTTTTGACGGCCATCTCGGCGACAGCGAAGCGATCTACCGCTTCGTCGCCAGCTTCGCGACCACGACGGCAGAGATCGATCGTCTCGGTCACTTGTTGGCCGAATAGGCGACAAAAAAGCGGCGCCTTTCGGCGCCGCTCTCGTCTCGGGAGGGAGACGTATTTCCAGATGGAGCTCGCGGGTTACGCGGCAGCCTTGGCCTCGATCTGCTTGGCCTTGTCTGAAGACGAGGTGATCGCGATCTTGCGCGGCTTGAGCTCCTCGGGGATGTTGCGCTTGAGGTCGACGAAGAGCAGGCCGTTCTTCAGCGTGGCGCCCTCGACCTCGACGTGGTCGGCGAGCTGGAAGCGGCGCTCGAAGGCGCGCGCGGCGATGCCGCGATAAAGCAGCTCGGAACCCTCGCCGTTACCCTCTTCCTTGCGCTCGCCCTTGACGGTCAGCACATTGCGGTGCGCCTCGATCGAGATCTCGTCTTCCGAGAAGCCGGCAACCGCCATCGAGATGCGATAGGCGTTCTCGCCGGTGCGCTCGATGTTATAGGGCGGATAGGTCTGCGCGCTCTCGGGCTGGCCGAGCGTGTCGAGCATGGTGAACAGCCGGTCGAAGCCGACGGTCGAACGATAAAGCGGGGAAAAATCAACGTGACGCATGATGTGTTCTCCTTGTGAGCAACATGGTTTGCGTTTGACCCGGTGCGAAACCCTCGAAAGGCGTTCCGGTTAGGCCAGCGATCCCGAGATCGGCGACCGCAACTTCCATTTGGGAAGCGCAAAAGGCCATTTCAAGAACCCCGCCCCATCAACTTCCCTTCGATCTCCCCGCCCGATGAACGCCAGATGAACCAAGGCTTCGGCATCCATTCAGCCTGGCCTCGCTAAGTTGCAGTCAACATACGGACATGCGGCGCCTCCATCTCTGCGCCGCGACGAGGCCGAACCGGGTGCAACGTCCCTTCCTCCCGGATCGACAGAGACCGGAAGCGCCGCAGGCGCTTCCGGTCTTCCCCGCTTCATGAAAGCACGCAAATCCCCGCAACGCCTTTGCTTTTGGGCCATGGCCGTCTATCACCATGGCAACGCCTGGCCCGTTCGGGCAAAGAACAAGCAACGAAGCGCCGAATGACGGATCTTTTCTATCTGACTGAAGGCAATCCGCCGCCGGAGAACGCTGCCGGCGGCTTCTTCACCACCCGCGATGGCAGGAAGATCCGCTATGGCGTCTTCGCCGCGGTCGCCCGCCCGTTGCAGGGCACGGTGGTGCTGCTTACCGGCCGTAACGAGTGCATCGAAAAATATTTCGAGACGATCCGCGACCTCGCCGACCGCGGCTTCGGCGTCGCCATCCTCGATTGGCGCGGCCAGGGCGATTCCAGCCGCCTGTTGCGCAACCGGCAGCGCGGCTATGTCCGCAGCTTCCGCGACTACACCCGTGATCTCGAGCAGTTCTTCGAGGAGATCGTGCTGCCGGATTGCCGCGGCCCCTATTACATCCTCGCCCATTCGACCGGGGCGGTGATCGCGCTGCTCGCCTCGCCGTCGATGGTCAACCGCGTGCGGCGCATGGTGCTGATCGCGCCCTTCCTGGCCGTGCCTGACTTGCGGGTTTCGATAACCACCATACGGCGCGTCTGCGCGGTATTCTGCGCGTTGGGCCTCGGCCGCCTCTATGCCGCCTTCGGGCCGCGGCCGAAATTGCCGACGCCCTTCGAAATCAACAAGGTGACGTCCGATCCGGAGCGCTACCGGCGCAACACCGACATCTACAGAGCTTGGCCGCAGCTGGGTCTCGGCGGTCCGACCATCCGCTGGCTGAAGGCGGCCGCCGAGGCCGCGGAGGCCGTCAGTGACCCCGATTTCATGGCCAGGATCCGGGTGCCGATGCTGATCGTCGCCGCCGGCGCCGACCAGGTCGTCTCGACCAAGGCGGTAGAAGCCTACGCCAGGCGGCTGCGCGTCGGCTCGCTCCTGATGATCGACGGCGCGCATCACGAGATCCTGCAGGAAAAGGACCTCTACCGCGAGCAGCTTCTCGCGGCCTTCGATGCTTTCATTCCTGGAACAGGCGACGTCCCCTGACCGGCTCGCCAGCACGCCCGTCCTGAGAGCCAGTCCGCAGCGTGGCTTCCCGATCGACGGGCGAACTTCGCCGCCTCGGCGCTTATTCCCATTCGGGCGCCGAGCGCTACGTTGCTGTCCAAGAGGTCATCCGCCAGTCGACAGGGACCGGGAGGAGAGAACATGAACGCATCGAGCCCGCTATCGCGTCAGGGCCATCGCCTGCTGCAGATCGGCGTCGTCCTCCTGCTGTTTTCGTCCTTCGAAGGGTTTGCGATCCCGTACCTCGCCGCGCCGCGGCTCGGACTGTCCACGCACACGCTCAGCGGCCTGCAGGGCGTTCTTCTGCTGGCGCTGGGTCTCATGTGGCCCAGGCTCAATCTCGGCGCCGCGATGTCGCGGGTTGCATTCTGGTTCCTGATCTATTCGGCCTTGGCCATCCTGGCGGCCTATGTGATGGCCAGCATCTGGGGGGCCGGCAACGAGACAATGCCGCTGGCAGCCGGAGCCTTCCATGGGAGTGCCTTCCAGGAAGGCGTGATCAAAGGGATAGGGTATTCGTCCGCGCCGACCGGCCTGATCTCTTTCGCACTCGTTCTGTGGGGTCTGCGTCTCACGGGCACATAGGCATGCCGGTTGCTCATCCGCGCAGCGCCGCCATCGCCGCGGCGTGCAGCTCCGGCGTCGCCGCCGCCAGTATGTCGCCGCCCTCTTCCGCCGGCCCTCCCTCGAATGTGGTGACGACGCCGCCCGCCTTTTCGATGATCGGGATCAGCGCCACGATGTCATAGGGCTTCAGGCCTGGGTCGGCGACGATGTCGACGCTGCCCGCCGCCACCATGGCGAAGGCGTAGCAGTCCGTGCCGTAGCGGGCGAGCTGAACCTGCTTCTCGAACTGGTCGTAACGGTTGCGCGCCTCGCCCTTGAACAGCGCCGGTGTGGTGGTGAACAGCGTCGCCTGCGAAAGCTCCGTCGTCTTGCGCGTCGCGAGCTTGCGCGGGCCGCCCGGGCCTTCGTAATGCGCGCCGGACGCGTTGGCATAGAACAACTCGCCGGTGAAGGGCTGCGACATCAGGCCGGCGACGGCATCGCCGTCGACCGTCAGACCGACCAGCGTTCCCCAGACGGGCAGACCGGAAATGAAGGCGCGTGTGCCGTCGATCGGATCGATGACCCAGACATGCCGGCTCGACAGGTTCTGGCTGCCATGCTCCTCGCCGAGGATGCCGTGATCGGGGTATTCAGCCGCTATCAGCGCCCGGATCGCCCGCTCGGCCTCGCGGTCGGCCTCCGTCACCGGATCGAAGCTTTCCGCCAGTTTGTTGGCGACCGCGCCCTGGCTGCGGAAGCGCGGCAGGGTCTCGGCCGCGGCCGCACGCGCGATGCGCCGCATGAAATCGGTACTGATATCCAACTCGCTCTCCCCATTGCAGCGCCGTCGGCAGCCGCCGTTTTCTGTCCGGAGCAAAAACGCAAAAACCGGTCAGGCGTCGCGCATTTGTTGCCCGAATGTCACACCTCAGCCGTCGAAACGGAATTTGCACATCATATTGAATTAAAAAGCCCGAAGTCGATTGACATTTGTGCATCGCACAATAGTTTTGTTCTCGGACAGCTTATGCTGTCCATGCCCTCCTTGGGCGTTTCCTCCCTAGACTTCGACCGTGTCGTGAAAACGATGCGGTCTTTTTTTCAGCCGCGAACCGTCGGGTCCCGATCATTCCGCGGCGAGCGGCAGATCGACGAAATCATGGCCGGGCATAGACATCAGCTCGGCCGAAAACCGCGTCAGGTCGTCGGCTAAAGCGTCGAAGCCGGCCGATTTCTGGAACGTCCGCTCGTTCATGTAAAGCCCGCGATTGACCTCGATCTGCAGCGCGTGAAGATGACGCGCCGGCCGCCCGTAATGCTCGGTTATGAAGCCCCCGGCATAGGGCCTGTTGTGCGCGACCGCGTAGCCCATGCCCGTCAGCAGGCCGATCGCCGTCTCGGTCAGGGCCGCGCTGGCGGAAATGCCGAAGCGGTCGCCGATGATGAAATCCGGCCGCACCCCATTGTCGCCGACCCGGATGCTGGCCGGCATCGAATGGCAGTCGATCAAAACCGCGTAGCCGAACCTGGCATGGGTCCTGGTCAATAGCCGCTTCAGCGTCTCGTGATAGGGCTTGTAGACGGCCTCTATGCGTCCCACGGCCTCGGCCAGAGGCAGGCGGCCGGGATAGATGTCGAGCCCCTCCCCCACCAGCTTCGGCACCGTGCCCAGTCCGCCAGCGACGCGGGCCGAACGGATGTTGCAAAAGGACGGCACCGGCTCCGCGAACATGCGCGGATCGAGCTCCCATGGCTCGCGGTTGACGTCGAGATAGGCGCGCGGGAAATTCGCCGCCAGCATCGGCGCGCCGAGCGCGATGGCGCCGCCGAACAGCTCATCGACATAGCAATCCTCCGACCGGCGTATGGCGCTGCGGTCGAGCCGCGCCATGGCCAGGAAGCGCTCGGGATAGTGGCGGCCGCTATGCGGCGAATTGAACAAGAAAGGGACGCGTTGCTCGGCGCCCGATCGGATTTCGAAGGGTGGTACGACCGAAAAATCCTCGGCTGCCGTCTTCAATTTGAACGAACCACGATGAAGCACTGCATCATGACGCAAAACTGCCATCTTGCGCCCGGCATGTCCAGCATTTCAGCCTCGCCAAAAGGCAGCCCGAAGTGGTAGGCACCAACCCAACGTTCACTTGATGTTTACCGTCTCTTCCTCATATACAGGATGGTTAACGGGCTTGCCCGGCGACAGTCTTGGGGCGGGTGATTCGGACGGGATATGATGGCACGCATTCTGCTGGCGGAAGACGACGACGATATGCGCCGGTTCCTCGTTAAGGCGCTCGAACGAGCAGGCTACCAGGTAAGCGATTTCGACAACGGCGCCAGCGCCTATGAGCGGCTGCGCGAGGAGCCTTTCTCACTGCTTCTGACCGACATCGTCATGCCGGAGATGGACGGCATCGAGCTCGCCCGCCGCGCCACCGAGATCGATCCGGACCTCAAGGTCATGTTCATCACCGGTTTTGCCGCCGTCGCACTCAACCCGGATTCCAAGGCGCCCAAGGACGCCAAGGTGCTGTCGAAGCCGTTCCATCTGCGCGACCTCGTCAACGAGGTCGAAAAGATGCTGCAGGCGGCCTGAGATATTTTCCGGCAACACATCGGCGGCGCTTCCGCCGGTGCGGCAAAACGGAGCTTCTTTTCACAATTCCTGCTATTGACGCGCCGGACCAAAAATGGTGTATGCGCGGCTTCGGATGGGCGTGTAGCTCAGCGGGAGAGCACTGCATTGACATTGCAGGGGTCACAAGTTCAATCCTTGTCACGCCCACCATCCTCTCAATAACTTAGATACCAGCCGCTGCGGCGCGGACGCAGGCTCCTGTCCTGCAAGGACCTTCTTTCCGGAATCACCTCGGATCATCAACTCGTCGCCGATTGCCGAAAGCAAAGGGCACGTTGATTTGCGCAAGTGGCCAAACGGGCAGATGTAGGCGTTTAGTTTGGATCGCCGGCCCTTGAACCGCCGTGAGATCCGCCACCATAGTTGTCGCCGCCGGAATGGCCTCCACCGGAATTGAGGGCTCGGCCGTGAGGGCGAAAGGGGTTGCCTCCCCCTCCGTTGACCGGAGTTGAGCCGCCAGAATTGCCTGGAAGTGATCCGCCAGATTTCGCGATAGCCTTGGAGTTCAGGCTTGTGCCAAGAAGAAGCGTTATGGCTGGTGGAGTTACCGCTGCGAAACGGCCAGCCTTTTTGAGAAAATCACGGCGTGCCTGAGCCTCTGATACCAAGTTCTCGGGCGCAAAATCTGTACATTTGGTGCTTTCGGTTGCCATGCTAGCCCCACTATTTTCAGAAAATCACATTAGTCCTTCTGCGCAAAGACAGTAGCTCTCCAAAAGGCTTAGATTTCGCCAATCAGCTTCAGATTTGTGCTCAGGGGCAGCGATGCAGCCTCTGCGGCCGAACAACAGCCACTTCGGACCACAAGATTAGCTCTGGCTGAATGCTAGTGGCGGATGCGGGGAGACTACATGCGAACGGTCGCACGACGGGCGGGGACTTGGATTCGCCAAGAGGAAGGCGGCCCGGCGCGCTGGCGGGGTAGGCCAGTACGAGCCGGGCCTAGCCGGCGAGGATCGCTACAAGGCCACCGGCTGGCGAATAAATATACGCTCCTGCCAATATAACCGGGAATGCATCCATATGGATGAAGGCGAGTAAGCCGCCAAGTCTGGCTCGCCGCCGTCACCGGCGCGGCTAAATTAGCTAACTAGAAGCGCGGCCTGGTTCTCGGTCCAGGCAAGGTTTCACACGGGTTTGCAGCCAATCTCGCGAGTCGCCGATCTGCAAATCGCAGGGATCTCGTTTCTCGTTTCGGTATCTCATCATGGTGATCGTCATCAGCTGTCGCCCTGGCTTGCATCGCGGCAACCACATAATCAGCCCTGTTGGTTCGATAGTCTTCTTTTTGGGCGGACATCGTTTCCTCCCAGTCTGCTGGCCTCCCGCCTTTGGCCCTCAGGAAAGCCAGTAGCTGCCGATGCATCGTGGGAGTCTACCAATTGGGGATTGTATTAAAATGGCACACTCCATCACACGCCCCCGTAGGGGGCCAGGTTAGGCCTGAAGAGGCCATCCTCGTCACGCCCATCATCGAGTGAGATGGGCAATAAGGGAATACGGAGGGCTTTGCTGCTGCGTACCCGAATTCCCCTATTGCCCTATTCCCTTACTGCCCTATTCCCATGCTCTCATTGCGGCTCCGGATCCGGCGAATGGCCGGGATTGCCGCCGCCGCCCTTGCCTTCGTGGCAGGGCGCACCGATACCGCAGCACTTGCCGTGATAGGTGACGTTCGGCTTGAGATTGTCGCACTCCCTCGTGGTCGCCGTCTTGCAACCGGCCAGGACCGAAACCGCCATTGCCGCGATAAGGACATTTCTTGAAGCATTGAACACGAGGCGTTCTCCTTGATGAACCTCGTTTCTTGACGCAGCGCTTGGTCGCGCCTCATCGCGGAATGGTTCAAAGGGACCCCAAATAAATATTTCGAAGGTTTTTCGATGCGCGGCAGCTGCCGGCGATCACCGATTGAGCCGCGACGTACGGGCTGTTAAGGGTTAGGACCAAATCTATACTTGTCGATCGGGGGGTCAGACAATGGATGGCGGCAAGCGGAGGCTCGTGGCGGCCTGCGAGGCTGACCGCCTTTGCGCGCTTGCGGGCGGGCAGCCATGACAGCGAGCCCGGCCCGGCGGCCGGCGTGGCAGCGTGTATATCGCGAGCTCAAGCGGGCGAGGAAGCATTTCAGATCGCCATTGTCGAGCCTCGGCGGCGCGTTGGGCTGGGCCAAGCGCAAGCTCGAATATGGATATGTCGTCAGGCACCGGATCAAAGCCGCGCGCGACGGCTACAAGGCCTTGCCGGTTTCAAAGATGAAGGACAGCTTCGTGCTTGTCCGGATCATCGGCAATGATCTGGAGCCGCGGCACCGAAAGGGCCAGTCATACGACAACGCCCTGTTCATTTTGGACAATGAATCCGACTTCCCGGACTGCGAGAAGGTCTGGATCGTCAACCGGATAACGGATCCTGGCGAAGAGGCGCGCGTCATCGGCCTGTTGGAAAGCCGTGGTCAACGCTTTCACAGGATCCCGTTCGATCTCGACGCCTATCGGCAAGTTCCCTGGAACACCGACGGGCTGGCGGCGAACGAATCCAGGTTCTCCAACGCCGACAATCGGCCGGGCGGACAGAATGCGTCGCGCTACGAAACGCATATCCGGCGCCGTAAGAACCTCTATGCGATGAACAACAACGGGGCGCGCAACACGGCGCTGGAGATTGCCCGCGGGCGCGCCAAATGGCTGATGCCCTGGGACGGCAATTGCTATCTGACGCTGCCGGCCTTCCGGCAGATCCGGGCGGCGATCGAGGAGAACCCTCATTTTCGCTACCTCGTCGTGCCGATGGCGCGCATCGTCGACAATGCGCTTCTGCTCGACGAGACTTTGACGCCGCCGGCACAGGAAGAGCCGCAGATCATTTTTCGGAACGACACGACCGAGTTGTTCGACGAAGAATACGGCTACGGGCGCCGGCCGAAGGTCGAAATGCTGTGGCGGCTCGGCATCCCCGGACTATGGGACCGGTTTCGCGACGACGCATGGGACATCCCGCGCCCGCCCCTTGCGGCGGATGCCGGGCTTTTCCAGAGCGCGGGCTGGGTTGCGCGCCTTGATTCAGGGCGTTCGCATCTGGAAATCGGCCGGGCCGGTTTCCGCGCCAGGCTGGTCAAGCGCGACGAGGCGATCGTCGGCATGCTCGACCGCTGCGACGCCAGGGCGATCGCCCGAACGCTCGATCCCGCACGCCTGGCCTACTACGACGAGGACATGCTCGTTGCCGCGCGCCGGGAGCAAAACGCGCATGTTCACCAGGAGCTGCGCGCCTGCGCGGAGCAAGCGCTCCTGCGCGGTCCGTTCAGTGTCGTGGACAAGACCGGCCGTGCCCCGAGCGGCGATCCGCATGATTACTTTCAGCCGGCCCCCTATTGGTGGCCCGATCCGCGAAAGCCGGATGGCCTTCCCTTCGTCCGTCGCGACGGCGAACACGCCCCCGGCACAGCATTGTATGATGCTGCCGGCGAAGCCTACGATCGAACGCGCCTGCAACGGGTTCTCGACGACACCACCGTGCTTGCCTTGGCCACGACCGTGCTTGGCGAGGCACGCTACGCCACTCATGCCGCGCTGCTCATCCGTACATGGTTCGTGGACCCGGCGACGAGAATGAACCCGAACATGCGCTATGCGCAGGTGCGATGCGAGCGCGACAACAATGAAGGCCCGGGATATGGCATCATCGAACTCGCGGATCTCCACTTCTTTCTCGACGCGGTCAGGTTGATCGAGCGAAGCGGAGCGCTGGACAAGCGGGACAGCCAAGCCTTCAGAGCCTGGCTTTCTTCATATTGCGAATGGCTGGACACCGCGCCGGCCGCGAGATTTGAATTCCACCGACTGAACAACCACGGTGTCTTCTTCGACCTACAGCGCGCTGCCATCGCGGCATTCCTGGGTGACGGCGCGGCGCTTGCAAAAGCAGGGCTCCATGCCCGGGAAAGGATCGCGGACCAGATCGCGGCCGACGGCTCCCTGCCCGAGGAACTGTCACGCACCCGCCCGAGGCACTACGCCATGTTTACCTTGCAGGGATGGACGGCGCTGGCGCGGATCCTGTCCTCGGTCGGCGACGATCTCTGGGCCTACCGGGCGAAGGACGGACAGGGGCTGGTCAAGGCTCTGCGCTGGGTGGCGGCGCATGCCGATACACTGGCCACGATGCCCGGCGAAACATTCGACCAGGAGCGCATCCGGCCTTTGCTGGACGATCTGGCGCGGCATCATTTCGACGAAACCGTGCCTGCTGGCATGCAAGCGGAAGCAACGAAGCAGATCTTCCATCCGGACTGCGCGATCGCGCCATTCTGGATATGGCGCCGGCCCTGATCGCGCCGCTCCCCAATCACGCCGCCCCCCCAATCACGCCGCCCCCCCAATCACGCCGCCCCCCCAATCACGCCGCCCCCCCCAATCACGCCGCCCCAAGACCACGCAGCCAGGCGATCCGCCATCTTGCCTTGGTGATCAGGCCGGAGCTCGGCTTTTTGCCTTGCAGAATCCGCCGTTTGACCTTCCTCAGGATCTGATCCGATGGGTCGGCCTTCACGGCGCGATCCGCCATGGCCAGCGCCCGCCCCTGGTCCGCCTTCGCTTGCTGCAGTATCCAGGCCGAACACGCCGCGGCATAGGGATAGCCTGCTTCCGCCGCGGCAAAGAAGAACTCGAAATCCCCCGCGAACGGATATCTACGGAACAGCTCGTCGCCGAGCAGCCGCATAATCGTCAGCGGGATTTTGGGACGTTGCCGAAACTGCCGGATCATCACCGATTTGAGCACAGCTTCGCCCGAAGCATAGTCACGCTCGCGAAAACAGGCCGAGGCGATCTTCAGGGCATAGGCATCGTTTTCCGGATCGAGCGCATAGGCCTTGTCCAGGATCTCACGCGCCTGCCTGGGCTCGATCCTGTCTTCCATCGCCAGGAACGCCGCCTGATAGCCGAAGGCCGCTTCGCGCGGATGGTAGTTGGCCTGGCGATGCTTCAATTCATCGAGGACGATTTCTGCGGCGCGCGGCGCATCGAACAAGGCGGCCGCGCGCATGAGCGGGACATCGCCCATAAGCGACGCTATCTCCGCGTAGATGCTGCTTCCCGAATAGATTTGCCGGCAGCGCGCCATCAGCGCCATCTCGAAGAATGCCTTCAAGGTCTCGTCCTCGAACGCGTCGGCGCCGAAATCGCTGGCCAGCACCGCGCCGGTTTCAGCCTTGAGATAATCGAGCGTCGGACGGTGCTGGCCGATCAGCAGCGTCGCCATGCCCATCGACGAAAGCCGCGAGATGACCGCCCGGGCCAGTGTCGAAGGGATGACCTTTCCGGCAAAGATCAGGGTCGCGCGATGCTTGCCGTGCACGATATCGCCGCTGCGCAGGTGAAGCGCCGCCATCGGCTGGAGGAACCGGCTCTGATTGGCGGCATCGATGGCTTCCTTCACCGTTCTCGAAAAATCGAAACTGCGCAGCGTCTCCGACTGGGCAACGAGCCGCGCCTCATCGCCGCGAAAATGTCTCAGAATTTGAAAGTCGTCGCAGATCCAGCCGCGCAGCTTCTTCTCTTTCGCGACCTCGCCGAGGCTGCGCCCGGCAAGCGCGGCTGCGTCGAGAATGCCGAACTTGGACGCCTTGACCCTTTCGCCCAGCCAATGCCTTTCGATGAAATCGGGCGAGAAAATCCTGTCGGCGACATCGACGACGTGGAACGCCTTGTCGGCGGCGACCTTCCGGTTCCAGGTGAAGCCGAAACGATAACCGAACGTGTCGGCCAGCGTCTTGGCATTCGCCATCGCCAGCAGGCGACCGCCCAGCCCGTCGTTCCTGGTGGCGGCGATCAGTGTCGAAAGGGGATCAGGTGCCGAGACGGACATCGCCTTTCCCGACATGTTCGAGGAACCATTGATAGGTCTGTTCAAGCCCGTCGCGAAGCGAGTATCGCGGCCGCCAGCCGGTTGCGAACAGCCGCGACACGTCCATCAGCTTGCGCGGCGCGCCGTCCGGGTTCGTCGGATCGAATGTGATCCCGGCGTCTGCGCCGACGACCGAGACGATGGTTCGGGCAAGCTCCGCAATGGTGACATCCTCGCCGGAGCCGACATTGACATGGCCGTCGCCGGAATAGTTCTTCAGCAGCCAGACCAGCGCGTCGGCGGCATCGTCCACATGCAGGAACTCGCGCCTCGGCCTCCCCGAACCCCAAACGGCGATTGTCCTGCCGCCGGAGCGCTTCGCCTCATGCGCCTTGCGCAGCAGCGCCGGCACGACATGGCTGCTTGTGAGGTCGAAATTGTCGCCCGGCCCGTAGAGGTTGGTCGGCATCGCCGAGACGTAGTCGACGCCATGCTGACGGCGATAAGCCTGACAAAGCTTGATGCCCGCGATCTTGGCGATCGCGTACCATTCGTTGGTCGGTTCCAGCGGACCGGTCAGCAGCGCATCTTCCGGAATCGGTTGCGGCGCCAGTTTCGGATAGATGCAGGATGAACCGAGGAACAGCAGCTTCTGCACCTCGCTGCGGAACGCGGCCTCGATGACGTTGGTCTCAACGACGAGGTTTTCGTAAAGGAAGTCGACCGGCAGGCTGTCATTGGCCAGGATGCCGCCGACCTTGGCGGCCGCCATCAACACCGCGTCGGGCCGATGCTCGCTCATCCAGCGCCGCACGCCGGCCTGGTCGAGAAGGTCGAGCTCGCTGCGCGCGACCGTCAGGACCTCGCAATCCTCGCGCGCCAGCCGGCGCACCAGCGCTGAGCCGACCATGCCGCGATGACCGGCAACGAATATCCGCTTGCCCTTGAGGTCGAAGGTCGTGTCCATCGTGAACCGCTCTACGTCGAATGGCCGTTGCGCCAGGTGCCGCCGGCGGCGCGCGCCAGGTCGGCCTTCACCATCTCGGCCACCAGATCCCTGAAGGTGACCGTGGTCGACCAGCCCAGCCTGCTTCTCGCCTTGGAGGCATCGCCGACAAGCGCGTCCACCTCGGTCGGCCGGAAATAGCGCGGATCGACGCGCACCAGCACGGTGCCCGAAGCTTGATCGACACCGACTTCGTCGACTCCCTCGCCCTGCCAGCGGATGGTCCGCCCGGTCTCAGTGAAGGCCAGTTCGACGAACTCGCGCACCGAATGCGCGTCGCCGGTCGCAAGCACGAAATCATCCGGCTCGTCATGCTGCAGGATGCGCCACATCCCCTCGACATAGTCGCGCGCGTGGCCCCAGTCGCGCCGGGCATCGAGATTGCCGAGATAGAGCGCGTCCTGCAGCCCGTGGTGGATCGCGGCCACGGCGCGCGTGATCTTGCGCGTGACGAAGGTTTCGCCGCGCGTCGGGCCTTCATGGTTGAACAGGATGCCGTTGGCGGCGAACAGGCCGTAGGCCTGGCGATAGTTCACCGTGATCCAGTAGGCATAGAGCTTGGCTGCCGCATAAGGCGAGCGAGGCCGGAATGGCGTGTTCTCATGCTGCGGAGTTTCCGCCACCTTGCCGTAAAGCTCCGACGTCGAAGCCTGGTAGAAGCGCACCGATTTCTCGAGCCCAAGGATGCGGATCGCTTCGAGCAGCCTCAGCGTGCCCAGCGCATCGGCATTGGCCGTATATTCAGGCGTCTCGAAACTCACCTGGACATGGCTCTGGGCGCCAAGATTGTAGATTTCGCCGGGCTGTGTCTCCTGGACGAGGCGGATCAGGTTGGTCGCGTCGGTCAGGTCGCCGTAATGCAGGAAGAACCGTGTGTCGCCCTCGTGCGGGTCGACATAGATATCGTCGACGCGCTCGGTGTTGAACGAGGAGGAGCGGCGTTTGACGCCATGGACGATGTAACCCTTGTCGAGCAGCAGTTGAGCCAGATAGGCGCCGTCCTGTCCGGTCACGCCGGTAATAAGGGCGACTTTGTCTGCCCGAGCCACTTTGTCCGTCATTGTCCCACCACCCGCATAGTTCGGCAAGCGATTGCAGATTTGCAGGCGGAAGGCAAATCCCTATGCGGGGGAAGATTTAGACTAAATAGGCCAATCTCGTTCAGACGCCTGAGACGGCGCAGACGGCTTTCATCCTGTCGACGGCGAGGTCGGGGTTGGCCAGCAAACCAGCCCGATCGGCGAGGCGAAAGATGTCGGCGTAGTGGCATATGCCACGCGCCGACTGCATGCCGCCGACCATGGCGAAATGATCCTGGTGCCCGTTCAGCCAGGCCGTGAAGACAATGCCTGCCTTGTAGTATTCGGTCGGCGCCTCGAAGATCTTGCGCGACAGCGGCACCGTCGGCGCCATCAGCGCGTCATAGCCGGCCCGGTCACCCTCGCCGAGCTTTGCCAGAGCGGCGTTGGCCACCGGCGCGATGGCGTCGAAGATGCCGAGCAGCGCATGCGAGTGCCTCTTGCCGTCGCCGGCGATCAGCTCCGGATAGTTGAAATCGTCACCCGTGAACATCACCACGCCGTCAGGGAGGCGATCGCGAAGCAACACCTCCTTGCCGGCATCGAGCAGCGATATCTTTATGCCCTCGACCTTGTCGGCATGCCGCTCGATGATGGCGACGACGGTCTCCAACGCTGCATCGAAATCGCCACTTCCCCAGTAGCCCTTGAGCGCCGGATCGAACATGTCGCCCAGCCAGTGCAGGATCACCTTGCCGGAAGCCTGTGAAAGGATGCGCTCGTAGACGCGCGCATAGTCGTCCGGTCCCTTGGCCACCGCCGCCAGCGCGCGGCTCGCCATCATGATCGCCTTGCCGCCCTCGCCTTCGATGAAGGCGAACTGCTCCTCATAGGCACGGATCACGTCGTCCAGCGTCTTTGCCGCCGCGGGCGCCAGATGGTCGGTGCCGGCGCCCGAAGCGAGATCGGCGCCTTTCACCGTCCGCGCCTCGGCGATCGAGCGACGGATCAGTTCCTTTGCGTTAGCCCAGTCGAAGCCCATGCCGCGCTGTGACGTGTCCATGGCTTCGGCGATACGGAAACCGAGCCGCCACAAATGATGGCGAAAGGCCATGGTCTTGTCCCAGTCGACCACCGGCCGCGACCAGGGATCGGTCATGGCGAACGGATTGACGACGACATGGGCGGCGGCATAGGCGACGCGCGGAAAATCCGCGCCGATGACCGGCTCCGCCGGTTGGCCGACGAGCCGGTAGCCGACACGGTCGCCATTCTCCGCAGGCAGGATGATGTCCATCGAAATCTCCCTTTGCGGCAGCCTATAAATGGAACGTTCCAATAAATCAAGAACCTTTATGATTCTTGCAGCTGAAGCGATCCAATGTTGCGTCATGCCCCTGGGTCCCGCATTTTCGGGCTATCCATCAATTTTTCGAATTTCGCGAGAATCCCGATTGACTCCGGTTTGGCACAGCGTTTAGAACGTTCCAATAGATTTAAAGCCGAACGCGGAGGAAAGCACGGACATGGCCAGCCGGGCCAAGGCGACGATCCTGGATATCGCCCGCGAGGCCGG
This sequence comes from Mesorhizobium dulcispinae, assembly GCF_033977345.1. NCBI lineage: Bacteria > Pseudomonadati > Pseudomonadota > Alphaproteobacteria > Hyphomicrobiales > Phyllobacteriaceae > Mesorhizobium > Mesorhizobium dulcispinae. Next base: position 297,979 of record NZ_JAVIIY010000007.1, read on the forward strand.
CGTGTCCAAATCGACGGTATCGCTCGTGCTGCAGGGCAGCGGGCTGATCCGGCCTGAGACCGCGGTCAAGGTGCGCAAGGCGATCGAGGATGTCGGCTATGTCTACAACCGCGGCGCCGCCAATCTGCGCAAGGCGCATTCCAACGTCATCGGCATGGTGATCAACGATCTCACCAACCCCTTCTTCGCCGAGCTGGCGGTCGGCATGGAGCGCGTCTTCCAGGCCGCCGGCATCGTGCCCTTCATCGCCAACACCGCGGAAAACCCCGTGCGCCAGGAAGAAGTGCTGAAGTCGCTGATGGAGCAGGGCGTCGCCGGCCTGATCGTCTCGCCTGCGCGCGGCACCACGCCCGGCGCCTTCCGCCGCATCGAGGCCGCCGGCGTGCCGGTCGTCTTTGCCATGCGCCGTCTGCCCGAGAGCCGCATACCGGCGATCGCGCCCGACAATCATCGCGGCGCCTATCTCGCCACCCAGCATCTGATCGGCAAGGGCCACCGCCGGCTGGCCTTCTTCGGCGGTTCGTCCGACCTCGTGGTCTATCACGACAGGCTCGGAGGCTTCATCGAAGCCTGCGAGACGCTTGGCATCCCGGCCGCCAACCGAACGATTGTCGAAGGAGAGACCAGCCGCAGGGGCGGCATGGCTTGCCTGGAAACCGCGCTTGCAGCGGCCGAGCCGCCGACGGCTGCCCTTTGCTTCAACGACGCCGTCGCTTTTGGCGTGATGCTGGCGCTGCGCAAACGCGGCCTGGAGGCCGGGGCGGATTTCGCCGTCGTCGGCTTCGACGACGTGGCCGAGGCCGAGCACTATATGCCGGCGCTGACCAGCGTCGCTGTCGACACCGCCGGCCTCGGCGAGCGCGCCGCCCACGTCATGCTGAAGATGATCCAGTCGCGCACGACGCGCGCCGAGGATCATATCGGCGCGGTCAGCCTGGCCGTCAGGGAGAGCTGCGGCCCGGATCGCAATGCGCGCGACGCTGGAATGGGAGATGCGGCATGAGCGTGAGATGGGGCCTGATCGGCGCGAGCACGATCGCCAGACAGTTCATGATCGACGCCATCCGTGCGCAGGCCGACGGCGAGGTCGCCGCCGTGATGAGCTCGAGCCCGGAGCGCGCTCAGGCCTATGCCAGGGAAAACGGCATCCCAGCCGCCGCCTCGACGCTGGACGCGCTGCTCGCGGCCGACATCGACGCCGTCTACATCTCGACCACCAACGAGCTGCACCTCGAACAAGGACTTGCCGCGATAAAGGCCGGCAAGCATGTGCTGTGCGAAAAGCCGCTGGCGCTGACCAGCGCCGATGCGCGCAAGATGGTTGCGGCGGCAAGGAAAGCCGGCATCGTGTTCGGCACCAACCATCATCTGCGCAATGCGGGTGCCCACCGCGCGATGCGCGAGGCGATTGCGGCCGGGCGCATCGGCAAACCGATCGCCGCGCGTGTCTTCCATTCGGTCTTCCTGCCTGAAAACCTGCAGGGCTGGCGCATCACCAAGCCCGAGGCCGGCGGTGGCGTCGTGCTCGACATCACCGTCCACGATGCCGACACGCTGCGCTTCGTGCTCGGCGACGATCCGGTCGAGATCTCGGCCTTCACCCAATTGGCGGGCATGGCCAGCGGCGGGCTGGAGGATGGCGCCATGTGCATCTGGCGCTTCAAGTCCGGCGTCATTGCGCAATCGCACGAGGGCTTCATGACGAAGTTCGCCGGCACCGGCTTCGAGGTGCATGGCTCCGAAGGCTCGCTGATCGCCACCAATGTCATGACGCAGAAGCCGGTCGGCTCGGTGCTGCTGCGCACGGCAAACGGCGAGGAGGAACTGAGCTTCGACCGCGAGGACCTCTACACCCGTTCGCTGCGCCAGTTCCATGCCGCGATCCGCGGCGAGGGACAGCCTTCGGCCACCGGCGAGGACGGCATCTGGTCGCTGGCATCGGCTGAAGCAGCGCTGCAATCGTCGAAGGCCGGCAAGGCGGTGACCATCGACCCACAACTCGGGAGCCTCGCGTGAGCAAGCTCGTCTCGGCGGCCCATGCCGCCAGCCTGATCAAGGACGGCATGGTCGTCTCGGTGTCGTCGTCGAGCGGCCTCGGCTGCCCCGACGCCGTGCTTGCCGCGATCGGCGAGCGCTTCGATGCCGAAGGTCATCCGAAGGCGATCACCACCCTGCACCCGATCGCCGCCGGCGACATGTACGGCATTAAGGGCATCGATCACCTCGCCAAGCCAGGGTTGCTGAAGCGCACGCTCTGCGGCTCCTATCCGTCCGGCCCTTCTTCCTCCGAGCCGCCGCAAATCTGGAAGATGATCGGCGACAACTCGGTCGCCGCCTACAACGTGCCCTCGGGCATCCTGTTCGACATGCATCGCGAGGCCGCAGCGAAACGGCCCGGCGTGCTGACCAAGGTCGGCCTCGACACTTTTGTCGACCCGCGCCACCAGGGCTGCGCCATGAATGAAGCGGCCAGCGAGCCGATCGTTTCGGTCGAGCAGTTCGACGGTGAGGAATGGCTCTATTTCCGCGCCATCGTCCCCAACATCTCGATCATCCGCGCCACCTCCGCCGACGAGCGCGGCAACCTCACCTACGAGCATGAGGGCGCCTATCTCGGCGGGCTGGAGCAAGCTTTAGCCGCCCGCAACAATGGCGGCATCGTCATTGCACAGGTGAAGCGCGTCGTCGAAAACGGCACGCTGAAGCCGCATGACGTCCGCGTGCCCGGCGTGCTGGTCGACCATATCGTGGTGCAGCCCGACCAGCTGCAGACGACGCAGACGCCTTACGATCCGGCGATCTCCGGCGAGATCTTCCGCCCGCTCTCGACTTTCCGCACGCCGGAGATGAACGTCCAGAAGGTGATCGCGCGCCGCGTCGCCATGGAATTGCGCGACGGCATGGCCGTCAACATCGGCTTCGGAATTTCCGCCAACGTGCCGCGCATCCTGTTGGAGGAAGGCCAGCACGGCAAGGTCACCTGGGTGATCGAGCAGGGCGCGGTCGGCGGCGTGCCGCTGCTCGACTTCAAGTTCGGCTGCGCCTCCAACGCCGAGGCGATCATGCCTTCGCCGCACCAGTTCATCTACTTCCAGGCCGGCGGCTTCGATGCTTCGCTGCTCTCCTTCCTGCAGATCGACCGCCACGGCTCGGTCAATGTGTCGAAGCTTTCGGCAAGGCCGCATGTCACGGCCGGCGCCGGCGGCTTCGTCGACATAACCGCGCGGGCGAAGAAGATCGTCTTCTCCGGTTTCTTCAACGCCGGCGCGAAACTCTCGCTGGCCGATGGCGCCATCCGCATCGACCAGGAAGGCAAGGTGAAGAAGGTGGTCGAGGAGGTCGAGCACATCTCCTTCTCCGGCAAACGCGCGGTCGCGCAAGGCCAGGACATCACCTATGTCACCGAGCGCTGCGTAATGAAGCTGACGCCGGACGGGTTGATGGTGACCGAGCTGGCGCCCGGCATCGATCTCGAACGCGACGTGCTGGCGCAGGCCGACATTCCGCTCGCGGTCGCCAACGACCTCAAGGTCACGCCTGCCGCCCTCTATCAGGATCGGCCAATCGGCCTGTCGCTCAATGGCGGCGCCTCGCTTGGAGGCACGCATGGCTGAGCGACTCGTCACCTTCGAGCAGGACGACGCCATCGGCATCGTTACGCTGCGCCGGCCGGAAAAGTTCAACGCGCTCGACGTTCCGATGCTGCGCGCACTCGAAGCAGCACTGGATGAGGCAGAGCTGGCCGAGGGCGTCCGCGTCGTGCTGATCCGTGGCGAAGGCAAGGGCTTCTGCGCCGGCGGCGACGTCGAAGCCTGGGGCGCGATGAGCGCCGCCGATTTCCAGGTACAATGGGTCCGCTATGGCCACCGCGTCTTCGACCGGCTGGCGCGGCTCAGGCAACCGACCATCGCCGTGCTCTCCGGCCATGCGCTGGGCGGCGGGCTGGAATTCGCCGCGGCCTGCGATTTCCGCGTCGCCGAAACTCAGGTAAAGCTCGGCTTCCCTGAAACCTCGATCGGCGTCGTGCCCGGCTGGTCCGGCACGCAGCGTGCGGTGCGCCGCTTCGGCGCGCAGGCGGTGCGGCGCATGGCAATAGGGGGCGAGATTTTTCTGGCGGCCGATGCACTCGCGCTCGGCATCGTCGACCGCGTCGTGGAAGGCGGCAAGGCGTTCGATGAATCCAAAGCCTGGGGCGAAAAGATCGCGGAACGCGGCCCGCTGGCGACCGAAGCCGCCAAGCTGATGATCGGCATTGCCGAGGGCGAGGAAGATTCTGCCGCGACCGAGGCGCTGGCCAGCGGCTTCATCGCGCTGACTGGCGACCTCAAGGCCGGCGTCGGCGCCTTCAAGGCCAAGCGGAAGCCGGCCTTTTCGAGATCCTAGGGAAAGAATGATGAACGCACCCCTCAACATTGCCATGCCTGCCGAGGCGTCCCGGGCGCCGAAGGCCTACAAGCTTTTGATCGACGGCAAGCATGTCGACGCCCGTGACGGTCACACCATCGAGCGCATGAGCCCCGGCCACGGCTTTGCCGTGTCGCGCTACGCCCAGGCGGGCGCTGCGGAAGTGGAAGCCGCGGTCCAGGCCGCGCATAGAGCCTTCGAGACCGGCCCATGGCCGCGCATGAAGGCTTCCGAGCGCGCCGCGGTGCTGCTCAAGGCGGCCGACCTGATCGAGGCCCGGCTTGAAGAGATCGCCCGGCTCGACGCGTTGGAATCCGGCAAGCCGATCGCCCAAGCGCGCGGCGAGATCGGCGGCGCCGTCGACATCTGGCGCTATGCGGCTTCGCTTGCCCGCACGCTGCATGGCGAAAGCTATGCCAATCTCGGCGATGCCATGCTGGGCGTGGTGCTGCGTGAGCCGATCGGCGTCGTCTCGATCATCACGCCCTGGAATTTCCCGTTCCTGATCGTCAGCCAGAAGCTGCCGTTCGCGCTCGCCGCCGGCTGCACGGTGGTGGTGAAGCCGAGCGAGATGACCTCGGCCTCGACCTTCGTGCTCGGAGACATCCTGCTGGAGGCCGGCCTGCCGGCGGGCGTCGTCAACATCCTCGCCGGTTTCGGCGCCGATGTCGGCGCGCCGATGGTCAGCCATCCGCTGGTCGAGATGGTCTCCTTCACCGGCTCGACCCGCGTCGGCAAGATGACCATGGCGGCGGCCTCGAATTCCTTGAAGAAGGTCTCGATGGAGCTCGGCGGCAAGAACGGCCAGATCGTCTTCCCCGACGCCGATCTCGAGGCGGCGGCGGACGCGGCGGTGTTCGGCGGCTTCTTCAACGCCGGCGAATGCTGCAACGCCGGGAGCCGGCTGATCGTGCATCAGGCGATCGCCGACGACTTCCTCAGGACCGTCAAGGCGCTGGCCGGGAAGGTCAGGGTCGGCGATCCGCTTGACGACCGCACCAAGGTCGGCGCCATGATCTCCGCCGACCACATGGCAAAGGTAGCCGGCTATGTGAGCGCCGCGAAAACCGACGGTGGCAGCGTTTACAGTGGCGGCGGACAGCTCACGTCCAACGCCGGCCAGTATCTCGATCCGACCATCGTTAGCAACGTCACCGAGGACATGGCCATCGCCCGCGAGGAAGTATTCGGGCCGGTGCTGTCCGTGCTCACTTTTGAAACGATTGAAAAGGCATTGCACATCGCCAACAACACGCCCTATGGTCTGTCTGCGGGAGTGTGGAGCGCCAGCATCGACACATGCATCTCGGTGGCGCGCGGTGTGCGTTCGGGGACGGTTTGGGTGAACACGTTCATGGAAGGTTATCCCGAACTGCCCTTCGGCGGCTACAAGCAGTCCGGTCTCGGACGCGAACTCGGCAAACGTGCCGTCGAGGATTATACCGAGGAAAAGACCATTCAGTTTCATCGCGGCCAGCGCACCGGGTGGTGGGTCGGCTGAGTTGGGAGACCCCGGCGGCAATCCCGCCGGTGATGTGAATGCAACAAGGGAGGAAGTTCATGTTGCGCAAACTGCTTATCGGAACGGCTCTTGCGACGAGCTTTGCGTTCTCGGCGCATGCCGCGGACGTCAAGGAAGTGCAGATGCTGCATTGGTGGACGTCGGGCGGCGAAGCGGCCGCTCTGAACGTGCTGAAGCAGGATCTGGCCAAGGAAGGCTATGCCTGGAAGGACGTGCCCGTGGCCGGCGGCGGCGGCGACGCCGCCATGACCGCGCTGAAGGCTATGGTCGCGGCCGGCAACTATCCGACCGCCTCGCAGATGCTCGGCTACACCGTGCTCGACTATGCCGCCGCCGGCGTCATGGGCGACTTGACCGAGACCGCCAAGAAGGAAGGCTGGGACAAGTCGGTTCCGACCGCCCTGCAGAAGTTCTCCGTCTATGACGGCAAGTGGGTCGCAGCTCCGGTCAACGTCCACTCCGTCAACTGGCTGTGGATCAACAAGGCGGTGATGGACAAGATCGGCGGCACCGAGCCGAAGACCTTCGACGACTTCGTGGCATTGCTCGACAAGGCGAAGGCGGCCGGCGTCATCCCGCTCGCGCTCGGCGGCCAGAACTGGCAGGAAGCCACCATGTTCGACTCCGTTGTGATGTCGACCGGCGGGCCGGAGTTCTACAAGAAGGCGATGAACGACCTCGATGACGAGTCGCTCAAGTCCGACACGATGAAGAAGTCGTTCGACAACCTCGCCAAGCTCATCAAATATGTCGACCCGAACTTCTCGGGCCGCGACTGGAACCTCGCCACCGCCATGGTCATCAAGGGCGACGCGCTGGTTCAGGTCATGGGCGACTGGGCCAAGGGCGAGTTCCACGCCGCCAACAAGACCCCGGGCACCGACTTCCTGTGCTATCGCTTCCCGGGCACTGACGGCACCGTGATCTACAACTCCGACATGTTTGGCATGTTCAACGTTCCGGACGACCGCAAGGCCGCCCAGGTGGCGCTTGCCACCGCCACATTGTCGAAGAGCTTCCAGTCGGCCTTCAACGTCGTGAAGGGCTCGGTTCCGGCCCGTACCGACGTGCCTGACACCGATTTCGACGCCTGCGGCAAGAAGGGCATCGCCGACCTGAAGAAGGCCAATGAAGGCGGCACGCTGTTCGGCTCGCTGGCCCAGGGCTACGGCGCGCCTCCGGCGGTTGCCAACGCTTACAAGGACGTCATCTCGAAGTTCGTCCACGGTCAGATCAAGACCTCGGACGAGGCCGTGACCGAACTGGTGAAGGCGATCGACGACGCCAAGTAAGCCGTTTTGCCGTAAACTCGAGTCTCCCCCGCCTTGGCGGGGGAGGTCTCCTGTCGAGACGATATCCGGGACTGTTGCCTGGCGTGCCCGCGCGCCAAGCCGATCCCCGCTAACCGGTACTGGATGAGCCGATGAGCACAGTTGCCGAAACCACCATATCGCTAACGCCGGAGCATAACGGCCGTCCGAGCACCACGGTGCGCTCGCGGTTGCAGGATCTGCTGCCGAAGATCGTTCTGGCGCCGAGCTTCGCGGCGACAATCGTCTTCGTCTATGGCTTCATCCTGTGGACGATCTATCTGTCGTTCACCAACTCCAAGACCTTCCCGTCCTATAACATCACCGGCGCGCGCGCCTATCAGCGGCTGTGGCGCTGGACCTTCGAGAGCGACCCGCCGTCGAGCTGGTACACCTCGATCACCAACATGGGCATTTTCGGCTTCCTCTACATCCTGATCTGCCTGGCGCTCGGCCTGTTCCTGGCCATCCTACTCGACCAGAAGATCCGCGGCGAAGGCATGCTCAGGCCGATCTACCTCTACCCGATGGCGCTTTCCTTCATCGTCACCGGCGTGGCCTGGAAATGGTTCCTTGATCCAGGCCTCGGCCTCGAGCAGACGCTGCATGAATGGGGCTGGACGAGCTTCCATTTCGACTGGATCAAGAACAAGGATTTCGTCATCTACACGGTGGTGATCGCCGGCGTCTGGCAGGCCTCAGGCTTCATCATGGCGATGTTCCTGGCCGGACTTCGCGGCATTGACGGCGAGATCATGAAGGCCGCCCAGATCGACGGCGCGACAACCTTCCAGCTCTACCGCCGCATCGTCATCCCGCTCTTGCGGCCGGTGTTCCTCTCGGCCTTCATCGTGCTCGCCCACCTCGCCATCAAGTCCTATGACCTTGTCGTGGCGCTGACCAGCGGCGGGCCCGGCGGCTCGGCCTGGCTGCCGTCCAACTTCATGTATGAGTTCACCTTCAAGCGCAACGAGATGGCGGTCGGCTCGGCCAGCGCGGTGATCATGCTGATGACGCTGACCGCGATCATCGTGCCTTACCTCTATTCCGAGCTCAGGGAGAAGTCGCGATGAGCGCCGTCACCTTACCTGCCCGCCAGGCCGGCAGCGGCATCAGCGCCAAGGCGGTCAACCGCATCGTCATCTACGGGCTGCTCGCGCTGTTCGCGTTGTTCTACCTGATGCCGCTCTTCGTCATGCTGGTCACCTCGTTCAAGACCATGGACGAGATCCAGAACGGCAACATGCTGGCGCTGCCGCAGGCGCCGACCATCGCGCCGTGGTTCAAGGCCTGGGGCGAAACCTGCGTCGGTCTCACCTGCGCCGGCATCAAGGGCTATTTCTGGAACTCCATCAAGATGGTGGTTCCGGCGGTGCTGATTTCGACGCTGCTCGGGGCGCTGAACGGCTATGTGCTGACCAAATGGCGCTTCCGTGGCCACACGCTGGTCTTCGCGATGATGCTGTTCGCCTGCTTCATCCCGTTCCAATCGGTGCTGCTGCCGATGGCGACGATCCTCGGCAGCATCGGCCGCTTCGGCGTCACCTTGCGGAACGCGACCGGCTTCTCGTTCGGCCTCGGCAACTCGACGGTCAACCTGGTCTTCGTCCATGTCGTCTATGGCCTGGGCTTCACCACGCTGTTCTTCCGCAACTACTACGAGGCCTTCCCGACCGAGCTGATCAAGGCGGCGCAGGTCGACGGCGCTTCCTTCTTCCAGATCTTCCGTCGGATCATGCTGCCGAACTCGATGCCGATCTTCGTCGTCACCGTCATCTACCAGTTCACCAACATCTGGAACGACTTCCTGTTCGCCTCGGCCTATGCCGGCACCGGCGACGTGATGCCGATGACGGTGGCGCTGAACAATGTCGTCAACACCTCGACCGGCGTCGTCGAGTACAACGTCAACATGGCCGCGGCGATGATCGCCGCGCTCCCCACCCTGATCGTCTATGTCGTCGCCGGCCGCTATTTCGTGCGCGGGCTGATGGCGGGCGCGGTCAAGGGCTGATCTCTTTTCTTGAAGGAACGACCATGGCTTTTCTGGAAATTGATGGGCTGAAGAAGCGTTTCGGGAATGTCGAGATCCTGAAGGGCATCGATGTCGAGCTCGAAAAGGGCGGCTTCCTCGTGCTGGTCGGTCCGTCCGGCTGCGGCAAGTCCACGCTGCTCAACACCATCGCCGGGCTGGAGAACATCACTGAGGGAGAGATCCGCGTCGACGGCCGCGCGATCAACGACCTGCACCCCTCCAAGCGCGACATCGCCATGGTGTTCCAGAGCTACGCGCTCTATCCGAACATGACGGTGGCCGGAAACATCGCCTTCGGCATGGAGATGCGCGGCGTGCCGGCCGACGAGCGCCAGAAGGCGATCGACAAGGTGGCCAAGACCCTGCAGATCGGCCACCTGCTCAACCGCAAGCCGAGCCAGCTCTCCGGTGGCCAGCGTCAGCGCGTCGCCATGGGCCGGGCGCTGGTGCGCGACCCGAAACTCTTCCTGTTCGACGAGCCGCTCTCCAACCTCGACGCCAAGCTGCGCGTCGACATGCGCATCGAGATCAAGCGCCTTCATGCCACGACCGGCACGACGATCGTCTATGTCACCCACGACCAGATCGAGGCGATGACGCTGGCGACCAAGATAGCCGTGATGCGCGACGGCGAGGTGCAGCAGTTCGGCACGCCGGCCGAGATCTACAACAACCCCACCAATGTCTTCGTCGCCGACTTCATGGGCTCGCCGGCGATGAACCTCATCCCGGCCAAGATCGGTGCCAATGGCAGCGGCTTGTCCGTCGTGCTCGATCGCGAGGCGCGCCAGCCGATCACGCTGTCGCTTCCCGGCGCGCCGGCTGGCCTTGCGGCCTTCAAGGACAAGCCGGTCATTTTCGGCGTGCGTCCCGAAGCGCTGACCGATCCGGAAGGTGCGGAGCGCAACGGGTCCGCCATCGCCACCGCCGACTGCCACATCGAAGTGGTCGAGCCGGCTGGTTCCGACACCTTCGCCGTCACCAATCTCGGCGGCAAGGGCGTGGTGGCGCGGCTGCGGGCGGATGCCAGGATCCAGCCTGGCACGGTGACGCCGCTTGCCTTCAACCTGACCAAGGCGGTGTTCTTCGACCCGGCGACTGAGAAGCGCATTCTCTGATGCATGTCGCCCAAAAGTGGCTCCGGTTTTGGGGCAACGACATGCATCAAAACAAAGACCTTTAGACTATGACAAATCCGGATATCGTCATCATCGGCTCCGGCATTGGCGGCGCCACGACCGCCTCCGGCTTGGCCGGCAGCGGCGCCTCGATCCTGATCCTGGAGCGCGGCGAACCGCTTCCCGCAACGCCGCACGCGCGCTCGACGCGGTCGATCTTCGTCGACGAGCATTACCGGCCGAAGGAGATGTGGCGCGAGGCTGGCGGCCCGGCCTTCAACCCCGGCAACTACTACTATGTCGGGGGCAATTCGAAGTTCTTCGGCGCCGTGCTGATCCGCTACCGCAAGGAGGACTTCTCCGAGCTCGAGCATTTCGGCGGCGTCTCGCCCGCCTGGCCGTTTTCCTATGATGAGTTCGAACCTTGGTACTCGAAGGCCGAGCAGCTTTTTCGCGTGCGCGGAACGCTCGGCGAGGATCCGACCGAGCCGTTCCACTCAATCCCCTACGCCTTCAAGCCGGTGCCCGACGAACCTTCGATCGCCCGCGCCCGCGCCGAACTGAAAGGCCTCGGCCTGCATCCGGCCTCGTTGCCGCTCGGCGTCGACATCGAAGCCTGGCTGAAGGAGGGCAAGACGGGTTGGGATGCTTTCCCGAACACCGGCCAGGGTAAGGTCGACGCCCAGACCGGGCCGCTGACTGCGGCGCTTGCGGACAAGAACATCAAGCTCGAAACCGGCGCGCATGTCGACTGGCTCGAGGCCTCGCCGGACGGCAAGTCGATCGCCGCCATCCACTACACCCAGAACGGCTCGCAAAAGACGCTGTCGCCGAAGCTGGTGATCCTCTCGGCCGGCGCGGTCAACTCGGCCGTCATCCTGCTGCGCTCGCCATCGCCCAATACCGGCAAGAAAGGGGGCAAAGGCCTCGCCAACAGCTCCGACCAGGTCGGACGCAATTTCATGAACCACAATTCGAGCGCGATGCTGGCGATCAACCCGCGCCGTCGCAACGATGCGGTCTACCAGAAGACGCTGATGCTCAACGACTACTATCTGTCGGATGGCAAGGGCGGCAAGCCGTTGGGCAATGTGCAACTGCTCGGCAAGATCGACGGCAACATGCTGAGGGCCAATGTGAAGCTGGCGCCGAAATTCGCGCTCGATTTCATGGCCGGCCACGCCGTCGACTGGTACCTGATGTGCGAGGACCTGCCGGACTCGGAAAGCCGCATCATGGTCGACGGCAAGGATATCGTCATGCAGTGGCGGCGCTCCAACATGCAGTCGCTGGAAGGCCTGACCAGGGTGATGCGCGAGAATTTCCGCGCCTGCGGCTACCCGATCGTGCTGTCGCGCCCCTTCGACAAGCGCACGCCCTCGCACCAGTGCGGCACCGTGCGCATGGGCAACGATCCGGCAACAGCGCCGCTCGACCCGTTCTGCCGCGCCTACGACCACCGGAACCTCTTCGTCGTCGACGCCGGCTTCCTGCCGACTTCGGCCGCGGTCAACCCGGCGCTGTCGATCGCGGCCCAGGCGCTGCGCGTCGCCGACCACATCCGCAAGACGGAGCTTTCGGCATGACAGGTCGGCGCCGCCCCTCACCCCTACCCCCTCCCCGTGAAGAACGGGGAGAGGGAGTCGCCGGCGTCGCGGCCATCCCCCTTCTCCCCGTCACTATACGGGGAGAAGGTGCCGGCAGGCGGATGAGGGGCAGTGCTGCCGTCCAAGGAGACATGCTCAAATGACCCGCCCAGCAGCCATCGTCACCGGCGGTGCGCGCGGCATCGGGCTTGCCTGCGCCGAAGCTTTGGCCGATGCCGGCTTCGACATCCTTGTCGCCGACCTTGCCGACGACCCCACCAAACGGCTTATGGAGAACATCACAGCGCGTCGTGCAGCGTTCGCCTACCATCGTTGTGATATCGCCAACCTTGCCGATCACATAACGCTTGTCAGTGCCGCCATGCGCGCCTTCGGTCGCATCGACTGCCTCGTCAACAATGCAGGCGTCAGCGCCGTGGTGCGCGGCGATCTTCTGGAGCTGAAGCCGGAGAATTTCGACCGCGCGATTGCCATCAACCTGCGTGGCACGCTGTTCCTCAGTCAGGCAGTAGCCAAGGCGATCCTGGCGACGCCCGCCAAGTCAGCCAGATCGATCATCACCATCACCTCGGTCAGCGCCACAATGGCCTCGCCGGAACGCGCCGACTATTGCATCTCCAAGGCCGGTCTTTCGATGTGGGTGAAGAACCTGGCGCTGCGGCTCGCGGCGGAAAACATCGGCGTGTTCGAGGTGCGGCCGGGCATCATCCGCACCGACATGACCGCGGGTGTTTCCGCAAAATATGACGCGCTGATCGACGGCGGCCTGGTGCCGGCCAGACGCTGGGGCGAGGCCGCCGATATCGGCGCGGTGGTGGCCGCGTTGGCCTCCGGCAAGTTCGGCTTTTCGACCGGATCGGTCATCGATGTCGACGGCGCGCTTTCCGTGCCTCGCTTGTGAGTGGTGGAACAATGGCTGATTACATCATTGTTGGCGCCGGTCCGGCCGGCTGCGTGCTGGCCAACCGGCTGAGCGAGGATCCATCGAATTCGGTCCTGCTGCTGGAGGCCGGCGGCAAGGACTGGCATCCGCTGATCCACATGCCGGCGGGCTTCGCCAAGATGACCAAGGGGATCGCCTCCTGGGGCTGGTCGACCATGCCGCAGAAGAACATGAAGGACCGCGTCTTCTGGTACACCCAGGCCAAGGTGGTCGGCGGCGGCTCGTCGATCAACGCCCAGATCTACACGCGTGGCAATGCGCGCGACTATGACGCCTGGGAGAAGGAAGAAGGGCTGACCGGCTGGGGCTATCGCGACGTGCTGCCCTATTTCAAGCGCGCCGAGAACAACCAGCGCTTCGCCAACGACTATCACGGCGACCAGGGGCCGCTCGGCGTCTCGAACCCGATCTCGCCGCTGCCGATCTGCGAGGCCTATTTCCGCGCCGGACAGGAGATGGGCATTCCCTTCAATTCGGATTTCAACGGCGCTGCCCAAGAAGGCGTCGGCTACTACCAGCTCACCCAGAAGGACGCGCGGCGCTCATCCGCTTCCGTCGCCTATCTGAAGCCGATCCGCGCCCGCAAGAATCTGACGCTCAGGACCGACGTGCTGGTCACCCGCATCGTCGTCGAGAAGGGCCGCGCCATCGGTGTCGAGATCGTCGACAAGCCGGGCGGCGAGAAGGCGATCCTGCGCGCCGAACGTGAAGTGATCGTCTCCTCCGGCGCCATCGGCTCGCCGAAGCTTCTGATGCAGTCGGGCATCGGCCCGGCCGATCATCTGAAGTCGGTCGGCGTGGCACCTGTCCACGACCTGCCCGGCGTCGGCTCGAACATGCAGGACCATCTTGATCTGTTCGTGATTGCCGAATGCACCGGCGACCACACCTACGACAACTACGCCAAGCTGCACCGCACCATGTGGGCGGGCCTGCAATATCTGCTTTTGAAGAAGGGCCCGGTCGCCTCCAGCCTCTTCGAGACCGGCGGCTTCTGGTACGCCGACCCGACCGCCGCCTCGCCCGACATCCAGTTCCATCTCGGCCTCGGCTCCGGCATCGAGGCCGGCGTCGAGAAGCTGAAGAACCCCGGCGTGACGCTCAATTCCGCTTTCCTGCGCCCGCGCTCGCGCGGCACGGTACGGCTGAAGAGCGCCGACCCGGCCGACCATCCGCTGATCGACCCGAACTACTGGTCCGATCCTTACGATCGCGACATGTCGATCAAGGGGCTCAGGCTGGCGCGCGAGATCATGCGCCAGAAAGCGCTGCAGCCCTATGTGCTGCGCGAGGTGCTGCCCGGCCCTGCGCTGCAAAGCGATGCCGACCTCTTCGACTATGCCTGCCGAACCTCGAAGACCGACCACCACCCGGTCGGCACCTGCCGCATGGGTCATGACGCAATGAGCGTCGTGACGCCGGATCTGAGGCTGCGCGGCATCGAGGGCCTGCGCGTCTGCGACGCGTCGGTGATGCCGCGCGTCCCCTCCTCCAACACCAATGCGCCGACGATCATGGTCGGCGAAAAGGGCGCCGACCTGATCCTCGGCCGCGAGCCACTACCGCCGGCGGTGTTCAAGGGCAACAAGGCGGCTTGAGGGGCGGTCGATGATCAGGCACTGCGTCCTTGTCCGCTTCCGCAACGATGTCCCCACTTCCGAGCGCGCAGCGATCCACGCCGATCTCGAAGCGCTGCGTTCGCTCGTCAATGGCATGGGCAAGGTCTATTTCAGCGCCAGCGCATGACCCCGAAAATCGTTTACGATTTTCGGAAAGGATCATGCGCAAAATCAAAGTGTTACAGCGTCCTTTGCGCGTCCGAAGGACGCGCGGCGCTGTAATGTCAGCCCAGAACCCTTCGCGCGCGGCTTCAGCCACGGCTTCACTATCGACTTCCGCGATGCGGTCGCCCGTGACGCCTATCTGGTGCACGAGGCGCATCAGTGCGCCGGCGCTCGTCTGGTCACTGCGCTCGACGGCGGCACCGAGGGGCTGATGGTGGTCGATTTGGAGATTCTCGGCTGACCGGCCGAGAAATCAGCCCATTCTCAGCGCGACGACGCCAGCGACGATACCGAGCGCGGCCGCGGCGCGCCATGCCGTCATCTTCTCGCCCAGCGCCAGCACCGAGATCAGCATGGCGAACAGGATCGAGGTCTCGCGCAGCGAAGCGACCGAGGCGATCGGCGCCTTGGTCATCGCCCACATCACGATCCAGTAAGCGGCGCCGCTGAGCACCCCGGTGAACAGCCCCGCCTTCCAGTCGCGCGCCAGCACGGGCAGCGATTGCGGTCCGCGAAAGGCGACGCACAGCACCAGCGCCCATGCCGCGTCGCAGACGAACAGCCAGGCCGCATAGCTTTGCGCGGTTGCCGCGAGCCGCGCGCCGCTGCCGTCGGAGAGCGTGTAGCTGGCGATGAAGATCGAAGTGCCGAGCGCGAAGCCGACGGCGCGAAGATTGAACCGTTCGAGATGCACGCCGCCACGAAATGACATCACCATTGTGCTGGCCGACAAAAGCACGATGCCGAAGATGGCGAGCGGCGCCGGCACCTCTCCGAGCAGGATGATGGCGCCGAGCGCCGACAAGAGCGGCGCCGTGCCGCGCGCCAGCGGATAGGTCTGGGCGAAATCGCCGGCCTTGTAGGCGCCGACCAGAAAGGTCCGGTAGCCCATATGGAAGATCACCGAGGCGATGATGTAGGGCCACACCTCGGCCTTCGGCACTTCGACGAAGGGAAGCGCGAACAGCGCCGCAAATCCCATGCCGAGCGTCATCAGCGTGATCGACAGGAAGCGATCGAGATGCACCTTGACCAGCGCGTTCCAGATCGCATGCATGGCGGCCGCCGAGAGCACCGCGAGGAAGACGAAGAGCGTCATACCCGCCTCACCTGCCCGTCGGGCATGGGGCGATGCCCGGCGTCTCCAGATCGATATCGACGCGGAGCGGGAAATGGTCGGAAGCCACCTCGCCGATGTCGGCCGTTATCGAACGCACCCGCCCGGCCAGCATGCCGCTGACGAAGCAATGATCGAGCCGTCGTTTCACCAGCCTGCCGTCGATGATCTTCTCGTGCGTATGGAAGTCCCCGGGCTCGTCGGCGACGGCCACGGCATCGACGAATCCGTCGATATAGGCGGCGCCGCGATGGTAGGGCGTGCTGCCGACGATGCGCCGGTATTCGGCGCTTCCAGGCTCCATGTTGAAATCGCCAAGCCAGATCGCCGCCAGCGGGTTTTCGGGCTCCGGCTCGCCGTTGCTCCAGTTGCGCTGCGGCTCGTCGTCAGCGCCGCTCCAGGGGCCGCCGTCGGATGGCGCGCGGCGATGCTCGGCAAGCAGATAGTCGATCTGCTCCAGCCGCTCCTCGGCCGCGATATGGGCAAGATGCAGCGAGAAGACCCGCACCGGCCCCGCCGGCGTGCGGATCATGCACTCGAGCGCGGCGTTGCGGGTGTTGAGCGGCCTCAGCGTGCGGCGCAGCGGCAGCGTATGCAGCCGCGACCAGTCAATCGGCAGCTTCGACAGCACCATGGTGCCGAACTGCCGCCGGCGGTTGACGACGCGGCCGTTGCGCTTTTCGCTGGCATCCGTGTCGAAAGCCGGGCCGTAGACCCAGTAATAGTCCGGCAGCAGCCTGGAGAGAATTTCCGGCTGGTCGTCGCCATTGCTGCGCTGCCAGTGCCGCTCCACTTCCTGCAAGGCGATGATGTCGGCCCCGTCGACAAGACGCGCCGCGCGCGCGAGGTCATAGCGGCCGTCGCTGCCGAACCCATACTGGATGTTGTAGCTGATCAGCTTCATCGATTAACCGGCTCAGTTCCGGCGATGGCAGTAGCGCCCCGCATGCGGCGTTGCAATGGACCGTGTTGGCGAGCGCGATATGCCAGTGTTGACCCGCCGGACGGCCGCTCTCCAATAAGATCGTTTCTAATAAGTGGTAAGCGGCTGGAAACGTCCGGCCGGCGACGCCGCCAGTTCCGACCAGTCGATCTCTTCTTCCAGCCGGTGATAGGCCTCGTCGCCGATCGTGCCGTTGCGGCGCAGTTCCTCGAGCGTGTCGCGCTGGCGGTTGATGGCATAGAGGCGAAGCCGGTCGTATTCGGTCGCGGCCTGTGCGTCCTCCGGATTCTCGGCGACCAGACGCTGAGCCTCATACTGCTCGCGCACGACCGCCGCCGCGGCCGATGTCTTGCGGCTCAGTACGTCGAGCGCGGCCTGCATGATGGCGACGCGTGCCAAAGCCACCTCGCGGTCGATCGTCGTGTCCCGCTCGAAGTTAAGCCGGCGCAGCAAGGGCTTCAGGCTGATGCCCTGCAGCACCAGCGTGCCGAGCACGACCGCGAAGGCAGCAAGCACGATCGGGTCACGGCCGGGGAAGCCCGCTGGCAGGGCAATAGCCGCGACCAGCGTCACCAGTCCGCGCATGCCGCACCAGCCGACGAGCACCGCACCGCGAAACGTCGGCGCATCCCGCCTTTGTTCTTCGCTGTCGAAGCGGGCAAATCGTCTCATGATGGCGACATAAGCCAGCACCCAGACCAGACGCGCCACGATGACGACGGCCAGCACGGTTGCGGCGAAGAGAAATGCATCGCCTTGCCCGTCACCGGAGAGCCGGCCGACGATCGACCGCGCCTGCAGGCCCATCAGCACGAAGGCCAGCACGTTGAGCACGAACACCGCCGACTCCCAGACCGAATAGGTGCTGACGCGGCGCCTCGCCGACATGCGGCGCGGCGCGGTGCGCGCGATGGTGATGGCATAGACGACGATGGTGATGATGGCAGAAAGGCCGATCCTGTCGGCAATGATCCAGACAGCGAAGGTTCCGGCGAACTGCACCACGGTGCTGCTTGCCGCATCCTCGATGCGTGTCAGCGTCAGCAGCGAGATGCGGCCGAACAGATAGCCGGCGGCAACGCTGCCAATCGTCGACAAAAGAACCACGGGCACCGCGTCCTTCAGCATGACCGAGCCGATGGCCGCCGAAACGGCGATCCGGTAGATCAGAAGCGCCGTGGCGTCGTTGAGCAGGCTCTCGCCCTGCAGGATCGCGGTGAGGCGATGCGGCACCTTGAACTGATTGAGCACGGCGCTCGCCGCCACCGCGTCCGGCGGAGCGACGATGGCGCCGAGCGCGATCGCCGCCGCGATCGGCAGGCCGGCCATCTTCCAGCCGACGAAGGCAACGATCACGGTGGTGAAGACGACAGCGCCGAGCGCCAGCAGCGCCAGCGACAGCCTGTAGCGTTTCAGGTCGCGCAGCGATGTGTCATAGGCGGCATCGAGCAGCACCGGCGCGATGAACAGCGCCAGAGCCAGTTCCGGATCAATCTCGATCATCGGGGCGCCGGGCAGGAACGCGAGCCCTGCCCCGGCTAAAGCCAGCAGAGAGGGATAAGGTACCTCCAGCCAACGCGACACCGCCGTCAGCGCGACGGCAATCAGCAGCAGGACAAGAGTGAGTTCGAAGAGCGCCATGGCTCATCGTAGCGGCGAAGCGCCACGGTTGGCAGTACCCTCGAGTCAGGATGCTGTTGATTGTCGGAGCCTTGGCCGGCCCGGAAAGAGGGGGAACTGCTTCGCCTGGGATTTCAAAGCTACCGGTTCAGGTCAGCGCTGCCCCTCATTGCCCTGCCGGGCATTTCTCCCCGTATAGTGACGGGGAGAAAGACGCCGCCACCAATGGTTTCGCCAATTGTCCCCGTTGCAGAATGAGGCGCCAGCGTCACGACCAGCGCCTTCTCCCCGTCACTATACGGGGAGAAGGTGCCGGCAGGCGGATGAGGGGCGGCGCCGACGGTTGGTCATTGCAGGCACATCGGCTACCGATGGTTTGCAAGGGTCGACGACGTGCGAAAGAACGCTGTTCGTCCCCTAGTGCAGCACCAGCATGTCGCCTGACGAGAAGGAGATATCCGCCTTCTCGCCGACGACGGGCGGCGGCGTAGCGGAGTTGTTGAAGGTGTCGAGCGACACCGTATTGCCGCCGATGCCGACGCGCACCCGGATCACCGAGCCGAGGAAATGCACTTCGGCGATCTCTCCCGACAGGCTGGTGTCGTGGCCGGGCTGGCGCGCCAGCGAGATCGCTTCCGGCCGCAGCGCAAGCGACAGCGTGTCGCCGGACTTCGAGCCGTTGAGCTTGCCCTTGAGCGAGACCTCCTGCGTGTTGACCTGCACCTTGCCCGAGGCGGGGTCGGTGACCTTGCCTTCCAGCACGTTGAGCGTGCCGACGAAATTGGCGACGAACTTGGTCGCCGGCCGGTTATAGATCTCGAACGGCGTGCCGACCTGTTCGGCCTTGCCGCCATACATGACGGCGATGCGATCGGAGATCGACAGCGCCTCTTCCTGGTCGTGCGTAACGAAGATCGTGGTGATGCCGAGCTTTTTCTGGATCGAACGGATTTCCTCGCGCAGCGAGATACGCACCTTGGCGTCGAGCGCCGACAACGGCTCGTCGAGCAGCAAAAGCTTCGGCTTCGGCGCAATGGCGCGCGCCAGCGCGATACGCTGCTGCTGGCCGCCGGAGAGCTGGTAGGGATAGCGGTCGGCCATCTGCGGCAGCTTGATAATGTCGAGCATCTCGGCGACGCGCCTGTCGGCGTCGGCCTTCGGCATGCCGGCAACTTTCAGTCCGAAGGCGATGTTTTGCGCCACCGTCAGGTTTGGGAACAACGCGTAGGCCTGGAACACCATGCCGACATTGCGCTGGTTGGGTTTCAGCCTGGTGATGTCCTTGCCGCCGACGACGATCTTGCCGGCCGAGGGCTCCTCGAAACCGGCCACCATGCGCAGCACCGTCGTCTTGCCGCAGCCGGACGGGCCGAGGAAGGAGACGAATTCGCCCGGCTCGACATCGAGGTTGAAATCCTCGACCACGGTGGTGGCGCCGAAGGACTTTCGTACGTGCTGGATGGAGAGGAACGGCTCGGCCATGGCTTTTGCTTTCAGTTCGGGCGGTTCGCCGATTTCGGCGCAAAACGCGAAAGGATCTGGATCAGCGACATGCAGCCCCAGGTAATGGCGAAGGCGATGATGGCAAGCGCCGCCGGCTCATAGGCGCGGTTGGCGCCGATATTCTGCAGATAGGGACCGAACGCCGGCCGGTTGAGCAGGCTGGCCATCGTGAATTCGCCGATGACGATGGCGAAGGTCAGGAATGCACCGGAGAGCACAGCGATCAGCACGTTTGGCAGGATCACCCGGGTAATGATCGTGGACCAGCCGGCACCCAGGATCTGCGCCGCTTCCGTCAGCGTGCGCACGTCGATGGTGCGAAGGCCTGTATCCACAGCGCGGTACATGTAGGGCAGCGACAATGTCGCGTAGCCGATCACCAGCAGAGCGTTGGTGGCCGTATCGTTTGCCAGGAACGGCAGCGGCGAATTCGACCCATACATCCTGATATAGCCGAAGACGATGACGATGGCCGGTATGACCAGCGGCAGCAGCGTGATGAACTCGACGAGCGGCCTGATTTGCGGCAGCCGCAGCCGGATCCAATAGGCCGCCGGCACCACCACCAGCACGCCGAGGATGATGGTGAATATGGCGGCAACCACCGAATACATGAATGTCGCCTGGAAGCGGGCGTCGCCAAGCACGATCTGATAGGCGTCGAAGGAATAGGCGCCGCGCCGCATGCGCATGGAAAATTCCACCGTCGCGATCAGCGGAATGAAGAAATAGGCCGCGCCGAGGATGAAGACCACCCAGGCCCAGAATCTGCCGGTCTTCATTTCAGCCACCTTTCGGAACGGGTCCGGAACCAGATGTAGAAGACATTGGCGAGGCCGGTGATGACGATCATGCCGAAGGCGATCGCATAGCCGAGATGGGCATTGTGCAGCACGTCGCCGCGGATCTGCGCATAGAGCAGGATCGGCACGATGTTGAGCGAGGAACCGGTCAGCGCATAGGCAGTGGCAATCGCCCCGAAAGCGTTGGCGAACAGCAGGATAACGGTGCCCAGGAAGCTCGGCCAGATCACCGGAATGACAACCATGCGCCAGTATTGCGCCGTGGTGGCGCCAAGTGTCGCGGCGGCCTCGCCCCATTCTTTCTTCAGCCCGTCGATCGCCGGCACGATGATCACCACCATCAATGGGATCTGGAAATAGACATAGGTCAGCGTCAGGCCCCAGAACGACAGGATGTTGAAGCCATGCGCGTAGATGTTGAGGCCAAAGAGAGTGTTCAGGATCACCGTGGCGAGACCGAGCCGGCCAAGCGTGGCGAGGAAGGCAAAGGCCAGAGGGACGCCGGCGAAATTGGAGGCTACCCCGGAAAAGGTCAGTGTCGCCGACCGTATCCAGTTGGGTAGGCCGCCGCGCACGATGGCGATCGCGATTGCCAGGCCGGCAAATGCGCCGATAAGCGCCGAAGCCAAGCTGACCTTGATCGAGATCCAGTAGGCGGCAACGATGTTTGGCTCCGACAGCGCGATGAGATTTTCCAGCGTGAACTCGCCAGCCTCGTTCTGGAACGCGCCCAGCATCAGGTAGAGCGTGGGCAGGATAAGGAACATGACTGCGAAGATGAAGAAGGGCGCAACGCCGATCCATTGCGTCGGCAGCCGCAACGCGCGCGCTTCGCTGGGCGGCGCGGTCTTTCCCGCAATTGTCTGGTCGGAAAGCGAGAGATCGGTCATGCGCCGGCTACCGTCTGTGAGAAGAGCCGGGCGGCCAGAGCCGCCCGGCCATATCATTCTGCTACTTCACGTTGGCGCCGACAGTGGCATCCCAGTTCTTGGTGATCGCTTCCTTGGCCTTGCCCTGCTCATCGAGGGTCGGGAACACGGCCGATGCATAGGCTTCAGCCGGCGGCAGCTTGGCCATCACGTCGGCCGGGAGCTTGCCGTTCTTGGCGAGGTCGTTGAAGCGGATCGGATGGCAGTAACCCTTCAGCCAGCCGATCTGACCCTCGTCGGAGTAGAGATACTCGAGCCAGAGCTTGGCCGCATTCGGATGCGGCGCATAAGCGCTGATCGCCTGCACATAGACGCCGGCGACCACGCCGGTCTTCGGCACGACGACGTCGACCGGCGGGTTGCCCTTCAGCGTGTCGCGGCCAGCAAGCGCGTTGTAGTCCCAGGTGACCAGGATCGGGGTCTGGCCTTGGGCCAGCGTGGCCGGCTTGCCGATCACCGGCACGAAATTGCCAGCGGCGTTGAGCTTCTTGAAGAAGTCGAGACCTGCCGTGCCCGCTGCTTCACCAGCAGCAGCACCGCCGGACAGGCCGGCCGCGTAGACCGCCTGGATCGCCTGGTTCGAGGCACGCGGATCACCGGCGAGGGCGACGGTGTTGGCGTAATCCGACTTCAGCAGGTCGGCCCAGTCAGCCGGAGCTTGCTTCACAAGATCCTTGTTCACCAGGAAGGACAGCACGCCGTAATAGTCGCCGGTCCAAAAACCATCGGCATCCTTGGCGCTGTCCGGGATCGAATCCCAGGTCGATACTTTGTAAGCCTGGATCAGGCCGTCTTTCTTGGCGGTCGGGCCGAAGGAGAGACCGACGTCGATGACGTCGGGCGCCTGCGGGCCCTTATTGTCCTTGTTGGCCTTGATCGCCTCGACCTCGTCGCCAGAACCGGCATCGGGGTTGAGCTCGTTGACGGTGATATCTGGATACTTAGCCTTGAAAGCGTCGATCACTGCCCCGTAGCCGCACCAGTCATGCGGAAGCGCGATGACAGTCAGCTGGCCTTCAGCCTTCGCGGCTTTGACGAGATCGTCCATCGAATCCGCGGACGAAATCATCGTCGACGCAAACAGCGCCGCGGCCGAGAGGGAAAGCACCTTCCCCGTGAACTTGAACATGTGTTCTCTCCGTTGAACTGGCGCTGTTGGGCGCCTGCGATGCGGGTACCGTTTTCGTGTGACAGCCAGATGAAGGCTTTTTGAAACCCGAGCCCCGCGGCACAAAAAGTTAACTCTTTTTAACGGACTGTAGCAATTAGCCCGCACTTAATTTTCCGGCTAATGGTTAGTCGCCTTGCCTCTCGCCCCTTCTCCTCCTCCTCCCTCAGATGTCGCCTCTTCAACTTTTCGGCACCCGAAGCCGGCTCATACGGAGCCGGCGATCGCGTTTTCGAGCAGCGTCAGCGCCGCCTTCTTGGTGAGCTTGACCGGGTTGCCGCCGGCAGTCGGATCGACCACCGCCATGTCGGCGATCAGCGTCTTGCGCTTCTTGTCCATGTCGAGGCCCTTGATCAGGCCGGGCAGCGCGTGCGGCACCTTGAGTTCCTTGCGCAGCTTGACGATCGCCTTGGCGAAACCGTCGAAGCCGCCCTTGATGCCGCAATAGGCGGCGAGCCGCGCGATGCGGTCCTCGATCGCCTCGCGGTTGAAGGCGAGCACATAGGGCATGAACACCGCATTGGTCATGCCGTGATGGGTGTCGTAGAGCGCGCCGATCGGATGCGACAGCGAGTGGATGGCTCCCAGCCCCTTCTGGAAGGCGGCGGCACCCATCGCGGCGGCGCTCATCATATGGGCGCGGGCGACCAGGTCCTTGCCGTTGGCGAAGGCCTTGGGCAGGTTCTCGAACACCAGCCGGATGCCTTCCACCGCGATACCGTCGGCCATGGGATGATAGCCCGGCGCGCAATAGGCCTCGAGGCAGTGCGCCAGCGCGTCCATGCCGGTGCCGGCGGTGATGAAGGCGGGCATGCCAACCGACAGCTCCGGATCGGCGATCACGATCGCCGGCAGGAGCTTCGGATGGAAGATGACCTTCTTGGTGTGGGTCTCCTCGTTGGTGATGACGCCGGCGCGGCCGACCTCCGAGCCGGTTCCTGCCGTGGTCGGCACCGCGATGATCGGCGCGATGGCGTCGGAATCGGCTCTGGTCCACCAGTCGCCGATATCCTCGAAATCCCACACGGGGCGCGTCTGCCCGGCCTGGAAGGCGATCAGCTTGCCGAGATCGAGCGCCGAGCCGCCGCCGAAGGCGATGACGCCGTCATGCTTGCCCTTCTTGAACACGGCGATGCCGGCGGTGAGGTTGGACTCGACCGGGTTCGGCTTCACCTCGGAAAACACGCCATAGGGTACCTTGGCGTCGTCGAGGATCTTCAGCGTCGAGGCGACGACCGGAAGTTTCGCCAGGCCGGGGTCGGTGACGAAGAGCGGGCGCTTGATGCCGGCCGCTGCCAGCGCATCCGGCAATTCCTTGATGCGGCCGGCGCCGAAGCGGACAGTGGTGGGGTAGTTCCATTTGGAGATCAGCTTGGACATGGATCGTCTTTCGAAAAATCAGATTGCTTCGCGCAGGTGGTAGGATTTCGGCCGGGTCAGGTTGTCGTAGCCGATGGCCGAGAGAGCCGCGCCCTTGCCGGTATCCTTGACGCCGGTCCAGACCAGCGCCGGATCGAGATAGTCGCAGCGGTTCATGAACACCGTGCCTGTCTCGACGCGGTCGCCGATCGCCACCGCGCGCTCGGTGTCGCGCGTCCAGATCGACGCCGTCAGCCCATAGGGGCTGTCGTTCATCAGCGCGATCGCCTCCTCGTCGTTGCGCACCTTCATGATGCCGACGATCGGGCCGAAGCTTTCCTCGCGCATGACGCTCATCTGGTGGTCGACGTCAGTCAGCACTTCCGGCGCCAGATAGGGCGAACCGGCTTTGTCGTTCTCGACCTTCATGCCGACGTGCGCCTTGGCGCCCTTGCGCAGCGCCTCGGCCTTCTGCTCGCGGATCAGGTCGGCGAAGCGAGCCTGCGCCATCGGCCCCATGGTCGTCGCCTGCTCCAGCGGATTGCCGACGACATAGTTCCTGGTCTCGGCGATGAAGCCCTCGACGAACTCGTCATAGACCTTCTCATGCACATAGACGCGCTCGATGCCGCAGCAGCACTGGCCGGAATTGTAGAAGGCGCCGTCGACCAGGTTGGCGACCGCATGGTCCATCTTGGCGTCGGGCAGCACATAGGCCGGGTCCTTGCCGCCGAGCTCGAGACCAAGCGTCATGAAAGTGCCGGCCGCCGCCTTCTCGATGGCGCGCCCGCCCGCCACCGAGCCGGTGAAGTTGACGTGGTCGATCTTACCGGAGCCGAGCAGCTTCTCGGTCTGGGCGTGGTTCATGACCAAGTTCTGGAACAGGCCCTTGGGCAGGCCCGCCTTCTCGAAGGCCTGTTGAAAGCGCTCGCCGACCAGCAGCGTCTGCGCCGCATGCTTGAGGATGACGGCACTGCCAGCCATCAACGCCGGGACGATGGTGTTGACCGCTGTGAGATAGGGATAGTTCCAGGGCGCGATCACCAGGACGACGCCGAGCGGCACCTTCTTCACATAGCGCCGAAAACCGTCCTTCGGATTCGAGGCCATGACCGGCTTCAGCGCCTGTTCGGCGATCTCGACCATATAGTTGGTGCGTTCCTTGACGCCGCCGAACTCGCCGCCATAGCGCACCGGCCGGCCCATCTGCCAGGCGATCTCCGGCACGATCTCGTCGGTCATCGCAACCAGGGCCTCGAGCATTGCCAGCATATATTTGCCGCGCTCGACGACCGGCGTCTCGGCCCATTTCTCCTGAGCGGCTTTGGCTCGCTCGACCGCTGCGTTGATCGCCTGGTCGGTCGCGACCGGCCGCTCGGCATAGATCGAGCCGTCGATGGGGGATTTCAGTTTGACCGTTTCGGTCATGTCTTCCTCGCAGTTTTACAACAATCGAAAATCACGTGGCTGGCGCTGCATTCACGCGCCTACCGGCATCATCGTCCCGCATGCCGGCGGCGAGACGGTGGAGTGCTGATCTCACGGCACGCTAGTACCGCTCGAACCCCCGGTGCAGCTCCCAATCCGTGATGCGGCGATCGTATTCGAATTGCTCCCAGCGGGCGGTATGCACGTAGTGTTCGACCACATCCTCGCCGAAGGCCTGCTTCAGCATCGTGGAGGTCGCCAGCGTCTCGGTGGCATCGCGCAGCGTCTTCGGGATTTCCGGCAGTTGCGACGCCTGATAGGCATCGCCGACGAAGGGCTTCTGCAGTTCCAGCTTCTCGTCGATGCCGGCAAGGCCGGCCGCGATCAGCGCGGCGAAGGCGAGATACGGATTGAGGTCGGCGCCGCCGATGCGGCATTCCATGCGGATGCCTTTGGTGCCCTCGCCGCACAGCCGGAAGCCGGCGGTGCGGTTGTCTTCGCTCCACATGATCTTGGTCGGCGCGAAGGTGCCGGCCTGGAAGCGCTTGTAGGAGTTGATGTAGGGCGCCAGGAACCAGGTGAACTCCTTGGCGTATTTGAGCTGGCCGGCCGCCCATTGCTGGCCGAGGGTCGACAGCGTCCATTCCGCATTTTTGTCGAAGAACAGCGGCGTCTTGCCGTCGGCGCTCCACAGCGAATTGTGGATGTGGCTGGAATTGCCGGCGAGGCCATAGTTGTATTTGGCCATGAAAGAGATCGCCTTACCTTCGGAATCGGCGATCTCCTTGGCACCATTCTTCAGGATGACGTGGCGGTCGGCCATTTCGAGCGCCTCGGCATAGCGGACGTTGATCTCTTCCTGGCCTGGCCCCCACTCGCCCTTGGAGTTCTCGATCGGGATGCCGGCGGCTTCCATTTCGTTGCGCAACCGGCGCATCACGCCTTCTTCCTTGGTGGTGATGCCGATCTGGTAGTCGCCGATATAGGGCGAAGCCGAGTCGAGGCCCTGCCAGTGCTTCTTGCGCGCGGATTCGTAGGTCTCGCTGAACAGGTAGAATTCGAGCTCGGAGGCGAAGTAGCCAATATAGCCGCGCTCCTTGAGCCGATTGACCTGCTTCTTCAGGATCGCGCGCGGCGAGTGCGCCAGGTCCTCATGGTCGTGATGGTCGAGCACGTCGCAGATGACCAGCGCCGTCTTTTCGAGCCAGGGGATCCGCCGCAGCGTCGACAGGTCGGGCTTCATGACGAAGTCGCCATAGCCCTTCGACCAGCTCGCCGCCTTGTAACCGGGCACCGGCTCCATATCGACATCGCAGGCGAGCAGATAATTGCAGCCATGCGTCTCGCCATGTGCGGAATCGACGAAGTACTGGGCCAGGAAGCGCTTTCCCGCGAGCCGGCCCTGGATGTCGACAATGCAGGCCAGCACCGTGTCGATCTCGCCGTTCGAGACCGCTTCCTTCAACTGATCGAAAGAGAAATTCCCGGCCATTCCTTTGGCACTCCAACACTTGTCTATTGAAAGGAAACCATGGCCGGCACGACGCCGGCCATGGTCATGAAGACGGATATCAGTTGCCGGTCTCGCCGACTGCCTGTTCGGCTACCTTGATGGCTGCCTGGCGCTTGGCGATCTCATCGCCGATCGGCGGCCCCCGGAAGCGGCGGTTCTCGAAGCCGTACCAAAGCACCGCGGTCAGCAGGATGAAGGCGATGGTGATGTAGAGCACCTTGTCGTTTGGCGGCTGGACGGCGATGTAGAAGATGATCGCCATGCCGATGACCGACAGGATGCAGAACAGCTTGAACAGGCCACCACCGAGATTCCATGGGCCGGCGTTTGGCCATTTCGCCGTGCCGAAGGCCAGCATGCCGAGCACGATCGGAATGGTGAACGACAGGAACAGGAACACCAGCGTCGAATTGACGACGATGGTGTAGATATTCGTGCCGCCGATCGAGATGAACTGGGCCAGAAAGACATAGATGATCTCCAGGACAGCAGCCGTCCAGATCGCGTGGACGGGCGTGCGCCAGGTCGGGCTGACCTTGGCAAGCGAGGCCGAGCCAACCGGCATGCCGCCATCGCGCGAGAAGGCAAACAGCATACGCGAGGCAGAGGTGACGGTGGCGAGGCCGCACAGGAACTGGGAGATCAGGATTGCCAGATAGAGCAGTTCCTTGAGCCATACGGGCAGGATCGCGTCCATCGTCGAGAAGAAGACGCTCCAGCCCTGCTTGGCGCCGGCCGCCAGATCGGGGATTGCCAGAGTGATCGCGCAGACCATCGCCCAACCGATAAGCGACGACCAAAGCACCGACGAAATGATTGCTCTGGGAACGGAATGCGCGGCCTTCAGCGTTTCTTCCGACGTATGCGCCGACGCGTCATATCCGGTGATGGTATAGACCGGCAGCAGCAGGCTGAGTAGGAACAGGTAGCTCATGGAATCCGACTGCGGGAAAACCCCGCCGCCGGCGTCGCCCGAATAGTTGGTGAACGTCCAAAGCCTGGTGACGTCGATTGCCGGGGCAAATGCCAGACAGGCGACGATCAGCACCGCCGTTGCGCCAAGGATCAGGAAGCCGGAAGCGTCGGTCAGCATGGCGGTAAGTTTGATGCCGAAATGATTGCAGAGCGCCTGGATCACAGTGATGATAGCAACGAACCCTACAACCTCGCCCGCGGTTCCGGTCATGCCGAACCAGCTGCCGAATGTTCCGACGAAGAAGAAGGCGGTGCCGATGTTGATGGCGCCGAGCACGGTGATCAGGCCAAGCAGGTTGAGCCAGGCGGTAAGCCAGCCGGTGAAGCGGTTGCCGAGGATCGACGCCCAGTGATAAAGGCCGCCCGCCGTAGGGAATGCCGAGGCGATCTGCGCCATGGCGAGGGCAAAGAATCCGGAAACGGCGCAGCCGACAATCCAGCCGATGCCCGCACCGGCGCCGCCGATCGAAGACGTCGCCTGGGCGAAGGAGTTGATGCCGCCTGACAGGATGCAGATGATCGAGAACGAGATCGCGAAATTCGAGAAGCGGCTCATGCTTCGCGACAGTTCCTGGGCATAGCCCATTCCGTGGAGAACCTTTAGGTCCTCGTGCTTGTCGACTTCCGTGTAGTCTTGCGCTGACATTTTAGTCCCCTATTCGTTCGTTTTTAGCTGGCCGACTGTACTGACTTTCCCATTACGCGTTGTCGGGAGCCTCTGGCCTCCTCGGGCTCCAGATTCGAAAATATGCCTGTGAGCAGATCCGCCCATTTCCGCTGCCCGGTCTCGCCGGAGATTTCATCGTTGCGGATTTCGATCATCGCGCAGGCAAGGCCGCGCGAGCGCGCGTGCCGTTCCAGCGTGAAGTAAACACGGTCGGCCGGCGAATAGGGTTCGTTGACGCCGACGGTGACGCCTGCAAGCCGCTGCAACGCCGATATCAGCGGCGCCGCCAGCCTGCGGTCGTCGTCATGGATGACGCCAATATGCCAGGGCCGGCTCTTGCCTTTGAAAAGCGGCGTGAACGAGTGCACCGACACGAGCCACGTCTCCTGGCCGCGCGCCAGCCGCTCGTCGATGAGACGGGCGACCGTGTCGTGGAACGGACGCCAAGCCAGGTCGACCCGTGCGGCGCGCTGCTTTTCGGAAAGACCGGCATTGCCGGGGATGGCCGTCGTTTCGCTGACCGGCGGCACGAGGTCCGGCGCGTCGAGTGGCCGGTTGCAGTCAATCACCAGGCGCGAGACACAGGTCTCGACCAGCGTGGCATCGAGCGCATCGGCCATGCGGCTGGCGACAGGCAGCGCGCCGGGATCCCAGGCGATATGGCGGGAGAGGTCCTCGGCGGGCAAGCCGAGCGTGCCGAATTCGGCGGGCAGGAAGTTCGAGGCGTGGTCGCAGGTGAGAACGAAGGGGCTCGAGCCGCCGGGGTTGGTCACCCTTACGGTTTCCGACGCTGCAAGGCTAGCCGGCCGTGCTTTCTCCATACTGCAGTCCCCTGGGGAGCGCTGTATCTTATGTTACGTATTTTGCCTCATTGCGTCCCTGTGAATGATTTCATACACTTTATCCGGCTTTGTCAAACGCGGAATTCCGAAAACGCCGGCGACCGGGTCGAAGGGTGGGGAAAACGATGATCTCCAGCATTGCCGAACTGATCTCGGACCGCATCGGGACAATGCCCGCCGGCGAGCGCCGCGCCGCGCAGACGCTGATTGCCAACTATCCGCTGACAGGGTTGAAGACGGTGGCCGAGTTCTCGACCGCGGCGGGAGTCTCATCACCGACAATCCTGCGTTTTGTCGCGAGATTGGGCTTCCAGAACTATCCCGAATTCCAGTCGGCGCTGCAGGATGAACTGGCCGCGCAACTTCAGTCGCCGGCGTCGCGCACGCTCAACCCGGCGTCGCCCGCCGGCGGCGGTGCCGTTTCGCCGATGCTGGAGGCGACGCTGGAAAACATGCGCGAGACATTCCGACACCTCTCCGACAGGCAACTCGCCGACATCGCCACAAGGCTTGCCGAGCGGCGCGGCAAGACCTTTCTGATCGGCGGCCGCTTCACCGATCCACTGGCGCGCTACATGGCCGCCCATCTCGCCATCATCCAGCCGGATGTCTACCACCTCGCCGGCCAGGAGAGCATCTGGCGCGACCGGCTGATCGACATGGGCAAGCGCGACGTGCTGGTGATCTTCGACATCAGGCGCTACCAGGAAAGCCTGGTCCGCTTTGCCGAGAAGGCGCACCAGCGCGGCGTCCAGATCGTGCTCTTCACCGACCAGTGGCTGTCGCCGATCGCCCGCTTCGCCCGCCATGTGATCGCCGGGCGCACCGCCGTGCCTTCGGCCTGGGATTCGTCCGCCGCCCTCTTCGTCGTCGCCGAAACGCTGATCGCCGCGGTCACCAGGCAACTCGAAGCCGCCGGCGCCAAACGCATCCGGGACCTGGAGAGCCTGCGCTGAGCCGATCGCCACCCACAATATGCGCTATGGCTTAATAAACACCTTGCCATTCGGTTTGGCCAACTCGGCCGGCAGCCGCGCCATCGCCTCGTCAAGGGGCACCACCGCGGTGACGTCCGTCGACCAGCGTCCATCGGAAAAACGCTTCTGCGCCTCGAGCACCGCCGGGCCGAGCCGGTCGCGGAACTGCCGCATCCATTCGGCCAGCCAGAAGCCTTCGATGCGCTTGTGCTGGAAGATCAGCTGCCCCGGCTCACGGATGACCGTCGGCTCGGCATCGAGCCTTCCATAGACGATCCAGCGCGAACGCTTCGGCATCGCATTGAAGATGGCCGAGGCCAGCGGTCCGGTGACGGCGTCGAGGAAGATGCGCGGCTGCTCGACCTTCATCGCCTCGCGCAGCGCCTTATCGAAATCCGCCGCCTTCTCGTTGAGCACATGGGTGGCGCCGAGTTCCTTCAACAGCGGAATCTGCTCGTCGCGGCGCACGGTGACGATCGGCCGAAAGCCCTCCTCCTTCGCCAGGCCGATGATCAGCTTGCAGAGCTGGCTCGCGCCGGCGGTCATGATGAAGGCCTTGTCGCCTTCCTGCTTGACGATGTCGAACATGGCTAAAGCAGTCAGCGGATTGACGATCATCGCCGCGGCATCCTCGTCGCGCACCGTGTCGAGCAGCGGAATGCAGGACGCGGCCTCCGCCACCGCATAGTCGGCCCATGCGCCCCAGTTCGACACACCGGTGGCGAAGGCGACACGCTTTCCTTCGAGACTCTTTGCATACGGGTCGTCGCCCGTCGCGACGACGATGCCGACGCCCTCGAAGCCGGCCGGCCGGCCCTGCACGCGCGGCTGGCCGTATTGGCCCTTGATGAAAGCGATGTCGGACGGATTGATCGAGGCGAGGCCGACCTTGATCAGCGCCTGCGACGGGCCGGGCGTCGGCACGGCGATGCTACCAGGCTTCAGATAAGGCTCCATCGCCTCCAGCGTGCCGGCCGAAGGTGTCCTGGTGTAGCCGTCGCCGACAAGCAACAAGGCCTTCATTTCCGATGCAAGCGCCATGGCGGTCAGACCTTTTCCTGGGTGTATTTCCTGAGTTCAGTGCGCGCCACCTGCCGCCGATGCACGGCATCCGGTCCGTCGGCGAGCCGCAGGGTTCTCAGATGCGTCCATGAGCGCGCGAGCGGCGTGTCCTGGCTGATGCCTTGCGCGCCGAACATCTGCACCGCCTCGTCGGTAACTTTCAGCGCGACGCGCGGCGCCACCACCTTGATCTGGCTGATCCAGGGCGCGGCGGCGCGCGCGTCGCCCTGGTCGATCATCCACGCCGCCTTGAGGCACAAGAGTCTCGCCATCTCGATCTCCATCCGGCATTCGGCGATGATGTCGAAATTGGCGCCGAGCTTGGCCAGCGACTGGCCGAAGGCCTCGCGCCGCACGGAACGCTGGCACAGCATCTCCAGCGCCATCTCGGCCTGGCCGATGGCGCGCATGCAGTGATGGATACGTCCCGGCCCCAGCCTCCCTTGCGCAATCTCGAAACCCCTGCCCTCGCCGAGGATCAGGTTCGCCGACGGCACGCGCACGCCCTCGAATCTGAGATGCATATGGCCATGCGGCGCGTCGTCGTCGCCATAGACCTGCATGGGTCGCAGCTTGGTGACGCCCTTGCTGTCGGAGGGCACCAGGATCATCGAATGCCGGCGATGCTGCGGCTCGTCGTCAGACCCGGTCCTGACCATGACGATGTAGATGGCGCAGCGCGGATCGCCGGCGCCCGACGCCCACCATTTCTCGCCGTTGAGCACATAGTCGTCGCCCTGCCGCTCGCAGCGCATCGAAATGTTAGTCGCATCCGAAGAGGCGACGTCCGGTTCGGTCATCAGATAGGCCGAGCGGATTTTCCCTTCGAGCAGCGGCTCCAGCCATTGCCGCTTGTGCTCTTCCGAGCCGTAGCGCTCCAGCACTTCCATGTTGCCGGTGTCAGGCGCCGAGCAGTTGAAGGTCTCGGCGCCGAGATGCGCCTTGCCCATCTCCTCCGCCAGATAGGCATATTCGACCGTCGACAGGCCGTAGCCGCGCTTGGAATCGGTGAGCCAGAAATTCCACAGGCCGCGCTCCCGCGCCGTCTTCTTCAGCCCTTCGAGGATTTCGGTCTGTCTGGCCGTGTAGGCCCAGCGGTCGCCGCCCTTCCCGACCTCGGCAAGAAACGCCTCGCCGAGCGGCGCGATCTCGTCGCGCACCATCGCGGCCACGCTCTGGTGGATCGGCTTCAGCCGCTCGGTCATGCCGAGATTCATGTCCGCCATCGGTTCAGGCCCTTTCGCAGATGCATCTTTACCCGTGGCTAGGATGACCGTACTTCGGCTAGCCTTGTCAACGCGAGTCCTTCGGTTCCGGCCGGGACGAAGCACGTGGGAGGAGTTAGGATGAGCTATCTCGACAGGCTGTTCTCGGTCGCCGGCAAGACCGCGCTGGTGACCGGTGCCGCGACCGGCATCGGCCGCATGGTCGCGACCGGACTGGTGCGGGCCGGCGCCACCGTGATGATCGCCTCGCGCAAGGGCGAGGACTGCATCCGGGTCGCCAGCGAGCTCAATGCGCAGGGCGGCGACGGCCGGGCCGAGGGCTTTGCCGGCGACGTCTCCAGCGAAGCGGGCATCGCCGCTTTGGTCGCCGAGGTGAAGGTGCGCACGGACCGGCTGCACATCCTGGTCAACAATGCCGGCATTTCCTGGGGCGCTCCGCTGGAGGAGTTCCCCTACCATGCCTGGGCCAAGGTGTTCGGCGTCAACGTCACCGCGGTCTTCCACCTGACGCGCGAGCTGCTGCCACTGCTCGACGCCGCCGCAAGCGACGAGGATCCGGCCCGCGTGATCAATCTGGGCTCGGTGATGGGCACCCAGCCGCTGGCCGACTACGCCTACTCCTACACCGCTTCCAAGGCGGCGGTGCATCACCTGACGCGCACGCTGGCGATCGAGTTCGCCGGCCGCCGCATCACCGTCAATGCCTTTGCCCCCGGTCCCTTCCAGAGCCGGATGACGGCCTTTGCCACCGCCACGGAGGAGCAGGCGAAACATGTCGGTAACCATGTTCCGCTCGGCCGCATCGGCGTGGCGGATGACATTGCCGGCGCAACGCTCTATTTGTGCAGCCGTGCCGGAAGCTACGTCACCGGCGCCATCCTGCCGATCGACGGCGGCCAGTCGGTGCAGCACGGGATGACATTGTTCAAGGAATGAAGCGCTCGTTATCCGGGCGGGGTGCGGAGGACATCAGCGTGGAACCGATCAGTCTCGATACGCTTCTGGCCAGCGTCGGCAAGGAAGTCGGCGTGTCGCCCTGGCGCACGGTGACGCAGCGCATGATCGACCAGTTCGCCGACGCCACCGACGATCATCAGTTCATCCATTGCGATCCGGAGCGCGCCGCGCGTGAGACGCCATTCGGCGGCACCATCGCGCATGGCTTCCTGTCGCTGTCGCTGCTGTCGGCCATGACCTTCGAGACCATGCCGCCGATCGAAAACACCAAGATGGGCGTCAACCATGGCTTCGACACGCTGCGTTTCCTGGCGCCGGTCAAGACCGGCTCGCGCATCCGCACGCACTTCGTGCTGGCCGACGTCAAGGTCCGGCCGTCCGGCTGGGTGCAGACGGCGCATGACGTGACCATCGAGATCGAAGGATCGAAGAAGCCGGCCCTCACCGCGCGCTGGCTGACGCTGACGCTGATCGAGCGCCAGCCCGAGACCGCATGAGCGGCGACGCCAACGCGTTCAATCAAGCGGCGCTTGCGCCGTACCTCGAAGCGCATATCCCGGGCTTTGCCGGGCTTTCCGCGATCGAAAAGTTCAAGTCGGGGCAATCGAACCCGACCTATCTGCTCACCGCCGCCAGCGGCCGCTACGTGCTGCGCGCCAAGCCGCCGGGACAACTGCTGAAATCGGCGCACCAGGTCGATCGCGAATTCCGGGTCATGCAGGCGCTTAGCTCGACCGCCGTGCCGGTGCCGCGCATGCTGCATCTGTCCGGCGAGGACTCCCCGATTGGTCGCATGTTCTATGTCATGGAGTTCCTCGACGGTCGCATCTTCTGGGATCCCTCATTGCCGGACGCATCTGGCAATGACGAGCGGGCAGCGATCTACGACGCCATGAACGCGACGCTCGCCGCCCTGCACGACGTCGATATCGAGGCCGTGGGCTTAAGCGATTTCGGCAAGTCCGGCAGCTATTTCGAGCGCCAGTTCGCCCGCTGGACCAGCCAGTACCGCGCTTCCGAGACCGAAAAGATCGTCGACATGGATCGGCTGATTGCCTGGCTGGAAACGCATATGCCGGCCAATGACGGCCGGGTTTCGCTGGTGCATGGCGACTACCGGCTGGACAACATGATCTTCGCCAAGGACAAGCCGAAGGTGATCGCCGTGCTCGACTGGGAGCTGTCGACGCTCGGCCACCCCTTTGCCGACCTCGCCTATCAGTGCATGCAGTGGCGGCTGCCGCATGCTTCCGGCTTTCGCGGCCTCGGCGGCGTCGACCGCGCCACGCTCGGCCTGCCTTCCGAGGAGGCCTATGTCGCCGCCTATTGCCGCCGGCGCGGCATCGACGGCATCGGCAACTGGACCTTCTTCCTGGCCTTCTCCTTCTTCCGGCTGGCGGCGATCTGCCAGGGTGTCTACCGCCGCGCGTTGGACGGCAACGCCTCCAATCCGGAAAAGGCCAAGACCTATGGCGAGGCGGTGAAGCTGCTCGCCGCGCTGGCGGTGGACCTGATCGACAGGAAGATTTGAATACGGGGAGCTGAACAATGGGCCGTTTCGATGGAGCCACCGTGCTGATAACCGGTGCGACCGGCGGCCTCGGCAGCGGCGCGGCCAAAGCCTTCGCCGCCGAGGGCGCGCGGCTGGTCCTTTCCGATCTCGACGAAACGGCACTCGGTGATTTCGCGGCAAGCCTAAATACCGAAACCGCTATCCTTGCCGGCAACATTGCCGACGAGAAGCTCTCCGAGGATCTGGTGAAACTCGCCGTCGAGAAATTCGGCCGGCTGGACATTGCCGTCAACAACGCGGGGATCGTGCATGCCTTCGTGCGCCTGCCGCAGGTGACGTCGGAGGAAGCGCGCCGCGTGCTCGAGGTCGACCTGCTCGGCGTCTTCTACGCCATGAAGCACCAGATCGCGCAGATGGAGCGGCAATTCCGGGAAAGCGGCAAGGGCGGTGCGATCGTCAACGTCGCCTCGGTCGCCGGCCTTTCCGGCGCGCCGAAGCTGTCGGTCTACGCCGCCGCCAAGCACGGCGTAGTCGGGCTCACACGCTCGGCCGCTGTCGAATATGCCAGCAAGGGGATACGCATCAACGCGGTCTGCCCGGCGCACACCAGGACGGCGATGGTCGACGGCTTCGTGCGCTCCACAGGCGCGCCGGAAGCCGAAGCGCTTGCCGAACTCACGCGCGGCGTGCCGATGAAGCGCGTCGGCGAAGTCGACGAGATCGTGACCGGCATCCTTTATCTCGCCGACCCCGGCAACTCCTTCATGACCGGCCACGCGCTGGCGCTCGACGGCGGCATCGGCGCGATCTAGTTCAGGCAAACTGGTAGCGGCTTTTCCGAGCGGAATTGAGTTGGAACAAAGCGTTAGGCCGTACCTTGCGGAACCAACCCGCCGGCTTGTCCGTTGCCGTACAGCGTATATAATTTCGTCAGGCAACCAACCACAAAAGGCAGGCGA
Source organism: Mesorhizobium dulcispinae (assembly GCF_033977345.1). NCBI lineage: Bacteria > Pseudomonadati > Pseudomonadota > Alphaproteobacteria > Hyphomicrobiales > Phyllobacteriaceae > Mesorhizobium > Mesorhizobium dulcispinae. Next base: position 334,263 of record NZ_JAVIIY010000007.1, read on the forward strand.
ACATTGGCGCTGAGCGTTCAGAAACGCCGCGAAAAGCAGAAGGCTGAACTTCGCTCCGAACTGGTCGACGCGGCCCACAAGCTCGTCCAGGAAGAGGGTTACGAAGGGCTGACCATCCGCAAGCTGGCCAAGCGGGTCGGCTACGCGCCGATGTCGGTCTATTCCTATTTCGCCGACAAGCAGGACATCCTGTTCGCGCTGGCCGAGGACGCCTTCGAGACGCTTGCCCGGCGCATCGAGGAGCATCCCGCCGACGACCCGATCGAGGCGTTGCGTGCGGTGATGACCGAATATGCCGCCTTCGGGCTCGGCAACCCCAATGAATACCGCACCGTCTTCATGACCGAGAAGACGCGGCTGCCGGAAGGCCGCAGCTACGAGGACATGGAGGAGAGCAACCCGGCGATGAAGGTGCTGATCAAAAGGGTCGAGGCCTGCGTGGCCGCCGGCAAGCTCAAGGGCGACCCGCGCGCCATCGCCACCATGCTGTGGACGGTCGGCCACGGCACGATCTCGCTGCTGATCACCTTCCCCTTCTATCCATTCGGCGATCCCCAGGCTTATGTGAAGCGGATGTGCGACTTCACGCTGGCTTCATTGTCGGCGCAGGACATCCCCCCGCTCACCGAAACACCGGTCAACTGCTGACCGGTCATCTTTGACCGTTTTGCCCATCCGATCGCTTGATCCGCGGCGGCGAATACCTACGTTCTAGAAAATTTGTCGTACACGTACAAATTCGCCCTTGAATTCACCTTCCGTTAACCGTATATGTACGGCATATCGTACATGTACGAAACTGGAGACGGAAGATGAAACGGACAATCCTCGCTCTCGCTGCCGTGCTGGCCTTCTCGGGCGCCGCTTTCGCTGGCGCGAACCAGTCGGCCAAGCACGTTACGGCCTGCGCCGAGACCCACACCAATGTGAAGCTCGACTGCACGGCGACCGGCTCGGTGGAAAAGACCGACGCCACGAACACCCAGACCAAGGGCCCGCGGCTCGGCATGGACGTGAACCCGTGGTTCGTGCCCGGCCTCTAATGCATGTCGCCCAAAAGTGTGCAGCGGTTTTGGGAAAACGACATGCATCAAACAGTGCTTAAAGCGCGTCGCGCTTTAAGCACTGCGAAATTGGAAACGAAAACGGACGGCACTTGGCCGCCCTTTTTCGTTTCGGCTGTTCCAACGCTCGAAGCGATCCGCAAGCCCGCTATTTCTGACGTGGCTTCGTTCCCGCCGCGCTTTTGGCCTTCCTAGGCTTCGCGGGAGAGCCGGAAATGGAAGTGCCGGTGATCGACACCGGATCGCTGGCCGGAAATGTATCCTCGAGGCCTTCCTCGAGTTCTTCTTCCTCGATCTCGCGATGTCGCTCCCGCTCCAGCGAACGGACCGCAGCTGTTTTCTTGGGCGACTTCGGCGCGGATTTGGACGGCATCGGCTTCTCCCTCGCTGGAGCAATTCCAGGAAAAGTGCGCAGCGGTTTTCCGTCCGGAATTGCGACGACACAAATGCCCGAGCGGGTCCGCGATTCATGAGGCGCCGAGCCGCTCCAGTCGCAAACAACGGAACGGGCGAGCGATGGTTCCTGCAGCACCGTTCCTTTCGGAGCGGCCGCTGCAAAGCTCAGTGCGCCGCGTCGCTCGCCGCTTCCGACAGCAGAGTAAAGACATAGTCCGAGAAGGAACGCCAGCACTCCACCCGGAACGTGTCTTCCGCGGTGCGCAGCAGCACGATCTCGGCCTTGCCCAGGATGGTGCGCGACGCCGCTCCGACCGGGAAGGCTTCGAGCGACAGATCCTGCGGGCAGCCGGAGTTGACCGTCACGGCAGCGGCAGGCCCGGCGACCGAGATCGCGACATTGCGATGCGAGATGCCGACCGCCGAATGCAGCGCCGAGACCTTGGCGCAGTCGGCCAGCGGATCGTTGCCGGCCTCGTCGACGACCAGCCATTCGTCCGGCCCGAGCCACAGCACGGTGCGCCCGCCCTTCGTGGCCGAGCTTTTCGGCTTCGCCGGCAGCGTCACGCTCAGCGCCTTGGAGAGCGCAGCGAGCGAAGCCTCCGGCGCGCGCAGCGAGATGCGTTCGGCCGGCGGCAGGATCTCGACCTTGACGCCCGGCGCCGACACGGCACGCCCGGCGAGCGCAGGGCGCCGCTCGGCCGAGGTTTCGGCGGCTTTTGTCTTGGCGGCAGCCTTAGCCATTGAGGCGCTCTCCCTTCTCGTCGACGAACACCATGCCGGTGACCTCCACCTCGATCGTGCCGTTCGGCATCGGCACGTAGAGCGTCTGCCCCATGCGGTCGCGGCCGCCGGTGACCAGCGCCAGCGCGATCGAGCGTCCGCAATTCTCCGACCAGTAGCTGGAGGTGACGTGGCCGATCATCTTCATCGGGATCGCCTGTTTCGGGTCGTCGACGATCTGCGCGCCCTCTTCCAGCACGACCTTCGGGTCCTTGGTCTTCAAACCGACCAGTTGCTTGCGGCCCTTGGCGACCAGATCGGACCGGGCCATGCCGCGGATGCCGACGAAGTCGGTCTTCTTCTTGCCGACCGCCCAGTCGAGACCGGCATCGTTCGGCGTCACCGTGCCGTCAGTGTCCTGGCCGACGATGATGTAGCCCTTTTCGGCGCGCAGCACGTGCATCGTTTCGGTGCCGTAGGCGGTCGCGCCATGCTTCTGGCCTTCGGCCCACAGCGCTTCCCACACTGCCTCACCATAGTCGGCCGGCACGTTGACCTCGAAGCCGCGCTCGCCGGTGAACGACATGCGGAAGAGCCTCGTCGGCACGCCGCAGATCTTGCCCTCGCGCACCGACATATGCGGCAGCGCCTCGTCCGACATGTCGATGCCTTCGACCAGCGGCGCGATGATCTCACGCGACTTCGGCCCCTGCACCGCGATTACCGCCCATTGCTCGGTGATCGAAGTCAGCCAGACGTTCAGATGCGGAAATTCGGTCTGGAGGTAATCCTCCATGTGATGCATGACGCGCGGCGCGCCGCCGGTCGTCGTCGTCACATGGAAACGGTCCGGCGCCAGCCTGCCGACCACGCCGTCGTCATAGATGAAGCCGTCCTCGCGCAGCATGATGCCGTAGCGGCAGCGGCCGGGCTCCAGCTTCTCCCACGGATTGGTGTAGAGCAGTTCCATGAACTTGGCGGCGTCCGGCCCGACCACCTCGATCTTGCCGAGCGTCGAGGCGTCGAACAGGCCGGCCGACTTGCGAACCGTCACGCATTCGCGGTTGACGGCGGCATGCATGTCCTCGCCGGCCTTGGGGAAATACCAGGCGCGCTTCCACTGGCCGACATCCTCGAACACAGCACCCTGGGCGGCCGCCCAGGGATGGGTCGCCGTCCTGCGGGTCGGGTCGAACAGGGCGCCACGCGCATGGCCGACGATCGAGCCGAAGGTCACCGGCGTATAGGGCGCGCGGAAGGTGGTGAGGCCGACCTGCGGGATCGCCTTGCCGAGCGTCTCGGCCGCGATCGCCAGGCCGTGCATGTTCGACGTCTTGCCCTGGTCGGTCGCCATGCCGTTGGTGGTGAAGCGCTTGACATGCTCGATCGAGTGCATGCCCTCATGCACCGCCTGGCGGATGTCCTTGGCGGTGACGTCGTTCTGGAAATCGACGAAGGCCTTGACCGTGGTGTCCGGCCCGGCGCCGGGGGCAGCGCCCAACATACCGCGGGACCAGCTTTCGCTGGCGTCGACCTTCGGCTTGGCGCTCTTGCCCGTCTTGACGCTGGAATCCTTGCCGCCGGCCTCCTTCGCAGCCTTGGCGCCGGCCGCATAGGCCTCGTCGATCGTTGCGGAGAGCCCGTCCGTGCCGTTGCAGGCGCCGACCGAGACGCAGTCCTGCGCATAGGTTCCCGGCACGAAGCGCCGCGTCTCCTCGTTGAAGGCGACCTTGCCGCGCGACTGCGAGAAGAGATGCACCGACGGCGTCCAGCCGGCCGACATCAGGATGGCGTCGACCGCAATGGTGCGCTCGCCGCCGCCGATCTTCGGCTGCACGGTCATCGACGAGACGCGCAGCTTGCCGCCGGCGCGAACCACCGCGCGGCCGAAATTGATCTCGATGCCGAGGCCTCTCGCCTCGTCGATCGCCGGTCCGGTCGGATGGTCGCGCAGGTCGACGATTGCGGCGATATTGACGCCGGCCTTCTTCAGGTCGATCGCGGCAGCGTAAGCCGAGTCGTTTGCCGTGTAGATGCCGACATTCCTGCCGACGGCGACGCCATAGTGGTTGAGATAGGTGCGCGCGGCCGACGCCAGCATGATGCCCGGCCGGTCGTTGTCGGCGAACACCATGTGGCGCTCGATGGCGCCGGTCGCCAGCACCACGCGCCTGGCGCGGACCTGCCACAGGCGCTCGCGCGCCAGCTCACGGCCGGGGCTCTTGAGATGATCGCTGACCCGCTCGACCAGGCCGACGAAGTTCTGCGCGTAATAGCCGAAGGCCGTCGTGCGCGAGAGCACGCGGACATTGTCCATCGCCTTGAGCTTGGCGATCGCCCCTTGAGCCCAGGCAAAGCCATTCTCGCCATCGATTTTCGCGCCGCTCTCGAAGCGCAGGCTGCCGCCGAATTCGGCCTGCTCGTCTGCGAGTATCACGCGTACGCCCGTTTCGGCAGCGGCGAGCGCCGCGGCGATGCCGGCAGCACCGCCGCCCAACACCAGCACGTCGCAATGCGCATAGCGCGCGGCGTAATGGTCGGGATCCGGCCGGTCGGGGGAGACGCCAAGGCCGGCCGCGGCGCGGATCTTCGGCTCGTAAAGATCCTTCCAGGCCCATTTCGGCCACATGAAGGTCTTGTAGTAGAAGCCGGCCGAGAACATCGGCGAAGCGATGTCGTTGACCGCGCCGACGTCGAAGGCGAGCGAGGGCCAGCGGTTCTGCGAGTGCGCCGTCAGCCCGTCATAGAGCTCCTGCACGGTCGCCCGCACGTTCGGCGTCTTGCGCGCGTCGTCGCGCACGATCTGCACCAGCGCGTTGGGCTCTTCCGCGCCGGCCGACAGGAAGCCGCGCGGCCGGTGGTACTTGAAGGATCGGCCGACCAGATGCACGCCGTTGGCGAGCAGCGCCGAGGCGAGCGTATCGCCCTCGATGCCGGCATACGGCTTGCCATCGAAGCTGAACGAGGCGGTCCTCGCCTGGCTGAGGCGCCCGGCGCCGGAAATGCGGAAGGCGGCGTTCATTTCGAGGCTCCAGGCAGCTTCGCGGGCTTCGGCTCGCCGGCCTTGTAGGTCATGACGAACTTGTCAGTGACGGTGTCGCGCACGGCATTGAAGAAGCGCGCGCAGCCATGGATATGCCGCCAGCGCTCATAGATGACGCCTTTCGGGTTCGAGCGGATGAAGAAGAATTTCTCGAAATCGTCTTCGCTTTCGGCAGCAATGTTGGTCGGGCGCGCGATATGCGCCTCGCCGGCATTGCGGAACTCGAGTTCCGGGCGCTCTTCCTCGCAATAGGGACAGCGGATGAGAAGCATTCTGTTTCGTTCCTACAATTCGCCGTGGCCGATGGCCGGTTGATTGCAAAGCCCCAGGCCAAAAGTCAGCATCAGTGCGCCACCGCCGCCGCAGCCGCTTCGTCGATGAGGCGGCCCGTGCGGAAGCGCTCGAGGGTGAAGGGCGCGTTGATCGGGTGCGGGTCGTCCTTGGCGATGGTGTGGGCAAAGACGTTGCCGGAACCCGGTGTCGCCTTGAAACCGCCCGTGCCCCAGCCGCAATTGACATAGAGCCCCTTGACCGGCGTCTTCGCCAGGATCGGCGAGCGGTCAGGCGTCACGTCGACGATGCCGCCCCAGGAGCGCAGCATCTTCATGCGGGTGAAGATCGGGAACATCTCGCAAATGGCGTCGAGCGTGTGCTGCAATATGTGCAGGCCGCCGGTCTGCGAATAGGAGATATACTGGTCGGTGCCGGCGCCGATCACCAGCTCGCCCTTGTCCGACTGCGAGATATAGGCGTGCACAGTGTTCGACATGATCACGCACGGCACCACCGGCTTGACCGGCTCCGACACCAGCGCCTGCAGCGGGTAGCTCTCCAGCGGCATGCGCACGCCGGCCATGTCCATGATGACCGAGGAATGGCCGGCGGCGACCACGCCGACCTTTTTGGCGCCGATGAAGCCGCGCGTCGTCTCGACGCCGGTGACGGCGCCATTGGCCGCGCGCTTGACGCCGGTGACCTCGCAATTCTGGATGATGTGCACGCCGCGCGCCGAGGCGCCGCGCGCATAGCCCCAGGCGACGGCATCGTGCCGTGCCGTGCCGCCGCGCCGCTGCAGCGCGGCGCCCATCACCGGGTAGCGCGCCTCCTTGGCGATGTTGAGCGGCGGGCAGAATTCTTTCGCCTGTTCCGGCGTCAGCCACTCATTGTCGATGCCGTTGAGCCGGTTGGCATGGATGTGGCGCTTGAACACCTGGACGTCATGGACGTTGTGCGCCAGCATCATGACGCCGCGCGGCGAATACATGACGTTGTAGTTGAGCTCCTGGGAGAGCCCATCCCACAGCTTCAGCGCATGGTCGTAGATGCCGGCGCTCTCGTCATAGAGATAGTTGGAGCGGATGATGGTGGTGTTGCGGCCGGTGTTGCCGCCGCCGAGCCAGCCCTTCTCCAGCACCGCGACATTGGTGATGCCGTGCTCGCTCGCCAGATAATAGGCCGTCGCCAGGCCATGGCCGCCGGCGCCGACGATGATGACGTCGTATTCCTTCTTCGGCTCGGGCGAGGTCCACTGTTCTTCCCAGCCCTTGTGGCCGCGCATCGCCTCGCGGGCAATGGCGAATACCGAGTATTTCTTCACGTTATAGCCTCGCGCCAAAAATCGCGGATGTCGTCCGCCTCGTCACGCGAGGAGTATCACTAGCGAAACCGCACCGCCATCCTTGCGCTGTTTGCGACGGCGCTTGCCGTTTTGCGCCATGGTCAAAATGATGCATCCGATCTGGCTTCTGCAGCTCTCTTGGGCGACACTCCCTTTCGCCTGATGCCAGAGGATGATGATGGGTAACGCTTGGTGGAATCTGACTCTGCGCTTTCTGCTCGAACTTTCTGCGTTGCTTGGCCTCGGCATGGCCGGGTGGACCTTTTCGACCGAGTTCTGGCGCTGGATACTGGCTATCACCTTGCCTCTCGTCGCGGCTGTGTTTTGGGGCACCTTCGCCGTGCTCAATGATCCCAGCCGGTCGGGCCAGGCCCCGGTGCCAGTGTCAGGCGCCGTCAGGCTGGTGCTGGAACTTATTGTACTGTTCGGCGGTGCCGCCGGGTACTATCTCGCCGGTCATGCAGCCACTGGCATAGTCATGGCTCTGCTGATTGCCCTCAGCTACGCCTTCTCGCTGGACCGACTGGGTTGGCTGTTGCGGCAGTAGGGCCACCATCTGCTTTTGCGGGTTTCGGGTGGCCGCGACCGTCCTCATTTGCGACCAAGCATCCCAGCCGCTGGCAAGACCGGCACAGAGGAAGGATGAGGAAGATGTTCGCACTGACAGACAAGGTCGCCATTGTCACCGGCGCCAGCTCCGGCATCGGCCGCGCCACCGCCAGGCTGTTCGCCGAGCAGGGCGCCAGCCTCGTCGTCGCGGCGCGCCGCAAGGCGGAGCTTGACGCGCTCGTTGGCGAGATCGAGGAAGCCGGTGGCGCGGCGGTCGCCCTTGCTGGCGACGTAAGAGACGAAGCCTATGCGAAGGCCTTGGTCGACCTCGCCGTCAAAAGCTTCGGCGGCCTCGACATCGCCTTCAACAATGCCGGCGCCGTCGGCGTGATGGCGTCTGTTCCCGATATGGCGCCGGCGACCTGGCAGGAGACGATGGACACCAACCTGACCAGCGCCTATCTCGCCGCCAGGCACCAGATCCCGGCAATGCTTGCGCGCGGCGGCGGCTCGCTGATCTTCACCTCGAGCTTCGTCGGCTATACCGCCGGCATGCCGGGCATGGCCGCCTATGCCGCCGCCAAGGCGGGCCTGATCGGGCTGACGCAAGTGCTCGCCGCCGAATACGGACCGAAGGGGCTGCGCGTCAATGCGCTGCTGCCCGGCGGCACCGACACGCCAGGCGCCACGACCACCACGCCCGAGGCTCGCGCCTTCGTCGAGGGCATCCACGCCTTGAAGCGCATGGCCCGGCCGGAGGAGATCGCCCGCTCTGCGCTCTACCTTGCATCCGACGCCTCCAGCTTCACCACCGGCACGGCGCTGTTTGCCGATGGCGGCGTGTCAATCAACCGGTCGTGATCCGGTTGGCCGCGGGCCGACGTGGTCATCCGCCAAAATATTGCAATGCGGCCTTGCATTCCGGTCCGATTTGACGATTTGGTTTCCCGTCGAAAACGGACCGGAACGATGCTGCTGATCAGAACCTATGTCGCCCAGAGCGCCATCGAAGGCGTCGGAGTTTTCGCCGCCGAGCCGATCAGGAAAGGCGCCTCGATCTGGCGGCTCGATCCCGATTTCGACCGGCTGATCCCGATGGAGAAGTACGAAGCGGCGCCGCCTCATTTGAGGGAATTGCTCGACCGCTACGCCTATCCGAGCCCGGACAAGCCGGGTTTCATGGTTTATGAAGTCGACAATGGCCGCTTCATGAACCATGCCGAGCGGCCGAATACGGACTTTTCGCAATATGGCGGCGCCACCGCCACACGCGATATCGCGGTCGGCGAGGAAATAACCTGCGACTATGGGGAGTTCTTCGAGGATTTCGCCCGCCTCCATCTTGGCGACGGCCTGGGACCGGAGGCCGGCAAGGCGCAGCGCCTCGGCTTTTGATCGCGGTTTCTGCAATCAACGGTGGACAGCACGGCCTGATTCTGCTATCAGCCGCCACAATTCGCGGTGCAGGTCACTGCGGAGGTTAGCGGCTATGGCCGTTTGCCTTATGATTTCAAACCCGAAGACAGGATTGCACGTGCAGGTACTCGTCCGCGACAACAACGTTGATCAGGCGCTTCGCGCGCTGAAGAAGAAGATGCAGCGCGAAGGTATTTTCCGCGAAATGAAGATGCGCGGTCACTACGAGAAGCCGTCCGAGAAGCGTGCCCGCGAGAAGGCTGAAGCCGTGCGGCGCGCCCGCAAGCTGGCCCGCAAGCGCGCGCAGCGCGAAGGCCTGCTGCCGATGACCCCGCGCCCGGCTCCGGCTGGTGCTGCCGGCGCATCGCGCTCGCCGCGCTCATAACGCCAATTTTTCGTCCTTTTCGAAGGATACCGAGGGTGGCGCGATGCGGAATCGCCGCCACCCTTTTGTTTATGCATAGGAGCCGGTTCGGAGAGGGAACGGACTGACGGCGCTGCGGCAGTGAGGACAAAGATGAACGCAATTTCCGTGGAGCGCAAAACCGCTTTTCGCGGCTTCGCCCTGACGGCGGCCCTGCTTTCGGGTCTGACGCTTGCAGCATGCCAGACGGCCCCGACGGGTGAGTTCAACAATATCGACAAGGCGCAAGGCTCGACCGAGAACATCTCCTCGCTATCGGCGGTGATCCAGCGCAATCCGCAGGATCCCGAGGGCTACAATGTGCGCGGTTCGGCCTATGGCCGCGGCGGCCAATACCAGGCGGCGCTCAAGGACTTCGACCAAGCCATCCAGCTCAATCCGAATTTCTACCAGGCCTATTCGAACCGTGCGCTCATCCAGCGCTTCCTCGGCAATCAGGAAGCGGCACTTGCCGACTACAACCGCTCGATCCAGATCAATGCCAACTACGACGCCGCCTATATCGGTCGCGGCAATCTCTACCGCAAGGCGGGCCGCACCCAGGATGCCTTCAACGACTTCCAGAAGGCGATCCAGCTCGACACCACCGACGCCCGTGCCTACCACAACCGCGGCCTGATCTATCAGAGCCAGGGCCAGCACAAGTTCGCCATCGAGGATTTCTCGACCGCGATCTCGCTGGCGCCGGACGCCGCCGAGCCCTACAACGGCCGCGGCCTTTCCTATCTGGCGACGGGTGACGAGGACAACGCCTTCTCCGACTTCAACATGGCCATCAAGCTCGACGGCAAGAACGCCGAGGCCTGGGCCAACCAGGCGCTGATCTACGAGCGGCGCGGCGACAAGGTAAGGGCTGCCAAGTCCTACCGCGAGGCGATCCACCTCGACCCGAACTACCAGCCGGCCAAGGACGGCCTTTCCCGCACCTCCGCCAGCGCCAGCTGACCGGAAGCTGGCGTCGGCTAACCAAAGCGCGTCGCCTGAATCCATTTCGGTGCGACGCTGTTCAGGTGCTGCACGACGCTTGGCATCGCCGGCGATGGTTCTGTTTGGCAGTGTTGCGGTACTGAGACACCGATAGCGATCTGTTAACCGCCAACGGCAATGCACTAGAGCGGTTCAAGATTTGACGGAATCGGAGGGGATTCCTGATTTGTCGGATTTGTGATTCAAGATGCTGGC